>NZ_APML01000001.1 GCF_000359605.1 Gracilibacillus halophilus YIM-C55.5
TGCTGAAGTTGAGAATAAAAGCTGTCCTTTTTTCAACAAAAGAACAGCTTTTATTTTTTTTACAAAATAATAACCGATTCGTGAGTGCCTGCTTCTACGGAAAATGTTTTGTGTCCAACGACATCAATTTGATACGCTGACTCTATTCCATCGACATTGACTGTTAATTGACGATGCTTACGTTCAACCGTAATGTCACCAATAACATCTCCATTGCTATCGACTACAGAGCGTTTCATTCGTGCATCCTCATCGACTTGATAAATTCGTAACGTCAACTGCTTGCCATAGTCATAATCTGACTTTTCACCGCTTACTCCTACGGGAAGAATCGTATGAGGACGTACAAACAATGGCAAACTGAAATAATTATACGTTTGTTTGATCCATTTTCCACCTTCGACAACTTCATTTGTCAAAAGATGGGTCCATCGCCCTTCTGGCAAATAAAATGACGCTAGGCCTTCCGGGTTAAAAATTGGTGCAACTAACAATGAATCGCCTAACATATATTGACGATCAAGAACTTCGCATAACGGATCATCACAAAATTCTAAGAACATTGCTCGCATCATCGGAATACCGGTTTTACTTGTCGTAACGGCTTCACTATATAAATACGGCATCAAACTGTTTTTGAGTTTCGTAAAATAACGAGCTACTTCGACGGCTTCTTCATCAAAATGCCAAGGAACCCGGTAAGAAGAACTGCCGTGAAAGCGACTGTGACTAGACAACAAACCAAATGCCGTCCAACGTTTAAATACATCAGGAGTGGCAGTGTTTTCAAAGCCCCCGATATCATGACTCCAGTAACCGAACCCAGATGTTGTTAACGATAGACCACCGCGCAAACTTTCAGCCATCGCTTCATACGTTGAATCACAATCACCGCCCCAATGAACGGGGAACTTCTGACTACCTGCTGTTGCAGAGCGAGCAAACACGATCGCTTCCTCTTTGCCTTTTTCTCGCTCTAACAATTCATACACGACTTGATTATACAAATAGGCATAATAATTGTGCATTTTCCTAGGATTTGAACCATCATCATAGACAACATTTGTAGGGATTCGTTCACCAAAATCGGTTTTAAATGAATCGACGCCCATATCGATTAACGATTGTAAGTGACCTTGAAACCAGCGACAAGCATCTGGATTGGTAAAATCGACAATCCCCATCCCCGCTTGCCACAAATCCCATTGCCATACGTCTCCATTGGGCTTTTTCAATAAATAACCTTTGTTCATAGCTTCTTCAAACAAAGCAGATTGTTGTGCAATATAGGGGTTAATCCAGACGCATATTTTCAGTCCTTTGTCTTTCAACCTTGCTAGCATCGCTTTTGGATCGGGGAAATGGCGTCGATCCCAAATAAAATTTGTCCATTCAAACGCTTTCATCCAAAAACAATCGAAATGAAATACGCTCACCGGAATTCCACGTTCGGCCATGCCATCGATAAAATGGTTTACCGTTTGCTCATTATAATCTGTCGTGAATGAAGTCGATAACCATAAGCCGAATGACCAAGCTGGTGGCAAAGCGGGTTTTCCCGTTAATTCAGTATAGCGAGTGATGACATCTTTTGGAGATGGACCGTTAAAAAAATAATAATCCATGTATTCACCTTCAACGCTGTATTGGATACGTGAAACCACTTCCGAACCAATTTCATACGAGACCCAATCGGGTTGGTTGACAAACACACCGTAGCCTTTGTTGCTTACATAAAATGGAATATTTTTATACGATTGTTCAGAACTTGTTCCCCCATCTTCATTCCATATATCTACAGTTTGGCCGTTCTTAATAAATGGGGTAAATCTCTCACCTAACCCGTAAATATATTCTCCGACTCCTAATCGCAATTGCCCACGCATATATGATTGATCACCGGGTCCATCAATCCAAGCGAGTCCCTTGCCATCAATTTCGGTAATTTGCCTTGTCACATCATAAAAAGATAATCCAAAATTTTGTTTATCAATCTTCAAAACCAAATCACCGCTTGCAAATCGAATCTCATTTTGATGATCGGTTACTTGAACGGGACGTGACTGATGAAGCACGGAAAATTGTGGTGATTTTTGCTCGACGCCACTAAAATGCCATGTTTGCACTCGAATCACTTGGTCAGTCGGTGCAGATAAACGTATGGTTAAAAGTGGTCCATCCAGTGTGTCCCCGCGATGATTGATTTGCTTACACGGTGCATACAGTGTCACAGCTTCATCATGCTCAATGACTTCATGAATGATTTTTGGAAAATGAATCTCATAACCGTCGCGGACGAGCCAATTCCCATTGGTAAACTTCATTCACTCATCCTCCTTAACATTCACCTGTAAAATCATATTATTTTAACACCAATACATCTTTTGGTTTGATTGTCGATGTGCCAGTGTATGATTGGCCAGTTAGTTGATCAATGAAAGTAACTTCTCCCAGTTCAAATGTAGAATCTTCTGCATTATGGTTCATGACAAATAATAATTGTTCACCGTCTTTTTCTCTGGTTATGACTTCAACACCACTGTCTGAAACCAGCTCACCATGAATGGACGATTCTTCACAGATGGTGTCAACAAAATCGTTCATAAATGCTTGATCAGGACTAGAAGCAATATAGTAAGCGTTACCTTTCCCATATTGATTTTTTGTCACGACAGGCATGCCTTGATAAAAGTCCGATCCATATGTCGCTAAAACATCCGCACTTTCTGCATGAATCAAATCAAACAGAATATTGCATCGATACTGACCAGAAAGAGCGCCATAAGCCTGATCAAAAACCATTTCATTAAAATGTGATGGATCAAGTGCATCAATTTCTTCTGCCCAAATTCCGACTAAATCGCGTAGTTCTCCAGGATAGCCGCCTAGTGTTACTAAATCATGCTCATCGACAATTCCACTGAAAAAAGTTGTGACAAATGTTCCGCCTTTTTCGACAAAATCTTTTAGTCTGTCGGCATGACCTTTTTTCACCATATACAACACCGGAGCAATGACCAGATCATATTGACTCAAATCTTCTTCCACACTAATCATATCAACAGGAATATTTCGTTCATAAAACGCTTGATAATATTTATGGATTTCTTTTACATAATCTAATGCAATCGACGGTCCACTCGATAATTCAATTGCCCAACGATTTTCCCAATCAAAAACGATCGCTACTTTCGCATCAATGCGACTATCAACGACTTGGTTTCCAAGCACCGCTAATTCTTTTCCGAGCTCGGCTGTCTCGCGGAACACTCTTGTATGTTCATGTCCTACATGCTCGATCACTGCCCCGTGAAATTTTTCGGTTGCTCCACGAGAACGGCGCAACTGAAAAAACATGACCGTATCTGCGCCATGGGCAATGGCTTGATAACTCCATAAGCGCATCACACCTGGACGTTTGAGAGCATTATATGGTTGCCAGTTTTGTTGACTGGGTGTTTGCTCCATTAACATAAACGGTTGACCGCTTTTCAATCCCCGCATTAAATCATGGGTCATCGCAGTCATACTAACTGGCGTATCAATGGAAGGATAATTATCCCATGAGACGACATCCATCTCTTTTCCCCAAGAAAAATAATCGAGTTGCGGGAAAAATCCCATTAAATTTGTCGTCACAGGGATATTTGGTGTATGCCTTTTCAAAGCATCTCGTTCCAACTTAAACACATCAAGTAAACTGTCATTTTGAAAACGGCGATAATCTAATGAAATCCCTTGAAAATTTGTATTCTGTCCACCTTGCCATTCTTCACTTAAGCCATTTGGCGCAACAATTTCATCCCATTCGTAAAATGTATGTCCCCAAAATCTCGTGTTCCACGCTCTGTTTACATTTTGTAATGATTCATATTTTTCTTTTAACCATACACGAAAGGCTTTTTGACAGTTTTCACAATAACAATATCCTCCATATTCGTTGGACACATGCCACATTAAAACAGCTGGATGATCCTTGACACGTTCCGCTAATTGATTCGCCATTCGTTCGGCATATTTTCGGTAAGTCGGACTATTCGGGCAAGAATTATGTCGACCACCGAACTGTCTTTTTCTTCCGTCAAAGTCCACTCGCCGTACATCGGGATATCGTTTCGCCATCCATGCTGGGTGAGCTCCCGTTCCAGTCGCCAAACAAGTATAAATTCCTTCTTTATATAAGCGATCTATTGTTTCTTCTAGCCATTCCAATTGGTACGTCACTTCATCCGGTTGATTCAATGCCCAAGAGAAGACATTTAATGTAGCTACATCGATACCAGCTAATTTAAACATGCGAATATCTTCTGCATGCGTTGGCCCATCCCATTGCTCCGGATTATAATCACCGCCATACCATATTTTTGGTAAATTTTCATTCATCATTGTAAGTCCTCCCTCTTCGTGATACCGTGCTGCTTCATGTATTCGACACCTTCATACGAAAACCCTTTCATGAGAAAAAATTAATTTGAGAAAATTTTAGAATAGATCATTACTAGGAAACGCTACTTAAAAATCGCAGAGATTTCCTGGAGAATCGCTAATTACTGGGAAATCTATTGCCAGTCATGCGGAGATTTCCCGGTAAATCGCATATTACTGGGAAATCTATTGCAGGTGATGCGATGATTTCCTGGTAAATCACAT
>NZ_APML01000002.1 GCF_000359605.1 Gracilibacillus halophilus YIM-C55.5
TCAATTTTTTCTTCACTAAAAATGGACCGAGGCTGATAACGGTTTGCCTCAATTGCATGGATTGAAAGATAAACCACTTCATCAGATAAATCATTCGTATCAACATTTACCTGCTCATCTTCTTCTGGTTTATCACTTAAGCCGAACAACTTGCCAAACGGGTGTAACATGAATAAACACCACCTTATCTACTTGTCCTATAATAAAAATCTATCTGTTTATTTGTTATGTATGGATGTCTAACTTCAGTTACAAAAGGAGAAAACTTGCTTGTTCGGCGATCGTAAGCAAGTCTTTCGAAGCGATTAGACATATATTGTTTCACGTGAAACATAAAGAATCTCTCTATCTCTTATTCTATCACAAATATAAAAATATGCGAAAACAAATCGGTTAAATTATAGAAAACTTCAACCATTATAACGGTTGTTTGTTAGGTTTCCCCGGTTTTCTAGGATATTTTTTCGGGGATTTTTTCTTTTTTTTCATGATTACAATATTTCTTTCACCACCGTTTTCTGGCAGATTCAAATGTTCAACAGTTTTAATATTTCCTCCAAGAATTTCTAATGCTGACTGTGCTTGATTCACTTCTTCGTTGACGTTGGCCCCTTTCATTGCAATGAAGTAACCATTTGTTCGTACTAACGGTAAACACAATTCGCTTAATACAGACAGATGCGCAACTGCTCTAGCCATCACAATATCAAATTGGCCTCGAAATGCATCATCTTGACCAAATAACTCCGCTCGATTATGGTAAAAAGCAACGTCATCCAATTGTAATGTTGATGCTAAATGATTTAAAAAATGAATGCGCTTATTCAATGAATCAACAATCGTCACCTGTAAAGACGGATAACAAATTTTCAACGGAATACTAGGGAATCCTGCGCCTGCTCCTACATCACAGACGCGTAATGGTTGGTCCAATGGAATATACATTGATGCGGTAATGGAATCATAAAAATGTTTCAAGTATACTTCTTTCTTATCAGTAATACCGGTTAAATTCATCTTTTGATTCCACTCAATTAATGTTTCGTAATATTGTTCAAATTGTGCTACCTGATGATCAGATAGCACAATTCCTTTTTCCTCTAATTTGTGTCTGAAGGTGCTGATATCCATCAGCTCGGCCTCCTTTTTTACTGTTTAGTCATTCGCCACTTTAGCGACATTGCCTTGCTCAATGTAAACTAACAAGATCGAAACATCTGCTGGATTGACTCCTGAAATACGCGAAGCTTGTGCCACATTTAATGGGCGAACTTGTTTTAATTTTTCTTTTGCTTCATTTGCTAATCCATGAATGGCATCATAATCAATGTTATCTGGTATTCGTTTTACTTCCATCTTTCTCATACGTTCAACTTGTTGATTTGATTTTGCGATGTAGCCTTCATATTTAATTTGGATTTCGACTTGTTCTTTCACTTCTGCTGGTAGTTCTTGCTCAACCGGTGCTACTTGTTCAATGACATCGTAATTCAATTCTGGTCGTTTGAGTAAATCATAT
This sequence comes from Gracilibacillus halophilus YIM-C55.5, assembly GCF_000359605.1. Lineage (GTDB taxonomy): Bacteria > Bacillota > Bacilli > Bacillales > Amphibacillaceae > Gracilibacillus > Gracilibacillus halophilus. The sequence goes on from NZ_APML01000002.1 coordinate 1,520, forward strand.
GCCTTCACACCATCTTTCAACCGAGATCCACCTGCTGATTCAATGTATGCTTGTAGCTCTTCTGTCGGTTTTAGTTGTGTTTTTTGCAAACGTTTCTTTTCTTCATCGATTAATTGCTTCTTATATCGGAAACGTTCATAACGCTGTTCATCAATCATACCCATTTGATAACCAATATCGGTTAAACGTAAATCAGCATTATCATGTCTTAATAACAAACGATACTCTGCCCTTGATGTCAACAGACGATATGGTTCATTTGTCCCTTTGGTGACTAAATCGTCAATCAAAACACCAATATAAGCTTGTGAACGATCAAGTATTAATGGATCCAAATCTAATGCTTTTGCTGCTGCGTTCATCCCAGCCATAATGCCTTGTCCAGCAGCTTCCTCGTAGCCGCTTGTACCATTTATCTGACCTGCAGTAAACAAACCATCAATATCTTTCACTTCAAGGGTTGGCCATAATTGTGTTGGTACAACAGCATCATATTCAATCGCATACCCCGCACGCATAATCTCTGCTTTTTCCAATCCAGGTATGCTCTGTAAAATTTCATGTTGTACGTATTCTGGTAAAGATGTAGAAAGGCCTTGCACATATACTTCGTCTGTATTGCGCCCTTCTGGTTCTAAGAAAATTTGATGACGTGGTTTGTCATGGAAACGGACAATTTTATCTTCAATGGACGGGCAATATCTTGGACCTGTTCCCTTCACCATTCCTGAATACATGGCTGACAGGCCTAAATTATCATTAATCACTTTATGCGTATGCTCATTGGTATACGTTAACCAACAAGGAATTTGATCAATGATTTGCTCTGTCGTTTCATAAGAGAAGTGTTGCGGATTCTCATCCCCTGGCTGTTCTTCAGCTTGACTGTAGTCTACTGTATGGTTATTTACCCTTGGTGGCGTCCCAGTCTTAAAACGAACTAAGTCAAAACCTAGTTCTTCTAAGTGTTCAGATAGTTTTACACTCGCTCGCTGATTGTTTGGTCCGCTTTCGTATGATAAATCTCCGATAATCACACGACCACGCATAAACGTACCTGTCGTAACAATGACCGATTGGGCTCGGTAGATTGCTTTCGTTTCCGTAATTACGCCTTTGCATTCACCATCTTCGATTAGTAAACGCTCAACCATTCCTTGTCTTAACGTAAGATTCGGCGTATTTTCCATGATTCGCTTCATTTCTTGAATATACAATGGTTTATCTGCTTGCGCTCGCAACGCACGTACAGCCGGACCTTTTCGTGTATTTAACATCCGCATTTGGATATACGTTTTATCAATCACTTTTCCCATCAGTCCGCCTAATGCATCGACTTCTCGAACGACAATCCCTTTTGCCGGTCCCCCTATAGACGGATTACAAGGCATAAAAGCGATCATATCAAGATTCAATGTTAACATTAATGTTTTAGCACCGCGTTGAGCCGCTGCATGAGCTGCTTCAACGCCAGCATGACCAGCTCCGATGACGATGACATCATATTGACCAGCTTCATAAGTTGTCATAGCTGATTCTCCTTTTCTTCAAATTTACTCACTTTACAATCTTTACTTACCTAAGCAGAATTGAGAGAACAATTGATCAATCAGACTATCTTGTAATGTATCGCCTACAATTTCACCTAACAGTTCCCATGCTCTCGTCACGTCAATTTGTACAAGATCAATTGGCATATCTTCATCAATCGCCTGTCTTGCATCGGCTAGAGCTTTTAACGTGTCCTCTAATAATTGGATGTGGCGAACATTTGAAATATAGGTTAGATCACCAGATTCAATCTCTCCTTCAAAAAAGGTATCCGCAATGGCTTCTTCTAATTCTTTAATGCCTTCATCCTCAATTAACGTCGTTGTGATGACCTTTTGTTCTCCTGCCAGACGTTTCACTTCTTCTATATCTAGTTTTCCTTCTAAATCCGTTTTATTCACAATAACAATATATTCTAAACCTTCAACCGCTTCAAACAATTTCCGATCTTCTTCACTTAACGACTCACCATAGTTTAACACAAGTAATACGAGATCAGATTGTTTTAATGCTTGATGCGATCTTTCCACACCCATTTGTTCAACGATATCTTCGGTTTCTCGTATACCAGCTGTATCGACCAATCGTAAAGGGATACCGCGAATATTTACGTATTCTTCAATCACATCTCTTGTTGTACCTGGAATGTCGGTAACAATTGCTTTTGTTTCTTGGACTAAGGAGTTTAAAAGTGACGATTTCCCTACATTGGGTCGCCCGATAATCGCTGTTGCAATTCCTTCACGCAGTATTTTTCCTTGTCTGGACATTTGTAATAAGCGTTCAACTTCATTTGAAACATATTTGGTTCGTTCTTTTAGCAAATCGTGACTCATCTCTTCAACATCATCGTATTCAGGGTAATCAATATTTACTTCGACATGGGCGACCGTTTCAATTAATTCTTGCCTTAACTGATTAACGAACTTCGATAATTTCCCATCAAGCTGATTCATGGCAATATCCATTGCTTTATCCGTTTTTGAACGTATTAAGTCCATCACTGCTTCCGCTTGCGATAAATCTATCCGGCCATTAAGGAAAGCTCGTTTCGTAAATTCTCCAGGTTCAGCTAAACGAGCACCACGCGATAATACCAATTCTAACAATCGATTCACGGAAGCTAAGCCACCATGACAATTAATTTCAACGACATCTTCTTTTGTAAATGTCTTAGGTGCTCGCATCACTGTTACCATTACTTCCTCAATGGTTTGCTGATTGATCGGTTCCACAATTTTTCCGTAATGGATCGTATGTGTGTCGACAGATTCTAAATGATCTGCTCCATGAAACACTTGGTTGGCAATTGAAACTGCTTCGTCCCCACTCAAACGAACAATCGCAATCGCACCTTCACCAATCGGTGTCGATATCGCTGCAATTGTATCTTTTTCGTTCTCCATTCTCTCACCTCCATATACCATATTTCTCATTTATTCTTCATTTGCATTTTTTAAATAGTCACTAACTTATTAGAATATCATAAAAAAAGAAAGATATCCACATGTGATATTTTTAAACTCATAAAAGAAATTATCCACATGTGAATATCTTTAACCTCGTTTCTACATAAATAATATTAAACCTTTATACAATAACGTGATTCTATCGATTTTTCGCTCAAAGGACGCTTACACCATCAAAAAACGAACCTTACCTGTTTTATCAGGTAAGGTTCGTTTGATTACAAAGAGCTTATTATACATACTTTATGATTTCGGTTGGATGACGACGTAGCGATTCGGTTCTACGCCGTCTGAATTTGTCATCACATGTGACTCATCTTGCAAAGCCGTATGAATAATTTTTCGTTCAAAAGAAGGCATCGGATCTAACATCACTTTACGATTGCTTTGTATAGATCGATCGGCTAAGCGATGGGCCAATTGGATCAAAGTCTCTTTCCTTCGATGGCGATATCCTTCCGCATCCAGCATGACTGTATAATGAGTATGAGCATAACTTTGCAATGCCAATTGGGTTAAATATTGCATCGCATTTAACGTTTGGCCTCTTTTCCCAATTAACACGGCAATATCTTCACCTGAAACAGAAAATGTGATGACATTTCCCTCTACGGATGTATCGATGTGAACATTGATATCAAATTGATCGATCATGTTTTTTAAATAAACTTTTGCTTTCTCAATCGGATCATCTTCTTGCGTCACTTTAACAATAGCTAATTTCGATCCAAATAAACCAAAAATGCCTCTCTTCCCCTCATCAATTACGTCAACAACGGCTTGGTCCTCTGTGATGTTTAACTGCTGTAATGCTGATTGGACCGCTTCGTCCACTGTTTGCCCAGTAGCAGTTACTGTTCTCACGATCCTTCTCCTCCCGTAGTAGTACTATTCTTTTTCATCATTGGATTTTTAATCAATAACGTTTGGAGTACCATAAATAGGTTACCTACTACCCAGTAAAGCGCCAATGCCGATGGGAAGAAGAATGCAAACACCCCAATCATAATTGGCATAATATAAAGCATCATCGTCATTTGCGGCATCATTGAATTTTGTTGTGATGTTGTTCCTGCCATCATTAATTTCTGCTGTAAGAACGTGAACGCAGCTGTTAATATCGGCAAAATATAATATGGATCCGGCTCACTCAATTTAAACCATAAGAACCAATGCGATTCTAACTCTTCCGTACGCATAATGGCGTGATAAAACGCAATTAAAATAGGCATTTGTACAATAATTGGCAAACACCCAGCAAGTGGATTTACACCATTTTCTTGGAACAACTGCATCGTTTCTTGCTGTAACTTTTGTTGCGTTTGTTGATCCTTTGAACTATATTTTTCTCTAATTTTTTGTAATTCTGGTTGAATCTCTTGCATCGCTTTAGAACTTTTTAATTGTTTAATATTTAATGGCAATAATACTAAACGAATTAAAATCGTTACGATGACAATAGCTAACCCATAACCAAATTCTGCATCAAATAACCGCGCGACCCACAATATTAATTGCGAGAGCGGTCTAACAAACCATGTATTCCAAATACCTGTACTGTCTTCAGTTATCGGTTCGTCAATTTGCGTACACCCTGAGAGCAAAATGACTCCAATCATCCCAATAAAAAACAGGAGCTTCTTTCGCATCAAACATCCTCCTTAACTCGACCATCTCTTCATCGTTTATCATTTTACCACTGAACCATTGATTGATTCTACTAAAAATCATAATTTATATAAATTGTTATTGTTTCTGAAGTTGTGTTTTATACAGTAAATGTTGTAGGCTTTTTTTTATTTGATGGAAGTTCATATCTTTTGTCGGCTTTCTAGCAATAATAACGATATCATAATTGGAATGAATGGTCGGCTCTAACTCCAAAAATGCTTGTCTTAGATACCGTTTGATTTGATTCCGTTTTACTGCATTGCCAATTCTTTTACTGACAGATAGTCCAACACGAAAATGCTTTTGATCATCTTTATGTAAATAGTATATAACTAATTGTCGATTTGCAAAAGAAGCGCCCTTAGTAAAGACAGATTGAAATTCTTTATTCTTTTTAATTCGATAAGCCTTTTTCATTATCGTGCGCCCCCATTACTTAAATAAACCTACTTCCACCTACCACATGAAAAGACCACTGTGTACCAGTGGTCTAGGCAGATAATACTTTTCTTCCTTTTTTACGACGGCGAGCAATCACTTTGCGTCCATTCTTTGTGCTCATCCGTGCACGGAATCCATGTACTTTTTTACGTTTACGATTATTTGGTTGAAATGTACGTTTCATTCTATCAGCACCTCCCTGAGGAAACAATTATCTACAGTCTTTAGACAGTCTCGTTCATTATACGTGGATTTACCTTACGCTGTCAACAACCTTTCATGCCTTCCATTTGTACTTCACCTTGCTCATCAATTAACCACCCATGATGACGCACATGTTATATAACAGATCTGATATATAACAACGTTTATGTGGATAAAACCATACATTGGTTCGACTTTTTCAACTGTTTATCGACAATTCATTCACAAAACTCACTCTTGTGGACAGAAAACAGTCACACCTTGTCTATATTGTGGATAGTATACTAAAAATATTGCAATCACCGAATAAATTTGGTATCATAGTTGTGTTTTCATCTGTGAAAAATGAATACATAACATCTTTTTGTCCACATATTGTGGATAAAATGTGGACAATTATACACAAGCTTGTTAGTTACTTACACACATAAATGTGGAAAACTTAAAATGTTAGTTTTCCGCTTTTTTCACGCCTTTTATGTATCCACAAGCACATCTAACCAATTTCCTTACATCATAAGGATATACATACCTTTTACCATTTAGAAAGGAGGGACAAACTTTGGAAAACATTGAAGAATTATGGGCCAATACGTTAGAAATTATAAAACAAAAGGTCAGTAAACCGAGCTATGATACTTGGCTAAAAAATACGGTAGTCAATGAAATTCAAGAAGATGCCATTGTGATTTCTACACCCAATGAATTTACACGTGACTGGTTAGAATCACGATATACAAACATTATCTCAGAAGCTTTGTACGATTTGACGGGTGCGAAATTACAAGTGAAATTTGTGATTCCAGAGGTTGAACAACCCATTGATGAGGAAAAAAACAATCAAAAAAAGCATGAGCGAACAAACCAGCAACAATCAAATACATCACCAAAGTCCATGTTAAACGATAAATACACGTTTGAAACATTCGTTATTGGTTCAGGAAATCGATTTGCACATGCCGCATCACTTGCTGTTGCCGAAGCTCCTGCTAAAGCTTATAATCCCCTATTTATCTACGGAGGAGTTGGACTTGGAAAAACACACTTAATGCACGCGATCGGTCATTATGTGCTTGAGCATAGCCCTGAAGCAAAAGTTGTCTATTTATCATCAGAGAAATTTACAAATGAATTTATTAATTCCATTCGAGATAACAAGGCTGTGAACTTCCGCAATAAGTATCGCAATGTTGATGTGCTATTAATAGATGATATTCAGTTTTTAGCTGGAAAAGAACAAACACAAGAAGAATTTTTTCATACGTTCAATACCTTACATGAAGAAAATAAACAAATCGTAATTTCAAGTGATCGTCCGCCAAAAGAAATTCCTACACTGGAAGATCGTTTACGTTCTCGATTTGAATGGGGATTAATTACGGATATTACGCCACCAGATTTGGAAACAAGAATCGCTATACTACGTAAAAAAGCAAAAGCAGAAGGGCTCGATATTCCAAATGAAGTCATGTTGTATATTGCCAATCAAATTGACACCAATATTCGCGAACTCGAAGGGGCTTTAATTCGTGTGGTTGCTTATTCTTCATTAATTAATCAAGATATCGATGCATCCCTAGCTGCCGAGGCATTAAAAGATATTATTCCTGCTTCACAACCGAAAGTAATCACCATACAACATATACAAGAAGCAGTCGGGAAGAAATATAATGTAAAACTAGAAGAGTTTGCAGCCAAAAAACGTACCAAGTCGATTGCTTTTCCACGCCAAATTGCCATGTACTTAGCTAGAGAATTAACCGATTATTCCTTGCCTAAAATTGGGGAAGAATTTGGGGGACGAGATCATACGACAGTGATCCACGCGCACGAAAAAATTACAAAAACAATGAGTGAAGATCAACTTTTAAGTAAAGAAATCGAAGAACTAAGAGAGCAAATCAAATCAATTTAATAACTACTGCTTGTTAACATTGTGGATAAAGGTAACAAGTTTATAAACAACTTTTCCACATCTGGATAAGTTACGGTTTACGCTATGATTGCGAGTTATCCACATAATCACAAGCCCTATTACGATTACTACGGTATTATATTAATAATAAATATAAATATGCTTCCTCAAGGAGGATTTTTTATGAAAATTGTTATCAACCAAGATAAATTGATCAATAGCATTCAAAATGTCACTAAAGCTATTTCATCAAAAACAGCTATTCCTATTTTAGCTGGGTTAAAAATACAAGCAGATCACGAAGGCGTTACATTAACGGGCAGTAATTCAGATATCACGATTGAATCGTTTATTCCTAAAGAAGAAGAAGGCATTCAATATATTGATGAATTAATTCCAGGAGAAATTATTGTTCACGCGAGTTACTTTCCAGATATTATTCGCAAATTACCTTCAGAGACAGTTGAAATTGAAGTCGATGAACAATTGCAAGTAACGATTCGTTCAGGTAATTCGGAATTTGATTTGAATGGACAAGATGCAGAAGAATACCCACAATTACCGAAAATTCAAACTGATTCTACATTTGAACTACCGATTAATTTATTGAAACATATGATTAAACAGACAGTTTTTGCTGTTTCAACATCAGAAACACGCCCTATTCTAACGGGAGTTAATCTAAAAGTTGAAAATAATGAATTACATTTTATTGCAACGGATAGCCATCGTTTAGCGGCAAGTAAATTACCATTATCCATTGATCAAGAAAAATTTCCGTTTGAACAAATTGTTATTCCAGGTAAAAGCTTAAACGAATTAAACAAAATCTTAGATGAAACCGATGAAACGATTCAAATTAGCGTAACGGACAATCAAATTATTTTCCAAACGGAGCATTTATTCTTCTTATCTCGATTATTAGATGGGAAATATCCAGAAACTTCAAGATTAATTCCAGAAGAAAGTAAGACAATTATCTATGCACAGACAAAGAACTTGTTACAAGCGGTAGATCGAGCATCTTTATTAGCAAGAGAAAATCATAATAATGTAATTCAATTGCAAACAATAGATGATAAAACGATAGAAGTTACAAGTAATTCACCTGAAATTGGTAAAGTTGAGGAAGATGTAACGATCAATCAAATAGATGGTGAAGAATTAAAAATTTCTTTCAGTTCAAAATATATGATCGATGCATTGAAAATTATGGATACAGAGCAAGTCAAAATCGAATTCACTGGTGCTATGAGACCATTTATTATAAAACCGACAGATCACGATCAATTATTGCAACTCATACTACCCGTTCGAACATTTTAAGAAAGAGGGTCAAGCATTCCTCTTTCTTAACATCAAACTCACCCTTCATTCTAAAATAAAACACCTCTTCATATGGTTCTATACAGCGTTTTCCCTTGATGAAAAAAATATCACTTTATAGGTTCACTTTTCTTATCGTTAAATATTTAGTAAAATGGATAGAAGGGACAAGTTTGTTTATATGTATGTTACGATTGTTCTTCTGTCAAAAAGAAGGTGATAAAATGCGAGAAGAAATTGAAATTAATACGGATTACATTCCACTCGGCCAATTCCTAAAACTAGCGAATATTTTGGAATCAGGCGGTATGATTAAAATGTTTTTAAAAGAAAATGGCGTTTATGTCAATAATGAGTTAGAAACGCGTCGCGGAAGGAAATTATATCCAGGGGATGTCGTCGAATTAGATGACATTGGTACATTTATTGTGACGAGCTCTCCGACGGGCGAGTCGTAGTGAAAGGGACGTATTATGCATATCCAACAATTAGATCTCACCCATTTTCGCAATTATCAGCATTTAACCATCCGATTTGATGACAAAGTCAATGTAATTATTGGTGAAAACGCACAAGGAAAAACGAACGTTATGGAAGCCATTTATGTACTTGCTTTTTCCAAATCACATCGTACAACGAAAGACAAAGAGCTGATTCAATGGAATGAAAATTATGCTAAAATAGAGGGGAAGATCTCAAAACGTAAACAATCATTTCCCTTAGAAATTAGTCTGTCAAACAAAGGGAAAAAGGCAAAGTTAAATCACCTTGAGCAACGAAAACTGAGTGACTATATTGGTGCTTTAAATATTGTGATGTTTGCTCCTGAGGATCTCACTTTAGTTAAAGGAAGTCCTCAAATAAGACGACGTTTCATCGATATGGAGATTGGTCAAATTCAACCTGTCTATATGTATCACCTCGGCCAATATATTAAAATTTTAAAGCAGCGAAATCATTTGTTAAAAGATTTACAACGAAACGGGCAAACCGATCGTACGATGCTTCGTGTCTTAACCGAACAATTAATTGAACATGCAGTTGTCATTTTGCAAAAGAGATTTGTATTTTTGAAGTCTTTAAGGAAATGGGCACAAGACATTCATAGTAGCATCAGCAGAGGGAAAGAACAATTAGATATCCAATATCAACCAACGATTGATGTATTAGAGGATACAAAACAGGAAAAAATAGTAACAATATTTCAAACCCATTTTGAACGGATGGAACAAAGAGAAATTGATCGTGGCACTACATTAATTGGTCCGCATCGAGATGATTTATATTTTTACGTCAATCAACAAAATGTACAAACATTTGGCTCTCAAGGACAACAACGTACAACGGCATTGTCTTTGAAGCTAGCAGAAATAGAGTTAATTTATCAAGAAGTTGGTGAGTATCCAATTTTATTATTGGATGATGTTTTAAGTGAATTAGATGATCATCGACAGTCTCATTTACTCGACACCATTGAAGGAAAAGTACAAACATTTGTCACAACAACAAGTGTTGATGGGATTGATCATCGAACACTGGATAAAGCGGAAATCTTTCGCGTTGAAAATGGTCAAATCACGAATTGATAAAGTGGGGATAGAATGTTTATTCATATTGGAGACGACCATGTTATACAGTCGCAAGAAGTCATAGCCATCATTGATTATCAGTTAGCTTCCTCTTCAACGATTAATGAAGAAATGGTGACCGATATGAGAAAGAAGGAAAAAGCGATTGTTACCAATGAGCAACAAACCAAAGCGATTGTTGTCACATCAAATTATATTTATTACAGTCCGCTTTCGGTATTAACGTTGAAAAAACGAGCGAGCATGATTTCTACGATTAGTAAGCTTGAAGATTATTCAGAAACGAATGAAGAAGAATAAATGCTCATTCCATTTGTTCATTACTAAATAAGAATTGTAGGTGAATCGAATGTCAATGGAAGACAAGCTTTCAATGGAACAAGAATATGACGCAGGCAGATACAGGTGCTTGAAGGTCTTGAAGCTGTAAGAAAACGACCTGGTATGTATATTGGCTCAACAAATGAAAGAGGCTTGCATCATTTAGTTTGGGAAATTGTTGATAACAGTATTGATGAAGCACTTGCTGGGTATTGTGATCATATTGAAGTATGTATTGAACCAGACAACAGTATATCGGTTATGGATAATGGACGAGGCATTCCCGTTAGTAATCATGAAAAGACAGGTAAACCAGCCGTTGAAGTTATTATGACCGTTTTGCACGCAGGTGGTAAATTTGGCGGAGGTGGTTATAAGGTTTCTGGTGGACTACATGGTGTAGGTGCCTCCGTTGTAAACGCGCTATCGAGTGAAATGGACGTTTATGTGCATCGGGACGGCGAAATTCATCACGTAAGTTTCCATAAAGGAATACCGAATAATGATTTAAAAATGATCGGTGATACAGAAATTACAGGCACACGGATCCGATTTAAGCCAGATCGTGACATTTTTACTGAAACAACAGAGTTCGATTATGATACGTTAGCGACACGATTACGAGAGCTAGCGTTTTTAAACCGGGGATTAACGATAGCGATTCAAGATAAACGCATAGAAGATGGTGAACGCGATTCCTTTTATTATGAAGGCGGCATCGGTTCATACGTTGAGCATATAAACCAAAACAAAGAAGTATTACATGAACCGTTTTATGCGGAAAAGTCGGAGGAAGAGATCCAAGTAGAAGTAGCACTACAATACAATGATGGATTTACTAGCAATATTTATTCTTTTGCAAATAACATTAGTACCCATGAAGGCGGAACACATGAATCCGGATTTAAAACAGCACTTACTCGAGTGATTAATGATTATGCACGGAAAAATCAACTGTTTAAAGAAAATGATCCGAATCTTACTGGTGACGATGTAAGAGAGGGCTTAACCGCGATCATATCGGTCAAGCACCCTGACCCGCAATTTGAAGGGCAGACGAAGACAAAATTAGGGAACAGTGAAGCACGTACAGTTACCGATGCGGCATTTAGCGAATTGTTTTCGAAATTCTTATTCGAAAACCCAAATACCGCCCGTGTCATTGTTGACAAAGGGATTATGGCTTCTCGAGCGCGAATGGCAGCAAAAAAGGCCCGTGAATTAACACGTCGAAAAGGTGCGCTTGAAGTATCTAACTTACCTGGAAAATTAGCGGATTGTTCCTCAAGAGATGCATCCATTAGTGAACTCTACATTGTGGAAGGTGACTCAGCTGGTGGATCGGCCAAACAAGGACGGGACCGCCATTTTCAAGCGATATTACCTTTGCGGGGAAAAATTATTAATGTGGAGAAAGCTAGACTCGATAAAATTTTATCGAATAATGAAATTCGAATGATGATTACAGCTTTAGGTACAGGAATCGGTGAAGAATTTGATATTACCAAATCTCGTTATCAAAAAATTGTGATTATGACGGATGCTGATGTAGATGGGGCTCATATTCGTACGTTATTACTCACCTTTTTCTATCGTTATATGCGACCATTGATTGAACATGGGTATGTATATATCGCTCAGCCACCGTTGTATCAAATTAAACAAGGCAAAGCGGTGTATTACACATACAATGATAAAGAAATGGAACGGTTACTTGAAGAATTACCATCTCAACCGAAACCAGGATTGCAACGGTATAAAGGGCTTGGTGAAATGAATGCCACGCAATTATGGGAGACAACAATGGATCCAGATGCGAGAACATTACTACAAGTAAATCTTAAGGATGCAATGGAAGCTGATCAGATTTTTGATATGTTAATGGGCGACAAAGTAGAGCCAAGACGTAATTTCATTCAAGACAACGCTGTTTATGTCAAAAACTTAGATATTTAATGGATACAGTTTCTCCCTGATAGGAATAGGAGGTCGTAGCTATGGTGGATCAACAACGTCCACATGTTCAAGAAGTAAATATAGGTCAAGAAATGCGTGCATCTTTTTTAGATTATGCTATGAGTGTCATTGTGGCACGTGCATTACCTGATGTTCGTGACGGTTTAAAGCCTGTTCACCGAAGAATATTATATGCACTCAATGATCAAGGAATGCATGCCGATAAACCATATAAAAAATCAGCACGTATTGTAGGTGATGTCATCGGTAAATACCATCCACACGGCGACTCAGCTGTTTATGAAGCGATGGTACGTATGGCACAAGACTTTAGTTTCCGATATATGCTTGTCGATGGACACGGAAACTTTGGTTCAGTTGATGGTGACCCCGCAGCAGCGATGCGTTATACGGAAGCTAGAATGTCCAAAATATCAATGGAAATGGTTCGTGACATTAATAAAAATACGATTGATTACATGGAAAATTATGATGGATCAGAAAAAGAACCGAATGTGTTGCCATCTCGTTTCCCCAATTTATTAGTGAACGGTGCTGCAGGGATCGCAGTTGGTATGGCGACTAATATACCTCCTCACCATTTGGGAGAAACGATTGATGCCATTTTAGCGATTAGTCGAAATCCTGAAATAAGCATTTCTGAATTGATGAACGAGTACATTCCAGGGCCTGATTTTCCTACATCTGGGCAAATTCTCGGTCGTAGCGGGATTAAAAAGGCATATGAAACAGGGAAAGGTTCCATTACGATTCGATCCAAAACCGAGATTGAAGAACATGCAAATGGTAAAAATTCGATTCTAGTCACGGAATTGCCTTATCAAGTCAATAAAGCAAAGTTGGTTGAAAAAATAGCCGAATTAGCGAGAGATAAACGGATTGATGGAATTACAGATCTCCGTGATGAGTCGGATCGAAATGGCATGCGGATTGTCATTGAATTACGAAAAGATGCCAATCCTAATGTGGTCTTAAACAATTTGTATAAACAAACGGCATTACAAACATCTTTTGGTATCAACATGTTGGCATTAGTTGATGGACAACCAAAAGTATTGAATTTAAAGCAATGTCTGGAACACTATTTAGAGCATCAAAAAGTAATCATTACACGCCGAACACAATATGAACTTGATAAGGCAGAAGCACGCGCGCATATTTTGGAAGGTTTACGAGTGGCACTGGACCATATTGATGAGATTATTACGTTAATACGTGAATCTCAAACAACGGATATTGCTCGTGACGGGTTGATGCAACGCTTTGAATTAAGTGAAAAGCAGTCTCAAGCGATATTAGACATGCGTTTGCAACGATTAACAGGTTTAGAGCGTGAAAAAATAGAAGATGAATATAAACAAATCAAAGAATTAATTGATGAGTTAAGAGCCATTTTAGCGGATGATGAAAAAATTCTAGATATCATTCGTGAAGAATTAACGGAAATTAAAGACCGTTTCTCTGATGAACGAAAAACGGAAATTGTCAGTGGTGGAATTGATTTTATTGAAGATGAAGATTTGATACCAGAAGAAAATATCGTAATTACTTTAACGCATCAAGGTTATATTAAACGATTGCCAGCGTCCACTTATCGCGCGCAACGTCGTGGTGGTCGAGGAATTCAAGGAATGGGGACCAATGAAGATGACTTTATTGAACATTTAGTCTCTTGTTCCACACACGATACCGTATTATTCTTTTCCAATAAAGGAAAGGTCTACAGAGCCAAAGGTTATGAAGTGCCGGAGTTTAATCGAACAGCAAAAGGTATACCGATCATTAATATGTTAGAGATAGAACAGGGCGAATGGATTAACGCGGTTATATCTGTTCAAGAGTATCATGAGGACTGGAATTTAGTGTTTACGACGAAGTATGGTATTTCGAAACGAACGTCACTGATTCAGTTTGCTAACATTCGAAAAGGTGGACTTATCGCACTGAATTTAAGAGAAAATGATGAATTAATTTCCGTTCGCTTAACAGATGGCACGAAGGATATGTTAATTGGAACGAAGTATGGTTATGTCATTCGTTTCGAAGAAGAACAAATTCGAACCATGGGAAGAACGGCAGCAGGTGTAAAAGGAATCTCTTTGCGAGACAATGATGAAGTCGTCTCAATGGAAATTGTTGAAGAAGGAGAATATGTCTTAAACGTTACTGACAATGGTTATGGAAAGCGGACGCCGATTGAGGATTACCGTATTACTAACCGTGGTGGTAAAGGAATTGTCACTTGTCATATTACAGAAAAAACAGGTGAAGTTGTTGCAGTTAAGACCGTTTCTGAAGAAGAAGATATTATGATCATGACAATATCCGGTGTATTAATTCGCATGCAAGTAGAGGGGATTTCTACTACAGGACGAAATACACAAGGCGTTCGACTCATTCGATTGCAAGAAGGGGAAAAAGTTGCGACAGTTGCCAAAGTAGATCCCGAAGAAACAGAAGACGAAGAAGAGATAGAGGCAGAGTCAAAGAGCTAGTCAAATCCTTCATTTTTCAATACTATAGAGATTAAAGAGATTCCGTATAAAACTAGAAAAATGAAGGGTGAGATCAAAATGCAGGTACATCCAAAACAACTCGTATCAGGTTGCGTCCTAAAAGATGCAGTATATGGTAAAACCAATCATCCTATTATACCTCGTCAAACAGTCATCGATCAAAAGCATATGCAGGTGCTCTTGCATTTTGGTATTGAATCCGTAGTTGTATCGGATATGTTGGACAATGGAGAGAGGTTTGAACCACAGAAAATCACAGAAACGCAGGACGAAGATGAAGCCAAGTATACAATGACGCTTCCATTTGAAACACTTTATATTCAAGCGGTAAAGCAATACAAGCAAATATTTACCAAATGGCAAAGTGGCTCACCAGTCGTTATGCATGAAGTACGGGAAATGATCATGCCATTATTCGAAAAGATAGACGATGTGCATTTAGATTTATTTTTGTTACATCGATTTTCGAATAAAGAGGACTATTTCTATCATCATGGTATTTCCGTTGCACTAATAAGTGCTCATATCGCACAGAAGCTTGGTTATGAAAAAGAATGGATACAAATAGGACTAGCAGGTTTGCTCTCTGATTGTGGAATGGCGAAGATTCAAATGACGCCATTTCATAAAACGACGCAGTTAACGATTGAGGAATATGAAGAAATAAAAAAACATCCAACTTATTCATATAAGATGATTGAGAATATTTCATCGTTATCGAAAGATGTGAAAATTGCGATTCTCGAACACCACGAACGTTTAGACGGAAGTGGTTATCCATTAGGAGTAAGAGATGATAAAATTCATCTCTTTGCGAAAATCATTGCCGTTAGTGACACGTATCATGCTATGACTTCAGAACGTCTCTACCGGCCAAAACAATCGCCTTTTAAAGTGATGGAAGAATTATTACGGTTACAACATTACAAATTCGACCATCAAGTATTGCAAGTATTCGTCCAATCATTGATGAATTATACGATTGGTACACAAGTCCAATTATCTAATGGAAAGAAAGGCTATCTCGTTTTCATTGATGAACATGATCCGACTCGGCCAATGGTACGATTAATGGAGAATGACGAAATTATTTCATTAAAAGATAAACCGACCGTTTTTATTGAAGATATAGATACGCACTAATATTCTACTAGTCGCTCGTAACGTCAGAAAAAGACGAATCGGGCGACTTTATTTTATCGAGTAAGTGGTAATACATAATGTTCGAAATTTATTTGTAAGCTCTTACATGATGGAGTGACGTATCTTGTCTGTGATGGTGGTCGAATAAAACGAGAAAAAAGCCTTGAAAAACGCTCGGACATGTCGTATTGTAAATAACAATAGTTAAATAAGAGACTTGTAAAAACAAGAATGAATATACTTATAAGGAGGTTTCCGTGTTGCGACAGGATAAATTTGCAAAAGAAGGTTTAACATTTGATGATGTATTGCTCATGCCCGCAGAATCCAATATCTTACCGAAAGATGTATCAGTTAGTACGAAGCTTTCGGAAAATATTCAATTAAGTATACCATTTATTAGTGCTGGAATGGACACAGTGACTGAAGCAGATCTAGCCGTTGCGATGGCT
Organism: Gracilibacillus halophilus YIM-C55.5; assembly: GCF_000359605.1. GTDB lineage: Bacteria > Bacillota > Bacilli > Bacillales > Amphibacillaceae > Gracilibacillus > Gracilibacillus halophilus. The sequence continues at coordinate 18,095 of NZ_APML01000002.1, forward strand.
CGTCAAGGCGGCTTAGGCGTCATTCATAAAAACATGTCCATTGAAGAACAAGCGGAGCAAGTTGACCGTGTAAAACGTTCTGAAAGTGGTGTTATTACGAACCCATTTTTCCTATTACCTGATCATCAAGTATTTGATGCTGAACATATCATGGGGAAATTTCATATTTCAGGTGTCCCTATTGTGGATAATGAAACAGATCAGCGTTTAGTAGGAATTTTGACCAATCGTGACCTTCGATTTGTTGAGGATTATTCCATTAAAATTTCAGATGTTATGACAAGCCAAAACCTGGTGACAGCACCAGTAGGTACGACGCTTGAAGAAGCGGGAGATATACTGCAACGCTACAAGATTGAGAAACTTCCACTAGTGAATGACGATAATGTATTAAAAGGGTTAATTACGATTAAAGATATTGAGAAAGTCATTGAATTTCCAAATGCCGCAAAGGATCAACAAGGTCGTCTATTAGTTGGTGCTGCTGTTGGTATTTCGGGAGATTCAATGGTACGTATTGAAAAGCTCATTGAAGCAGGTGTTGATGTATTAGTTATTGATACAGCGCATGGCCATTCACAAGGTGTAGTCGAACAAGTGCAAAATGTACGAAGTAACTATCCTGACATTGATATCGTAGCAGGTAATGTAGCAACAGCTGAAGCAACACGTGCTTTAATTGAAGCAGGGGCGAATATTATTAAAGTTGGTATCGGACCTGGATCGATTTGTACTACACGTGTAGTAGCAGGTGTAGGTGTTCCACAAATTACAGCTGTGAATGATTGTGCTGAAGAAGCAAATAAATATGGTTTACCTATTATTGCTGATGGTGGTATTAAATTTTCTGGAGATATACCAAAAGCCATTGCAGCAGGTGCACACGCTGTAATGCTAGGTAGTCTTTTTGCGGGCGTTACCGAAAGTCCAGGGGAAACAGAGATTTTCCAAGGTAGACGATATAAGGTTTATAGAGGGATGGGCTCTGTTACTTCCATGAAATCTGGTTCGAAGGATCGTTATTTCCAAGATTCGCAAGATGCGAAGAAATTAGTACCAGAAGGCATTGAAGGTAGAGTTGCCTATAAAGGGCCTATAGCGGATACGATCCACCAATTAATCGGTGGTTTACGATCAGGAATGGGGTATTGTGGCACAACGACAATTCCGTCATTGCGCAATGATGCTCGGTTCATTCGTATGACAGGAGCGGGATTACGTGAAAGTCACCCGCACGACGTACAAATTACGAAAGAGTCCCCGAATTATTCTGTAACATAATAAAAAATGTAACGGAAGAAAATTCATCTCTCTTCCCTTTACCAAGAGAGACTGAGGAATTTTCTTCCTTTTTAATAGATGTAATCGATCCAACGATAACCATTTGTCTAATACCAAATGCTTGGTTACAAACTGTGTCAAAAATCTCATTTTCTATAGATGTCGGATGTGGTAAAATACTGTCGTGATAAAAAGAGTTTCTTATAAAAATAGATAGAGAAAATAAAACATTCGGAGGTAGGAAAACGTGAAAAATCTAATAACAAAAACTGTATCACTCGTTATGGCAGTGATACTTATATTTGCAAGTTTTACCACATTCTCATCCATTGAAGTTCAAGCTAATGAATCTGTATCTGTTCATGCAGAATCAGCGATTATTGTAGATGCGAAAACAGGGAAAATTTTATATGAGAAACAATCGGATTTAAAATTACCACCAGCAAGTATGACCAAAATGATGACAGAATACCTCGTATTAGAAGCAATTAATAACGGGGATATTAGCTGGGATACAACAACACAAATTAGTGATTATGCATACAGTATCTCTGCTGATAGTACATTTTCAGGGATAGGACTGAAACAAGACAAAGACTATACGGTGCGACAATTATATGAAGGCATGTCAATCATATCCGATAATGCGACAACGATAGCATTGGCTGAGTTAATTGCAGGATCGGAAGCAGAATTTGTTCAAATGATGAATGAAAAAGCGAAGGAAATGGGACTACCTGAGTATAAATTTGTTAATTCTACAGGTCTAGCGAATGAAGATTTAGGTGAGAACTATCCAGAAGGCACAGAAGCAAATGGCTATAATTTACTATCCGCTCGTTCTGCTGCACTTCTTGCTTATCACTTAATTAATGATTATCCAGAAGCGCTGGATTTCTCTAGTACAACCCGTTCTGAATTGGACAATCAACCGCTACAAAACTTAAATTGGATGCTACCAGAGTGGGACGATAATAACTTTGTACAGTATGGCTATAAAGGCGTTGATGGGCTGAAAACAGGTTATACAGATGAAGCGGGTTATTGTTTTACTGGTACAGCGAAGCAAGGCGATCGCCGGTTGATTACAGTTGTCATGAAAACAGGCAGTAAAGGAGAACGTTTTGAAGAAACGGCGAAATTGATGGATTATGGTTTTAGTCAATTCACTTCAGAAGAGCTATTTCCAAAAGGGTATCAGATTGAAGAGGAATCGACGTTACCTGTGACGAAGGGGAAAGAATCAGAAGTCGAAATTGCCACTAATACGAGTGTACAATCGATGATAAAAGAAGGAGAAAAAGATTTATACCAACTTCGTTATGAGATCAACGAGGAGAATTTAACGGGAGAAGGAGCGTTAGAGGCCCCTGTTGAAGAAGGCGAAAAAGTAGGCGAAGCTGTTTTAGAATATACGGGAGACGCGAATAATGATTATATTGAAGGGATCGGTGGAGAGCAACGCGTTGATGTAGTTGCAACGAATGCAGTCGAGAAATCGAACTGGTTTATGCTGATGTTAGGAGCGATCGGCGATTTCTTTGGCAATGTCTATCATACGGTTGTTGATACCGTACAAGGTTGGTTTAGCTAATCCCTCATTTTCCTAGTTATTGGCTTGGCTTTTTGGTTGCTGTATTATATAATAAATAAGGGAAAAGTAGAGAATCGATGAATGAAATAGATAAGCAATCAACATTTAGGAGGAACAAATTATGTCCAAAGTAGGTACAGATCGTGTAAAACGTGGAATGGCTGAGATGCAAAAAGGTGGCGTCATTATGGACGTCGTTAATGCAGAACAAGCCAAAATTGCTGAAGAGGCCGGTGCCGTTGCCGTTATGGCTTTAGAACGTGTTCCATCAGATATTCGAGCAGCTGGTGGTGTAGCACGTATGGCTGATCCCACAATTGTTGAAGAAGTGATGAATGCTGTCTCTATCCCAGTGATGGCAAAAGCACGAATTGGTCATATTGTTGAAGCACGTGTATTGGAATCAATGGGTGTAGATTATATTGATGAGAGTGAAGTGTTAACACCAGCAGATGAAGAATATCATCTGAATAAGAAGGAATATACGGTGCCATTTGTTTGTGGTTGCCGTAATCTAGGAGAAGCGACAAGACGTATTGGTGAAGGTGCATCCATGTTACGTACAAAAGGAGAACCAGGTACAGGTAATATCGTTGAAGCTGTTCGCCATATGCGTGAAGTTAACGCACAAGTTCGCAAACTAGTGAATATGTCTGAAGATGAAGTGATGACGTATGCCAAAGATATTGGTGCTCCATATGAAGTGTTACTACAAATCAGAGAGAGCGGCCGTCTACCTGTTGTTAACTTTGCAGCCGGTGGTGTAGCAACGCCAGCTGATGCTGCATTAATGATGCAATTAGGTGCAGATGGTGTATTTGTCGGATCGGGTATTTTCAAATCAGACAATCCAGCAAACTTTGCGAAGTCAATTGTAGAAGCAACGACTCATTATGAAGATTACGAGTTAATTTCGAAGATTTCCAAAGGTATTGGAACGGCTATGGAAGGACTAGAGATGAGTACACTTGCTCCAGAAGATCGGATGCAAGATCGTAGTTTTTAATACGAGCGAGGAGATAGCAGAATGGTACGAATAGGTGTTTTAGGTCTACAAGGTGCAATACAAGAACACGTAAGATCCATTGAAACAACAGGTGCAGAGACCGTTGTCATTAAACGAACGGATCAATTAGCAGATATCGACGGACTCGTGATTCCCGGTGGCGAAAGTACAACGATGCGCCGTTTGATTGATAAATATGACTTTTTTGAGGCACTACGTCATTTCGGTGAGCAAGGTTATCCTATATTCGGTACTTGTGCTGGTTTAATTTTATTGGCAAAGGAAATTGAGGGACAAGATCAAGCTCATCTCGAATTAATGGATATGACAGTTGAGCGAAATGCATTTGGTCGTCAGCGTGAATCATTTGAAGCAACTTTAGCCATTCAAGGTGTGGCGGATGATTTTGAAGCCGTATTTATTCGAGCACCGTATATTACACAAGTTGGTTCAGACGTAGAGATTTTGGCGACGTATCAAGACAAAATTGTTGCAGCTCAACAAGGGCATTACTTATGTAGTGCGTTTCATCCAGAATTGACCGATGATGACCGTTTGGCCGCATATTTTGTTGATATGGTGAAAAATATAAAAGGGATAAAACAATGATAGGAAATAGTAATTGCGTATCTTATGTACAGAGAGCCGGTGGTTGGTGCGAATCGGTATAAGACGTGATGAATCCATCCTAGAGTGGTATATCGAATCTTGTAGTAGATATACTCGGTCTTGCAAGCCGTTATCTTGTAATTAAGCCGGAAGAAAAATATTATTCTTCAACTAGGGTGGTATCGCGGGAAGACTCTCGTCCCTACTTTTTATGTAGGGATGGGAGTTTTTTGTTTATGGATATACAATGATTATAAATGAAGGAGGAGTACGTTATGCTTGATATGAAAATGTTACGGAAAAACTTTGATGATGTGAAGGCGAAGTTAGCACACCGTGGAGAAGATTTATCGGATTTGGATCGTTTCGGTGATCTAGATACAAAACGTAGAGAATTAATTGCTGAAACGGAACAACTTAAAGCCAAACGGAATGAAGTATCGAAACAAATTTCTCAGTTAAAAAAAGAGAAAAAAGATGCAGATGAGCCAATTGCGGAAATGAGAGAAGTAGGCGATCGAATTAAATCCATTGATGAAGAATTGAAACAAGTAGAAGAAGAATTAGAACAATTGATGTTGTCCATTCCTAATATCCCGCATGAATCTACGCCAATTGGTGAATCAGAAGATGATAATGTAGAAGTTCGTCAGTGGGGAGATACCCCTTCTTTCTCATTTGATGAAAAACCTCATTGGGAGATCGCAACTGATCTAGATATTTTAGATTTTGAACGAGCGGCAAAGGTCACTGGTAGCCGTTTTGTCTTTTATAAAGGTCTTGGTGCGCGATTGGAACGTGCTTTGATGAATTTCATGATGGATTTACACGCTGATGAACATGGTTATGAGGAAATGCTCCCGCCATACATCGTGAATCGAATGAGTATGACAGGCACAGGCCAATTGCCAAAGTTTGCAGAGGATGCCTTTAAAATTGATGACTGGGAGTATTACTTAGTGCCGACTGCTGAGGTGCCTGTGACGAATTATTATCGAGACGATATCTTAACTGTAAATGATTTGCCGAAAAAATATACCGCATTTAGTGCCTCATTCCGATCAGAAGCAGGTTCAGCTGGACGTGATACACGTGGATTGATCCGTCAGCATCAATTTAACAAAGTTGAACTCGTTCAATTTACGAAGCCAGAAGATTCTTATGATGTGTTAGAAGAATTAACAAATCATGCTGAAAAAGTCTTGCAGCTACTAGAGCTACCCTACCGAGTGATGAGTATGTGTACAGGTGATCTCGGATTTACGGCAGCGAAAAAATATGATATCGAAGTATGGATGCCGAGCAATGATACGTACCGAGAAATTTCATCTTGTTCGAATTTTGAAGACTTTCAAGCACGTCGAGCAGGGATTAAGTTTCGCAGAGAAGAGAAAGGCAAACCCGAATTTGTCCATACATTAAATGGATCAGGTCTCGCCATTGGCCGAACGGTAGCAGCGATCCTTGAGCATTATCAACAAGCGGATGGCACCGTTCAAGTACCAGAAGTACTCGTTCCTTATATGGGTGGAAAAACGGTGATTGCGTCATAGATGAATGGATCAGCAAACGTCTATTGTCAAAAAATTTTGGTGATAGACGTTTTGACTATTGACGTGTTTGTTTAGCTGTGCTATATTATTACTTGTCGTCAACAAATACGGAGGAGTACCCAAGTCTGGCTGAAGGGAGCGGTCTTGAAAACCGCCAGGGGCTTTGCGGCCCGCGGGGGTTCGAATCCCTCCTCCTCCGCCATAAATGAGACACAAAATTGGAGATTATAGATAGGAAAAATCGTTATTTTGGATAACGATTTTTTTATTTGGATTTAGAATGAATGGTATCAAATAGAAGAGAGTGAATCGGCTGTTTGCATTGAAAACTGATATATGAGTCAAACAGGAGAAAAGGAATGGACTGTTTGCATTGAAAATCGATATATAAGTCAAACAGGAGAAAAGGAATCGGCTGTTTGCATTGAAAACTGATATATGAGTCAAACAGAGGAAAAGGAATCGGCTGTTTGCATTGAAAATCGATATATAAGTCAAACAGAGGAAAATAAATCAACTATTTGCATTGAAAATTCATGTATCCATCATGGCACAAAAAATGAGTGTTATTGAGAGATATTTGATAAGATGTATTTATTGATTCACCGAACACTGAATACCTCCTGCCTATTTTTTCTTAATAGATCATTTGTGATAAAATAATAATAAATGACCGTAAAGGAAGCGATATTGTGGATCAGACCATTACTTTTTTAGGTGCAGGATCAATGGCAGAGGCCATTATTGCTGGTTTAACTTCAAAACAAATCGTAGCAGCGAATCAAGTGATTGCTACGAATCAATCGAATCTTGATCGTTTGCACACATTAGAAAACCATTATTACATTCGAACGACACAAAACAAAGAAGAAGCACTACGTGAAAGTGACATTGTTATATTAGCGATGAAGCCAAAAGATGTGACAGTAGCATTAGATGATGTGAAGGGTGAACTACGTGAGGATCAAATCATCATTTCAATTCTCGCTGGTATTTCAACGACATATATTGAACGTCAATTACCAAAACAAAATCCAGTGATTCGTGTGATGCCAAATACATCAGCGACGATTGGACAATCAGCCACAACGATTGCTGCAGGAACTAGCGCTTCGAGTGGACAATTAGCGGTAGTCGAGTCATTGATGCAGGCTATAGGAACGACGACGGTAATTAATGAAGCGGATATGGATGCCTATACGGCGATTGCAGGAAGCGGCCCGGCCTTTTATTACTATATGGTTGAAGCGATCGAGCAGTTTGTTGAGGATAAGGGGCTATCGATTGAACAAGCCAAACCATTAATGATTCAGACATTACAAGGTGTAGCTGAGATGTTGAAGACATCCGAGGATTCCCCAAAGATATTACGAGAAAAGATCACAAGTCCTGGTGGCACAACTGAAGCTGGACTGAATACATTATCATCGCATGATTTTCAAAAGATTGTGAAGGAATGTATGCAGCAAGCAGCTGAACGTTCTGCAGAGTTGAGAAAGATGTTAGAAGAACAGTAATAAATAGATTCGGCTATCGCTTGGCTGCGATAGCCTCTTTATAGAATGTGGCCCTATAGCTCAGAGGATAGAGCGTTCGTTTCCTAAACGATGCGTCGCAGGTTCGAATCCTGCTAGGGCCGTTGGTTTAAGAGTTTTCAATTAGTTGAAGTGGTAACCAAATGGTAACCACTTTTTTTATTGATCAGAAATACGATCTATCTTTGGCTTATTAAAAGCTTCCTCTAAACTTTTGGCAACTTCCCCTTGCATATTAGGCAACATGTGGGAATACGTGTCCAATGTCACTTGGATAGAAGAGTGTCCTAAACGTTCCTGAACAAACACCTAAATTAAACAACATAGAAGCGTGTGTATGCCCTAAATCGCAACAACAGTGATACTAAAGATCATTGCTCTTTTATATACTTTTTTCCTATGATGACGATAATGAGTGCCAAAATAAAAGCAATTACACTTGCTACATCCTTGACGATACTGCTACCGAGAAAATTAATAACGGTAAGAATGATAAGGATAATGAGTAGCAAATTAAGAACATTGTCTGCTACTGTTTTCATAATCACACCAACTTTTACATTTTTTGAAGTATCGTTTTCATCTATTATACTATATAATCAATATGAGGTGTACTAAATAATGGAATATTTGTTAAGGGAGTGAGTAGTATGGATATAATAGGATATATGATGGTGTCCATTTTTATATTTGGTGTTTTATATGGTTTTGTTCTTCAAATTCAGTATTTATTAACCATTAAACAGAATGAAAAATTGTCTGTAAACAGGAGATTATTGTATGGTCATTACCTAACCTGTATTTCGATGGCAGGCTTTTTAGTCACATTTATTCTGAATATATTGGTTAGTTTGGAAATGATTCATTCGCAAATTGTTACAAGTCATAGTACAAATATTATCTGTCTTATATTTCTTTTTGTGCTATTTACTGCAAAATTCATAATCACGCCTAGAAACTACTCAGCATTAAAGTAAGATAAATTCTTTGTTGTCCTTTACATACTCACAATCTCAGTCATCACTTGAGACAAGGCGTTTTCGCTTTAGCCATTCGCGGATGATTGCATTACATACATGTGCATGTTTTGTAGGGACTTGATGTTTTGACTTCCCGATATAGGCTATTTCAACGTCTTCTACTTGTTTTCGATACCTATGCTGATAGGCATGAATATAGAAATCTCTTGATCCATATAGCAACAATAAGGGCATTTGTAATTGAGATAATCGGTTTTCACAACTGTAATGTAGTCCAATCTCATATTGCCTTGCTAGACTTACTGGATCGGTTTGTTTCATTTCCTCAATCATTTCTGTGGCCACTTGATGATCGCGAAAGTGGTTTTTTGCTAATCCAATTGATAGCCATTTCATCCATTTTCTCTGCGCTATCCATATGCCGATTTGATATTCCTTTTGTAATAAAAAACTATTCACAGCATAATAGCCACCGATTAACATCAAGCCGATTGTCTTTTGAGGATACTTGAGAGCAAATTCCTGAGCAATGCATCCACCATTTGAATAGCCACATATCACTGCTCGATCGATTTGATTGGTATCTAATACTCTTCTCACGTCGTCGACAAGTTCATTCATCGTGAACGATGGATCGGAAGAATCGCTACGACCATCTCCGCGAATATCAAAAGTGATGACGGTGCAAATATCACGTAACTCTTTTTGATAATGAAATGTTACGTGTCCCATACCTGGAGGAGCAATCAATAGGAGTGGGCATCCGTGGCCATTCATTTGGTAATATAAGTCGGGTTGATCGGCGTCTCTACAGATGGGCATCGTGATCTCACCTTCCGTTATCGTAATAATTGATAAAAAATTGTTATTGCGATGATGACTGGGGCTAAAGTGAGTATCGCAGTTCCTCCCCAACGATTGCCGTCTTGAAAGGTTTGTCGGCTGTGAACAATACAACGGTACACAACAAACAAACATAATAAATAGACGAGAAAGGTTTGCACTTTAATCCCTCACTTCATTGATCTTTGAATCATTAATCATCTTGCCAAATTCTAATTTATCCATTTTGTATGTTACAGAAACCTCAGCATTCGGATAAATCTTTTTATGCCAGTCGGCTTTTTCGTATGCTTTAATATTTTTGAAATGTGGTCGAGCATACAATGACCAATAAAAAGGGTCAGATCGGTATTGGGTCTGTGACTGTTCAATAAATGCAGACGTTTTTTCTTCAAATCGTTGGATGATTGCTTTTCGTAGTTTTTGACGTCCTTTACGATTTTGCGAATAATCCACCAAACTCGGAATGGCAATTACTTCAATCTGAAACGGGATTTCAACCTTAATGGTACTTGGCTTATTTTTGTGATACGTAAAGTCAATCTGAGGCGATTGTTTTTGCGAGTAATCATACGTGATACGAAAATCTGGTTTGACTGGGTCGGGCATAGTAGCAAGGAAATCCTTCATGTCCATCGTTTTATCTAAAATATGAGAAAACCGGGTTTCTTCACCAGTTAATGTATCAATCATTTGTCCTTCTTTAAAAACGGCTGAGCCCATAAATTGTGTTGGAGAACCGCCCCTCTGAGGTATTTCCCCCGCTATATATTGATCTTGTTCTCCGTTGTCCTTTTGATCAGATTGCATAGTTGTCGCATAAATACCGAGGAATAAGTCAGCATCTCCTTCAGTAATTTGAAAAAAACGATGAAGTGTAGCATTTGGAATAATACCGGTTTGCTTCGCACGGGATAACATAAATTGGTAATATTTATGTGGGCGTTGTTCCATAATCGGTTGATTATTATTAATAAAATCACTGGCTGATTCCTTTGATACAACGAGTTCGACACCTCTTCTAATTTGAGGCGTACGGGAACCTGACTGAATGATGCCGAGGAAATCTTTTGAACGTGCTAATTCTTCGGATATGACAATAATTTTTGTATGATCGAGCGTAATTTTTTTCGAAACGAACGAATTGGCGGTATTAGTTGCACCTAGGATATCGGAACCTTTGACGGTGACTATTTCTGCTGGTGGTTCATTAGGACCGCTTTGTACAGCTGCAGATCCTACTGCTGGATTGGCAATCTGATATGTATAATTGTATTGTCCTTCTTCTTCGGTTTTGTCGATGCCAACAGCGATCACATACGATTGTTGTTCTAATTCGATTCGGTCGAAACAACCTGTTAACATGATCATGGCTATTGCAATGAAGAAAACATGTCCTTTCATCGTTTCAGCTCCCCTTTCCATAAAGCAATGAACCATAACATGAAGGGTAACAAAATAAAAAATGGTGACATAATCATTAACAAGTTTTCTCGTAGTACAAATTCGTTATAAATGCTATTAAAAGGTAATAGCCCGGCAATAATCACTAAATAAGCGAGTGGTAGTAAAAGTGGCTCGAAATTTTTAATATGAAATATCGTACCGAACATCCATGCGATAAGATAAAGAAATACAATAAACTTAAGATAAGCAGCAAACAGCCAAAAAACCATAAATAAGGTTTCAATATTGGTGAAAAATTGACCGAATTGGACGTATTGCGCAATATCGTGAAAAGGAAAGGCTATTTTTTCGACAGAGTTATAGTCAAAAACGGTGATGTAAATGAAATAAAATGCGATGATTTCTAGAAAAGCAATGATTGAAGCAACAACGGCCCCTTTACGAAACATTGCTTCTTCTTTGGCTGCTTTATAAGCGATCAATAAAAAGAATAATTCAGCAAAAATCGCTGCCTTCTTCACCCCTTCTGATAGGATCACGGGTAAACCAGATCCGAATATGGGGAAAATACGTTCATAGACCATGCTTCCTAAAACAAGCCAAATTAGTGTGAAAAAGGAGATTTTGATGATCGGTAGGGCAATCCAGGATGTATAGCCGATGACTTCAATGCCTTTCTTGGCACCAAAGAAGCTAACCCCGATAAAGATAAAGAAAATAAAGATCGTAGGTGATTCTGGAAAGTATAAGACTTTAATTTGCTCTACATAATTTCTGCTATCTAGTGTGAGTGTGCTAAAGGCGAAGAGAAATATTATTATGCTTATTAATTTTCCTATTGTTTTGCCTAGTATGGATTCGATCAGTTCCATTAGATTTTTATCACGGAATCGCTTGAGTAAATAGATCATTAGAAGAAAGCTCGGAAAGATGACAACAAAGGACACAATGGGTATCAACCAAAATCCATTTTGGGCTTTCTGTGCAAATAACGAAGGAGTAGAATCGGCTGCTTTGATCGCAACAAGCATTAAAACAATGGCGAAGATTTCTTTTGTTTGTAGAAAGCCTTGGTTTTGCATAAGCGAACCACCTTTTCTTTATCGATGCCGTTTTTTTACGAGATCCTTTGGTTTTAAATAGTTGGGCCGTAACCATTCTCTTCTTATCACTTTGCGAAAAATCGTATCATTTGGTGAGAGAAAATGAGGAGACATCGGTGAAAAATAGGGTACACCAAATGATTTAATCGACGCTGTGTACATGACAAAGAGAAGAAATGCCCCGACGAGTGACAACATGCCAAAGAACCCTGCTGCAAATATAAAGATAAACCGCGATATTCGAATCGTAAAATTAATATTAATTTCGGATAGAGCAAAGGATGATAAACCAGATACCGCTGCGATAATGACGATAATCGGACTGATGATATTTGCTTCAACAGCCGCTTGCCCAAGTATGAGCGCACCGACAATACCAATCGTAGGTCCTAACGGATTAGGAATACGAACGCCAGCTTCTCGAATAAGTTCAAAGGCAACTTCCATAATGATGACCTCAAAGATTAATGGAAAAGGGACGCGTTCTCTCGATGCCGTAATGGCTAGTAATAAATCAGGTGGGATCATTTCGCTGTGAAAATTGGAAACCGCTACATAGATAGCTGAGATCAATGATGATAAGAAGAAACAGAGCAAGCGGATGGCTCGACTGAAATTCCCGTAGAGAAAACGTAAGTAACGATCTTCTGGTGTATGAAAAAAACACCAGAAATTCACTGGAACGATAAGAGCAGCAGCCGATGTGTCCATTAGTAAAATAATAAATCCATCCTCTAAATAAGATGTTGCCTTATCTGGTTTTTCGGTATATAAAATGGTAGGAATTAGTGAATAAGGTCGTTCTTCCAAATATTGTTCCAACAGTTCAATATTGCGGACGGTATCAACATTGATGTCTTTGATTCGTTGGCGGACGTTTTCTAATATGTCTGGATTGACGAGGTCCTTATTATAAAGAATGTTGACTTCGTTTTTTGAGCGCTCCCCGACTTGGATTCCTTCGTTGATTAATTGTGATTGATGTAATTGTTTGCGAATTAAAGAGATGTTGGCGTTTAACGACTCCGTAAAGGCATCTTGAGGTCCTTTAATTACATTTTCATTCTCAGCCTTAAAGATATTGCGATGTTCGAAGGAAGCAATATCCATACCATATGCTTGTGAATCGTGATCTACAAATAACACAGCTTTTCCACTATTAATATATTCTTTAATGGTTTCAAAATCGGTTAAAGCTTGTATATTGTTAACGGAAACAATATCAGTGATATCTTTACCTTCGTTTTCTAACAAAGGTTTAATAATATGTAGATTCATTTGCTCGCCGTTGACGGTCGAACTATAATAAAACATTCGCCCTTGCTTTTGATTGAAAGCGATCGTTAGTGAACGCATCGAAAAATCTTTATTTAACCCGTACGAAAACTGTTCCTTCATTGTTCGCACATTCTCATTCAAATGACGAGATACGTTGGGCGATTCCTTCTTCAGCATGCGAGATCGACGCATAAAGATCACACCTTTATAAATATCCTAATGCTTAGTATGGTTCATTGATGAAGAAACTATGTGAACCATTCACATAAAAATTTTTTGTAAAATATTTGATTTTTTCCGTAGATTCGATACAATTGAATTAGATCCTTAAACAAGGTTCTTTTATTTTGCAAACGTTTACAAATTTCTGGAGAGGTGATGAAGATGGAAACGACTACGATTGATGTCCGTCAAGGAGATTTTAATGTAGAGGATGTTGAGACTTTACGTAAAGATTTCAATTGGGAAGAAATGAAAGCAACCTTTAGTTGGTATCATACAGGAAAAGTCAATATGGCATATGAAGCGATTGATCGTCATGCAGAAAATCCAAATAAAAAAGATCAAATAGCGTTACTGTATTCATCACCAAAGCGAGAAGAGTCACTCACATTTGATCAATTACGTAAACGAAGTAATCAATTTGCCAATGTATTAAAAAAGTATCATGTAAACAAAGGGGACCGTGTGTTCTTATTTATGCCAAGAAGCCCTGAATTTTATGCTAGTTTCTTTGGTATATTGAAAGTAGGTGCTGTTGCTGGCCCGTTATTTGAAGCATTTATGGAGCAAGCCGTTCGCGACCGTTTAGAGGATAGTCAAGCTTCGATGTTAATTACGACACCCGAACTATTAGAACGTGTCCCTGTTGATGAATTACCAGATTTAGAGAAAATTGTACTCGTTGGTGCAACGGGGGTTGATGTAAGTAACTATATTGACTTTGATCATGAAATGGAAGGTGCTTCCGAATCGTTTGACATCGAATGGGTTGATTTAGAAGACGGTATGGTAATGCATTACACCTCTGGTTCGACAGGAAAGCCGAAAGGAGTCTATCATGTCCATCATGCGATGATTCAGCATTATGCTACGGGCAAATGGGTACTGGACTTGACAGAAGATGATGTGTATTGGTGTACAGCAGATCCAGGTTGGGTGACTGGCACGAGTTATGGTATTTTTGCTCCGTGGTTGAATGGGGTAACCAACGTCATACGTGGTGGTCGTTACTCTCCTGAATCTTGGTATGAAACGTTAGCCAAATATGATGTGACGGTTTGGTATACAGCACCAACAGCATTACGGAAATTAATGAGTGCAGGGAAAGATATTGCTAAACAGTATGATTTGTCGAAAGTTCGTCATATATTAAGTGTAGGTGAACCGCTGAATCCTGAAGTGATTACATGGGCATTGGATGCTTATGATCGACGGATTCATGATACGTGGTGGATGACTGAAACAGGTGCGATGTTAATTGTGAATTTACCTTGTATGGAAATACGTCCTGGCTCCATGGGCAAACCGATCCCTGGTGTAGAAGCATCGATTATCGATGATGATGGAAATGAACTTCCACCTTATCAAATGGGTAATTTAGCGGTGAAAGAAGGTTGGCCTTCGATGATGCGCGCGATTTGGAAACGACCTGAGAAATATAACAGTTATTTTATAAATGGTTGGTATGTATCAGGAGATAGTGCATATATGGACGAAGATGGCTACTTTTGGTTCCAAGGACGTCTAGATGATGTGATTAATACATCGGGTGAAAGAGTTGGACCATTTGAAGTGGAAAGTAAATTAATCGAACACCATGCTGTATCCGAAGCTGGAGTGATTGGTAAACCAGATGCAGAACGTGGTGAAATCATAAAGGCGTTTATTACACTTAATCCTGGTTATGAGAAAGACGACGCTTTATTAGAAGAGATTCGTCAATATGTCAAAACTGGATTAAGTGCACATGCCGCTCCTCGAGAAATTGAAATTACCGATACTATTCCGAAAACGAGAAGCGGGAAAATCATGCGCCGTTTGTTAAAGTCGTGGGAGCTTGGGCTGCCAACTGGAGATACATCTACTTTAGAAGAATAAGTTGATCATGAGGCTGTCCCTAGTGTTTACTGGGAGTCAGCCTCTTTTTCATTTGGCATACGTTAGTCTAGGCTTCCTTTTGGGCCGAAAAATTCATAGTGGATATCATCAGGATTCACATCCCAAGTAGCTAATGCTTGATTGATGGCTTTCATAAATGGCTGTGGTCCACAGAAATAAAAAGATGCTTCTTTTGTTGGAAGAATCGATTGTAACCATTCAAGCGTCACATAGCCGGTTTTATCACATTGGTTTGTATCTTCTGGGCGTTCATAAACGACATAGCTACGCACTTGTGGATGTTTCTCTGAAATCTCAGCAACTTGCTTTTTTAAGCCGTGCACACGTTCATGTTGGGCTGCATGAATGTAGTAAATGTCTCGATCAGGTTGTGAATGCACAGCGGTTTCTAACATACTCGTAAGTGGTGTCAGACCAACGCCACCGCTTATTAATACAAGCGGTTTTGTTTTATGATCTAAGACAAAATCCCCTGCTGGTGCACTAATCGAGATGATATCTCCTTGTTCAACGGATTGGTGTAAATAAGATGAGACAACACCTGCTGCCTGACCACCCATTGCATCTTCACGTTTAATGCTAATTCGGAAATATTCTTGATTTGGTCGACACGATAAACTATATTGCCGTTGACACGTATAAGGTAGGTCGGGGATATCAACTTTCACCGTGATATATTGCCCGGGTTGATATGTCGGAATGGCTCCACCATCCGCTGGTTTTAAATAAAAAGATGTAATTACATCGCTCTCTTTCTCTTTAGCGACGATGGTAAAATCACGATAACCTACCCATCCACCTTCTGTTTGTTGAACCTCTTGATACATATCTTCTTCCACATCGATAAATACTTGGGCAATTTGCTGATAGGCTTTTTCCCATGCATCAATAATATCGTCTGTTGCAGCATCTCCTAATACATCTTGCATCGCAGCTAATAAGTTCTCACCGACAATCGGATAATGTTCCGGTTGGATATTTAAACTACGGTGCTTATGAGCAATTTGTTTCACTTCAGGTAAAATCGTTTCTAACTGATCAATATTTGCTGCTGCGGCATATACCGCATTCGCAAGCGCTTGTGGTTGATTTCCTATCCGTTGATTGGTTTGGTTAAAAATGTTCTTTAATTCAGGATGTTTGTGAAATAGTCGCTGGTAAAATCGAGATGTGATATCTTTCCCATACTTTTCTAATACTGGGACCGTGCTTTTTACCGTTTCAATGGTTTGTTGATCTAATTCAGTGGCTGTAGACATCATCTATCCACTCCTTTTAAACATGTATTTTTAATACATCTTTATTGTATAGAAAATAGTTCCACAGGTTCAATAGGAAAACAGAGAAAAGTATGACAATTCTGTTAAGTGGAGATGGTCAGATCAACAAAAGTCCGTTAAAATAAGAGAGGAAGGGAAAGGAGCAAAAGACATGCGGCTAAAAAAATATACCGATTACGCGTTACGTGTACTAATGTATAGTGCAACGCATGATAATAGAAAAGTGAGTATTAAGGAAATTGCTGATACATTTTATATTTCAACAGAACATATTCGAAAAGTCGTTCATCAATTGAGTCAATATGAATATATCGAAACGACAAGAGGGCGAAATGGTGGCATTGTATTATCAAAATCACCAGCATCAATTAATATTGGAGCGGTGATTCGAGTGATGGAAAATGATTTTTATTTATTAGAATGTTTTGATGAGGAGCATAATCAATGTGTCATTACACCAGCTTGTCATTTGCGACATGCTGTTGGTAAGGCGATGCATGCGTTCTTTCAAGTGCTTGATCAATATACGCTAGCAGATTTAGTGGTCAATAAAGATCAATTACGGACACTAATGGAAGATCATTGAAGAAAGAGATGGGCTCTGTTTACTCCATCTCTTTCTTTTCGATCGTAAAGTTATCATCTAACAATAGCCAGTTTTGTGGGAAAGCTAGCCCTAATTTCCAATAACTAATCCCGCGCAAGTTCTTTTCTTTAATGAGGTCAAATTTTGCTTGAATGGATCGAGCATCTTCAAACCATACTTCATGACGGTTCCCTTCTGCATCTGTGTAAAAAAAGAACGGTGCCTGTGCTTCTTCATCAAACTCAATGGTTTGGTTATATTCTCGTGCTAATTGGACGGCTCTTTGAGGGCTGACCGCTTCAGCAATGTCTCCGCCAGGTTCATAAGGCAATGTCCAATCGTATCCATATAAATTTTGTCCAAGTAAAATTTTTGATGCAGGCATTTCCGTTAATGCATAGTTCACGACATCTGTAACCGGGCCAATAGGTGATACCGCTCGGGGTGGTCCGCCACTATATCCCCATTCATAGGTCATTAATACGACGAAATCAACAATGTCTCCATGTGCCTGATAATCATGCGCCTCGTACCATTGTCCTTCTTGCTCAGCACTTGTTTTAGGTGCGAGTGCTGTAGATAGCATTAAGTTATTTTCTTGTAATCGTTGTTTCGCTTTACGTAAAAAGGCGTTATAGTTTTGACGCGTGTCAGCAGGCAAAAATTCAAAATCAAAATGAACGTCTCCGTATCCCTGTTGATTCGCTACTCGAACAATTTCATCTAACAATCGGTTTTGTACGTCTTCGTTCGTAACGATGATGCGTCCCAGCTCTTGGCTAAAACCACCCTCTTCTAGATTCGTGACGACTAGCATCCGAACAGTATTTGCTTGATTTGTAATGCTAGCAAATTGATTTAAGGGTGGAGGTGTAAGGTTTCCTTCTCTTGTCACTCGGTATGAGAATGGTGCTAAATAAGTTAATTGATTGGCATGTTTACGGACAGCATTTTCTAAAGTATCTGATACGCTATCTCCGGTTGGCTCTGCATACGCATTGACTTCAATGGTAGGTTTTGCTCTTTCGGGAATATATAATCTTGTTCCGATCGACAATGGTTGATACATATTGATTTGATTCACATTGGCTAGCTCACTCGCTGTAAGACCAAATCGTTGGCTAATGGAATAAAGACTATCACCAGCTTGAACCGTGTAAAAATCACCGTAAATCGGAATCACTAATGTTTGCCCGACAACTAAAGAATTTTCAGGATTGATTTCATTGGCACTGGCAATTGTGTTATACGTGATCCCGTATTGATTGGCGATGGAATAAAGACTGTCTCCTTGTTGCACAACATAAATTTCCACAAAACGTGTCCCCTTTCTTTCACTATATGGGATGTATGAAGCGAGATACGGTCTATCCATACTATATGAAACAAAAAAGAATTTAGAACGATAGGTTTTGACTTGCGCGAAGGTTTCAGTTTTTGTACGTTGAAAGAAGGAAAAACGAAACGAACAGGCATAAATGGGGTGTGGGATAACAGTGAATGATCAAGAATTTATGGGATATGCTATAGAAGAAGCGAAAAAAGCAGAAGCATTAGGAGAAGTTCCGATCGGGGCGATCATTGTGTATCAAGGTGACATTATAGCCTCTGCCTTTAACTTGCGAGAGAAGTTACAAACAACGAGCTCGCATGCAGAAATGTTAGCTATTGATAAGGCTAATGAAACGATGGGGAGTTGGCGTTTAGAGGATTGCACGCTTTATGTTACATTGGAACCTTGTCCGATGTGTGCTGGTGCGATTCTTCAGTCTAGAATCGCGCGTGTTGTATATGGTGCTAATGACCCCAAAGCAGGATGTGCTGGACGATATTTAACTTACTAGAAGATGATCGCTTTAATCATCGTGCTGAAGTAGAAGCAGGTGTACTTGAACAAGAGGCAAGTCAACTGCTATCAGATTTTTTTCAAACACTTCGGAATAAAAAACAACAAAGAAAATAGAGAATTTATTTTGGATGAAGTTAACAGTCCATTGTCATTGCATTTTTTATTAAAACGCGTTATACTAAGTATTGCGCTTTAATTAGCGCAAATGAATATGTTAGCAAATTTGCCGTGCTAGGTGGGGAGGTAGCGGTGCCCTGTACTCGCAATCCGCTATAGCGAGGCTGAATTCCCTTGCTGAGGTGGCCTCACTTTAAGGTCTGCCTTAAGGGAGTAGTGTGGACACTTAGGTCCTGCGCAACAGGAACTCGTGAACCATGTCAGGTCCGGAAGGAAGCAGCATTAAGCGATTCTTCTTGTGTGCCGCGGGGAAGCCTGGGTCGAGCTACAAACTTAAGTAACGCTTAGGGTGAAGTCATCAAGCTTGGGGCACGGCTTTATATAATGTCCATACACCTCTTGTTTTTTAAAAAGCAAGAGGTTTTTTGTATAACATACGTTTACTACTCGTGATTTAAGTCAGGATTTGCTACAATAAATGTACAAGTAGGTATTAGCTGTAAAAGGAGACTATCATAAATGGCCTATCAAGCATTATATCGCGTGTGGCGACCGCGGAATTTTGAAGATGTAGTTGGACAAACACATATTACTCGAACCTTACAAAACGGTATTATGCAGGATAAATTTTCGCATGCCTACTTATTTTCTGGACCACGAGGAACGGGAAAAACAAGTGCAGCAAAAATCTTTGCGAAAGCAGTCAATTGTGAGAATGGGCCTGCATTCGAACCGTGTAATGAATGTGACGCTTGTTAGGTATTCAAGACGGATCAAACGCTGATGTGGTTGAAATTGATGCCGCTTCAAACAATGGTGTCGAGCAAATTCGTGATATTCGAGATAAAGTGAAATTTGCACCAAGTACGGTCACATATAAAGTCTATATTATTGATGAAGTGCATATGTTATCAATCGGTGCATTTAATGCTTTATTAAAAACATTAGAAGAACCACCGAAGCATGTCATCTTTATTTTAGCAACAACCGAGCCTCACAAAATTCCGCTGACAATCATTTCACGATGTCAACGATTCGATTTTAAACGAATTTCCCAATCGGCCATGGTGGAACGCATGCGGGATATTGTTCAGAAAGAGGGCATAGAAGTAGCAGGCGATGCTTTAGAAGCAGTTGCTTTATCTGCAGAAGGCGGGATGCGCGATGCATTAAGTTTGCTAGACCAAGCCGTATCTTATAGTGAAGCGCAAGTGGTATTAGATGACGTATTAGCTGTAACTGGAGCTGTCTCCCAAGCGCAATTAGCAGAAATTACACAAGCTTTACATGAAAAGAACGTCCATGAAGCGTTAGTAGCCATTGACCGATTTATTCAAAATGGAAAAGATCCTGGACGATTTGTGTTTGACTTCATTTATTATTTGCGCGATATTTTGTTATACCAATCTGCGCCTTCTTTAGAAAATGTGCTAGAACGAGCGGTGGTAGATGAAACGTTTCAACAATTAGCTGATGCATTAGATGGGGATTGGATTCAACAAGCCATTCAAGAATTAAATCGTTGTCAACAAGATATGAAATGGACCAATAGCCCGAAAGTATTTATGGAAGTTGCGATGTTGAAAATTTGTGATGCACAATCAAATTCGGCTACACAGCCATCGAGTCAACATGGGTCCTATGATCAATTATTAGAAAAGGTCACGCAATTAGAGAAAACCGTGCAACAGTTGCAACAACAACCGCATCAAGTAGAGGAAAAACAAAAAACAGAAACGAACAAACGAACAGGATCATCCAACCGAAAAAGTTATAAAATTCCATATGATCGAATCCGTAAAGTGATGAATCATGCATCAAAACAATCGTTGAAACATGTGAAATCACAATGGTCTCGTTTTATGGAAACGGTGAAAAAACAAAGTGCACCGGCGCATGCGACCATTCAAAATAGCGATCCGTGTGCCGCGTCTGAAGAGGTTTTGATTTTATCGTTTAAATATGAAATTCATTGTTCGCTTGCACTTGAGCATAAACAAACGATAGAATTAATATTATCGGATATAATGGGAGCATCGTTCACTTTCATTCCAATCCCAGAAAATGACTGGAAGCATTTGCGCGAAGAATATATACGTAAGCAAAATCAGTCGTCAGACAACAAGGAAGACACAACAGATGAATCAGATCCAGTCATTGAAGAAGCTCGTAAATTAGTAGGCGATGATTTGTTAGAAATACATGATTAATGAAAATTTTTAGGAGGGATTTCCATGAAAGGCGGAGGAAATATGAATAAGATGATGAAACAAATGCAAAAAATGCAAAAAGATATGATGAAAGCGCAAGAAGAATTACAAGACATGTCATTTGAAGCAACTGCTGGTGGTGGAATGGTTAAAGTCACAGCAAACGGCAAAAAAGAAATCACCGATATTGATATTAGTGAAGAAGTTGTAGATCCGGATGATGTCGAAATGTTACAAGACCTTGTATTAGCAGCAACAAATGAAGTATTGAAGGAAGTCGAAGAGAAAACAAATGAAACGATGGGACAATTCACGAAAGGTCTTAATTTACCTGGAGGCATGTTCTAGGAGGAATGCATCATGTATTATCCAGAACCGATATCAAGATTAATTGATAGTTTTACAAAATTGCCAGGAATCGGCCCGAAAACTGCCGTCCGCCTGGCATTCTTTGTGCTGAATATGGAAGAAGATGATGTGCTTGATTTTGCAAAGTCGCTAGCAAATGCAAAACGAGAACTGACGCATTGTAGCAACTGTGGACATATTACCGATCAAGATCCATGTGCCATTTGTCAGGATGAGGTACGCGATTCATCGGTTATTTGTGTTGTCCAAGATCCCAAAGATGTGATCGCTATGGAAAAAATGAAAGAATTTAACGGGCGTTATCATGTACTCCATGGCGCTATTTCCCCGATGGATGGGATTGGGCCAGAAGATATCAATGTGCCGGCATTGATTAATCGATTGAAAGAGGAAGAAGTAGAAGAATTAATCTTAGCGACGAATCCGAATATTGAAGGGGAAGCAACAGCGATGTATATTTCGAAATTAGTGCGTCCTTCGGGTATTCGTACCACTCGCATTGCTCATGGATTACCGATGGGTGGAGACTTAGAATATGCAGATGAAGTCACTTTGTCAAAAGCGCTAGAAGGCAGAAGAGATGTATAACAGAAGGTGAGTAAATGAAGCGTGCTAAAAATCTCAAGAAAAAGAATCTAGATCAAGCAATTTTAACGAATATCTTTCAGTTGAAAAAAGAATGGACAAATCTTGAAGCCATTATGGAACGAAGTATAGATCCTACGAATTCGGGCTTATACGAATTGGCTGTCAAAAAGGCGAAATACTTTTATTTGATTAGAGAAGCAAGAAAGAGGGATCTGTCAGCTACGAAAATAAAATAAGAATCCACGTCTATTTACTCTTCTTATTTCATATAACATGTAATAGAGGATATAAAATAAGAAGGAGACAAGCATATGAATGGTTGGATTATAGCTGGATTATTGCTTCTTATCGGATTTTTACTTGTCAAAGGAATACCGGTCCGATTGATGCATGTATTAGGGAAAGGAACAATGAAAATAACCATTGGATTGTTGTTTTTGTTCTTTTTTAACTTGTTTGGTGCTTCTTTCGGATTGCATATTCCGATTAATGTGTTTACGGCAGTGATTGTTGGTCTATTAGGTATACCTGGGATTGCTTCATTAACTGCATTACAAATTTTCGTTATTGGCTAGAAGTCTAGTGAAAAGCTAGGCTTCTTTTTATTGGGACAGGCTTTTATATGATGAACATTTCTTCAGTCTAATATGGAATAATGATATCGTAAAGCTTAAAACAGAGATCTATCATTTTTGATATTCAATGGAATATATTTCTGTTAAATTCTCTATTGCATAGCTAAGTTAACGCGTGATATATTATAAAAAGTCGCTTTTCACAGCGAACTTCATACGCAATCAAAACAAAAACAATTTCAAATTGATATTGACATTGTTTTGTGAAGATGATATATTTATAAGGTCGCCATAAAAAAGGACGACAAAATATTGATCTTTGAAAACTGA
>NZ_APML01000003.1 GCF_000359605.1 Gracilibacillus halophilus YIM-C55.5
TCTCAACTTCAGCAGATTTACTTTTTGAATATGTTAGAAAAACATAGCTATGACGCCATACAAAATCGTAGAGATTGCTACGGCGATGCTTGCAGGAACAAGTTTGTAGCGTGCATATTTCAATGGATTCATTCCCATGATTTCAGCGATCGTAATATTGTTATCACTTAACGGTGATGTAATCGAGCCGAATGATCCACTAGCAAAGACCGCACCAATAACAAGCGTCAATGAGGCATCTCCGGCATGGGCAAGAGATATTCCAAGCGGCATCAGAATCCCCCATGTCCCCCATGATGAGCCAATAAAATAGGAAATGAAGCCACCAATTAAAAAGATAACAGGCGGAATAAACATTGTCGGAATCCAACTGACATTATTCGTCACAAATTCAGAAAGCCCTAAGTCTTCAGTAACTAATGATAACGCCCATACGACAGATAATAATAAGATGACCGACATCAAATTATTTCCAGAACTAATAAACTCTGGGATCATTTCTTTCAACGTATTGTTTTGCGCTAATTGAACAATGAATGTAACGAGCACAGTGATAAATAACGCAACAACCATAGCTTGTAGGACATCAGCTTCGATAAATGCTTCAAAAAAACCATATCCCTGTGAATAACCGTCCCACCACGTTAAAATGAGTGTGAGTACAATCACTAAAACGACGGGAACAATCAAATTCCATGGTTTGGAGGGTAGATCATCAGCAGTCGCATGGTTTTCTTTGTCCTCTTGAACCTTGTTTGGATCACGGTCATCATCTTCATTCGTTTTTTCTTTCGAATGACGAAGTAAGACAAATAAGGTTCCGATGATAATCATACTAATAGCGAAAAAATTAAAAGGAATACTCTGGATAAATAATGCATATGGTTCAGCGTCAATGTTTTGATTTTGCAATCCCATTTGAATCACGGAAACCATGTAACCAACTAACGCCGTTGCGATAGGGATCAAGACAATAACAGGCTGTGTACTTGTTTCGATCATAAAAGCAAGTTCTCGTCTTGTCATATGAATTTTTTGTAATAAAGCTTTCATAATCGGGGCAACGGTAACAATGCGAAAGCTCGGTGCACTAAATGTACCAAGTGTGGAAGCCCATGTCAGAAGTAACGCTTCCTTTTTGGAATCAATTTTTTCAGCGGTTAACTGTACAAACCCTTTGATCCCACCAGATACTTTAATGATGCCAACTAACCCAGAAAATAAGTAAAGAAATATAATAATCTTCAAATTGTTAATGTCCGTTAAACTGTCGACGATGTAATTGACAGTTTGTTGAATGCCGCCGAGAAATGTCGGTTCCACCATATAGGCTCCAACGACTAATCCTAATACTAATCCCGGGAATACCTGCTTTGTGGCGATTGCAGCAACGATAACGATCATAAATGGTAATATAGCAACCCAAGTCCCCTCCATGGCAAGTTCTCCTTTACTGAAAAGTGCTATACGATAGTGTGCATCAATCCGATATTCCTATGCACAATCATTTTCCTTGGTTGTTAAATAATTTTTCTCAAAAAGGAAAATCATATATAATAGAGTCAGCTCAATAAAACGTTTTCAAATCCGAGAAAGGGGATATTGCATGAATCAGTTGGATCATTTGTTTGACCAATTTTATCAACAGGCCATGGAAGATTCGTTTCAAACGGCGGGCCCTGTCGAAAGAAAGTACGCATTAAAACAGCGGTTATTCGAGTTACTAGGCGATTTTTCTCATCTTGATGAACACATACGTCCTCTAGAAGCTACTATTATCGAATCAAAAGACTTCCCAGAATACACCCGTGAATATGTCCATTTACCGTTAACTGAACTCGTAGAAGTAAATATGTATATTTTAACACCTAAAAATCAACAGAAGAAGCATCCAGCAGCACTCGCTTTACATGGTCACGGCTACGGTGTAAAAGCAATCGTTGGATTAACGGAAGATGGTGAAGAAGATGAAGAAAACAACGACATTCATCATCATTTTGCCGTGCAACTAGCTAAGCGAGGTATCAAAGTGTTCGCACCTGAAATTATCGGTTTTGGCAAGCGGCGACTGTCTCAGGATATAGAAAACGGACACCCTAAATCTTGTGAACAGATGGCATCAAACTTGTTGGTGCAAGGGAAAACGTTAGCTGGTTTACGGATTTGGGAGGCAAAGAAGTTATTAGGTTACATCGAACAGTGTCAAGATGTTAAAACAGATCGAACAGGCATCATGGGGTTTTCTGGCGGTGCTTTAGTCGCAGCTTACACAGCAGCACTCGATCATCGAATTCAAGCGACAGTGTTAACTGGTTTTGTTAACACCTTTAAAGGTAGCATATTAGCGATGCGTCATTGCCTTGACAATTATATTCCCGGTATGTTGAATGTGGCTGAAATGCCGGAATGGATTAGTTTAATCGCCCCGCGACCTCTGTTCATTGAATCTGGCAAAGACGATCACATTTTTCCTGTTGACACTGCAAGACAAGCGATTGATGAATTAGCGACTTATTATGAAAATCATGCTGAAAATTTTGCGTATGATATTTTTGACGGCGGCCATGAAGTTAATGGGAATCGTTCATTTGATTGGCTTGCAAATAAACTTGAGGCCTCAATAACAAAATAGGAGAGGAGTGAGTCGAGTATGTTTACGCTCGAACGAATTGATCATGTTCAGTTAGCTGGACCTAAGGGATGTGAAGATGAAGCCAGACATTTTTTTGGTACCGTCTTAGGATTAAAAGAAATAGAAAAACCAGATGTATTAAAGAAGCGAGGAGGTGTATGGTTCCAAATGGCTGACCAACAGTTGCACATCGGTATTGAAGACCCATTTTCACCAGCAAAAAAAGCACATCCTGCATTTGAAGTCGATCGATTGGATCATTGTATCGATCGGCTACAACATTATCAGATTTCTTATCAGGAGGATGATAAATTGGAAGGAGCTAAGCGAATCTATGTCCATGACCCTTTCGGCAATCGATTGGAACTATTGGAATGGATAGTTGAACAGAATTGATTGACAACGATTTCATAGATGAAAATTTGTGATATAATAACTAAAGAGATAGCGAGTTTAATAGGGGGCAATGGGTAAAGATGAAAAGACTTTGGCAAACGTTACGCACGATGACATTTACAGAAGCACTTGATTACATTTGGGAATATTATAAAGTCCATCTATTTGGTATTGCGATAGGACTATTCATCTCGATTTCCATTGTATCAAGTGTGTTTGGCAAAGATCCGGTTCAATATCATGTCATGGTCGTGGGGCAGGTAACGTATGAACAATCAGAAGCGTTTTCCAATGAAATCAACGATGAGTATTTTAGCGATTTTGAAATTGCTGTTGATAGCATTCTTCATGATGGTGGTGAATGGTCCAATCAGTCGTATGGCCAAGTGCAAAAATTCACAGCACGTTCAGCCACGGGCATGATCGATCTTCTCGTAACAGATAAAGGGTTTGCCAACATGATTTTGGAACAAGAAGGGTTGCGCCCGATGGAAGATGTCATTGACGTGGAGCAATTTAGCGAAGAGGCAACCCATCAATTGGGAACGGATGACGTTTATGCGGTCAACGCCGATCAATTTCACGTATTTCGCGATTCAGAAGCGTTAAAAGATAAAGTGGTAGCTGTCATGTATAATTCTGAACAAAGCAATTTAACGGATGACGTGTTGCAAACGTTACGTATGGATCAATAATACCTAAAAAGTGAGTGATTATGTGAAGCTAGGATTATGTTCTATCACATTTCGTGATCGTACACCCGAACAAATTATTGATGTAGCGAAACAAGCCGATTTAGATGCGATTGAATGGGGTGGTGATATTCATGTTCCGCCTGGAGAGGTTATGACGGCAAAACATGTGAGGCAAATGACGGAAGCAAACGGGCTAACGATTAGTTCTTACGGCTCCTATTATCGTGCTGGTTTTGCATCAGAGAATAATCATGACTTTTTAACCATCCTTGATACAGCAGTAGCCTTAGGCGCACCATCGATACGGATTTGGGCTGGTATGTATGACCCAGAGGATGCCAGTCCACAGTACCGAAGTAAAGTTGTAACGGATACGAAGCGGATGGCAGATATCGCCCAACAAAAAAATATAGCCATTCATTTTGAATCACACGGTGGTACATTAACACGAACAAAAGCGAGCGCTAGACAATTGATGGAAGATGTGTCACATCCGAATGTGTTTTTATATTGGCAGCCAGCGATTGGAGAATCGGTTAAACAACGATTAGTCACCATTGATGAACTTCATCCATGGATTTCAAATGTTCATATTTTTCATTGGACAGAAGAAGAACGATTGCCGTTATCAAACGGTATGAAAGAATGGAAGCAATACTTACGAGCGATCGAGAGTGATGGCAAAGAACGTTATGTTTTACTTGAATTCGTTAAAAATGATGACGTGAAACACTTTATGCAAGATGCAGCTACATTACACAAACTAAAAGCGGCCATCGAATCTTAATATATGATCGTTTTTTGTAACCGTTTTATAACTGGAGGGGATCACATGAATAAACAAAAATTCACGTACACTGCACCTGAAAATGGATATCCTGAATGGAATCATAATCCGCATATTTTCCAATTAAATCGGATGCCTCAACACGCAGAAGCCATTCCGTATCAGAATGTTGATCAAGCTTTTAAAGCACAACGAGAAGAATCTCCTTACGTTTACTTTTTAAATGGAACATGGAATTTTCATTTTGCTAAAAACCCAGAGGAACGGCTAAAAGATTTTTATCAACTAGATTATGATACATCGGATTGGGATGAGATCACGGTTCCCGCACATTGGCAACTCGAGGGCTATGACTATCCCCAATATGTTAACACAAGATATCCGTGGATCGAACATGATGATATTGAACCACCTTTTGCACCAACGAATTACAATCCGGTTGGTCAATATGTGACAAAATTTCATGTATCAGATCTGTGGCGTGAGCTTCCAATCATTCTTCATTTTCAAGGCGTGGAGTCGGCTTTTTATGTTTGGTTAAACGGTGAATTTGTTGGATATAGCGAGGATACATTTACGCCTGCAGAATTTAATATCACACCATACATAACCGATGGGGAGAATCACTTGGCGGTTGAAGTGTATCGCTGGTCGGATGCGAGTTGGTTGGAAGACCAGGATTTTTGGCGCATGAGCGGTATCTTCCGTGATGTTTATGTATATGCCATACCAAAACTACATCTATATGACCATTCGATTCAAACCATTTTCGATCAAACGTATCAAGATGCCAGATTAAACGTTCAGGCTGAGATTATTAATTATGACGAAAGACGGTTTGACCAAGCGGAAGTGAAGATGACATTATTAGACCAAGACGACCAGAGGGTGAGCACGCAACAATTTTTCCTTGATATCAATCAAAAACCAAAAGCAAAAATGTCGTGTGAAACCATTATTTCCCATCCGAAAAAATGGAGTGCAGAAGAGCCGTACTTGTATACATTGTTGTTTGAATTAGTCGATGAGAACGGTGAGACAATAGCTTACTATACTTCAAAAGTCGGCTTTCGCCAATTTGAATTAAAAGATGGCATTATGATGTTGAATGGAGAGCGGATTCTTTTTAAAGGTGTCAATCGGCATGAATTCACCGCTGAACATGGACGAGCTGTGACGCGTCAAGATATGATCGACGATATAGTCCTTATGAAACAATATAATATCAATGCCGTGCGTACGTCACATTATCCAAATCACCCTGATTGGTATGATTTATGTGATCAATATGGGTTATATGTGATTGATGAAGTGAATCTAGAAACTCATGGGACTTGGCGATATGGTCAAGAGACGCTAGAGAACACACTTCCAGGTAGTAAGCCAGAATGGACAGATAACGTACTCGATCGGTGTCGATCGATGTTTGAACGAGACAAAAATCACCCTTCCATTCTCATTTGGTCACTCGGTAATGAATCGTTCGGTGGGGATAACTTTTTGAACATGCAAGCGTTCTTTAAGGAAAATGATCCAACACGCCTCGTTCATTATGAAGGTATTTTTCATTATCGTGAGTCGGAAGCTGCATCTGATATTGAAAGTACCATGTATCGGAGTCCGAGTGAAGTCGAATGGTATGCAAAACAACCGGGTGAAAAAAAGCCATATATATTATGTGAGTATAGTCATTCAATGGGCAATTCTACTGGTAATCTGCATAAATACACCGAATTATTTGATCAATATCCTGTTTTACAAGGTGGATTCATCTGGGATTGGAAGGATCAAGCCCTTTGGCATCAAAAGGCGGACGGTCAACCATTTTTAGCATATGGTGGCGATTTTGGCGAATCACCCCATGATGGCAATTTTGCAGGTGATGGATTAATTTTCGCTGATGGTAGCATTTCACCGAAGTTACGCGAAGTGAAAGCTTGTTACCAAAATGTAAGCATTCACCCCATTGATGTGACGGATGGTCAGTTTACGATTCGTAATCAATTTTTATTTACACCACTAACCGCATTTCAACTCATTTGGACGATTGAAGAAGAAGGGGAAATGACAGCAAGCGGTACGATGGTGTTAGAAACAAACCCGCAAGAAGAAGAGACGATCAACTTAGCCTTTCCGGAAAAAAGTTTCACCAGTGATGCCGAACAAGTCGTCACACTGTCATTCGTTTATCAAAACGCGCCATTTTGGGCAGAAGAAGAACATGAAGTAGCGTTTCAGCAATTTGTCGAACCGGCTCGTCCATTGTTGCATGAGTCAAAAGGTAGCGTGCAATTCACAGAAGCAGATGACAAGTTAGTCGTGTGTGGGCAAGATGTTACGGCTACTTTTGACCGTGAAACAGGTCTTTTTACCTCTTATCAAGTAAATGGACAAGAAATGTTGAAGCAAGCACTTGTCCCTCATTTTTGGCGAGCTGTAACGGATAATGACCGTGGCTTTCAATTGCAAAAGGAAAGTGCTGTTTGGCGTGAAGCTAGTTTATCACGGACGTTAGCTCATGCACATGGCAAGAACATGAGGATCGCGTGATCGTTCAAAGCACGTATCATTTGCCTACACAACCGAAAAGCATCGTCACACTCACGTACTCGATGGATGCCAGTGGGGCGGTGGATGTCGAACAGTGTTTACAACCAGGGGCAGGCCTTCCGATCATTCCAGAAGTCGGTGTCCGTTTTGAACTAGATGCATCGTTTCAAGATTTGCGATGGTATGGAAAAGGACCGCATGAAACGTATTGGGACCGCCAAGCAAGCGGAAAGATCACCGTGCATAAAGGAAAAGTAGAAGAGCAACTTGAACCATATTTGCGACCACAAGAAAGCGGAAATAAAACGGAAGTGCGCTGGTTAGACATTCGTAATGATCAAGCGCGCGGTATAAAAATATCTGGTGCACCTGTCATCAATGTAAATGCAAACGCGTATTCACCTTTTGAGTTAGAAGAAGCTGACCATCATGTGGAATTAGAAGCGAGCGACAAGGTAAATGTGCGCGTATCAGGTTGGCAAATGGGTGTTGGCGGCGATGACAGCTGGGGGCAACGCGTCCATCCAGAATATACATTATTTACGAATCGAAATTATCGTTTTGGCTTTCGTATCCAACCGATTGTTGATTAATATTTGAACCATTTTTATAGAATCGTCATCCGGGCTTTAGATAAAGTCCGGATTTTTGTAAGTTTAAAATCTATGCATCCGGACAAAATAATAGTAATAATGCTACATAGGAGTAGGTGATTGGATGCATCAGTCAGATTCAACATTTTTCCGAATGTTACGTGTGATTGCTTCGTTTTTTACATTGCAAGTGTTATGGTTTTTCTTTTCGTTAGGCATGATTACGATTATCCCTGCCACACTCGCCATGTACGCAGTCGTATTGGATTGGTCCAAGCATGGAATCGATATTGAAATTTGGAAAACATTTTACCATTCATTTACATATCATTTGCGCAATACAACATATTTTGGTGTGACGTTACTAGCGTTCTGTATTATTTTTGCATGGAAAGCATCTGTTCTATCGATCGCACCAGCTGTGATGGATACGTATTTGCGCTGGATTTGGTTATTTGTAGGCGGGATATTTTTACTCACTTTTATGTCAATCGTTCCATTTTTAGTCATTTCTCATTTGAAAGGGATTCGGTTATGGAAAAATGCTTGGGTCGTATCCATCTCGACATTGCCACAAGCACTCTTTCTCGTAGGCTTAACCATTTTATTAATAGTAAGCGCCGTATATCAGCCGTTAGCTTTTCTTATGTGCATGGGTTTATTTGCCTTTATTCATATTCAAGTCTGGCAGCGGGCGGTGAAGCAGAAACTACCAGACGATTTTCTAGATCAATGTCTATTTAAACATCAATATCGATAGAATTTTAAAAAAGTGAGTGATTGTATTCTCAAGTTTTGAGGATTTATTCTCAAGTTCAGCACATTTATTCTCAACTTTTGCGTATTTATTCTCAAGTTCAGCGATTTTATTCTCAACTTCCGCGGATTTATTCTCAACTTCAAGTAATAACTTCCCGAATCGATTGTACGACTTGTAATGCCTCATTCGTATCGCCATGAACGCAAATTGTATCAGCCTGGATGGGAATTTCTTTTCCATCTGTACTTTTGACAACGCCTCTGTCTACCATTCCTTTCACTTGCTCCTGAATTTGCACGACGTCTTTGATCATAGCATGAGATTCAGTTCGTGGTGTAAGACTTCCGTCAGTTTGGTAGGTACGATCAGCAAATACTTCATGAGCCACAGGTAATCCTAATTTCTCACCAGCTCTTGTTAATTCACTATTTGATAGTCCAAACAACGTAATGGATGGCTGAAAATCATAGACTGCTTGGGCTACAGCTTCGGCTAGTTTCCGCTGTTGACAGGCCATATTGTATAAAGCGCCATGTGGCTTGACATGATGCAGTGATTCACCGATTGCTCGGACGAAGCCATGAAGTGCGCCGATTTGATACAGCACCAATTGATAGACCTCTCGCGGTTTAACATCTATTTTACGACGACCAAATCCTTGTAAGTCATCAAACCCTGGATGAGCGCCCATTTTTACTTGATGTTTGCTCGCTAATCGTACCGTTTCTTGCATCGTACGTGCATCCCCCGCGTGAAAACCACATGCAATATTAACAGCATCGACGAGTGGGATTATCTTCTCATCATTTCCTAATGTATACGCGCCAAAACTTTCACCGAGATCACAATTTAATGAGATACTTTTCATCCATTTATACCTCCTTCCACAATTGGTTGGTCAGTTTTTGCATCATTGTCAAAAAACGATCGCGTTCATACAACCATTCCA
The DNA here is from genome assembly GCF_000359605.1 of Gracilibacillus halophilus YIM-C55.5. Classification (GTDB taxonomy): domain Bacteria; phylum Bacillota; class Bacilli; order Bacillales; family Amphibacillaceae; genus Gracilibacillus; species Gracilibacillus halophilus. Next base: position 9,363 of record NZ_APML01000003.1, read on the forward strand.
TCGCATCATTTAATGTACATTTCTTCAATTGAAAAGGTTGACCAGGTCGTAATTGACTCAGTTTCGGTAAATCGACTTGAGCAATTTGTCCGATCTTCGGATAACCGCCAGTTGGTTGACCATCTGCCATTAATACAATCGGCTCACCACTTGGTGGGACTTGAATCGCACCAAATGACGTTGCTTCTGTCAGTAACTGCTTATCTTGCGGATAGTGTAAGCGCCCGCCGTTGATACGGTATCCCATTCGGTTCGACTGACTCGAGATTTGCCAGTCAATTTGTTCGAATAACTGCTTCGTTTTTTCATCAAACCATTCGTATTGTGCTCCTTCCATGTAATGAATCACTGGATAAGAAGTAGTGATATAATCGAATACTTCTGGATTGATATAACTAGGTTGCTGTCCGGTGGAAACGATAGCGGATCGTATAGGAATTTCATCACCATTTTGCAAGGGTCTCGTTAATAAATGATCATGATCAGCACGGACGATCGTACTTTTACTCCCGAGTAACGATTCGACGTTTATTCCACCTTTAATCGCTAAATAGCCATAAATCCCCGTTTTCGCTGTACGTAATTGAATGACATCTCCTGCTGAAACAGCGACTGCTTTCCCATATGGAATCAGTTGTTCGTTGATATTGGCCGACATATCCGCACCGGTAATGGCAATAACTGTATCCGTCATGCATTCAATCGTAGGCCCAATGACACTCATTTCTAAAACTGCTTCACTTGCTTCGTTTCCAACAAGAAAATTGGCGAGTTGCATGGCATAATCATCCATGGGACCATTGACTGGAAAACCGAGCGAACGATATCCGTATCGCCCTAAATCTTGAATTGTCGTATGTACGCCTTGTTCAATGACTTTTAAACTCATGAATGTTTCTCCTTCCTGCGATAACTCTCGTAGGTCTGTTTGGAAATCGGATAAAATTGCACCTGATCGCCTGGTTGAAATAACGTCGGTTGCAAGCGATGAAAATGTAATAGAGAAATAGGTATCCGACCGATAATTTGCCATCCTCCTGGTGATGTACTCGGATAGATCCCGGTTTGTTGACCAGCGATACCGACCGATCCTTTAGGGACTTCTCGTCTCGGTGTTTCTTTTCTCGGTGTTGCAAGTTCATCGGATAAGCCGCTCAAAAACGGAAATCCAGGTGAGAACCCTAAAAAAGAGACTGTATAAGTTACACTTGTATGCCTTGCGATCACTTGCTCCATCGATAATTGATGTTTACGTGCCACTTCGTCGATATCGAGGGCAACAGATGGATGATAACAGACGGGAATTCGATGTAGTGTATGTTGATTGTTTGTTCTATTGGATTGTATGTTAAACGATTGTATATAGTTTGCTACTTGATCATGAACAATTCGTAATGGATAAAAATATACCGTTAGTGTTGTATACCCAATCACGGATTCAACAAGCCAGTCTGGTTTTTCTTCTGCAAGCTGGTGATGAAGTTGTAATAGCGTTTCTTGTGCTTGTTGAGACAGCTCATCAGCGACTGTAAACATAACGGCATTTTCTGTGACATATCTCGTTTGCATCCCACCACCCCTTTGTAACTTCGTTCGTTCTTATTATATCGAAAACTCGTATCACAGAAAAATATTTGGATGAATGATGCTATTCCAACAAATAGCGGTCATAAATATATAGTATTATAGTCATTGTTGTGATAAAATATAATCGTATTAGTAGTTATTAAGAATTAGTTTAACATGACTAAAATCATGTTCGGCATCAAGAATGGGAGGATTCATTTTGCGGAAATTGTTTCAAAAGTTAAAGTTTAACAATGTAAAAGTAGGATCAAAATACGGAATTATCGTAGGATTTGTATTAACGTTATTCGTCATTTCTGCCGTGGTTGTCTGGTTTTTCTTGCAAAATATTAACAATGATATTGAAGCACTTGAACGACGGGGCGACCGTGCGATGAATGTAACAGAGATGGGATCATTACTTCGTGCGAAAGCCGTTCGTGTTTTTCAATATGTTGATAACCCCTCTGCCGATTTGGAAGAAGAATATACGAGTCGGAGCTCACAGTTTTCCGAATTAAAGAACCAATTAGAACCAAAAATGACTACAGATGAAGAAATCGCATTATTTAATGAGATTGTCGACCTTGAACAACAAATGAATCGAAACTTTAATGAAGTGGTTACATATATGGGTCAAGGTGAGATGGGCAGTGCCGATGTAGTCGCAGAAAATGCACATAAAGCACAATCCGATGCCGTAACTACATTAGAGGAATTAAAAACACTTGTTAATGAACAACGAGCAAATGCCATTGAACAAGCTAAACGGAGTGAAACGATAGCAGTTATCGCATTAATTGTAGCCATTGCAGTTTCGCTTGTATTAAGTATTTTACTAATTACGATTGTCAATCGTATCATTTCTCGTAACTTACAAAATGTGGTTGATGTAAGTAATCAAATTGCTGAAGGTAATTTACAGACTGAGCAAATTACATATAACGGAAATGATGAAATTGGCCAACTTGCTGACTCGGTCAATACAATGAGCGGCAGTCTTCGTTCCATTCTTACGAGTCTTGCTGAAGTGTCTGATACAGTGAGTGCACAAAGCGAAGAACTGAATCAGTCAGCTGGTGAAGTGAAATCAGGTACCGATCAAATTGCTACAACAATGCAGGAACTAGCTTCTGGTTCAGAAACACAAGCCAATAATGCGAGTGACGTTTCAACGAAAATGAGTGATTTTACGAATAAAGTGACAGAAGCAACGAATAAAGGCGAACAAATTGAGAATAATTCATCAAATGTCTTGGATTTAACCAATGATGGCAAAGAAATGATGGATACATCGATTACCCAAATGAATCGTGTGCATTCAATTGTAAAAGATTCAGTGGAAAAAGTGCGTGGCTTAGACAGTCAAACGCAAGAAATTTCCAAACTGGTTTCTGTTATTAATGATATCGCAGAACAAACCAATTTATTAGCATTGAATGCAGCTATTGAATCTGCTCGTGCTGGTGAACACGGAAAAGGTTTTGCCGTCGTTGCCGATGAAGTGCGAAAACTCGCCGAACAAGTTTCTGATTCCGTTTCTGATATAACAGGAATTGTGGATACGATCCAACAAGAGTCTTCCACAGTGACTGAATCACTAGAAAATGGTTACAATGAAGTGGAGCAAGGAACCAATCAGATTAAGCAAACCGGTACAACTTTTGAACAAATTAACGATGCCGTTAACGATATGGTAAGCAGCATTCAATCGGTAACGACAAACTTGCAGCAAATGAGTACCAATAGCCAAGAAATCAATGCATCAGTTGAAGAGATTGCCTCGATTTCTGAAGAATCGGCTGCCGGTGTTGAACAGACATCCGCATCAGCACAACAAGCAAGCAGTTCAATGGAAGAAGTATCATCAAGTTCCAATGAATTAGCCAAACTAGCAGAGCAACTGAACACATTAGTACGACAATTCAAAATATAAGAAAAAACCGGGCGCGTGTAGAAGAGCGTCCGGTTTTTTCGCAAAATTATTTGTTGTTTCGCAAGATTATCTCTAAGATCGCAAAATTATCAGCGTTTTCGCAAGAATACTTTAATTATCGAAAAAATCCACCAGTATTCCAGCAAAGCACTTCTTATCGCTGTTCCTGTTGATTCGTTATGATATCTTCAACCAAATTATAAATCGATAATAATTCATATAGTATAATCACTTCTGGCGTAAACAACGTATCTTGCAATTCTTCTTTCGGTTTTTTGCTTTCCCAAAATTGATTCATTAATTGCTTTACTTGCCTGCGATAAGCGCTTGCTTTATAGTGACTCGGATATTTCATGAAATCAACCAATGTTTCAACCATTTCAACAATATTCGTGCATTCAGCGTTTGACCAGCAAACATTTTCCAAAGGTGTATTGATTAAATTGCCCATATGATAGTGAATCAAGCGCAACTTCGTTAATTGATGTTTTTCCGTAATAAATGTTCGCTTCGTTTCCGTATCTAAACGATGATATTTAGCCTCATCCTCTTGGAATGACAGTAGACGATCGGTTTGATCAAGTTCTGTTTTTAAATCTGCGAATCGATCGCGGATTTCCTGATCGTTCAGATGACGTTTGGATTCAATGATTAATTGCTTCATAATCATTTCTAATTCTTCACCCGTTTTAGTGAGCACATCATCAAGATACGTCTGAATTTTTTCAGTATAATTCGGCGGCAAAATAAACATGTTTACGACAGTTGATACGAATAAACCGATGGTCGTTGTCCCCAATCGAATAAAAAAGGAAATAAATAAATTAGCATGAATCACTTCGATCATAGCAACAGATGTCAACGTAGCTACAAGCAATCCAGCATGCAAGCGCAAACGAAAACATGTAATAATGGTGAACAAGGCTGACAAAGTATAGGTAAGCGGCGAATTCCCAAAAAGAAAAATGAAAAGTACCGCGTAACCTGATCCAATGGCTGATGCTGGTAGACGAATGAACCCTTTCTTAATGGATTGTCCAACAGTTGGTTCTATAGTCACGATCGCTGTAATAACAGCAAATACAGCGGGCCAGTCTAGCCAATGACAAATCAATGATGTTAAAAAGACGGCCAGAGCTGTTTTGATCACTCGTCTACCTGCGATTCTGACTTTTAAATGCTTCCATTTCATGAGTAAGACTCCTTCTAACGATCTATGTGTTAGTATATCGCATTGCACACAATAGAACCACCATCCAAAAAATTTTTCTATAAAGTAAGAAATTAATTGGAAACGCTTTCTTTATTGTTGCATATCATGTAAAATAAGAAGTATCCGCATGGAAGTTTTGTTTTTCGTAATATTGAGGAGGTGGATGACATGCTTTCCATTAAAATGTTTAAACCGTATTATGTGAAAGAAGAAGGCCATTATATTCGAGTAGTCTTAGCCTATCAATATTTTTCACTATCATTGGATGATCAAATATACCATTTTGTTCCTCTCGAATCACGAGAAATTCGAATGAATCGAGTGACACATGAAATAGAAAATCAACAAGATGTTTTTGTTTTTCAAAAAGGGAAATCATATAATCATATGAAATTAGCTGAACTCATGCAAATTCCAGATTTTCAAGAACATCTAGCTTATATATTGAATCCGTATATGATGGTTACTGATAATCAGCAAAGAGAAGACGAGATTGATCAAGTCATTTTTGAATTAGAACGCATGAATCTCATCCGGTTGATTGACCAATCATTAGATGAAAAAAATTATGAAGATTTTCTGTATTATTCAAGCAAGTTAAATGAAATGTGAGCGTAGCAGTCGAATCATGGCTGCTGCTTCTTTGTCTCTCATCATTCCTAAATAGACAGTAAGTTCTTCGCATTTGACTGTGTGATTTTGTAAAATAACAATAGGAGGTCTTTGTTGTGTAACGAAAAATGAAAGCGCAACAATGAATGAAGGTTGTTAGAGAATATTTTGGAAAGGAAAGGTGAAGAGAATGGTTCATCTGAAATGGGGCGTATTAAGTACAGCGAATATTGGAAAAACACAAGTGATTCCAGCGATCCAACGATCAAAAAATGGTGAAGTCGTAGCCATTGCGAGTCGAAACAAAGAAAGCGCCAAACAAGCAGCGGAAGAATTAAACATCCCGCATACATTTGATTCATACCAAGCTTTACTTCAAGATACGGCGATTGATGCTGTGTATATTCCGTTGCCCAATGGTTTACATAAAGAGTGGGTAATAGAAGCAGCCAAACATAAAAAACATATCCTTTGCGAAAAACCAATTGGCATCAATCAGCGTGAATTGGATGAGATGATGGCAGCTTGTGAAGTCAATGACGTTCAACTCATGGAAGCCTTTATGTATCAATACCATCCACAACATGAAAAAGTGAAGCAATTGATCAATGACGACGTGATAGGGAAGATTTCATTTGCTCGTTCTAGTTTTGCTTTTTACCTTGACGATCGTTCCAATATTCGTTTAAATCATGATTTAGGCGGTGGTGCTATGTATGACATTGGTTGCTATACCATTCATGCTATGCGTAACATGTTAGATGCAGAGCCGGTTACCGTCTATGCTAGTGGAAAATACGATGAAGTAAGTCAAGTTGATACGACGATGTCAGGCGTATTAACTTTCGCGGATGGGATTATTGCTTCGTTTGACTGTAGTTTTGATACATTGCCGCGACAAGTATATGAGTTTGTGGGTTCAAAAGGGAAAATCGAAGTGACGTCACCATTCCGTCCAGATGTGAATGAGAATATGGCAGGCGAGATCATAGTGACCACTGATAATGGCGAAGTGACGACTCATTCCGTTTCAGGCGATCAATATACATTAATGGTTGAAGATTTTGCTTCGGCAATTATTGAAAACCATACGCCATTGTATACGACAGAGCAGATGACGCATCAAATGAAAACCTTAGATGCCGTTTATAAAAGTAGTCAAACGGGGGAACGGGTCATTCTATGAGAAATATGTGATTTACCGGGAAATCTAGATGAAAGGAAGTGAGGATTTCCCAGTAATATGTGATTTACCAGGAAATCTAGATGAACAGGAGCGAGGATTTCCCAGTAATATGCGTTTTACCCGGAAATCTAGATGAAAAGAAGTGAGGATTTCCCAGTAATATGTGATTTACCCGGAAATCTAGATGAAAAGAAGTGAGGATTTCCCAGTAATATGCGTTTTACCGGGAAATCCTCGTATTTATATGACTGCCTATCATATTTATTCTAAATCTGCTATGGATTGGGTGACTTTTTCGGCGACATAAGCACTACCATGATCTTGACCTTCAATATTTTCCACCATCATGGAGATGATCATACTGTGGCCGTCAGGATAACCAACAAACCAGCCATTTTCTTCTCCATCCTCTACATCCTGGGATTGTTTTAATTCTGCTGTTCCTGTTTTACCAGATATCTCCACACTAGAGATGTTTGCACTACTACCTGTACCTTCTGTCATCACTTTGCGTAAAGCGTCACGAATGATAGCAGCGTGATCGTTAGAGATCAGATTTTCTTTCCAAGTGCCACCATCTTCATCTTTTTCTAATATTGGCTGTACAAGGTTTCCTTCATTTAAGAAAATCGAATAACTGGCTGCTAAATGAAGAGCACTCATTTGTAATTCACCTTGGCCATAGCTCGTATCAGCTAGAAGCACTTCATCATCGAGTGATCCGTCAGATGAAATGGTGCTCGTTGGGAGGGGATAGGTAAAAGGTATTTCTTCGTCAAACCCAAAGTTTTTTAATCCGGTCATCATTGTTTCACTTCCGATTTCCAATCCTGTCTGGGCGAAATAAATGTTGTCCGACCGCACCAAAGCGTCCGTTAGATCAACAGGGCCTGATGATTCAGATACACGAGTCACTTCATAATTGCCCCAGTCATCTTGCTGCCAAGTTAATCCTTCAATCGATCGTCCTGCGTCTGGATCAAGAGAGCCGTCTGTTAATCCAATAGCACTCGTAATCGGTTTAAACGCTGATCCGGGTGCAAAAGTTGAAGCAAACCGATTCAGTAAAGGATTTTGAGGATCCTCTTGCCATTCGTTCCATTGATCTTGACTTAATCCAAATATAAAGGCATTGGGATCGAATGCTGGACTACTGACTAAAGCCAATGTGTCTCCTGTTGTTGGATGAATAGCAGTAGCTGTACCCGCATCTCCTTCAAGTGATGTAAACAATCGCTCTTGTACATTGATATCGATGGTTAATGTAATGTCTTCACCATTTTGCACTTCTTTTTCAGCGATAGTTGCGATCTCATCGTCGTCTTTTTCTGCATAAAGCCGAACACCTTCTTCACCTCGCAGTCGTTCCTCAAATAATTCCTCTAGACCGCGCTGACCAATCATATCATTTTCGGAGTAAATAGTTTCATCGACTTCTTCTAGTTTTTCTGCAGTGATCGGCGCAATATATCCCGTTAAATGGGCGGTAACTTCACTATATGGATACAGTCTTTCAGTTGTTGTCTGTGAGAGAAGTGGACGCATCGCATCAACTGCTTCTGCTAAGTCATTTTCTTCTAGATTCTGAACCACTTTCAATGGAACAAAATCGGTCGGACGAACCCAATTTTGGTTAAGTGCTTGATCAATGTCTTCAACGGTTATATCGAGAATATCAGCAATTTCTTGTTTTTCCTGATCAGCGTTTTCCTCAGAAAAATAGTCTTGAACAACACCTAATTCATAAACGCTCCCGTTGACGGCTAGACCTTCGCCGTTTCGGTCAAAAATTTCTCCGCGCACCGGCTGAACCGTTTCCATGCCTACATCTGCACCATTTTCAAGTTCAGGGAAAATCAATCCAGGGTGCCAATTGACGAGCCAATCGACTTTAGACTCTCCATCCACTGTTTCTTCCTGTTTGACCATTTCGATATTAGATTCAAATGAAATTGGGCCCGCAAGTGTTTCCATTTCAACGGTTAAAGGAAAGGTTTTCTTTTGTTTATCTTCATTGTCTGTATTTTCTGAATCTGGTGTTTCAAAGGATACGGAAAGATTACGAACACCAATATCGTTATATATTTTTTGATACCGATCGACAAAACGTTCTTTTTCCACATCTTGCACCATTTCATACATTGACTCGAAATCTTGACTTTTCCAATGATCAGTGTACTCTTGTAGTCGTTCTTCTGGCTGCACTTCCTCGTCATTTGAACATCCAACGAGTAGTAAGAATAAACCAATACATATGAACACAATTTTTTTCATATACGATGTCCCCCTCTTGTAATATACATGTAAAAAAAGCGTATTGTATCAGAGTCAATACGCTTATCAATACTAGGTTTTAGCTCTCTTATTCATAGATCGGCTTGGCATAAATAATATATCGTTCAGGAGCATTCCCAATATAGGAAAATGGATAACAGGTTGTAATCACTAATTCTTCCTTAGGTGCCGTTGATTGAATAATTGACGTATCATCGGCATCAACAATTTTCGAATCAACCATTTCATATTCAAAGTTTCCATATGGAAGTTCGACCATAAACGTATCTCCAACTTCAACTTCACCTAAACTTCGAAAAACCGTATCTCGGTGACCGGACATAACAATTTGATCGTTTTCTGTTGGATACGCAGAAGTATCATAATGCCCAACACCTTTTTCCAATTCCTCGGGATCTGTACCTTCAATAATTGGAAGTTCTGCTTCGATGGCAGGAATATGTAAGAAACCAACGGCATCGCCTGTATTTGGTGAGAAATTTTCTATCGTTCTTTGATGAGAGCTTGAATCTTTCGTTTGATTTTTGGAATCTTCCAAGCGCTTATTTGCTTCATTGGCTGCTTGTTGTTCAGCTGCTTGGATGTTGAAGTATTGATAACCACCGATACTTAGTAAAACGATTCCAATCATGATAAAGAGGAAAGCAAGTTTTTTCATAACTAGAATGCTCCTTTAACATTTCTTATCTCATATTATACTAATTATTAACATGAAATGCACGTAGAAGTAGAAAAAATCTTTCTGCATAATTTGATAGAATTTGCAGAAAATCGACAAACTCGTTATAATAGGTAGCTGTAGTTCTGTTTTGAGAACTTTATTACGATTCGTAAACGATTTTTTATCATATTATCCGAAAAATCAATTTATTTCGACAAAAATTATTACTTTATATAGAACAGTAGGTAAACTTGTGTTATTATGGTAATTGAAATGAGAAGGTGGGTGAAATGTTGTGATAGGTGAAAAGATTCAAGAATTAAGAAAAGAAAAACGAATGTCGCTGTCTGAGCTAGCTGAACAAGCTGGTGTAGCTAAATCTTACCTTAGTTCAATTGAACGAGGTATTCAATCGAATCCATCCATTCAATTCATTGAAAAAGTCGGTGCTGTCTTACACGTATCAGTAAATGAGTTGATCTTAAGTCAAAGTGATGAAGAATTGATGCAACAATTGGATGAAGATTGGTTGAAGCTAGCAGAAGAAGCGATGAATTCCGGCATTTCTAAAGAGCAATTTAAAGAATTTGTTGAATTTAATAAGTGGAGACAAAATCAAAATTAAACAGTCAGTATGTAGTGGGTAGTCAGTCGCCTTTTCTGTTTTAAGAATCGGTGGCTGGCTTTTGTTTTGCGATTAGCGAGGAGCTTCGTACATTGATTTATTCTCAACTTTTCAATTTTACGGAGGGATGATCATGAAAAAGTGGTTGTATTGGCTGCTGCCGTTAGGATGGATGGGCGTTATTTTTTATTCATCCGCACAACCTTATCAACAGCAAGATATCAAACCATTTTTAGGCGGTACATTCGATCTATCATTTTTAATACCATATGTAGACGGAATATCGTTTGTCTATCATCAGGAAGTGGTTAGCGTCGGTGCCTTAGGTATTGAGGGTTTTATCGAATTTTTTATTCGCAAGGGAGCACATTTTACTGTATTCTTTCTGTTAGCGATATTCTTTTTTCTCGCATGTCAGAAAACGGTACAGAAACGATCACCTCAACTAATAGCATGTTTTGCATTTTTTTGTACAATAGTGTACGCTATGTTTGATGAATGGCATCAAAGTTGGACACCGAATCGAACACCCTATGTCGGTGATATATTGATAGATAGTATAGGTGCTGGTTTTGCAATTTTTTGTTTACTAATTTGGATAAAAAAGAAACATGGAAATCGACGTCAACGTCTAATCGTTTAAGAACGAACCTTATTATAGAATCATATATTAATCACAGAGATCGAAAAGGGGTGAGGACTTGTCGGAGCAAGAAATGTATCGAAGCATATTGCAACGAATGATAGAGCAAACGGAACGCGAACAGATTAATAATACAAAAGATTTTATTCAGACATTATCACATGAAATTAAGCAAAAACATACATTTTCGATAAAAAACTGGGAAACAAAGTAGAAGAGTGTGATCACTTCATGCACACTCTTCTTCGCAACGATTGATTAGGACACATTTCCCGGGAAATAGTTTACTGATCTATTTCCATATACGTAGGTTCACCTTCCTTGATAGAAACGGAATCATTCGTTATATTGATGATCCAATCATGAAATGCTTGTTCTTGTCCGCTTTCTACATAAAGGTGAAAAATAGCATATTCGACATAGTCAATATGATCGATCATATAAGGAGATTGGTGGAGCGCATTTTCTAACTTCCCTAATAAAGAATAATGAACAGATGCTTCAAACTTTTTGACTAATTTACGCTCGACGACTCCAGTTGTATCAATCGCTAGTGTAGTAGTACTTGAATATGCACGAATGAGACCACCTGCACCGAGCTTACTACCACCAAAATAGCGTGTAATGACAATAGCTGTATCCTTTAATTCACGTTTTTTTAACACTTCTAAGATTGGCACGCCTGCTGTTCCACTAGGTTCGCCGTCATCATGAGCCTTTTGAATATGATCATGTTCACCAATCATATAAGCAGAGCAATTATGAGTGGCATCATGATGTTTTTTCTTGATCCCTGCGATAAATTGCTGTGCAGCTTCTTCTGTTTCAACTCGTTTCACATAACCAATAAAACGAGACTTTTGTATGATTTGCTGATCGGATCCTTCATGCTTGACTGTATAGTAATTATTTAACATGATGGATGACCTCCTTTAAATTTTCTACATCGTTTAAAAACATCGAATTAGGGAAAAAGTGTGTATAAACCCCCTTATCGAATGCCCAATTCAACGAATACATATAATGGAACAGGTGGGTGATGGTTTGTCTATGGTTCAAAAAGATCGTGACTTAGATTATATAATAGATGAGATGATAGATACAGTAAAAAACAGCAAAGACGAAATTTTTCACATTGGAGAAGAATCTCGTCAAGAATATGATCAGTTGCGGGAAGAATTAGAAGAATTAAAAGAAGAAGTAACACAAGTGATTGATGAAGGCGATTATTTAGAACAACAATCGCGATATTCGCGGAAGCGCTTAGCTGAAGTTAGCAGAAATTTTCAAACCTATAGCGAAGAAGAGATTCGACAAATCTATGACAAAGCGCATCAAATACAATCGGAATTAACGATGAAAAGAGAAAAGGAAGCAAGACTAAGAGAACGGCGTGATGATATTGAGAGAAGACTAAAATCCATCGAACAAATGATCGAAAGGGCAGAAGGACTTGTTGGAAAAATTTCGATCGTACTTAATTATTTAAATGAAGATTTCCGCCAAGTGAGCGATTTGCTTCAGGATGCCCAAGAAAAACAAGCATTTGGACTAAAAATTATTGAGGCGCAAGAAGAAGAACGTCGTCGCTTATCACGCGAAATTCACGACGGACCAGCACAAATGTTAGCGAATATTTTGTTGCGTTCGGAAGTCGTTGACCGCGCATATAAAAAAGGAAACATGGAAAGTGCTGTTGATGAAATGAAAAGCGTCCGGCCATTGATTCGAAATTCATTGCAGGAAGTTCGACGCATTATTTATGACCTGCGCCCGATGGCATTAGATGATTTGGGACTCATTCCGACGATTAAAAAGTATATCACAACCATTCAAGATTATCATGATATACATATCGAATTTTTTCATAAAGGCTTTGATGACCGATTAACAAGCCAATATGAAGTGGCATTATTCCGTTTAATACAGGAATCGATTCAAAATTCCATTAAACATGCGGAAGCGGCACAAATTGACGTGAAGATTGAAATCAATGATAAATATGTCATCGCAGTCGTCAAGGATGATGGAAAAGGATTTGATGTTAGTGAAAAGAAAACATCCTTTTCGGTATTTTAGGCATGACCGAACGAATCGATATGCTTGGCGGCGAGTTCAATATTGATAGTGCAATCGGTGAAGGAACAAAAGTCGTGATCACATTACCTGCTCCTAACGAAAATCAGGATACAAATAGTTAAAAATTAGGTATAATGGCAAAAGAGTCGATAAAAAAACAGCTCAAGAATTGAATACTCATCGCTGCATATTTACGTATTTACTAGAGGATATAAATAAGGAGGTAGAACGATGGCAACGAATATTGTACTCATTGACGATCACAAACTATTCCGCGAAGGAGTCAAACGCATTCTGGAACTAGAAGCAGAATTTAATGTATTAGCAGAGGGAGATGACGGTGCTTCAGCCACAGAACTCGTTCGACAGTATAAGCCCGATGTCGTTTTAATGGATATCAACATGCCTGGTGTGAACGGTGTGGAAGCAACGGCTAAACTCATCGACACTTTCCCAGCCGTAAAAGTCATCATTTTGTCGATTCATGATGACGAAAATTATGTTACGCACGCACTGAAGTCAGGTGCACAAGGATACTTACTGAAAGAAATGGATTCAGATGCACTTATTAATGCGATTACTGTCGTAAGTGAAGGTGGTTCTTACCTACATCCAAAAGTAACGCATAATTTAGTGAAGGAATACCGTCGTCTCGTTTCAGAAGAAGGAGCCATCTATGAATCCGATGATCATTTAGAAAAATTAAAAGATATTGAACATCGACGTCCGCTTCATTTATTAACACGCCGTGAATGCCAAGTACTACAGATGTTGGCAGAAGGAAAAAGTAATAAAGGCATTTCTGAAGGCTTGTATATTAGCGAGAAAACAGTCAAGAATCACGTCAGCAGCATTTTACAAAAAATGAAAGTGAAAGATCGTACCCAAGCAGTCGTCATCGCGATTAAAAAAGGCTGGGTGGAAATTTTATAGATCGACAAAACGCTCTAGCCTCTGCTAGAGCATTTTGTTTGATTTTGTTGCTTGCTTTGAAGAAGTTGAGAATAAATTTGCTAGAGTTGAGAATAAAAAGCGCGAAGTTGAGAATAAATCCGCCAAAGTCGAGAATAAAAGCCAAAAACTTGAGAATAAATGATCAACTAGCATGCAAATATGTAGACGAAAATAAAATTTTTACCATATTTCACGTTATCACTATGCACCCTTCCTATTTTTCGATAAAATAAAAGAAACTAAACATTGGGAGAGGTACAGAATATGAAGAAAGTTGCTGTCATTACAGATAGTACGGCATACATACCTGAAGTAGTACGCCATGAACAAGATATACATATGGTTCCTTTAAACGTCGTATTCGATGAACAATCTTTTCAAGAAGAAATAGATATAGAAACCGATGATTTTTACCAAAAAGTAAAGCAAGTGGATGAATTACCAAAGACATCCCAGCCCTCGATTGGATTGATCACGGAGACATTGGAATCTCTAGCCAATGATTATGAACAAGCCGTTTTTGTTACGTTGTCCAGCGGCATCAGCGGGACGTATCAATCGGTATTAACTGCAGCGTCAATGGTGGACGCTATCGATGTTCATGCCTTTGATTCCGAGATTAGTTGTATGGCGCAAGGATATTATGCACTCGAAGCAGCCGAATTAGCAGAAAAAGGCGAAAATGCTGCAAAAATTATTGAGCGACTTGATGAAATCAAACAATCGTTACGTGCTTATTTTATGGTTGATGATTTGTCGCACTTACATCGTGGCGGTCGCTTGAATGGTGCACAAGCCCTGGTAGGAAGTATGTTACAAGTGAAACCTATTTTGCACTTTGAAGACACGAAGATCGTCCCATTTGAAAAAATTCGCACGCAGAAAAAAGCACTAAAGCGTATTTTTCAATTGTTTGATGAAGATGCCTCAACGAAAGTACCAGTTGTTGCGACCGTGATCCATGCCAATCGCGAGGAACAGGCCAAACGAATCAAACAACAATTAGAGGAACAATATGATAATGTTGAAATCGACATCAGTTATTTTGGCCCTGTAATCGCTACCCATCTTGGAGAAGGAGCCATCGGATTAACATGGTATAAAAAATAAATCAGTCATACGGCGTCTCTGCCGTATGATCGATAAAAAGGAGTGAACCCAGTGTGTGAATCCCTCGGAAAAATCCTCGCCGGGAAGCGCCTCCTCATTGACGAACTCTCGCTCCCATCAAATGAATTCCACCAACTGATTGAAAACAACCATTTACGCAAAATTCCTGCCATCACACAACAAAAATGGCGTCGTCAATGCAATCGTTGCGGCAATCAAAATCCAGCACGATTTGGTCACATTCCTTGTTCTCGATGTGACAGCACACATGTCTACTGTCGCAACTGTTTGCAAACGGGAAGGGTGCTAGCCTGTGAATCGTTGTATGAATGGACAGGGCCAGTATCCGATTGGCCATACCAAGAAAATCCATGTGCATGGGAAGGTCAACTCACGACACATCAGCAGTCAGCTGCAGACAAAATGCAACAAGTTATTGATCAAAAGCTGAAGCCTCTCATTTGTTGGGCTGTATGTGGTGCTGGGAAAACCGAAATGCTCTTTCCCGCCATTGAATTAGCGATTAAGAAGCAAAAGCGAATTTGTATCGCCACGCCTCGAGCAGATGTCGTTCGCGAACTTTACCCACGTATAAAAAGCGCATTTCCAAATACCACAATCGAAGCGTTATATGCTGATACGGCTTATCGAACAGATATTGGGCAAATCGTCATTTCCACCACACATCAATTGATTCGTTACAACCAAGCTTTCGACGTCATGATTGTTGATGAAATCGATGCATTTCCATTTCACCATGACAAAACGCTTACCTTTTTAGCGAATCGAGCAGCCAAACAAGAAGCCGCACATATTTACTTAACAGCCACTCCTCGTGCCAAACAAAAGCGGGACATTCGGCGAAAACTAATCGATGTCGTCTTCGTTCCACGACGTTTCCACGGTCATCCGTTGATCGTTCCAGAAGAAAAACTAATCATCAAATTGCGCCAAACATTAAACGACGAAAAACTCCCGCCATTTCTCATCCACTATCTCCAACACCGATCAAACAAACGACAATTATTAGTATTTGTACCGACAATTAATCGCCTGGCCACTGTAGCCAAAGCCATCGAACCTTTTGCGCAGCACTTAGAAACGGTTCATGCAGATGACACGGCCCGAAAAGAAAAAATCGATGCCTTCCGCAATCAATCACTGGATGTATTGATTACAACAACGATTTTAGAGCGTGGAGTCACTTTCCCGTCCATTGATGTCATCATCTTAGAAGCGGATCATGATGTATTTGATGAAGCTGCCATTGTGCAAATTGCTGGGCGTGCGGGCAGAAGTCCAAATGACCCAGAAGGTGATGTGATTTTATGTCATCAAGGAAAAACAAAAGCGATCGTTCAAGCCATCAAACAAATCAAAACTATGAATCAGAAAGGATTTTAACGATGCAATGTCTTTACTGTTTCACACCAATTATTACGTCAGTTACATGGTCCAATGTATTTTATCCTAGCAGTTTTCAACATTTTTGCTCAAACTGCCTCGAACAACTTTCCATGATTGAAAAGCCAATCTGCCCTCGTTGTGGCCGCCCGTCCAACAATCTGTGTATCGATTGTCACCGTTGGGAAGAGCGTCCCGATTATGCCAATGTACTCAAGATGAATCGATCCATTTTTTCATATTCAAATTTTGTCCAAGAACTCATCACCCAGTGGAAATACCAAGGTGATTACGAGCTTATCAAAGGTTTTGCCCCCTTTATTCGTAAAGCTTTTTCTGCTAACTTTGGTCAACTAGCAAAATCGCTCACCATTATTCCCATTCCATTAACCCACATGCGCGCATATGAGCGAGCCTTTAATCAAGCACAAGCTATTGCTCAAATCATTGCCAATGCATACAAAATTCCAATCATCGATGCACTGAAGCGGAATGAAGAAATCACTGAGAAACAATCAAAAAAATCACGCTATGAACGGTTGGAAACAAAAAATCCATTTTTCTTATCACAAAAACTTCACACGAATGTATTAATTGTCGATGATATATATACAACTGGAATGACGATTCATCATGCTGCAAAGCAATTAAAAAAAGCAGGAAGTCCTTCAATTTATAGTTTTACACTGGCACGATAGTCCAAATAGACTAATATATGCTATACTAAAAATAATAGAGACGAAAAGAGGTGTTACGAATGGGAGAGCTAATGAATTGTGCAAGATGTGATCAACTTTTTGTTAAAACAACCAAACCCATTTGTCAGGACTGTATCAAAGAAGAAGAGGAAAAATTTCAAATTGTATATAATTTCTTACGCGTGCGCGACAATCGTAAAGCTACCATACCAGAGATCGTCGAAGCAACTGATGTAGAAGAAGATTTAATCTTACAATTTGTCAAAGAGAATCGTCTTCGCCCATCAAAATTTCCGAATCTATCATATCCATGTGAACGTTGTGGTGAACCCATCGGCTCCGGGAAGATCTGCGAAAACTGTAGCGATGAGTTATCATCCGAACTTCACCAACAAGAAGAAATCGAACAAGTCAAAAAACGAAACGAAGACGAAGAACGCCAACGCGTCCGCACCTACTTTACAAGAAAATAGAACGAATAAGCCCTCCCAATATAAAGAGGGCTTTTTTAAGTTTTCACGCACATCAAGTCAGAATTCCTGCAGTCACGCCAGAAAAACCAACATGAGGCCAGAATCATCACACTCACCCTAGCAAAACAAAATTACAGATTGCCCGCATAAACCACTCATACTTATCAAACCAACAAAACTATACTATACTAATAAAAAATGATTAAACATTTATACAAATCAGCCGATATTAACGATAGAATAAGTAAGTGTACGAGGAAAGGAAAGAGGTGAAAGGTCATGAAAGTTCATGGACCCAACCACACGAATGTCAATCCATATCAAAAACAATTTCAAAAGCAGCATGATATAAAGAAAAACACTCAACAACAAGAAGATCAACTTCAAATCTCGAATCAAGCAAAAGCGATGCAGAACAAAGAAAATCCACTGGCTGCTCGCCAAGCTTATGTCGATGGTATTAAACAACAAGTTGATCATGGTGAATTCAAGCCGGATGCAGTCGAGACGGCTAAGAAAATTATGAATTATTGGAAAGCGTAAAGCGTATTGAAAAAGGAGCAAACTATTCATGTCCGTTCAAACGATCATTTCACATTTATCAAAACTGATTGATTTGCATCACAGTTTGTTAAAAGTGTCGAAAAAGAAGACGGAAGTCCTGAAAGAAGGAAAAATTGATGACTTGCAAGCATTACTAACCCAGGAACAAAAGCATGTGCAAGCCGTCAATCAAATTGAACAGAAACGAATTGAAGCCGTAGAAGATTGGGCAAATGCTAATAAATTAAATCCTGCTGACATTACCGTTTCTGTCATTATTGAACAATATACAGAGGGTAACGATAAGGAGACATTAGAAAAAAACACGGTTGAATTGGCCGAAATTTTAATGGAACTGCGTCGTCAAGAGGATCTAAATAAGCAATTAACTGAACAATCATTGCAATTCGTTCAACTATCTCTTGATATGATTCAACCGCGGATCGAAAATTTTAATTATGGCAATCAACAACATCAATCAACTGCTCCGAAACGATCAGTATTTGATTCGAAAGCATAAGAGGAGGAACTGTCATGTCGTCAACATTTAATGGGCTAGAAGTTGCAAAGCGTGCACTCCACGCCCAACAATCAGCTTTATATACAACGAGTCATAACATCTCAAATGCGAATACAGATGGCTATACGAGGCAACGCGTGAACTTTGAACAGACTGCACCTTATCCACCAGCGTCACGAAATCGCCCAGAAATCCCAGGCCAAGTCGGTAGTGGGGTACAAGCTGGTTCGATTGAACGAATTCGTGATACATTTGTCGACAAACAATATCGGCAAGAAAATACGAAAGTTGGTTACTACGATTCAAAAGCGGATATGATGTCGAAAATGGAATCGATTATGAATGAGCCATCTGAGGAAGGGTTATCACATACTATGGACCAATTTTGGCAATCATTACAAGATCTCTCAGTCAACCCTGAAGATTCTGGTGCTCGTTCTGTAGTGAAAGAACGTGGTGTTGCGCTTGCGGATACATTTAATTATCTACATAATTCTCTCCAAGACGTGCGAGCGAATATGAAAAACGAAATCAGTGTTGATAATACAGAAGTTAATTCGATTATTGATCGGATTAACAAAGTGAATCGACAAATTAGTGAAGTAGAACCACACGGACAGGTGCCAAATGATCTATACGATGAGCGTGATCGCTTAGTTGATGATTTGTCGCAATACGTTGATATTAATGTTGACTATCAAGAAAGCACAGGACAACCGAGCCCAATTGCTCAAGGGATTGCGACAATCACATTAAAAACAGGAGATTCTGAAGTCCAAAATACTGATGATCCAATCACTTTAGTAGACGGCACAAATCAAAAACAACTAGGAACAAATGATGCGGTTAATCATATGTTTGCAGATTTTGGCGATGACAATAATGTAAAATCAATTCTGTTTGCAGGACCAAATACGGTTCCTAATCAAGAAACAGCTGACTATGTTGATGGTCTAGCAAAAGACAGTACAGCGTTGATTTATGGTGATGATTACAAAGTAAACGGCAAATTTAAATCACTTGTTGAAGGTGCCGGTTACCTCGAAGGGTTTGAATACAATGGTTCAGCAGGCACAGCATCAGGTGAATTTAATCAAATGTTAACTAACCTTGATAAAATGACCAACAATCTTGTCACAGAGTTTAATAATGTGCATCAAAACGGTTATACACTAACTGATACTGATGATGATGGAAATGCCGATCAAGGTGGTAATTTCTTTGAAGGCACAACAGCGGACACAATCGCAGTCACTGATACGATTAAAGACAATGTTGATCAAATAGCTGCTAGTACAGATGGTTCCCCAGGTAACGGTGAAAATGCCATTGCGCTTGCAGATGTGTATACGAAATTAGGCGAAGAATATAATACAAATCCAGCTGATGAATTTGATGAAAAAACGTCGATGAAAAGCTATTTTGAAGGCGTGATTGGTGAAATGGGGGTTGCGGCAGAAGATGCTAACAGGATGCAAGGCAATTCACAAACACTGCGCCAACAAGTTGAAGAAAATAGACAGTCCATAAGCTCTGTTTCATTAGATGAAGAAATGACAAATATGGTTCAATTTCAGCATGCTTACAACGCAGCGGCTCGAAATATGACGGTTGTTGACGAAATGCTTGATCGTGTCATTAATAACATGGGACTTGTAGGGAGGTAAGAAATAGCAATGCGTGTCACACAAGGAATGCTCACAGGCAATATGTTGCGTAATGTCAGTAATAGTTATCAGGATATCGGAAAATATATGGAGCAACTTTCCACAGGTAAGAAGATCAATAATCCCTCTGATGATCCAGTCGTTGCAATGAAAGGGATGAATTATCGTACCCAAGTGAAAAATACGGATCAATATGAACGAAATATTAACGAAGTTCATACATGGATGGACAACTCTGATGATGCGATGGACAAGGCGCAAGATGCACTTGATCGTCTCCGTGAACTTGCGGTACAAGGTTCAAACGATACATATGAAGAAGGTCAACGTGGGAATATTGCTTCTGAAGTCGAACAATTGCGCGATCATTTGTTAGATGTTGCGAATACGAAAGTGAATAACAAGTATATTTTTAGTGGAACACAGACCACGGGTAATGATGGTGATGAGCCGTATCAAATTAATGGTGATGATCCAACAGATAATGATTTTTTCGATTTCAATGGAAATTCTAGCAATGTCAACATTGAAGTTTCTGATGGTGTAAAGCTTCCTGTTAATGTAACTCCGGATCAAGTGTTTACGAAAGAAAATGCAGAAGGTAATAATATGTTCGAAACGGTTACAAATTTTGCAAATGATTTACGAGACGGTGCGTCAGGAGAAGATTTAAATCAGTATATTGCACAAATCGACGAGCATATTGATGATAACGTCAATGCACGTGCAGATCTTGGTGCAAGACAAAACCGCATCGAATTAATTGAAGATCGTGTGCAATCACAAGGAATTTCAGCAGAAGAAATGATGTCTGATAATGAAGACGCTGATATGGAAAAAGTAATCATGAAGCTCACGTCACAAGAATCAGTGCATCGAGCAGCTTTAAGCGCAGGTGCTCGTGTCATTCAACCAACATTAATGGACTTTTTACGTTAAGCAATTAACCTTACCTTCCGATTAGGTAAGGTTTTTCTTTAAAGGGGAGATCCATATGCAAATGCCACAATTACGGATACAATCACAAGATGCCATGATTGGCCTTCGGACGCAAAATGCGAAACTAGATATGAATTACGATCCAGCTAAGCAATCGATCCGTCAGCCCAAAGCCGATATGCAAATACGAACAACACCAAGTAAACTAACGATTGATCAGTCACAAGCCTTTGCGGATGTCGGTATCAAGCCAACATCACAAATGATCGAAGAAAAAGCGCAGGAAGGGAAACAGAAATTAATGGAAGTTATCGCACGCAGACGACGTCAAGGCGATGAATTAATGAAAATTGAAAAGGGGGGCAATCCAATCAAACGGCAAGCCAAAGAGAACGGACATGATGAAAAGAAACAGTTCAATATTGGCTGGATTCCATCAGCGAATAGTGTGAAAATCGATTATCAGCCAGCTGAAGTAAACGTTCAAGTAACACCGAGAGAACCAGAAATCAATAACCAACCGACAGAGGTTCAATATCAATATCAAAGAGGCAACGTAGAAACGTATGTAGAACAGAAGAATTGGCTCGAAATTGACTTTATCGAATCCCAATCCAGTGGCAGTCATGTGTCATTAAATTTGTAAAAGAAGGGTGACTTATGAATATCGAAACGAAATATTTTGGCAATATTGAAATAAAGAAAGAAGACATTATTCACTTTCCCTCAGGCATACCAGGGTTCCTACAAGAAAAAGAGTTTGTTTTATTAAAATTTGAAGAAACGGGACTATTCCAGGTGTTGCAATCAATCCACGGTGTTGATCCAGCATTTATCGTCGTCAATCCATTCTTGTTTGTAAAAGATTATGCCCTAGACCTTGATGATGCAACCGTCGAACAACTCGGTCTCACCAAACAAGAGGATGCCTTAATTCAGGCGATTGTCACAATTAACGAACCATTACATACTAGCACAGCCAATTTACAAGCACCGATCGTCATTAATCAAAAAAATAATTATGCGAAGCAGTACATTACCAATGATAAGCATTATAAGACGAAAGAAAAGATCTTTAACAACACCTCTCAGGTAAAGGAGGGGTAGGATGTTAGTGTTAACGAGAAAAACAAACGAAGCAATTCAAATTGGTGATGATATTGAAGTGAAAGTTCTTGAAATCGATGGTGATCAGATCAAATTAGGCATTGCGGCACCGAGTCAAGTAGAGATACATCGTAAAGAAGTTTATCTAGAAATACAACAAGAAAATAATCAAGCAGCAAACACTTCCCCAGATGTCTTAAATCTTATTAAAAAAATTGATAAAAAAGACTAAACATATGATTCCCTCGACCGATAGTATAATTAGAAGCTAATTTTAGTGATCGGCGGCCGCTTTCACTATTAATTAGTCAACCCACAAGGATGTGGAAAAACACAACTTTCAAGGAGGAACAATTCAATGAGAATTAATCACAACATAGCGGCTTTAAATACGCATAGTCAGTTAAGCCAAGCGAACAAAGCGCAACAAAATTCAATGGAAAAGCTATCATCAGGTCTTCGTATTAATAGTGCATCTGATGACGCGGCAGGTCTTGCGATTTCTGAAAAAATGCGTGGTCAAATTCGTGGTTTGGAACAAGCAGAAACAAACGCACAAGATGGTATTTCCATGACCCAAACAGCTGAAGGTGCTTTGAATGAAACACATTCTATCCTTCAACGTATGCGTGAACTATCTGTACAATCAGCCAACGACACAAACACAGACAGTGATCGTCAAGAACTTCAAAAAGAGGTTGATCAATTAGTAGAAGAAATTGATCGAATTGCTGATACAACAGAATTTAACACGAAGAAATTACTTAACGGTGACTTGAGTGGTGTTTCAGAACAAGCGGAAAGCGTTGAATTTAACGAAACAAGCTCAGATATATTTAGTGATGTTTCAGCTACTACAACTGGTGCAATTGCAGAAGATATGTCTTATAATGTAAAGATTACAGAAGCTACTTCAACTGATTATACTTTGGAATGGACATCAGCTGATGGCACATCATCAGGAACTGAGACAGTTGCCGCTGGCACTGGATCTATTACAATCGATAATGCTACATTGTCCTTAGATACTGCTGCTAGTATAGATCCTAGTAATATTGGTGAAGAAGCTACATTTACCGTAAGACAAGAGGATAGCGATACAACGGATAATTCGGCAACCTTCCAAATTGGTGCAAATTCATCACAAACGATGAATGTTGGTATGGGAGATATGAGTGCTAGTGGTTTGAATGTGGATGGCATTGATATTAGTTCTTCTCAGACTGCAGAAGCTTCTATCTCAGCTGTACAGAATGCACTTGATGATGTTTCTGCTGAGAGATCAAAACTTGGTGCTTACCAAAACAGGTTAGATCACTCAATTAATAATTTAAGTACTTCTTCTGAAAACTTAACAGCTGCAGAATCAAGAATTCGAGACGTTGATATGGCGAAAGAGATGATGAACCAAACGAAGAATTCTATCTTGAGCCAGGCATCACAATCAATGTTAGCGCAAGCTAATCAACAACCTCAAGGGGTACTTCAACTATTACAATAGAATGAAACGTAAATAAATGGAGAGTCGTATCTCTCCATTTATTTTCATTTATGTATGTTTTATAAAATATATAATTACTATTTCAGATTGTATATTCTATAAATGATATATAGTGATATAGGAGGAAGAACATGCAGCTAAGTATAGCAATGATGGTAAAAAATGAAGGTGAACATTTGGAGCGATGTTTGCAAAGTTTAGTACCTATTATGGAAGCGGTAGAATCTGAATTAATCATTGTTGATACAGGTTCAGATGATAATACAGTTGATATTGCTAGAAAATATACAGATAAAGTATATTTTCATCAGTGGAATGATCACTTTTCTGAAATAAGAAATATAACAATTAATTATAGTTCAGGTGAATGGATATTTACAATTGATGGAGATGAATTTGTATATAATCCAGAGCCGATTATTGAATTTTTTAATTCTCAATTACATAAGCAGTATAATACAGTGTTACTGGATATTAGAAATATTACAACATATGATAAACAAATTGAATTTGAACGTAACAATGATATATTACATAAATTAACAGGACAATTAACCAAAAAAATATTTAGAAATACTCCTGATTTCCATTTTAAAGGCGCTATACACAATCAACCCCAAGCTGAAAAACCATATGTGAAGATAGATTCATTTTTAGTTCACTTTGGATATATGTCAACTGATCCAGAATTGATGGAAAAAAAATTTCAGCGCACGGCAAGAATCTTGAAACAGGAATTGGACAATGATCCATGGAATGTATACTATTGGTTTCAACTATCAGTATCTTACGCTATGCACAAAGAACCTAAAAAGGCATTGGACTGTGCAATTAAAGCTTATGATACAGCTAATGAGTTAAATTATGATTTTTCTAAACGGATGTATTTATATGTTCATTTTGCTGCTATGTATTTACAGAATAAAATGTATCAGGAATTAGAGAATCTCTGTGTCGAAGGATTAAATGTAGCTGATGGGTATATGGATCTTTATTATTATTTAGCTATATCACATTTCGAACAAGGAAAAAATCAAAGTGCTATTCAGTACTTTAAAAAATATTTAGCTATAAATGAGAATTACGAAGATTCCATCGGGTACATGGATACAACGGTCATCGAAAAATCAATTGATAGTAGAGATAGTGCATTAAAGGCTTTAATTATATTATACGATCGAGAAGAAATGTATGAAGATTTGATTAATTTAGTATACGATATTGAATTAGACACTCTAAAAGATGTAATGAGTTTAATTGTAAATGCGTATATCTCGATAGGAGAATATAGAGAATTAATAAAATATGAGAATTATTTGATAGATAATAATATGATGCAAGATCTTCATTTAGCTTTAGAAAGATACTACGATACTTTAAAAACGAATAATAAAGAAGAGTTTTTAAAGGGACTTTTAGATTTAAATAGCAACTACTCAAAATTATGTAAAGCAAGACTTTATTTGCTTGAACAAAAAGATTGCGATAAAAGTAAAATACAAGAACTTATTATGAATATTGACTTTCAATATGCACCAAATTATTACGGTGATATTATTTATTTATCATTAGTTAATAATATTAATATTAACTTTATTGTAAATTCAATTCGAGAAAACAAAATAAATGAATATTTTGAATTTATATCTGATAATCATGAGAGTGTAGAGAGAAAAATTTATAATTACTTAACATATTATAGGTCAACTGACAGGATACAAGATTTAAGATTAAATAAATCCTTGGCAAAGTATGGAGTCATATTAGGTGAAACAAATTTTTCGGAGGAAGAATATCAATATATTTTTTTCCGATATATCAAAGAGGGAATTCATTATTTAAAGAATTTATATAATGATGAAATGTTAAGTTATTTATATACATCACATGTCAAGAACAATGAAGAGGCGTTTTTAATATATATTATGAATGCTTTTAATTATAAAGAAGAAGATCAACTAAAATATGTTCAATATTTAAAAAGTGCTATAAATGAATTCCCGATTATGGCAAAAGGTGTAAAACTAATGCTTGATCGTCAAAGTTTTATAACTGAAGATAATCATAACTCGCATAATTCGCTTAATAAATTGAGATTTGAAATTGAGGATAAAATTAGTCAAGGGGAAATTACAGAAGCAAAGAGATTATTGATCGAGTATAACAAGTATTCAGATGATCATGATCCTAATCTCCAATCCATGAAGGGGATTATTGCCATGGTAGAAGGAAAATATTATAAGTCACTAGAATTGTTTGAGAAAGCTAATAAAATTGATGATGAAAATCTAGATATATTATATAATCTGGGCTATGTTTATTATATGTTAAATGATTACACTAATGCTGTTACGATACTGAAAAAGTGCTATAAATACGCTGAAGATGAAGAGTTAATAAAAGATATAAATGGGCTATTTGTTGAAATGAAAGTTATTGAAGATAATGAACCTTTAGAAAATACCAATGATTTATCTCAACATAAATTAACAGATGTTGATTTTAGAAAACAGCAAACAAAGCTTGTGTTTTTCTCAAAAGGTGATGATAAATTTTCACAAGATATAATTGATTATTTATCAACTAAATTTGATGTAAGAAAGATTGTTGTAAAAGACACGAAGCAAATCGATGAAGGAATGCACTGGCTGATATTTGTTGGTTTGAATGGTGTGATGAGTTAATTATTCATGGAAGCAAATTACCTGTTGCAAAGGATAAAATAGTAATTTGTCGTCTTCATAGTTATGAAGCATTTACTAAATATATCAGAAATGTGAATTGGCAAGTAGTGAACAAAGTTATATTTGTATCAAGTTTTCTGAAAAATTACGTATTAGATAATGAGAAAAGCTTAAAAGAAGAAAAAACTGTTGTAATTCCTAACGGTGTCAATCTGTCCAAATATAAATTTAAGGACAGAAATCATGGTTTCAAGATAGCTCATATTGGTTTTATTAATTTTAAAAAAGGCCCAATGTTGTTATTACAAGCCTTTAAAACTATTTATGATTTAGATAATCGTTACACATTACATATTGCTGGAGAGTTTCAACAAATTAGGTATGTATTGTATTATCAGCAAATGATTAATGAAATGGGATTAGAGAACAATGTGTATTTTGAAGGTTGGCAAGAAGATATTGACGATTGGTTAGACGATAAAAACTACATATTAACTTCAAGTGTTTTAGAAAGTCAACACATGTCTGTAATGGAAGCAATGAGTAAAGGTATTAAACCATTAGTGCATAATTTTGTTGCGGCTAAAGAAATTTATGACAATGAATATATTTGGACAAATGTAAATGACATTATTGAATTGTTGAGAACTGAATATGAATCACACAATTATTATAATTTTGTGAAAATGAATTACTCACTAGAGACACAATTAGAATCAATAAATAATTTAGTATTTCAATTACTAGAGGAATCAAAAGAACCGGAGAATAAGATTATACAATTTTATTATGATAGGGTGAAGATATTTTTCAGCATAGATAATCCTCAAGACCATATTCAAAAAATCATACAGTACAATAAAAAATTTTATGAATTGGGTATGTTGGAAGATATTAAGTCCAAAGTAGATGATAATGCTACTATTATTGATATTGGTGCTAATATAGGTAATCATACAGTTTATTTTGGAAAAGTATGTAAATCTCGAGTGTTAGCGTTTGAACCTCAAATAGAGGCATATAGTTTGTTATGTGAAAATATCCGTATTAATAATTTACAAAACAAGGTGAAATTATTTAACAGTGCATTAGGAAAGGAAAAGGCTACAGGATCAATAGTTAATCAAAATATAAATAATACGGGTGCAGCAGAATTTTTAGTTCATCCGAATGGTAATATCTCTTTGAATAAATTAGATGACATAATAGATACAAAACTACCGCGAATAGCTATAATAAAGATAGATGTAGAAGGTATGGAATTAGATGTTTTAGAGGGTGCACAAAACATAATAAAATATTATAAACCTTATATATATGTAGAGACTAAAAATCAAGATGAGTTTAAAAAGATAAGCTCATATTTATCATTTTTAGGATATAAACCAACAAAGAGATTCAACAATACGCCAACTATTTTATTTATTAGCAAACATGATCAAGAATAGTAGGATTAGTCTTCTTTCCATTATATTTAAGAAGAAAAGCAACATTCGATTTTAAAATCGATGTATTTTGCAATATAAAACCTTAGAACATTGCAACGATAAATCGAGAGTGTTGCAACTTGACACGGAGCCTCTGTGAGCATGACTGATTAGCCAAGAAGCCAGGCATATAAAGGCTTGGCTAAGCTCACAAGGGTATCATGCACACTTCTCCGTATAAATTTGCAACGGTTCATGGCCTTTGCAATACTCTCGACTTTTACTTTGCACTAAACAACCGCTAAAAAATATAAAACAGTAGTGAACTCCAAGCATCATTTGCCTATTATCCAAACTTATTAATCAATAGTTTAGAGAAGATCAGATAGCTCAGGCTTAGGGTGATTACAGCACGTATATTTTAGATAAACGATGAATGGTAGAGAAACGCAACTTTCTCCCTCTTCATTCGTTATGTCTATTTTTGCAAAATGATATACAATGAAAGCATTTATATATTGAAGGAGAAATAATTATGAATAATTCTTTCTTTACAACTCGGAAGCCGGATTTTATGATTATTGGTCAGGGGAAATGTGGTACTACATCTCTTTTTAATTATATTAGGAAGTATGCTAAGAATTTTGTTTCACCAAAGCAAAAAGAAATATATTTTTTTTCTGATCTTTATGATAATGGTTTGAATTATTATGAAAGATTTTTTCCATTTAAAATAAAACCTCAGGATGTTACTGGTGAAGCAACACCTCAATATCTTTTTCATCCATTAAGTGCTAAACGAATTGCTGAAACTTATCCTAATATAAAACTAATAGTTATGCTAAGAAACCCAATAGATAGAGCATATTCACATTATAATTTTATAAATAATTCAAATAAGACAGTGGGTTTCGATTATTTATCCTTTGAGGAAGCTATTAAAACCGAAGATAAGAGATTAGCTGGTGAGCTAGAAAAAGTACTGAACACAGGTAAATATACTTATAAGTACAAATATTATAGTTATTTAACACAAGGCATTTATTATAAGCAACTTATTAATTGGTTTAATCATTTTCCTAGAGAGCAATTTTTAATTTTAAAAAGTGAGGACTTTTTCGTAAATCCAAATATGGTGTTAAAACGTGTGTTTAATTTTCTTAATCTTAATTTCAAAAATAATACTGAATATATTTATAGAGTTTATAACCAAACAGATTATGAAAAAATAAATCCACGGACAAGAGAATTTTTAAAAGAATATTTTTTTGAATATAATAAAAAATTATCTCAGTTAGTGGGAATAAATTTTAATATTTAGAAATTATCTTAATAATTCCTTCTTGTTAGCTAAACAATAAAGTTATTAGTTCCGATATAAATAATAACAATCTATGAAAACGAGGAGTGTGTGTATGGCGTACAGTGTAAATACTTCCAATCGTGTCACAGGTCTTGCATCTGGTATTGATACCGAAAGCATGGTTAAGGAATTAATGAATGCCGAACGGAAGCCATTAGACAAGATGAACCAAGACTTGAAATGGCAAACGTGGAAGCGTGATGCTTATCGAGAAGTGAATAAACTGTTTTCTGAATTAGATCAAAAAGTGTTGGATATGAAACTAGAAAGTACCTATAGTCAAAAATCAACTTCGTCTACGAATTCAAGTGCAGTTACAGCTTCTGCTACACCTTCTGCATCATCGGGATCTTATCAAATCGAAGTGAATCAACTAGCCACTTCGGCCATTAACATGAGTGAGTCCACTATATCGGGAAGCTCAAAAATTGATGCAGACGGGAAATTAAGCGAGCAAGATTTTGCTGGTTCTAATATTACCGGTGATGGTTCATTTAATATTACGTATTATAATGAAAATGGCGAAGGTCAAACGAAAAATATTTCATATTCAGCGGATGAATCGTTAAACACTGTATTGGATCGCATCGGTTCAGAAACGAATAATGAAATCCGTGCGAGTTATGATGAGAATAGTGATAAAGTGATTTTAGAACGAACAAAGACAGGAAACTTTAACAAATCGGATGAATTTTTAGGTGCCGAGATTGGTTTTGACGGGCAAAGCGGTTCTGACTTTCTTGTTGATACATTACAAGTTAAAAATGGTGAACAACAAGATGATGGTTCTTGGGATAAAGTCGAAACGGGTGGTACTGACGCTTCTTTTTTATACAATGGGAAAGAATTTACACCTCATGAAAATTCTTATGAGATAAATAACATTACCTTTAATTTTCATGGAACAACACAAGAGAATTCTCCAGCAACAGTGACAGTAAATGAAGATGTGGAATCCAGTTTTGAACAAATTAAAGGATTCGTTGAAAAATATAATGAAGTCATCGACGAAGTGAATGGAAA
Organism: Gracilibacillus halophilus YIM-C55.5; assembly: GCF_000359605.1. GTDB lineage: Bacteria > Bacillota > Bacilli > Bacillales > Amphibacillaceae > Gracilibacillus > Gracilibacillus halophilus. The sequence continues at coordinate 39,592 of NZ_APML01000003.1, forward strand.
ATTAAATGCAGAAAGAAACCGTGATTATCAACCGTTAACTGATGCACAGAAAGACGAAATGTCTGAAAATGAAATCGAGTTGTGGAATGAAAAAGCGAAAAGCGGTATGCTACGCAATGATTCGATTCTATCAGGTGGAATGAGTTCGATGCGTAGAGATTGGTATAGTACAGTTGATAATGATGGAGCGTTTCAACATTTAAGTGAAATTGGAATTTCTACGACTTCTAATTATATGGATGGCGGTAAATTAGAAATCAATGAAACGAAATTAAAAGATGCATTACGTGAAGATCCGGATTCGGTTCATAAACTATTTTCGAACGATGTGGAAGGTTCTGGTCGAGGGATCATTAACCGACTGGAGGATTCTATGGACCAAACGATCAATCGTGTGGAAGAGCGTGCGGGTAAAGCTGGTGCGACGCTTCAAACCTATACATTAGGTCGTCAAATGGTAGAAGCGCAATCAGAGATTTCAGATTTTGAGGAGCGTTTAACTCAAGTTGAAAATCGTTATTGGGATCAATTTACACGGATGGAACAAGCGATTCAGCAAATGAATGCACAGTCTAGTCAATTGTCACAAATGATGGCGCAATAACGTAGACAATTTTTTTAGAAAAGGTGAAGTATGGAGAAGCAAATACACTTAATGCAACATATTTTAGAACTCTCAGAAACAATGGATGAAGGCATGACGCATATTCACTCGCAATTAAAAGCAGGCAAACAGGATGAAACCGTATATTTATTTGAAGATTTTGTCCAAGCATTTGCATCGATCGAAAATGCGATTGAGACGGTCGATGATGAGTTCAAAAATGATGAAGTGGATGAAAAAACAAAGGATGTTAAGAAGAACATTGAAGCGGTCGTGCAACTTTACGAAATGAAAGACTATGACAAAATCGTAGAAAATATGGAAAGCGGCTTGTTTCCAAATTTAAATGAATGGCGTTCCCAATTAGAAACAGCCTTCCAGCCACATACAATGAACTGAGAATAGTAAATGTAAAGAACAGTATCTTGCTGTTCTTTTTTTATGAAAAAATTTTATATTCCCCCCTATTTTTTATTCCCATTTCCGTATAGATAGGTGAAAAGGCACAACAGGAGGTGACGGATTGAAACGCATTGGCATTATATTATGTACTATTTTTCTAGTAGCTTGTGGTCAAAATGAACAATCGAATCAAGGGGACGAGTCGCCAACGAACGATGCAAGCTCACAAATTTTATATGAAAACGAAATATTTCAAATTGATGCTGTCGAAGGATGGCAGCTGGATGAACCATCTCAGAAAACGGATGGCAATGTCGTGTTTACATATGGCAAAACACAAGCGATTGTGACAACCGTTTCTAGCGATGAATCGATGGATGAGCTGAAAAGTAAAGCGGTTGGATCTTTTTCAAATCATGTTGAAGTTATTGAAGAAAAAGAACAGTATCTAGCAGTCCAGACGAACCGAAAAGAAAATATTATCGGTGACATCTATTTTCATCAAGGGTCTAATCGTCACCTCATCGTCATTTTTATGACACCAGAAAAGGTACACGAGCAAAATCAAAAAATGATTGAAACCTTTCATCAATCAATTTCAATAAAAAACTAATGTAGGAGGAATGATCTGAATGAAAAAAATCATGTTATTGGCTTCAGCAGGTATGTTTGCATTTGCTGGTCATGTATCAGCTGAGGAAGAAAATTCGGTGATCACACCAAAAGACGCTTTTTATGATACCTCACGAATGGTGGAAGAAGTTGAATTAGAGTTAACAGAGGATGATTCTGAGAAAACATTACTAGCTGACGAATTTGCGGATGATCGATTGAATGAAGTGCAAACTTTGATTGAGTCTGGTGATGTTGAAGAAGCGAATCAGTTGCTAGAAGACTATCAAGAGCAGGTGGCGCAATTAGAGGAGCAGTTAGAACAAGCGGGAGATCAACAAGATGAAACAACAGAAGAAAACGAAGATTCTACTGATGACACGCAAGAAGAGCCGGAAGAATCTGATGAAAATCAAGAAGAAAGCAACGAAGAGAAAGAAGAACAAGACCAGTCTGTGACGGATAAGGTAGAGGAAAATTTACAGAAACGTTCGGAACAACTAGAATCCTTGTTAGAACGTGAAGATTTGCCTGAACAAGCGAAGGCAGGTATTACAAAAGCACTAGAAAACCAACAGAAAGCATATGAAAACTTTCTAGCAGCTCAAGCGAAAAGCGAAGATGAAGATAGTGAAGAAAATGAAGAATCTGAGAATAACGAAGATGCTGAAAACGAAGAAGAAAGCACAGAAACTGAATCTGATGAAGTAGAAGATGAGCAATCAGAAATGGCTGAGAAAGTGGAAAAAGCGGAAGAGAAAGCTGAAGAAAAGCGAGAAAAAGCTGAGGAAAAACGTGAAAAGGCAGAAGAAAAAGCGGAGCGAGCGTTAGAAAAGGCTGAAGAGAAAGCAGAAAAACAACAAGAAAAGGCAGAAGAAAAAGCGGAAAGAAAGCGTGAAAAAGCTGAAGAAAAATATGAAAAGAAACAAGAAAAAATAGAGAAAGCTTTAGAAAAAAAGCGAGAAAAAGCAGAGAATAAAGGGCGCGGAAATAAAGGCGAAGACGATCAAGGCGAAGATGAAAATGAGGATGACGAAGATGAGCAGGGCGAAGACGAAGATGATCAAGATGAGGATCAAGACGAGGAATCAGATGAGAATGAAGATGAACAAGGTGAAGATGATTAATTCCATCGACACAAAAATATAAAATTCGACTAATTTTTCAAAAAACTATTTACCCTTTCTGTTCTATCGCTTACATTAGATAGAGACATAGGCTTTACCTGATATATGTGGTAAAGCCTTCCTTTTTACACGGTGAAGGAGAGGGCTTATGAAGCAGCAAGAAATCGAGCAATGGATCCAAGCCATTCAAAATGGCAATGAAGAAAAGCGCGATGAAGTCATTCGTTATTACGAGTCTTACATCATGAATGTGGTGGGGAAAATTTGTCGTCAATATAAAACGTGGAATGATGATGAGGCGAGTCTCGGATTAATTGCGTTTAATCGAGCCATTGATACGTATCAACCGGAACACGGCCGAACATTTCTCAATTACGTGTACTTGCTGATTTATCGTGAACTTGTAGATTATTTTCGTAAAGAGAATCGTTATCAAGAGATCATTGACCAGCAGGAACACGTGATTTCAAGCCAAGCGTATCAACAACAAGAAAAAAAGTTTGAATTAGCAGATGAAATTGTGGCGCTTCAAGATGAACTAGCCCCATTTTCGATCCAATTTCATGAATTAGAATCTGCTAGTCCGAAACATCAACGCACACGTAAGAAAATTTTTTATATGGCCAGTTGCTTTTATAAAGAAAAAGAACTCGTTGACCAGCTCTATCAACGAAAATGGTTTCCGATGAAGTCGTTTATTGATAAAACGGGTTTCCGTCGCAAAACGATTGAGAAATATCGTAAATACTTGATCGCAGTACTGATCATTTGGATGCATCCAGAATGGCGCTACTTACAATCATTTGTACAAAAGGAAGGAGGTGTAGGCGATGAGAGGTCATGATATAACAGGGACCGTTGTTGACGTTGGTGAAAAGCAAATTGTTTTATTGGATGATGATGGTTCGTTTCACAATGTACCGCGACCCAATCACTCATTTCCGCTAATTGGTGAACGCTATATGCATAAAGTGAAGCGCACACCTATTATGTCTTTTTCGAAGTGGGGCATATCAGTTGCTTCATTTGCGGTTATCCTTTTCGTCGCTTTCATGCAATGGCCTTTTGTAGACCGAGATCATGAGCCAGCCTACCTTCTTGCGGTGGATATTAATCCAAGTATTGAGTTGCAATTGAATCAAGAATTTGAAGTGATCGATGTCAGTGGCGTGAACCAAGATGGAAAAAAAATCATTGAAGAAATGACTTTTAATCACAGAAATATAGATCAAGCGATTGAACAGGTTGTTGAGCAATTGAAGCAATCTGGGTATTTATCATCTGATCAAAAAGCCCATATTACCGCAACATGGGTTCATTTAGCTGAAGAGGAGAAAACGACTGAACCGGAGATTGATCAAATGTTTTCCGAGGCATTACATGATCATCAAGTTTCAGCTAAAGTTGAGACGCTAAAGCAGTCGGAAAAAGATTATCAAGAGCTGAAAGAGCAGCGATTAATGAAACAAGCTGTAGAAGAAAACGATACGGAAAAACAGAATGTATCTGACGAGGACGAGGAATCTCAAGATGAAGACGCGCAATCTGAGCCATCAAAAAATAAACGTGCGCAAACTGATCCATTACAAAACAAACCAGCGCAATCTGAGTCATCTCAAAATGAACGCACGCAATCAGAGAAAAATACGCCAACAAAGCCAGTAAAAGAAAATCAGAAAGAAGAAAAAGCTGAGTCGAAAAACCAATCAGACAAAAAGAAGAAAAATGATCGCGGAAAACCAGTAAATAAATTAGATCCGCCGAAAAAAGATCAACCAAAGCGAGGAAATCCACCTGTAGAGAATAAAGCGGAAGATCAATCAGCTGAAGAACAATCCAATCAGCCCGAGCCAAGTAATAAACAGAATCCAAAAAAGAAAAAAGATAATCAACAGATAGAGAAATCACCAAAAGATGCAAAGGGAAAGCAAAAGTCAGAAAAAGCGAAAAATAAGCCAGAGCGAAGCCAGAAAAACTGAACTGAGGCGAGAATTATCCCAGTGACGCCAGAAAATGAAACGAAGTCGAGAACCTCACTAATTGAAGCGAAAACAACCGCAATGCGTATAGCAAGTAGACCTTCATCCAGTTATGCGGTTTTTCTAGCTTTTGCGTACAATAGGAGCAAGGTTCCAGCTGTGAATAGTACGGTTCCGACTAAGAAAAAACGGAATATAAATGTGGCGGTATCTGGCAAGTTGTCATGTGTAGGAATTTGACTATCGGATGATAATGGAAAACTACTTTCTTGTGTGTCGCTATTACCTTCCGCTGAAATGATAATGTCGGCGTTTGTCGTTAATCCTTGATATTCATTCCCTAATTCTGATGGAAAACGGAGCTGAAAATGAAACGTTTCGTTGCTATTTGGTCGAAGAGTCTGTTCTGTTTGATTGGATAAATTGGCTAACGCATCATCAAATAGGACAGTCTCATTACTGTTGGTGATTTTTAACTTCAACGCTTGATATAATTGTTTTGACCCATCTGTGTATTGAACATCCATTCGATAGTGAACATCATGATTTGTTACATTTGACAAAGAAAGCTTTCGATTCGCCCAGTCACCAGGTTTTACGTTTTCTAGCTGAAAAAGTTTGCCGTCAGCTGATAAATCACCAGAGATTTGAATTAATGAATCTTGACTCGTTGCTGATACTTCTATGGGGGCATACAGTATTGTGAGTAGTGGGAGTAGCAACAACCAATAGCTAAAACGCTTCATATTTACACCTGCCTTTTTGATAAAACGTGTCGTCAATCTAGTTTTCATTCGATAAACGTTTTGTTTTATTATCTAGCTCACGGAAGATCTGCCAAATCGTTAATACACCGTAACCAAACAGAAAAGCGCCAGGCAAAATGAGTAAGAGAGATTGGCCGATACGTGATTGAATGTTATCAATAATATATCCGACATATGGGATAGTAAAGCCTGTGTATTCTGCTACAATATTTTCGGATTGCACCAGTTGTCGATCAGGCGCATCGTTATTGTCACCTTTTGTTTCGTATAATGTCTCGTCGCCACTTTCCAAAACACGATGAATGCGGTGTGTAATCAGCTTTTCGGATTCATCGATAAATGTAATAATATCGCCTTTGTCTAGATGAGTTTCGCTGTTAAATTTTTTAACGGCAATGATTGATCCAGTTTGAAATGTTGGCTCCATGGAACCAGATAAAACGGCTTTTAGTTGATAACCGAATAGTTCAGCTTCACCACCGTTGAATCGAGTGATAATCACGAAGCTACTGACAGCGATAAGAACTGTAATTAAAATAGCAGTAACCGTATGACTAACGATTTTCTTTATCTGTGCTTTCTTGTTTTTCCTGAGTTGATACTTTTGGCTTCTTGGTTCCATTTGTGTCACCTTCTTTCGTTTCAGTTGATTCCTCTTCCTTCGTTTGATTATTTTGTGATTGGTCTTTTACTTTTTCAGTTGGTTGTTCCTCTTTGGTAGTAGTCTCACCTGTATCAGTTCCTTCAGATGAATCCTCCTCTTTATCTTTTGGTTGTTCGGGTGTAGATTGTTGATCTTTAGTAGTTTCTGAATCAGTTTTATCGTTGATTTCATTTGTCTCTTCTTCTGATATATTTTCTGGTTTCTCTTGTTTTGATTGCTCACTTGAGTCATGATTTTGCTGTTCGGTTGTTTCTTTTTCTTCGCAAATGACAGTAATGATTTCGCTCCAAACAGAGTTAGGTGTGTCTTTATCCTCATACATAGGACGTTGGTCGACTTTTAATTGATAATTCCCTGGCTGCTCAACAGAGAATGTTAATGTTTTATTTTTATTTTTTTTAATGGAAGAAAGTGTAGATTTATCCATAATGCTACCGTCTTTCGCAGGATCGTTAGCTTGAGAATAATAGAGTTCATAATCTGTGCTCCCCAACATCGTAAATCCTTTATTTTTTATGGAAAATTGTAACTGATATGCTGGACAAGCATTGATCATTTGCTTGGAGTTATCTAATATATGTAAGTCACTCCCATCCCACCAATGTCCTGTCTGAATTTGCATAGTATCTTCAGATTGATCGAGATAATGGGAGGCTGTATTTGTCGTAACCGATGAAACCACTTGCAGACTAACCAAAAGGATGCTAATACATAATAAAATTTGAAAACGTGCAACTTTCATGCAAAACCTCCTAACGAACCAATAATGTAAAAACCCTTATTTTTATGGATATCTCAGTCAAATAATATCGATAAAAATAAAGGGGGAGAATGAGACCAAAACCCAATCTCCCAAATTGTTAGAATTTGATTAGCGTTCTTCTCCTTCTGTTTGCTGAGCTTCAAATGTCCATTCTAGTTCAAGTGCATCGCCTTGGAATTCGTTTTGATCTTCTCCGTTATCAACAAATTCAAACTGAACATACAAAGTGTCACTGTCACCCACTTCAAGGCCAGCCGGTTCTTCTGTCCATGGTAAGAAAATTTCATTGGCTACGGTGTCTGGATCCATATCTTTTAATTCTGATAACGTCGTTTGAAATGCCACTTGATCAGGTGATAGTGGTCCTAAAGTTGATTTATCATCATTCCAAAAGAAATTTACACGAAGATGATCACCGAAATCTTCTACATTATCGCCGTTTGCGTCAGTGACTGTGTAATCGGTTAGTAAGTTGACTGAAGAAATGTCTAACGAACCATCGTTAATGAGATCAAATGAACGGTTCATCCAATCTCCTGGTTTTAAATTTTCAACATCAATAATGGTAGTTGGGTCTACAGACAAATCGAGTGTACCCGAAGCAAAGGTATTGTTGGTTTGTTCTTGATCGCTAAAATATGCATATGTACCTCCACTAACAAGTGCTAGTCCTAATGCAGCTGATCCAATTCCTAATCCAAGTTTTTTCTTCAATGACATACAAAAGCCCTCCTTTAATTTTGTTCTTTATTGAGAACAAACTAAGTATAATTGATTCAAAATAAAACATAAAACGCTGAATAACACTTTATAACCGCAAATATGTCTATTTATATAATATAAAATGATAATAATAACTTTTTCTATATATTACGAGAAATATCACAATAAAATGTTCAATATAAAGAACAAAATACAACAAAATTTTATAAAATAGGACAATTGCTAACGCTGAAAAATGTAGAAAAGTAAAAATTTTTGATGAAGTTAGAATGATATTGTTAAGCTAGCTGAGGCGAGAATTATCACAGTGAGGCCAGAAAAATTGTACTGAGGCTAGAATTTTCCCTTTGAAGCCAGAAACTTCGAATGAAAGCTTTTATCCACACAAAAAAACGCACCTGCGACATCCAATCACAGGTGCGTTTTTTTTTAATGTCGCTTATTTAACCAAAGAACACCGGACTTCGCTAAGCGTGGAAGCAGTCCTGTCATTGGCTGGCTGTACATATTTCCGAAACCGTCTGATTTACCGAGTGACCCGAGTTGTCCTTTGAGCTTAATATCTTTCGGTTTTTTGGGTTGTTTCCCTTGTAAAATGTCAGCAAGAATTTGTCCGATTTGCTCACCTTGTTGCCCAGCAAGTTGGGCGCTCGGTGAATGTTCAGAAGTGGCGCAATCACCGACGGCAAATACTGTTGGATTTCCAGGAACTTGATAATATTCATTCACAATAATTTTGTCATGGCGATCTTTTTCAAACGGTAAGGAACGTACAAGTCGATGAGGACGCACGCCAGCTGTCCAAATAATCACATCACTTAAGATTCCTTCACCGTTATTGTAAAAAATACCATCTGCGACCAATTCTACATTTGAATGATGCAAGATTTGTACTTCGTGCTCGCGAAACCATTCTTCAACATAGGATTGAATTTTTTTATCGAACGCAGACAAGACTGAACTTCCCCGGTCCAATAATCGGATGTTTAAATCGGGTCGGCTTTCACGAACTTCGGATGCGACTTCGATTCCACTTAAACCAGCCCCAACAACGGACACTTGGCTGTAGGCTGGTAAGCTGTTGATACGTAGCCCTGCTTGCCGCGCTTTAGCAATGGACTGCACACTTTCGGTATATTCAGCTGCCCCTTGGATGCCATGATAATTATCTTCACAGCCGAGCCCAATTAATAAGAAATCATATGTAACCGGTACTTCATTATCTCGTAACAAAATTTTCTGTTCTTCAGTATTAATTTCGACGACTTCGCCAAATACATAATAAATCTGTTCATGAATCGGAAAATCGATGCGAACTTCTTTATCAGATTTGGTTCCTGCAGCAATCGCATAAAATTCAGTCTTTAAGGAATGGTACGGATTGCGATCAATCACGGTAATTTGTACATCGGAAGGGATGTCATTTTCAATGATTTGATGCAATGCATTCATGCCACCGTAGCCACCGCCAATAAGTACGACCCTTTTCATTTTGCAAAACTCCTGTCTTCCATGAATTTACCCCATACAGAATGAATATGTTCTAATCTTAGCGTACCAAAAATGGTGCAATTACACTACAAATACTCGGAAAAATTTTCACCAGAGTAAAAAGTTCTATTTTTCAGAAAAATATGCGAGGAAAAAACCGTAAATTTTGCTATATGAATGACAAAAATGTTATATATAATATATGAAATTGAAAGCGTAAACATATAGAGAGGAGACTTTTCATGGAATTAGAAGAAGTGCAGGGGATGACGAGTAAGTTACGCGAAAATGTGCAACAGGTCGTAGTCGGTCAGGAGAAAACGATTGACTTGTTACTGACAGCGATGATTGCTTCTGGCCATGTTTTATTGGAAGACGTACCTGGTACAGGAAAAACGATGTTAGCGAAATCATTAGCAAAATCATTGGATGCCGATTTTAAGCGGATTCAATTTACACCTGATTTATTACCATCAGATATAACAGGTATTCATTTTTACAGTCAACAAAAAAGTGAATTTGAATTTAGACCAGGACCGATTTTTACAAATATTTTGTTAGCTGATGAAATTAACCGAGCGACGCCACGAACGCAATCCAGTTTATTAGAAAGTATGGAAGAACGCCAAGTGACGATAGAAGGTGAAACGCACTCACTGCAACAACCATTCTTCGTCATTGCGACACAAAACCCGGTCGAAAGCCAAGGAACCTTTCCATTACCTGAAGCACAGCTGGATCGTTTTTTGTTAAAAGTACATATGGGATACCCGACAAAGGAAGAAGGTATTTCGATCTTAAAACGGTTTAAATCGCAGAATCCGTTAGAACAATTACAAGCGGTGGCTTCGTCCGACGAAATGGTTGCCATGCAAAACGTCTACAGTGAAGTGGAAGTATCAGATGATTGCCTTTCATATATGATGGATGTCATTGAAGCGACGCGTGAGCATCAAAGCACAGCATTAGGCGTGAGCCTCGAGGAAGTCAAGCGTTATTGAAAGCGGTTCAAGTGTATGCCTTACTGCAAGGGCGAACGTATGTGATTCCAGATGATATGAAACAAATGGCCAAACCGGTATTAGCTCATCGAATCGTTCCGTCGCAACGTATCGGCGTGAAACAAGGGGATACCGCCTCCATCATTGATGAGATTTTACAACAAGTAACAGTACCGACCGAGAGAGAAAAGGATTTGGTGTAAGCATGAACATTGCATGGGTGATTGTCGTCCTCCTTGTGGTGATTTTCTTGCAAGGCATGGTTTATAGTAAATGGGGGCTACGTGGTATACGTTATCAACGACATTTTAAGCAAACGACTGCCTTCGAAGGGGAAACCATAGAGATGGTGGACGAAATTGAAAATCGAAAATGGCTCCCTGTTCCTTGGATTCGTCTCGAGTCAAAGATGAGTCCTTACCTGACAATATCATCGGATCAAACGAATGAAAACAAACCAGATGTGTTTCACCGAACATTATTCAGCCTCATGCCATTTCAACGCATACGGCGGACCCACCAACTTGTCGCGAAACGGCGTGGTTATTATCCATTAGACACGGTGTCTGTGACGACAGGGGACGTTGTCGGATTCGGTGAAACATTTGACTCCGTCTCAGCCAGTACGGCGGTAACTGTGTATCCTAAAGTCATCTCAATGGACGATATTCCTTTGCCGTCACATAGCTGGTTTGGTGATATCACGGTCAGACGTTGGATTATTGAAGATCCTTTCTTGCAAAAAGGGGTACGCGAATATCAATACGGTGATCCATTACAAGCAGTGAATTGGAAGGCGACCGCACGAACGAATCAATTACAGATTAACCAGAAAGATTTCACTGCTGATCATCATGTCATGATCTATGTCAATTTTGATTTAAATGAGGATATTCGGCTGCCGATTCATGATGAACAAGTGATTGAAAAAGCTTTGTCGTATGCAGCGTCTTTAGCCAACACGACCATTGAAGAAGGTATGGCTACTGGGTTTGGTTGTAATGGGTATTTTGTCGAGCCATTCACCAATAAAACGGCGCCGATTAAACCGTCTGTTCGGGTGGAACCGAGTCAAAGCGGGCAACAGATTGAATACATTTTTGATGCGATCGCGAAATTGACGATGGATCGTAGTCGGAATTTTCGAGCGTTTTTACAAGAAGAAATTGACCTTGAACGCACCAATACCGACATTGTCATTTTCACGGCCATCATGACAGAAAAAATCGAGCATCAGATTCAGCAATTGAAAGCGATGGGGAATGCTGTAGAGGTAGTGATGCTGGATCAGGTGCAAACAGAAGCAGGTGAAGCGGATGCAAGCTAAAATGAAACCGATGGGATTGATGCTCGTTCAAGGATTGGTTGAACTCCTCGGTTTTTTTCCGATTTTATTAGCGGTGGCTGTGCTATTGAATGAAGCACCATATGGATGGCTGATTGGTTTGTATTTTGTTTTTGCCGTATCAGCTGTCAGTCGTTACATTTTTGTTGATCGAACGCGATGGATATTTCTTTTTCTAGCCGTTGTCTTGAGTGGACTATTTGCCGTCGTCGCTACCGATAGTTGGATAGGTGCGGCAATATCTTTGATCATCGGTAGTTTGGCAGGATATCGCGGACTATTATATGGTGAAAATGAGTGGTCAGCCATATTGCCGAACCGAATTTTTTGGGCCATCTGTATGCCGATTTATCTCATTGGTTATCTCGTGTTTGTAAACGTTGATCGTTTGACGGCTGACACTGATGTAATAAGTTATGCAGGGTTTTTGTTTTTGCTTTGTATGTTATTTGTCACGAACGGTCAACATTTACAAAAAGCGACCTTAGAAAAAGGGAAGAAAGCCCGTGTTGGCACTCAGCTTCGTCGGCTCAATCAAGTATATCTCGTTGCAACACTTGGACTTGTGTTTCTTTTGACCAATTTCCAGATCGTTCAATCTGCTGTCTTTCATGGGATTCGATCTGTGATTCAGTCGGTGATTTGGTTCGGGGAACTGTTTCAAAATGATAGCGACGTACGACAGGAACAACCACAACAAGGTGCGATGCAGCCTCCTTTTAGTGAAGAAGAAGAACCATCTGCCTTCGCACAATTGATGGAAACGATCATGTATGGTGTGGGGATTATCTTGATTGTTGCGCTTGTTTTATTACTGATTGCGGTATTGTTTAAAAAAGCGCGTGCCGGAATCAAACGCGTCATCGGTTCATTATGGCGATTATTGAAAGATTTTGTCGTTCGCCGTAAGCCAGAAGAAACGATGAGTGAATATATGGATGAAAAAGAAAACCTATGGAACTGGCAAGATTGGCGCAAAAAGCAACAAGAAAAATTCACTTCCGCTGTGAAAAAAGTGATGACAAGAAAACCGAAATTTGACCAGCTGTCTGATGAAGAAAAAGTGCGCTATTTGTATCGCGTCGTAGCCAAAAAGGTTTATGAACAAGGAAAATGGTCACCTGCCTATACAGCGCATGAAGTAGTTGAGCAATCGGATAATGATGACATGCTTAAACAATTGGAACGCTTGTATGATCATGTCCGTTATGGAAATGAAACGATTCAATCACAAGCAAAAGAGGACATTGAAGCGATCAGTAATCGTTTATTGAAATGAAAACTGTCTCTGTTATGAGGCAGTTTTTTATTGAGAATTCTTTAACATCCGTCATTATGTTCCGATATATATGATAGACGTTTCGTATAAAGGAAGAATCTGTCGCAAACGTAAATCCTATTCTGGATAAAGGAGGTGTGCCATATGGATGTAGCTGCACAATCCGTTGTGATGAATCAAGCACAACTTAAGCAACAAGCAAGTGTGTCAATTATGGACAAAGCGATGAATCAATCAGAATCACAAGGCAAGAGTATGATTCAAATGATGGAATCATCTATGCAACCTCATTTGGGAGGAAGCATTGACACAAAAGGCTAAGTGTATTGAAAGGGGAAAAGTCTAGTTTGCTAGATTTTTCTTCTTTTCATCAACAAATGAATATAAGTAATTGATCATATACGTAATCATATCATTTTTATGAGGAGATGAACGTCATGGAAATTGGTAGTATGATCACTGGATCTCCACTCCTGCATAGTAGTAAAGACACTTTAGCAGTATCCACATCAGCAGAAGCGCGATCCAATGACCATGTACAGTTATCAAAAGATTCGTTAGGCCGAGATCAAGCGCAAGAGTTAGTCGATGGGTTGAATTCTTTTTTAGAACCAACTTTTACTAATATTCAATATGAATATCATGAAAAGCTTGATGATTACTATGTCCAAGTCATAAATCAGGAAACAGATGAAGTGATTAAGGAAATACCTCCGAAGAAGTTATTAGATGTATATGCAGCAATGGCAGAAATGATGGGATTTATTGTCGATGAAAAGATATAAGTAGTAGAAGGAGAATCGCCGATGAGTTATCAACAATATCAAGCATATCAAAACAACTCAGTCGAAACAGCTTCACCAAGTGAGCTGACATTAATGTTATATAATGGTTGTATTAAATTTATTAAACAAGCAAAAAAAGCAATTGATGAAGGAAATATTCAGGATCGGAATAACTATATTCAACGCGCGCAAAATATTATTCGCGAATTAATGGTAACGTTGGATCAAGATGCTCCGATTGCACAAGAAATTATGCCTTTATACGATTTTGTTCATTATAATTTAACACAGGGGAATGTAAATAATAATAAAGAAGCCTTACAAGAAGCTGAAGATATAGTTGTCGATTTTCGAGATACGTGGAAAGAAGTGATTAAACAAGAGCGCAAACGTACCTATGGACAAGGAACGAATGCCTAATGAATCATATCGATACGTATTATCAGCTTACGAAGGAAATGCTTGACTTATTTGATCAGTATCCTGAAAGTGATAAGAGAGACGATTTGATCGAGGAAATCAATCGTTTATTACAAGAAAGACAAGAGGTGACCGATTTAATTCAGCCACCTTTTACACAAGATGAGCGAGCACTCTCAGAAGAAATCTATCAGTTGGACCAACAACTTGATAAAAAATTGAACCGTTTATTCAAACGAATTAAAACTGATTTGCAAAATACGAAGAAACAGCAAAAATCGACCCCTCAGTATATGAATCCATACAAAAATGTCGCCACATATGATGGCACATTTTTAGATTCGAGAAAGTGAGTATTTTCCATTTTACGGAAAAACTCGCTTTTTTTTATGATAGATCGTGAAGTTGAGAATAAAATCGCAAAAGTTGAGAATAAATCATCCAAAGTCGAGAATAAAAGTACAAAAGTTGAGAATAAATCATGATTCAAGTAAATGACGAAAATCATAGACGCGATCTTTTTTCCAGCCGAAAGCGGGCGTGTTGAATTGCTTTAATAATCGGGTGGCCAAGTGAATAGATTCAATTTCTAAAAAATATCGCACTTGACGATTGGTGAGGTATGGTCCGAATAATAATACACATTCGCGTAGCGCAGGTATATGGGCATATTTATCTTTTCGTTTGCATGCGGGACATTGCCACGTGCCATAGATGCGTACCATTTTCACATGTCGGCAATGTTGACAATATACGCCGCGCTTTATTTTTCTTTTGCTTATTCCAGATTGTTCAATTACATCTACGAAACGCTCCGTATGCTGATTTTTTAAAAAATATCCGATTTCAAATAATTGTGGACGTTTGATATGAGGAGATGAGCTTGTCTCTAAGACTTGTTGAATCGAATGAGAAAATTGTTGGATAGGTAATGCCATCGGGTGATCAAATTGAAGATTGGCCTTTGGATGGGTAAACAAAATCAATGTTTTGATCGGAATGTGAGGAAAACCATGTTGCTGAAGAAATTGTTGTAGTTTTTGTTTTTGGTATTGTGCTTGTAAGATGGGATCATCATAAACTTCTTCTTGTCCATTCTCGTTGATTTGAATAAGTTGCCCGGACTGATTAAAATCTAGTTTTCCTTTCAAATGTTTGACTTCAAAATGAAAGAGAATATGTTGCCATAACGACAAGCAATCGATTTGAAAGAAATGATGTTTATAAGGAAGACGAAGACCATATAATTCAAGATGAGATGCATTTGTATTTAAGTTTTCAAAGTGAAAAGGGAGTGAGGATTCACCAATAAAACCAGCTAATTGTCTCCTGTATGTTGACTCCAATTTTTCTGAGCGATTGTGGTCTGGTAAGCGGTTCAGCAATGCTTCTAACTGCAGAAGGTAAAGAGGCTTGTGCGGGGATTGTAAGTTCAATGTGAATACTCCTTTCATTCAATTTCTATTATTATATCATACATTAGGCCTAGGGAATATTGAGTTTTTGTAAAGAACATAAAGATTATATTAAAAATTTTCTGAAAATATTGACTTTTTACTCGTTTAATTCAATTTATTTGTGGTATTATTATTATATAAGCTATTTCCTATAGCTTGATAGTTTGAAAGGAGGACACTTTGTATGAGGTATAACATCCGTGGAGAAAATGTAGAAGTCACCAATGCAATACGAAATTATGTTGAGAAGAAAATAGGTAAGTTAGAACGCTATTTTGATACTCCACCAACATCTGATGTGAATGTCAATATAAGTGTCTATAATGACGAGCAACAGATCGAAGTAACGATTCCGATGACAAATTTATTGTTGCGTGCTGAGGAACAACATATGGATCTATATGCTGCGATTGATCTCGTCGTTGATAAACTCGAACGTCAAATCCGGAAACATAAAACAAAAGTAAATCGTAAGTTCCGCCATCAAGGAGCAGCGAAGCATGTGTTTGCGGAAATGGAAAAAGAAGCAATTGCACAACAGCAACAAGAAGTAGAAGATGATAGTGATATTGAAATTGTACGTACGAAACGATTTGATTTAAAACCAATGGATTCTGAAGAGGCTGTATTGCAAATGGATATGCTTGGGCACGCATTCTTCGTTTTCACCAATGCTGATACAGGCACAACCAATGTTGTCTATAAACGTCGAGATGGCCGCTACGGTCTGATCGAACCGAGCTAAATCAATACTTAATCAAAAGGGAGATCATGCGTCGCGTGGTCTCCTTAATTTTCGCCATTTATTCTCAAGTTTGGGCGATTTATTCTCAACTTTCGTATATTTATTCTCGAGTTTGGGCGATTTATTCTCAATTTCGGATGTTTTATTCTCAACTTCCGCACATTTATTCTCGACTTTGTTTCATGCGAATTAAATTTTCATCAAACGGGACAAAAAATCTCAATTCCGCTTCCTAACTAACAGAAAAACAGTTTTTTCTAATGATATTCTCTTAATTTTTATATATTCGATGGCTATGAAAATGAGATGTTCGCTATTTCTCATATGAAGCGGTGCATGCTATAACTAGGTTGTGACCTCACGAGTGAATCATTGCACACCACTTCCTTCTCACATTCACTCACAACTTGGAAGTAGTTCATTGAAGGAGCTACTTCCACCCTCCTCCTTTTGCGTTTCTTGTAATTTTTATCAAGCTAGTGTTATGATAATGAATGGATACTACAATGAGATAACTGTTGATTTTTATAATAAAGAGGAGCGTCAAGCATGCGTGAATTATTGAAGAAAGTCTTTGGGGATGGAAACCAAAAAGAGTTAAAATCAATACAAAAAGTAACGGATCAAATTGAAGCATTAGAACCAGAATATGAAAAGTTATCGGATCAGGCATTAAAAGATAAAACGGAGGATTTTAAGCAACGATATCAAAATGGAGAGTCATTAGATGATTTATTAGTCGAAGCTTATGCGGTTGTTCGTGAAGGAGCAAGACGTGTTTTAAACCTTCGCCCATTCCCCGTCCAATTAATAGGGGCAGTCGCGATGCACCGAGGAAATATTGCGGAGATGAAAACAGGGGAAGGGAAAACATTAGCTTCTACCATGCCCGCATATTTGAATGCACTCACTGGAAAAGGTGTACACATTATTACTGTCAATGATTATTTAGCAGAACGTGACGCTCATGATATGGGTAAACTCTATCAATTTTTAGGGCTCACCGTTGGACTTAACAAAAACGGCATGTCAAAGGAAGAAAAACGCGAAGCCTATGCCGCTGATATTACGTATGGTACCAACAACGAATATGGTTTTGATTATTTGCGAGATAATATGGTGTTATACAAAGAACAAATGGTGCAGCGTCCACTTCACTTTGCGATCATTGACGAGGTGGACTCCATCTTAATTGATGAAGCGCGAACGCCATTAATTATTTCGGGAACGGCTCAAAAGTCGGCAAACCTCTATCAACAAGCCAACGCATTTGTGCGGACGTTGAAAAACGAAGAGGATTACACGTTTGATGAAAAATCGAAAGGCGTGCAATTAACCGAAGAAGGCATGAATAAGGCGGAGCGCTTTTTCCAAGTTGAAAATTTGTTTGATCTAAACCATGTGACGCTGATGCACCATATTAATCAAGCGTTAAAAGCTCATGTTACAATGCATCGTGACACTGATTATGTGGTGGATGAAGGACAAGTTGTTATCGTTGATCAATTTACGGGCCGTTTGATGAAAGGGCGCCGTTATAGTGATGGTTTACACCAAGCGATCGAAGCGAAAGAAGGCTTACAGATTCAAAAAGAAAGTATGACGCTGGCTTCGATCACGTTTCAAAACTACTTCCGAATGTATGAAAAATTAGCAGGTATGACAGGTACTGCGAAAACAGAGGAAGAGGAATTTAGCAATATTTATGCGATGGATGTAATTGCGATACCGACAAATAAACCTATCATACGGGAGGATCATGCGGATCTGATTTACAAAACGATGAATGGTAAATTTAAAGCGGTAGCAGAAGAAATTAAACTACGACATCTTAAAGGTCAACCCGTTTTAGTCGGTACAGTGGCCGTCGAAACGTCAGAATTAATCGCAAAAATGTTAAAAAGTGAAGGCATTCCACATAATGTTTTAAATGCGAAAAACCATTATCGCGAAGCAGAAATCATTGAAAATGCTGGACAAAGAGGAGCAGTTACGATCGCAACGAACATGGCTGGTCGTGGTACAGATATTAAACTCGGCGATGGCGTGACAGAACTCGGTGGTTTAGCGGTGATTGGTACGGAAAGACACGAATCACGACGCATTGATAATCAATTACGTGGTCGTTCGGGACGTCAAGGTGATCCAGGGGTAACCCAATTTTATTTATCGATGGAAGATGAATTAATGCGCCGATTCGGTTCGGATAATATGAGATCGATGATGGAGCGTCTCGGTATGGATGATGACCAACCCATTGAAAGTAAAATGGTGTCTCGTGCCGTAGAATCAGCGCAAAAAAGAGTCGAAGGAAATAACTTTGATGCTCGTAAAACGATTTTGTCTTATGATGATGTACTACGACAACAGCGTGAAATCATTTATAAGCAACGATTTGAAGTGATTGATTCTGATAACATCCGTGAAATTATTGAAGGATGATTGAATCTACTGTGAATCAAACGGTGGATCGTTTTACATCGGATGAAGAGGAAGAAAATTGGAATCTTTCTGGTCTAGTTGAATATCTCCATGCCAATCTACTGGAGTCCGATTGGATAGCCGAAGATGACCTCAAAGGTAAAGAGCCAGATGAAATGAAAGACTGGATCATGGAGAAAATTACACAAAAATATGATCAAAAAGAAGAAGAGCTAACCCCAGAACAAATGCGTGAATTTGAAAAAGTCATTCTGTTACGTACCGTTGATACAAAATGGATGGATCATATCGATCAAATGGATCAACTGCGACAAGGGATTCATTTACGTGCCTATGGGCAGAACGATCCACTTCGAGAATATCAAATGGAAGGCTTCTCGATGTTTGAAGAATGATTGCCTCGATTAATGAAGAAGTGGCCCGCTACGTCATGAAGGCACAAATTCGAGAAAACTTACAACGTGAGGCAGTAGTGAAAGACACACAAGCCGTATCTGGTAATCAGGATCAGCAAAAGAAAAAAACGAAGACACCATACGTAAAATCGCAAAATGTTGGGCGTAATGATCCATGTCCTTGCGGTAGTGGCAAGAAATACAAGCATTGCCACGGTAGGTAAAAGTATGGATTGATTCAAGTAGCGAACGGAGAAAATAGTTAGAAGGTGATACGATGGATTTAACGGAAATCAAACAAGAAATTGACAAAATGGCGAAGCGAATCGCGGACTTTAGGGGGTCTCTTTGACTTAGAAACGAAAAGAGCCCGCATTGCGGAATTGGAAGAACAAATGACTGACCCATCCTTTTGGGACGATCCAGATGTTGCGCAAAAAGTCATAAATGAAGCAAATGGTCTAAAACAACTCGTTGAAACGTATGACCGTAATAAAGAAAAGTTAGAAAATGCTGAAGTTTCCTATGAATTAGTGAAGGAAGAAAATGATGAAGAATTGCGATCTGATTTAGAAGAAGAAGTCAAAGCGTTAAGTGATGCTTTAAACGAATTTGAATTATACATTTTGCTAAGTGACCCTTATGATCAAAACAATGCCATTTTAGAATTACACCCAGGAGCTGGTGGAACAGAGTCACAAGATTGGGCGAATATGTTATTACGGATGTACACACGCTGGCTGAAGCAAAAGGATTTAAAGTAGATACATTAGACTATTTACCAGGTGACGAAGCAGGCATCAAAAGTGTGACTTTGTTAATTAAAGGGCACAATGCATACGGTTATTTAAAAGCAGAAAAAGGTATCCATCGTTTAGTCCGCATTTCACCCTTTGATTCATCAGGCAGACGACATACATCATTTGCTTCTTGTGAAGTCACACCAGAAATCGATGATGATATTGATATTGAAGTTCGTTCAGAGGATATTAAGATGGATACGTATCGCGCGAGTGGCGCAGGAGGTCAACACGTCAATACCACAGACTCAGCTGTCCGAATTACGCATCATCCAACCGGGACTGTCGTCACTTGTCAATCAGAGCGTTCGCAATTAAAAAATCGTGAGCAAGCGATGAAAATGTTAAAAGCGAAGTTATATCAATTAGAACTAGAAAAGCAGAAACAAGAAATGGATGACATTCGAGGGGAACAGAAAGAAATCGGTTGGGGAAGCCAAATTCGTTCCTATGTGTTCCATCCATATGCGATGGTGAAAGATCACCGTACGGATTTTGAAACCGCCAAGACACACGAAGTCATGGATGGAGCAATTGATTCGTTTATTGACGCATATTTACGAGCAACTATGGATAATTAATAAGAGGCGAGCAAAAAGTGATTGCTTTTTGCTCGTTTTTCATGTCTAGAAGTTGATCCATCGAAGATTGAAGGAGTGAAAATATATGATAAAAAAATATCGAAGAGAACCGATGCCACCTCTATTACGCCAAGGAATCGACTATTCTTATGTCCTGATTGGAGCGCTTTTTGTTGCATTGGCTTTTAATCTTTTTTTGTTACCGAATGAAATTGCCTCAGGTGGTGTTGCTGGTGTCAGTACAATTACAAAAGCACTATTTGATTGGGAACCATCGATGGTACAATGGGCGATGAACATTCCGCTCTTTTTCGCTGGTGTTTGGATTCTCGGAAAAAACTTTGGTGCGAAAACGCTAGTAGCACTTCAGTTTTGCCGCTGTTTGTTTATTTGACGCGCCAGTTACAGCAAGCAACATCAGACCCTTTGCTCGCGTCGATATTTGGTGGAATGATCGTAGGCATTGGTCTTGGTATCGTGTTTCGAGGAAAGGCATCAACGGGTGGAATGGACTTAGCAGCACAAATTGTACATAAATATACGGCTTTACCTTTAGGTGTTTGTTTAGCGATTTTTGACGGGATGATTGTCATGACGGCGACTTTTGTCTTTTCGGTCGAACAAGGATTATACGCTTTAATAAGTTTATTTATAACAAGTCGGACGATTGATTTTGTGCAAGTCGGTTTCAATACATCGAAAAATATGATGATTATTACAGAACATCCTGAGCAAGTTCGTCGAATTTTGTTGAAAGATATTGATAGAGGCGTTACAGTGCTTCACGGTAGCGGGGGATTCACAGAGGAAAATCGGAAAATTTTAATGTGCGTCGTCCAACAAAACGAATTTAGTAAAACTACCCAATTGATTAAGTCTATTGATCCTCATGCATTTATGGTAACGATGAATGCAACTGAAGTGTTAGGCGAAGGATTCAAAAAATAATGTTGCAATATACGTGTGATATTGATAAATTTTACAAAAAAGGGAATAGAATATATGTTTGAAATCAAAATGTAATATTATTTTGTCTAAAAAAATCTGAAAATGATGTTATAATAGAGAAGGATAAACGATGAGATTTGATTAATCGTCAAATAGATGCAACAAATGACATATAATTTTAATAAAAGGTGATTATATTATGATAGATATGCAGGATATTTATATGACTTATCCGAATGGGGTGGTTGCCCTGAATGGTATAAATGTAACGATTGAACAAGGAGAATTTGTCTACATAGTGGGCCCGAGCGGGGCAGGAAAATCGACATTTTCTAAAATGTTGCTTCGAGAGGAAGTTCCTGATCGAGGAAGAATTATTGTTAATAACAAAGACTTATCGAATCTAAAAATGAAGGAAATTCCTTATTTACGTCGTGATGTTGGCATGGTGTATCAAGACTTTCGGTTATTACCACGTCTAACAGTCTATGAAAATATTTCATTTGCTTTAGAAGTAATAGAAGAATCGCCAAAAAGTATTCGTAGACGAGTGATGGAAGTACTAGATTTAGTTGGACTGAAAAATAAAGCGCGATTTATTCCAGATGAACTATCAGGTGGTGAACAGCAACGGGTAGCAATTGCTCGTGCCATCGCGAATCGACCGCAACTATTAATCGCTGATGAACCAACTGGAAATTTAGATCCTGAAACATCATGGGAAATTATGCGAATTTTAGAGGAAATTAACAACACAGGGACGACTGTAATTATGGCGACACATAGTAGAGAAATCGTCAATGCCATAAAGAAACGTGTTATTGCGATAGAAGATGGGCTGATCGTTCGTGATGAGCATCGAGGAGAGTATGGATATGAAGCTTAGTACATTAAAAAGACATATGAAAGAAGGTACAAGAAATACATGGCGCAATAGCTGGATGACAATTGCCTCTGTTGGCGCTGTAACGACGACACTCATTTTAGTCGGTACATTTCTAATATTAATGTTTAATTTAAATCATGTCGCCGAGCAGTTAGAAGAAGATGTACAGATTAAAACAATGATTGATTTGACAGCAGAACAGTCTGAAGTCAATCAGTTAGAAGAAAATATTCGTAGCATTGATGAAGTGGGAACAGTTGAATTTCGAACCAAAGAAGAAGAGTTGGAAAGTTTAATCGAGAGCATGGGTGAACAGGGAGAAGCCTGGGAAATGTATCAACAGAGTAACCCGCTCAATGATGTATTTGTCGTTAAGGCGGCTGACCCGGCTAATACCGCAAAAGTGGCTAATGAAATTGGAACATTAAACGCAGTAGATAAAGTAGAATATGGTGAAGATTATGTTGACCGACTCTTTACATTTAATGATTATGCGAGAAATATAGGATTGATTTTAATCGTTGCTTTAATATTTACTGCGATATTCCTAATTTCAAATACAATTAAAATTACCATTATGGCTCGCAAAAAAGAGATTAATATTATGAAATTAGTTGGAGCAACCAATGGTTTTATACGTTGGCCATTTTTTGTTGAAGGATTGATACTTGGTGTATTGGGAAGTATCATACCGGTCGCACTCACGTTATTTGGCTACTATTATTTAACGCATAATGTCGTTATATTTGAACAATTCAGTTTTGTTCAATTACTGCCATTTACTCCATTTGCTTGGCAAGTATCAGGTTTGATAATCGGAATTGGTGCTGCCATTGGAGTTTGGGGAAGTGTCATGAGTGTGCGTAAATTCTTAAAAGTTTAGTAAATCATCCGATAATAGAAAAAAGACTGCTTGAGAGGGGTAGGTCGATGAAAAAGAAGTTCATAGTGATTATCGTTTTAGTTTTTTCGTTACTTTTTTTAGGGACAAGTATTTATGCTGAATCTTTAAGTGAATTGAAAGAGAAACAAGAAAAACTCAATGAAGAAAGTGAAGAGCTTGATGACAGCTTAAGTGAAACGGAACAAAAAATAGAAGAAAATCAAGAACAACAAGATGAAACTTCTAGTGAAATAGAATCTATTGATCAAGATTTAACGGAAACGAAAGAAAAATTGGAAGCAAAACAGGCGGAAATTGACCAAACCAATCAACAAATAGCGGAAACAGAATCCGAAATTGAAGAGAAAGAACAAAAAATTGAAGATCTACAAGACGAAATTGAGCAATTACAAGACGAAATTAAAGAACTAGAAAAAAAGATTGAAGAACGTGATCAACTTCTGAAAGATCGTCTGCGTTCGATACAACATAATGGTGGGGAAATTAATTACTTAGAAATTATTTTAGGTGCGGAAAGTTTAGGTGACTTTATTAACCGCGCGACAGCTGTAAATAAAGTTATGGATCAGGACAAAAGTATTATGGAAGCACAACAGGCGGATAAAAAGAAACTAGAAGAAAATAAACAAACTGTACAAGCAAATAAAGAACAAGTGGAAGAAGAGAAAGCAACATTGGATGAAAGAAAGGCAGATCTTGAAAGTCAACGGTCTTCACTCGTCGCTCAGCAACAAGAAATTAATCAGTTGAAAGCGACGTTAAATCAACAAATGCAAGAAAAAGAATCTATGTTAGCAAGTCTTGAGTCACAAGAAGAAGAACTGCATCAGCATAAGATGTCGTTAGCAGAACAACAAAGGACATTAGATAATCAAGAAAAAGTAATTGCTCAAGCAATACAAGAGAAAAAACAAAAGGTTGAGCAACATTCTAATAACTCTAATTCAGAATCCACTGGCGGTAATGATAGCCTTATTTGGCCAACAAAAGGTTCAAGAACGTCTAATTATGGATACCGTGATTTTAATGGTGGCGGATTTCACTATGGGTTGGATATCGCTAACGGTACTGGCACAGCAATAAATGCTGCTGCATCGGGAGTGGTTACAAGATCGGAGTATTCATCTAGCTATGGTAATGTTATTTATATTTATCATATGGATATGAATATAACAACAGTATATGCACATTTAAATTCAAGAAGTGTTTCCCTAGGTGAAAATGTATCGTAAAGACAATATATTGGTGCAATGGGTAACACAGGTAACTCTTATGGAAGTCATCTACATTTTGAAGTGCATGAAGGCGAATGGAGTTATCACGGAGCTGTAAATCCAATTAATTATTTACCTTAATTCTCAAAAGACATCACAACAAAAAACTTGTGATGTCTTTTTTAAACGTTCATAATATATAGTAATGAACAATTTAATTTGAAAGAATACTTGGGGTGGATGTATGACGATTAGAAAAAGATACATAGCGATTTTGTTGGTACTAGCTATAGCAGTTGGTGCAGGCGGAACGTATGGTGGTTTGAAACTTTATCAAACGTTTCAATCTACATCGAATGATGGAATTGTAAGCTCAGAAGAGGAATTGTTATCACAATTAGAAAATAATCAAGAAACATTGGAAGAAAATTTTGGCAAAATGAATAAAGTTGTGAATGCCTTTTCGACCATCCAAGAAAATTATGTAGAAGATGTTGGCGATCAACAATTAATTGAAGGTGCAATCGAAGGAATGCTTCAATCGCTTGATGATCCGTATAGCACGTATATGGATGCTGAAACAATGGAAAAATTTAATCAACAAATTGAGTCTTCATTTGAGGGTATCGGAGCAGAAGTTTCTATGAAGGATGGGAATGTGACGATTGTGGCGCCGATTAAAGACTCACCAGCTGAAGAAGCTGGGCTGAAACCGAACGATCAGATTTTATCGGTTGATGGAGAAAGTTTAGATGGCTATAGTTTGCAAGAAGCTGTCAACGAAATTCGTGGTGAAAAAGGTTCGGAAGTTGTATTGGAAGTAAGACGACCTGGCGTAGAAGAAGTGTTGGAAGTTGATATCACTCGAGATTCGATTCCGTTAGAAACTGTCTATCCTCGTACGGAAGAAGTGAACGGCAAATTGGTTGGGGTGATTGAGTTAACTTCATTTTCCGAAACAACGGCCGAAGACTTTAAAAATGCACTGAGCGATTTGGAAGAACAAGGTATTGACGGTTTAGTAATAGATGTTCGAGGAAATCCTGGTGGTGTATTAACAGCTGTGGAAGAAATTTTAAAACAATTTGTTCCTCAAGATACACCATATTTACAAATCGAATATCCGAACGGTAAGAAGCAACGACAATTTAGCAATTTAACAGATACGAAAGACTATCCAATTGTGACTCTGATTAATGAAGGTAGTGCATCTGCTTCAGAAATTTTGGCTGTGTCTTTAAAAGAGGCGGTCGGAGCAGAAGTAGTGGGGACAACTTCCTTTGGTAAGGGTACCGTGCAACAGCCGCTTCCTTTAGGTGAAGAAAGTACGATTAAACTGACACGTTTTAAATGGTTATCACCAGAAGGTAACTGGATACATGAAAAAGGTGTTCAACCAACCGTTAAACAAAAGCAACCCGAATATTATTATACGAATCCAGTGCAAATCGAAGACGAATCATTGGCGTTTGACCAAAGTGATTCAAAAATTGCGAATGTGCAACAAATGTTAGCTGGTTTAGGTTATGACCCAGGACGCACTGACGGTTATTTTAGTGAACAAACAAGAGCAGCCGTTGAAGAATTCCAAACAGCCAATGATTTAGAAGTAACAGGAGCAGTCGATCAGGCAACAGCTGATTCGTTACAAACTAGAATAATGGAAAACATTCAAAGTGGAGAAGATGACCAGCAATTAGAAAGAGCTTTACAAGTGATTAGTGAATAGGTATAAAAAATTCGCAGTAGCATTCGTTACTGCGGATTTTTTGTAGCAAAATAAGCAAATAAAAGAGTTTCTTGCTATATTTTATCCAAAAGGGTAGTCAAAACTTGCTTTTTAAATCATAATAGAAATCATAAGAGTTTTTGTATCGGATTTGATAATGGAAGGAGAGACGTCATGGATTGGTTGATTGAATTCATTAGAGCGATCGGAAGAGGATTGGCGCAACCAACACTGTATTGGTTTATTCTATTATTGATTGTTTCTGCATATCTTCGCAGGAAAAATGATCGCAAGCAATTCGGTGTTAAAGTAAAGCAACCATTGATCGAAGCAGGACATACGGTGTTTCTTTCGCTGGTCGCTGGACTTATATTATCAATACTTTGTGTATTATTGGGTATCACCTTTTCTTATCCGTTAGCCATTCTATTGTCATCGATATTTATTTTGTTATCATTAGCAAATCAATTTGGATTGTTATCACCAAGTTATACGTTAGGCGTTTTCTTTTTAATTATGATATTGCATCCTACTATCATTGAATGGTTTGAATGGGAAGGTCTCGATGTATTTCAATCCATATCACTGATTTCGATTTCGTTACTCATTGGTGTATTTTTGTTTGTAGAAAGTTGGCTTCTTTTACATAAAAAGGGATCGAATGATTTTCCGGAGCAAATACGTAGTAAACGGGGAAAGCATGTCGGACAGCAACGAGTGAAACGTTTAGCGATCGTTCCATTTTTTACACTTGTTCCTGCTGGTGCGATTGAATCGTTTGCTGAGTGGTGGCCTATCTGGCAAGTGAATGGTGACTCTTATGGTCTTATGATCGTGCCATTTCTAATAGGTACTGAGCACGTTTTTCGCAGTATGTTACCGAAAGAAGGTAGAACATGGATTGGGAAGCGAATCATTGGACTAGCGGTACTCATATTGGCATGTAGTGCAGGTGCTTTTGTTTATCAGCCGCTTATTTATGTTGCAGTAGCGATTGCCTTTATCGGTCGTATCATGATTTCGTTACGGTTCCGATATCTGGATAGGAAAAATGTGCGTTATTTTCAGCCTGGAGGTGAAGGGTTACTCGTACTTGATGTTTTACCCAATACCCCAGCTGAGGATTTTGAGTTAGAACCAGGGGAGCGAATTATGAAAGTGAATGGACAACCCATTCATGATGAAAGCAGTTTTTATCAAGCATTGCAACAAAATCGAACATATGGCAAATTGCAAATTAAAAATATTTCCGGGGAAATACGTTTTGCTGAACGTTCGTTATATGAAGGGGAGCATCATGAATTAGGCGTATTATTTTTGAAAAATGAATCGATTTCTGTTGATGAACAAAAAGTAGAAACTTCATCTATATAATTATTGTAACCGGAACTCTATCGACGTCGTTTTGATAAAGTTCCGGTTTTTCTTTTCTATTTTTTATTCTTAACTTTCGCGGTTTTATTCTCGGCTTTCGCAAATTTATTCTCAACTTCGGTCTACACTCGCGAATGATGTTTTAAAATTCTAGCAATTCGCGGATTTCTGCTTCGGATAGCTTAGATAATAATGTTTCGCCTGGTTGAATGATTTGATCGACTAACTCACGCTTTTGCTGTTGCAAGTGATATATTTTTTCTTCAATTGTTCCTTCTGTAATTAAACGTATAACTTGGACAGCTTTTTCTTGCCCAATACGGTGGGCTCTTCCAGCTGCTTGCTCTTCAACAGCAGGGTTCCACCATAAATCATATAAAATCACCGTATCTGCGCCTGTTAGGTTTAGCCCCGTACCGCCTGCTTTTAACGAGATAAGGAAAAAGCCTTTTTCCCCTTGATTAAATGCTTCGACCATTTCCATACGTTTTTCGGTAGGCGTAGAACCATCTAAATAAAAAGCAGGATAACCTTGTGCTTCTAACGCTTGGTAAATAATTTGAAGCATACTTGAAAATTGAGAGAAAATAAGCGTTCGTTTTCCTTGTGCTTGCAGATCGTCTGTTAATTCTAACAGCTGATTGAGTTTGCCTGATTCGCCTTGATAGTTTTCTAAAAATAAGCTTGGATGACAGCAAATTTGGCGCAAACGTGTTAAGCCAGCAAGGATCTGTAATTTTCCTTTTTCGAAACCTTTTTGCTCAATTGTTTCATCCATTTCGTTTTGAATCCGTTGCAAATACCCAATGTAGACTTCTTTTTGTTGTTTCGTTAGTTCTGAATATTGCACGGTTTCGATTTTATCTGGTAATTCTTCTAATACATCTTTTTTCACACGGCGTAAAATAAATGGTCTTGTAATTCGAGCGATGTAGTTAGCATCAAGGCTTGTGAATTCCTTTTTGTTGCCGAATAAGCCAGGTGATATCGTATGGAAAATCGACCATAATTCATCGAGTGAGTTTTCAATCGGTGTACCACTTAAGGCAAAATATTGTTTCGCGCGAATCGCTCGCACCGCTTTGGCCGTTAACGTTAAATGATTCTTGATCGCTTGTGCTTCATCCAAAATAAAACAATCAAATGATTTTTCTTCATACCATTCATGATCTTGCCGTAATGTTGGGTAAGACGTAATTAAAATATTCGTATTTTCGTGTTCTTGGATTAATTGTTTCCGTTGTTTCTTTTGTCCGACGATCACACCACTCGTTAACTGAGGTGCAAACTTTTCGACTTCCTTTTTCCAGTTATAAACGAGGGAAGCTGGCGCAACAACTAATGCTTGATACGTTGAATCTTGATGTTGGATGTCAGATAACAAATACGTAATGGTTTGTAGTGTCTTACCAAGCCCCATATCATCTGCCAAAATGCCGCCTAAATGATAATGGGATAATGTTTTCATCCATTGATAGCCTGTATGTTGATAATCACGCAATTCAGCATCAAGTCCCTCAGGAAGTGGAAATTCCAACTCTTCTGGATGTTTTAATTGATCGAGCATGGTTTGAAACGTGTTTGAAAAAGTATCACGATCACTCTGTAAGGCATCTTCAACTTGAAAACTCCGCGCAGCTGGTAGTTCAACCTTTCCGTCTTCAATCTCTTGTTTCGAAAATTGAATATTGTCATGAAGCTGTTGGAATGAAGAAAATCCTTCTCCGTCTAATTGCAACAATGCACCATTTGGAATTCTGTAATATCGTTGCTTTTCGACTAAGGCTTGCAACACTTCCGCTACATATTCATCTGAGATTCCTTCGACATCAAACGAAATATCAAGCATTCCCTCCGATGAGTTATATTCTACAGATGACTGAAGCTGATGGGCATCGTCTCCTAGCATACGTTTGACATCACTGGACATATATACATGACTATAGGATTCTAACCAGTAGACATCTTCATGTAAAAACGAATAAATCGTTTCATAGTCAAATAAAAACATCGATTGATTCATTTCTAAAAAGCCAATGTCACGCATCCGTTCGATTAATTGATTCTCCTTGTCTCGATTTCGTTTGACGAGCTGATTCGTTGTTTGCTGGTGTGCGAACGGATAAAATACATGATCCCCATATTGAAAAGAGACGGATGCTTGTAGTGCCTCATCGACCTCGTCCAAATAGACTTTCGCTTGTAAAGGAGATGTGTTGATTTGCTTCTTTAAGCGATCCGTCATGGAAACCTGACCTACTTGTTCAAATTGCGGCATGACATTTTCGATAAAGGAATCCATTTCCGGTGTCGAAATATAATGTTTCTTTTTCGATTGGAAAGGGAGAATACGGAATAATTTTTCTAAGACGTTTTTCTGTTCGTATGTGATTTGATAGAAACGATTTTCCTCAACTAAGTACTGGTAGCTGTCTAAAAATCGATAGGACGACAAATCCGTCATTTCAAACGTAAACATATTTTGATTCGTATAATCGAGCTCAAATAATAATTGATCATCCATTTCTTTCAGTTCGATCAACGGATACGTTTTATCTTGGTGTTGAAAGGTATAATCTGTATGCTGTACATCTTCTAACAATTCATTGCTAATGGTTGGCGAAATAAATAATTCTCGCGGGTATTCTGTTTTATGAATATATAGATTGCCGAATAATTTCTCTTGCTCATAGCAACGCATGAGCCATTCGATCATCATCCGATCATTGGATGTGAAATAATAATGGTTCGGTGTATAGTAAAAAGACTGGTTCACCTTAAATGACTCCCCATTTTTATACGCTTGAAGAAACCCGCGAATATCACGGACGATGTATGGGCGACTTTCACCAACTTTCATGGCAATCGTTAAAACGAATTGTGTCTTTTTATTGGTTTGTGTTAATTTCACTGTAAAACTTGATTGAATCGGTTTTGGGGCTTCAAGGATTTCTCCTTTATCGCGAAATGTGTGTAATAATTGTTTGGCAAATAAATCTGTTTCATAGGATGTTTCTCCAGTATTTCCTTGATCAACAGCATATCTTCTTCGTTGTGATGATATATCTTGGGTGACTGATAGGAGAACAGCAGCCACATGCTTACACGCTCCATAGCTATCATAAGCTGGACATGTACACGTTGGATCAACATCCATATCTTCACCGAGATAGAGACGAACGGTATATACTTTGGTGCCTTTCACGAGCCCGCGCCAAGAATGGTTATTTGGATTATAGGACAGGCCATAAACACGGCCGTTTTTGTAATAGTCGTAGCCTCGTTCATAAAAAGTATCGCCAGTTAGTTGACGAATTCCGTCTTCACTCATTTCAATTTTTTGCATGGAAAATCCCTTCCTTGTATCGATACACTATCATTACATCATCGTTATGCTACATCATTTTATTATAACAGAAATCATCATGATTACGCTAAAATTGTTAACTTATTCGTGATGATTCTTTAGATGCTATATTTGGCTTGATTGACTTTCGTTGCATAAACTGCTATTTTTGTCAAAGATATGTGCGGTAGAAAGTAGGGATAAGCATGAGTATGGAAGAAGAGATTCAAAAGCGAAAAACGTTTGCCATTATTTCACACCCCGATGCTGGGAAAACGACGATTACTGAGAAACTATTATTATTCGGTAATTTAATTCGCTCAGCTGGTACGGTGAAGGGGAAGAAAACAGGCAAATTCGCCACATCGGATTGGATGGAAATTGAAAAGCAACGTGGGATTTCCGTCACTTCAAGCGTCATGAATTTCGATTATCAAGGGTATCGAGTAAATATTTTGGACACACCCGGTCACGAAGATTTTAGTGAGGATACGTATCGAACGTTAACAGCTGTGGATTGTGTCGTCATGGTGATTGATGCGACAAAAGGGATTGAAGCGCAGACGATTAAATTGTTCAAGGTTTGTAAGATGCGTGGCATTCCGATTTTTACGTTTATCAACAAGCTTGATCGTGAAAGTCGAGAACCACTCGAATTACTGGATCAAATTGAAGATGTATTGAATATCGAAACGTATCCAATGAACTGGCCCGTCGGAATGGGAAAAAGGTTTATTGGTATTTTAGACAGATATCATGAACAATTTATTCAATACAATGGCAATGAAGAGGAAACGTATATTCCGTTTGATCAACTGCAACAAGATAAGTATCGAGACATTACTGATAATCCTACCTATCAGGAAACGATCGATGAATTAGAGTTATTAGAAGGTGCTGGTGATGAATTTTCATTAGATCGTGTATTACAAGGAGAACAGACGCCCGTGTTCTTTGGTAGTGCACTGGCGCCATTTGGTGTGCAAACATTTTTTGATACATTTATTAATCTTGCTCCTGCCCCTGGTCCGCGCAAAACGGAAACCGATGTCGTACATCCAGAGCGTGAAGAGTTTTCAGGATTTGTGTTTAAAATTCAAGCCAATATGAACCCACAACACCGTGATCGTGTTGCCTTTATTCGTGTCTGTTCGGGTACATTTACACGTGGCATGCAAGTGAAGCTCGCTCGTACGGGGAAATCGATGAAGCTCGGACAAACGCAACAATTCGTTGCCTCGTCTCGTGATACCGTTCAACAAGCATATCCTGGTGATATTATCGGGGTGTATGATCCTGGAACATATCGAATTGGTGATACATTAGTTGAAGGCAAGCAAACCTTTGCGTATGATGAATTGCCACAATTCCCGCCTGAGATTTTCCAGCGGGTAACGGCAAAAAATGTGATGAAGGCGAAGCAATTTCGTAAAGGATTGGAACAGCTGGTGCAAGAAGGGGCGATCCAATTATTCCGCGGGTATCCAACTGATTCAATTATTGTCGGTGCTGTAGGTCAATTACAATATGAAGTGTTTCAACATCGAATGAAGAACGAATACAACGTCGAAATCATGCTGGAATCGATTGGTGATCGCATTCCTCGTTGGTTGAAAGAAGAACAAGTTGATCCTTCATTATTCGATGAACGTAATATGTTGGTAAAAGACCGAGATGGCGAATTTCTCGTTCTCTTTAAAAATGACTTTGCTTTACGTTGGTTTGCTGATAAATATCCAGAGATTGAGCTCATTGATCTGTTTGAAGTCAATCAATACAATCAAGCGACATAACATGTACGATAGAGATCCGAACGCCCATTGTGAGTTAGAGCATGCGTTCGGATTTTTTCTTGAAGACGAATATGTGTTAACAATCCATTTGCTTTATGAAGCGGTATATATTGGTTATAATAAAGGGTAGAAAAATTTTATTAATGAGCGAATATTTGTTCGCTTTTTCTTTTTCCTTGTTGTATAATGGAGAAAGAGAACGAACGGAGGTAAAGGTATGGAGGAACAACAATTTTCGCTACAATCACCATATCAACCACAAGGTGATCAGCCGCAAGCGATTGCGGAACTGGCTAGCGGTGTACAAGATAATCAACGATATCAAACCTTACTCGGTGCAACGGGGACAGGGAAGACATTTACGGTATCGAATGTGATTCAGGAAATTAATCGTCCAACGTTGGTGATCGCACATAACAAAACGTTAGCAGGACAATTATATAGCGAGTTTAAAGAGTTTTTTCCGAACAATGCAGTGGAATATTTTGTTAGCTACTATGATTACTATCAACCAGAAGCCTATGTTCCATCGACCGATACATTTATTGAAAAAGATGCAAGTGTTAACGATGAAATTGACAAATTAAGGCATTCGGCTACATCAGCATTATTTGAACGGAATGATGTGTTAATTGTAGCGAGTGTTTCTTGTATTTACGGTTTAGGTTCTCCAGAAGAATACCGTGAGCAAGTTGTGTCCCTACGTGTTGGCATGGAAAAGGACCGTGATGAATTATTGCGTGATTTAGTCAGTATTCAGTATGCACGTAACGATATTGACTTTCAGCGTGGGACGTTTCGAGTGCGTGGGGACTCGGTTGAAATTATTCCGGCTTCACGTGAGGAGCATTGTATTCGCTTAGAATTTTTCGGTGACGAGATTGATCGTATGCGTGAAGTTGATGCATTGACCGGTGAAGTCATCGGAGATCGTGAACATATTGCGATTTTCCCAGCGTCTCACTTCGTAACGCGTGATGAAAAATTAAAGCTAGCGATGGAGCGTATTCGTGAGGAGTTACATCAACAATTGGAAAAACTGCGATCGGAAGATAAACTTTTAGAGGCCCAACGCTTAGAGCAACGAACGAACTACGATTTGGAAATGATGGAAGAAATGGGGTTTTGTTCAGGTATTGAAAATTACTCTCGTCATTTGACGTTAAGAGATGCTGGTTCGACACCTTATACATTACTTGATTATTTTCCAGAAGATTCATTGATTGTGATTGATGAATCGCACGTAACTTTACCGCAAGTTCGTGGCATGTACAATGGTGACCAAGCACGTAAACAAGTGTTAGTTGATCATGGATTTCGTCTGCCTTCCGCATTGGATAACCGTCCACTTACGTTTAATGAATTTGAAGAAAAGGCGAACCAATTTATTTTTGTTTCAGCAACACCTGGTCCATATGAATTGGAACATACACCGAAAATGACCGAACAAATTATTCGTCCAACTGGATTACTTGATCCGAAAATTGATGTGCGTCCGATCGATGGGCAAATTGATGATTTGATCGGGGAAATCAATGCAAGACAAAAACGTGATGAACGCGTATTGATTACGACGTTAACCAAAAAAATGGCCGAAGACCTCACCGATTATCTGAAAGAAGTCGGTATTAAGGTTGCCTATCTCCATTCGGAAATCAAGACATTAGAACGGATTGAAGTCATTCGTGATTTACGTGTTGGCACGTATGATGTTCTCGTCGGTATCAATTTATTGCGTGAAGGACTAGATATACCAGAAGTATCACTCGTTGCGATATTGGATGCGGATAAGGAAGGCTTTTTACGGTCTGAACGATCGCTTATTCAGACGATGGGACGTGCTGCCCGTAATGAAAATGGTCAAGTGATTATGTATGCTGATCGCATAACAGATTCCATGCAGTCAGCGATGGATGAAACGAATCGTCGTCGCGAAAAACAACATGCGTTTAATGAAGAACATGGCATTGTACCACAAACGATTAACAAAGAAGTTCGAGATGTCATTCGAGCAACAACAGTAGCAGAAGGTGACGAGACATACGAAGATGAACAAAAACCAGATATTAGTAACATGTCTAAACAAGAAAAAGAAAAACTAATCGAACAAATGGAACAAGAAATGAAACAAGCCGCTAGAGATCTAGACTTCGAACGAGCAGCGGAACTTCGTGATATTGTAATAGAACTTAAAGCAGAAGGGTGAGGCGCCAATGGCAAAAAAAGCAATTTCGGTACAAGGTGCACGCGCACATAACTTAAAAAATGTTAGTATCGATATTCCCAAAGACAAGTTAGTTGTAATGACAGGGCTCTCTGGATCAGGGAAATCGTCATTAGCTTTTGATACCATTTATGCGGAAGGGCAGAGACGATATGTCGAGTCTTTGTCCGCATATGCACGCCAGTTCTTAGGGCAAATGGATAAACCAGATGTTGATTCGATTGAAGGCTTATCGCCAGCTATATCCATCGATCAAAAAACGACGAGTCGTAATCCTCGTTCAACGGTTGGTACTGTGACGGAGATCTATGATTATATGCGATTGTTATATGCAAGGGTTGGGCATCCGATTTGCCCTACGCATGATGTTGAAATTACGTCACAAACCGTAGAACAAATGGTGGACCGTATTACTTCATTTGACGAGCGAACAAAAATGCAAATATTGTCCCCTGTTGTTTCGGGGAGAAAAGGAACGCATGCAAAAGTATTAGAAAACTTACAGCAAGAAGGATATATTCGCTTACGAGTCGATGGCGAAATGATGGAAATTACAGATGACATCAATTTGGATAAAAATAAAAATCATTCGATTGAAGTCGTCATTGATCGGATTGTCATTAAAGAAGGTATCGAAGGACGATTGTCAGATTCATTGGAAACAGCGTTACGATTAGGCGAAGGCAAAGTTATCGTGGATGTAATTGGGCAAGAGGAATTACTTTTTAGTGAAAATCACGCTTGTCCGATTTGCGGATTTTCTATTGAAGAATTAGAACCACGTTTGTTTTCGTTTAATAGTCCATTTGGTGCTTGTCCGACGTGTGATGGTCTTGGATCTCAGTTAGAAGTCGACATCGATTTAGTGATTCCCAATCGTGATCGTAGTTTAAACGAAGGAGCGATCGTGCCATGGGAACCAATTAGCTCACAGTATTATCCACAGTTGTTAGCGTGTGTTTGTGACCATTATGATATCTCCATGGACACGCCAGTCAAAGATTTGCCGAAGAAGCAATTAAATAAAATTTTATATGGTAGTGGCAAAGAGCGCATCCATTTTCATTATCAAAATGAGTATGGCATGACAAGAGATACACATATTTACTTTGAA
The DNA here is from genome assembly GCF_000359605.1 of Gracilibacillus halophilus YIM-C55.5. Taxonomy (GTDB): domain Bacteria; phylum Bacillota; class Bacilli; order Bacillales; family Amphibacillaceae; genus Gracilibacillus; species Gracilibacillus halophilus. The sequence goes on from NZ_APML01000003.1 coordinate 75,506, forward strand.
GGTGTATTAGCTAATATAGAGCGACGTTATCATGAAACGTCATCTGATTTTATACGTGAACAAATGGAAAAGTATATGGCGCAGAAAGACTGTCCAACTTGCCATGGTTTTCGCTTAAATGAAGAAGCTTTGTCCGTTAAGATAAATGGATATCATATCAGCCAAGTAACTGAGCTATCAGTAAGTGATGCGCATCAATTTTTTACGACGTTATCTTTATCTGAAACGGATAAACAAATTGCGCAAATGATTATTCGTGAACTTGATGATCGACTGTCGTTTTTAGCGAATGTTGGGCTTGATTATTTAACGTTGTCTCGCTCAGCGGGTACTCTTTCTGGTGGAGAAGCACAACGAATTCGGTTAGCGACTCAAATCGGTTCAGCACTGACTGGTGTGTTATACGTGTTAGATGAACCATCAATCGGTTTACATCAGCGGGATAATAATCGATTGATTCGAACGTTGGAAAGCATGCGTGATTTAGGGAATACACTCATTGTTGTTGAGCATGATGAAGATACCATGTTAGCGGCCGATCATTTAGTCGATATTGGCCCTGGTGCTGGTAATCACGGTGGCGAAGTGATTGCTCAAGGAACACCGAAACAAGTGATGAAAAAGAAAAAGTCATTAACAGGGCAATATTTGTCAGGAGCTAAATTTATACCTGTGCCCGCTCAGCGACATGAGGCGTCTGAGCGATATGTAGAAATTATCGGTGCAAGTGAAAATAATTTAAAAGATATCAATGCTAGTATCCCTATTGGTTTATTTACAGCAGTTACAGGCGTTTCTGGCTCTGGAAAAAGTACATTGATCAATGATATTTTGCATAAACGGTTATCGAGTGAATTGCATCGTGGAAAAGAAAAGCCTGGGAAACACCATGAAATTCGTGGAACAGAACATTTAGAAAAAGTGATAGATATTAACCAAGCACCCATCGGTCGAACGCCTCGGTCCAACCCAGCGACCTATATTGGTGTGTTTGATGATATTCGTGACGTTTTCGCTCAAACCAATGAAGCGAAAATAAGAGGCTACAAAAAGGGGCGATTTAGCTTCAATGTAAAAGGTGGTCGATGTGAAGCATGTCGTGGCGATGGGATTATCAAAATTGAGATGCACTTCTTACCAGATGTTTACGTACCGTGTGAAGTATGTGAAGGAAAAAGATACAACCGTGAGACATTAGAAGTCAAATATAAAGGCAAGAGTATAGCTGATGTTCTTGATATGACGGTAGAAGACGCATTACACTTTTTCGAAAATATTCCGAAAATTCGTCGTAAATTAGAAACGATTTATGATGTTGGTCTCGGTTATGTGCAACTTGGTCAGCCAGCGACGACATTGTCAGGTGGGGAAGCCCAACGTGTGAAGCTTGCGAGTGAATTGCATCGCCGTTCTAATGGAAAATCATTATATATATTAGATGAACCAACGACAGGTTTACACGTGGATGATATTTATCGTTTGTTACAAGTGATTCAACGCATGGTTGATAATGGTGAAACTGTCATTATCATTGAACACAACCTAGACGTGATTAAAGCGGCGGATCATATTATTGATCTTGGTCCAGAAGGTGGAGAAGGTGGCGGCGAAATCGTTGCGACTGGCACACCAGAAGAATTAGCAGAGCAGAAAAATTCTTATACTGGCCAGTATTTAAAACCTGTTTTGGAACGTGATAAGAAGCGAATGCAAGAGAAAATTTTACAATAAAATGAAGCAGTCGGGTCGCGTGATGATCCGGCTTTTCCATTTTTTAAATTGAATTTGAATTCTTGCATTGAATATATCTGGCTTGATGTTATTTATTCTGGCTTCAGTAATAGAATTCTGGCCTGACGATGAGAATTCTAGCTTCACGAAATTTTTTCTGGCCTGACGGTGAGAATTCTAGCCTGAAGTGTTTGGCAAGAATCTTTATTGTCGATATGATAGAATAAGAATCAAGTTGCAAACGAGAAGGAGGCAGTATAGATTCATGGACACGATCAAGATCGATCAAGTACAAAAAGAAATTGATGCACGAGCAAATAAAGAAGTATATATTCACTTAGAAACGACTAACGGGGCTTATGCCAGCCACTTTAACCAGGAGGCTTATAACGTTGGTGCATTTATTCGTAATGCAAACGTATCGTATGCGCGCGGAAAGATTGTTGGCGCAGGTGCAACATACCGTGTGGGTTTGAAATTAGACATCGGTTGGATTTATGCAGAAGGTGTGAATCAATATGAAATCGATGATGAAGGACGTTTATTAATGGCAGGCCACGATAACGAAGGTAGATTGATGGTGGCTTTACAAATAGGAGAAAAACCGTTTACGTATTAATAGAATTGAAGGAGGTAGTACATCATGCAAGAGCATGTCGTCGTAATATATCCGCACCCAGATGATGAATCGTTTGGTGCATCGGGGACGATTACATCTTTTCGAGAGAAAGGAATCCCTGTCACGTACCTATGTGGGACATTAGGTGAAATGGGGCGTAATATGGGGAACCCGACATTTGCAACAAGAGAATCTTTACCAGAAATTCGTAAACAAGAATTGATCAAAGCATGTGACGTATTAGATATGGAATTAAAAATGCTTGGTTATCGTGATAAAACGTTAGAATTTGAATCGAGAGAGGAAGTCGCTAAACATTTATATCAATATTTGGAAGAGATTGAGCCAACTTTAGTCATAACGCATTATCCCGGTTATGCCGTGCATCCAGATCATGATGCATTTGGTGCTGCAGCTATTCAAGCGGTTGGAATGATGGCTAAAGAAAAACGACCAACCGTTTGGGCCCAAGCGATTAGTCGTAATTATATTGATGAACTTGGTGAACCAGATATTTTAAATGATATAGGCGATGTTTTTGCAACAAAATTGGATGCGATTATGGCTCATAAATCACAAGCTGATGGCATGTTAGCCAAAATTCAGGAAGAAACGCAAGAAGATATTGAAACAGCAGCTAAAACATGGCTTGGTATTGAATCGTTCTATACATGGCAGTTTTAAATTTTTACTAGGGTTAATAAATGTGGTAAGACAAGCATATAATGAAAGTAGGGAGATGACATGGAAGGTGTATTGTTTCGATCGAAGCAAAACAGAATGCTAGCTGGTGTATTTGGTGGATTAGCTGAATGGATTCGCTAGATGCTACGATTTTGCGGTTAATTTATGTCATATTGCTTATTTTTACTGGTTTTGCTCCGTTGTTGATCTTGTATATTGCTGCAGCTATTATCATTCCTGAAAGAGGAGGAGAATAATTTGCGTTGGCTCCTTTCATTTGTATTTAATGCATTAGCGCTGATGGTGATTGATTATTTATTTGATTCGTTTATGATTGATGGTTTTGTTGTGGCATTAGTTGCAAGTGTGATCCTAGCTGTATTGAATGTGCTTGTGAAACCCATTCTTGTTGTATTAACCTTGCCGATTACGATCTTATCACTTGGCTTATTTTTGTTCGTCATTAACGCGATCACGTTAATGATTACCCAAGCCATATTAGGCGATGACTTTATTATTGAAGGATTCGGTACAGCATTGGTCGCAGCCGTATTATTCTCGCTTATGAACATGATCATGAACAAACTAATGAAATGAACTAAGTCGTTGCATCTTCGCAACGGCTTTTTCATTGTCTAAGTTATTGTGATAGCTCTGATGATAAAATTTATTTATGTATCGAGATTATATCATCAAATTGTTGAAAGTCATGTTATTTGGAGGGATACGCGTCAAACAGAAGAAAAGGGAGCAGCTGTTAGCCTCAAAAAACTGGATATGCGTCAAACAGAGGGAGGGAAACTAGCTGTTAGCCTCAAAAAACTGGATACGCGTCAAACAGAAGAAAAGGAAGCAACTGTTTGTCTCAAAAAAGGGTATATGCGTCAAACAGAGGGAAGGAAACTAGCTATTAGCCTCAAAAAACTGGCAGAAAAGGATCTGTAAAAATTATTATGAAAAGTGTACGATTTTGATAAAAAAATGCTACAATAGTTACATTGATATAGATAGAAAAATGAAATTCGATAAATGCCAATGAGGACGAAAGGGGCGAAATAGATTGGCAAAGGTTCGAACACAAGACCTATTAGACCGATTTAAGATCGAATTAATTGCAGGGGAAGAAGGGGTTCATCGTGAAATATCTATGAGCGAGGTATCCCGTCCAGGTATTGAATTAACAGGGTATTTCAAATATTATGCCAAAGATCGTTTGCAATTATTAGGAAAAACGGAATTGTCTTATATCTCAGATTTATTGCCAGAAGAACGGAAAGATAGAGCGTATCATTTATGTACGGATATTACACCAGGTATATTAATTACACGTGATATGGATGTTCCAGAAGAACTATTAGAAGCATGTAGAGAATCCGGTGTACCATTGATGCGCTCTCCATATAAAACAACAAGAGTCATCAGTCGAATCACAAACTTTTTAGAAGCAAAATTTGCGCCATTTACCGCAGTGCATGGTGTACTTGTCGATATTTATGGTATTGGTGTATTGATTACGGGACAAAGTGGTGTCGGTAAAAGTGAAACAGCACTAGAGTTAGTCAAACGTGGCCACCGACTAGTTGCAGATGATAGTGTTGAAATCCGCCAAGAAGACTATGACCGATTAATTGGCTCAGCACCACCACTCATCGAACATTTATTAGAAATCCGTGGACTCGGTATTATTAATGTGATGACTTTATTCGGTGCAGGTTCTGTACGTTCTCATAAACGGATTGCCCTTGTCATTACATTAGAAGCATGGGATGAGAAGAAACAATATGATCGACTCGGACTGGATGAAGAGACGATGAAAATTATAGATGTTGATCTTCCGAAAGCAACTCTTCCCGTTCGACCAGGACGTAACTTAGCTGTTATTATTGAAGTGGCTGCCATGAATTTCCGCTTAAAACGAATGGGAGTAAATGCAGCTGAAGAATTTCAACAACGGCTATCGAAAATGATCCAAAACGGAGAATCTGATGTAGATGCCGATTTTGATGGTGACTTAGAATAGCAGACACGCTGATAAGAACGGAGGAGATGAATTGTGGCTTGTGAAAGACCTGCATTAGATCCTGTATTTTTAGACATCGGTTCGTTGTCGATTTATTGGTATGGGATCATCATTGCCATTGGTGCTTTTTTAGGATTATGGTTAGCAACACGTGAAGCAGATCGCTTAGGTCTAAAAAAAGATTACATCATGGATCTTGTATTAATTGCGATTCCCATTGCGATACTTTGTGCGCGACTCTATTACGTAGTTTTTGAATGGGATCGTTACGCTGGTGAAGTTTGGTGGAAAGTGTTTGCTGTCTGGGAAGGTGGCATTGCGATTCATGGTGCTTTAATCGGTGCTGTGATTACAGCGATTTTATATACGCGGTTTCGGAAATTATCTTTTTGGCAAATTGCCGATATTGCCGCCCCAAGTATTATCTTAGGACAAGCGGTTGGTCGCTGGGGTAATTTTATGAACCAAGAAGCTCATGGCGGACCGATGAGTCAAGCAATGTATGACAATTTCCATCAATATTTACCCGATTTCATCATGAATCAAATGTGCATAGAAGGTACGATGTATTACCCGACGTTCTTATATGAGTCGGTTTGGAATATAGCTGGTTTTATATTATTACTTATCTTACGTAGATATTCGTTACGACGGGGAGAATTATTCCTTACTTATGTGATTTGGTATTCCTTTGGTCGCTTCTTTATTGAAGGAATGCGTACGGATAGCTTGTATTTATTTGGTGAGATACGAACAGCACAAGCGATTTCTGTAGTACTAATTATAGGAGCAATCATTATTTGGGTGTATCGTCGGAAAAAGGGCCTTGCGAATCGAACGTATCAAGGCAAAAAAATAGAGAAGTAAACCGACTGAATGTAAAAAGACGGGGCTTTTGCATAACCTAAGCAAAAGCCCGTTTTTCCGGGAGATCTGTTTTCGATTTGGAAATGAATATGGAGGTAGTCGATATATGAAAGTGGAAACCATTTTATTTGATTTAGATGGAACCTTAATTAATACAAACGAATTGATCATTGCATCATTTACTCACACAGCCGAACAATTCGGTGATCGGAAGTATTCGCGCGAAGAAATTCTTGATTTTATTGGTCCTCCATTAACAGAAAGCTTAGCGAAAATTAATCCAGATAAAGTTGATGACATGATGGAGACTTATCGAAAGCATAATTATGAAAATCATGAAACATACGTAGAAGCGTATCCTACCGTTGTAGATACGATTAACCGATTAAAGCAAGAAGGTTATCAATTAGGCATTGTGACAACAAAATTAAATGATACTGCTAAGTTAGGACTAGAAATTACAGGGATGGATCAAGCATTTGATGTACTTATTGGTTTGGATGATGTTGATCATGCAAAACCACATCCTGAACCGATTTTAGAAGCGATTGACCAACTAAAAGCCAACCCGATGACTACGTTGATGGTAGGAGATAACTATCATGATATCGAGGCTGGACACAACGCAGGCGTTCAGACAGCAGGGGTTTCTTGGTCGATCAAAGGAAAAGAGATTCTAGAACAGCATGAGCCCAATTATATGTTAGATGAGATGGCAGACTTATTAGAAATTGTCGGAGTGGAAACAGATGCGTAAAACCAAACGCTATCCGGTAGAAGGTGCGAATTCACTTTGGCAGATGTATCGCACAATTTCTTTTTGGAAGGTCGTTAAAAATTTTTTCTTCATTCAAATTTCGCGTTATACACCATGGTTACCAGTGAAAAATGCCATTTATCGTAAATGTTTGCGGATGCAAGTCGGTAAGGATACCGCAGTTGCGCTTATGGTTATGGTGGATATCATGTATCCAGAAAACATTTCGATCGGATATAATAGTGTAATTGGTTATAACACAACGATTTTGACGCATGAATATTTAATTAAAGAATACCGTTTAGGACATGTGACCATTGGTGATGAAGTTATGATCGGTGCCAACACGACCATTTTGCCTGGTGTGACAATCGGCGATGGTGCTGTCGTATCTGCTGGCACGCTTGTGAATAAAGATGTTGAGCCAGGTGCATTTGTCGGCGGTAATCCAATGCAAGTGATTGCAAATAAAAACGAAACAAATCAATCAAATAATGAACATTAAAACGAAAGATGAGGCTGGACAGAAGGTAAGTGACAAATGTAAAAGACGAACAATACGTTAGAATACTGATTGAGCGTAATCAAAATACGGAGACTCCAGTGGGAACAGCACGGACTGAAGATCCACTGTGTGAAGAGGGGCTCTTCACACAGTTAGCTGAAGCCGTGCCCACGGTATAG
>NZ_APML01000004.1 GCF_000359605.1 Gracilibacillus halophilus YIM-C55.5
CCTCTTGCGGAAGAGGGTTAACCTAACTTATTACATTTTACCTTTTTTTCGCTTAAACTTCCATCATTTCTTGTTCTTTTTCTTTCGTTAACTGGTCAATTTTATCAATATGCGCATCTGTTTCTTTTTGGACATCATCTTGAAATGCACGAAGATCATCCTCGGTTAAATCTCCATTTTTTTCGTCTTTTTTCAATTGATCATTGGTTTCACGACGAATATTACGGATTTGAACTTTTGACTCTTCGGCATACTTTCCAATTAACTTTACAAGTTCTTTCCGTCTTTCTTCCGTTAAAGCCGGAATATTAATACGGATCACATTACCATCACTAGAAGGAGATAAACCTAAATCTGCTTTTTGAATGGCCTTTTCAATGTTTGAGATGGATGATTTGTCAAATGGTGTAATAACGAGCAAACGAGCTTCTGGTGCTGAAATCGTTGATAACTGATTTAATGGCGTCATGGCACCATAATATTCGACCGTTACATTATCTAATATCGCTGGATTTGCTCTTCCAGCTCGTACAGTGGAAAGGTTCTTTGAATAAGCTTTCACCGCTTGATCCATTTTTTCACGTGTTTCCTTCACTAATTGTTCTGACATTATTGGTTCCCCCTTATGATTGTTCCAATATTTTCACCTACAACAGCTTTTTTAATATTTCCTTCTTCAGAAATCGAGAATACCAGTAATGGGATATTATTGTCCATACATAAAGATGATGCAGTGGAATCCATTACACCTAATCCTTCATTTAGAATCTCCATATAAGATAATTGATCATACTTCGTTGCATATTTATCCACTTTCGGATCAGAAGTATAAACACCATCAACATTATTCTTAGCCATTAAGATGACATCTGCTTCGACTTCAGCCGCTCGAAGTGCAGCGGTTGTGTCTGTTGAAAAATAAGGATTTCCTGTTCCAGCGGCAAATATAACAACACGTTTTTTTTCTAAATGACGAATCGCCTTCCTTCGTATATAAGGCTCTGCCACTTGCCTCATTTCGATTGATGTTTGAACGCGCGTTGGTATGCCTTGATTTTCCATGCTATCCTGGAGAGCCAGTGAATTCATGACCGTAGCTAACATTCCCATATAATCAGCATTCGCACGATCCATGCCCATTTCACTGCCAACCTTTCCTCTCCATATATTGCCTCCACCAACAACGATCGCGACTTCAACACCTAGCTCAGCGATATCTTTCACTTGTCTAGCGACAGATTGGATAATCGATGGTTCGATCCCATAACCATCCTCACCACTTAACGCTTCACCACTTAATTTTAATACAATTCGTCTATAGTTAGCAGTTGTCATAATAACCTCCATCTATGTAAATATTATATAGAAAACAGAAGATTCGCAACCCTTAATAACAACTTTCTTCAATAAATGAATAAATTCTATTCAGTTACATACAGCATATGATGTACGAATCAATCGTTACGTCTTCTATAAATGAAATCGCATATGAAACATGATCTTTAAGAAAAGGGACACCAAGTGCCCCTTTACAAGTAAAGATTATTTCTTTGTTTGGTTCATCACTTCTTCAGCAAAGTTTTCTTCTTGCTTTTCAATTCCTTCGCCGACTTCATAACGTACAAATGACTTAACAGTTGCATCGTTATTTGCTACAACTTGCTTAACCTTTTGATCAGGGTCTTTTACAAAACTTTGCTCTAACAGACAGATTTCCTCAAAGTATTTATTTAATCGACCTTCCACCATTTTTTCGACAATATGTTCAGGCTTACCTTCATTAAGTGCTTGTGTTTTCAATACTTCTTTCTCTTGTGCTACGTCTTCTTCAGAAACAGCATCTCGAGATAGATAACGCGGATTAACTGCAGCCACGTGCATAGCAATATCTTTTGCGATATCTTCGTTTGTCGTACCTTCTAGTACGGTTAATACACCGATGCTTCCTCCCATATGTAAGTATGCACCGAAAGCATCTTGATCGGTTTTTTCAAATAATTCAAAACGACGCAAACTGATTTTTTCACCAATTTTTGCAATATTGTCGGTAATGAAAGCTTCAACCGTATCACCATCGCCATGCAATGGTTGTTTAAGCGCTTCTTCTACGGTTTCTGGTGCTTGTGACAAAATATGATTGGCTAAATCATCAAGCAATTCTTTAAATTGATCATTCTTTGTCACAAAGTCCGTTTCACAATTCACTTCTAACAATACCGCACGATTACCATCAACAGCTACATGACTAGCACCTTCAGCAGCCACACGATCTTGCTTCTTCGCAGCTTTTGAAATACCTTTCTCACGCAGATAGTTTACGGCTTGTTCCATGTCACCATCTGTTTCTTCTAATGCTTTCTTACAGTCCAACATACCTGCGCCTGTTTGTTCTCTTAATTCCTTAACCATTTTTGCATTAACTGCCATTACTATTCCTCCTTAAACAAATTCATTTTAGACATACAATGACCAGCGTTAAGAATAAGCATAGCGCTAAACCATTGTAAGGATAAAAAGGTGATAAAAGGCCTCCCTCTTATCACCTGCAACCTTTATTACTCTTCTACTGTTTCACCTTCAGTTTCTTCAGCTTCAGTAGTTTCGGCAGCTTCTTCTGCAGGCGCCTCTTCAGTAGTTTCACCTTGTTTTGCTTCTAAAACAGCATCAGCCATTTTGCCTGTAAGAAGTTTTACTGCACGAATCGCATCATCATTTGCTGGAATCACATAATCAATTTCGTCCGGATCGCAGTTTGTATCTACAATACCTACAATCGGAATGTTTAATTTATGCGCTTCTGCAACTGCAATACGTTCTTTTCTTGGATCAATGATAAATAATGCATCTGGTAATTTATTCATTTCTTTAATGCCACCCAAGAATTTTACTAAGCGTTCTTTTTCTTTTAATAGATCGACAACTTCTTTCTTCGGTAGTACTTCAAAAGTACCGTCTTCTTCCATTTGTTCAATATCTTTCAAACGATTGATACGTTTACGAATGGTTTCAAAGTTTGTCAGCGTACCGCCTAACCAACGTTGATTGACGAAATACATCCCAGAACGAATCGCTTCGTCGCGAACCGTGTCCTGCGCTTGTTTTTTCGTACCTACGAACAATATCGAACCGTCATTTTCTGCAATCTCTTTCACAAAGTTAAATGCTTCTTCAACCTTCTTCACGGTTTTTTGAAGGTCAATGATATAAATACCGTTACGCTCAGTGAAGATATATTTCTTCATCTTTGGATTCCAACGGCGTGTTTGATGTCCGAAATGGACACCTGCTTCTAATAGTTGTTTCATTGAAATAACTGCCATTTCTTTTCCTCCTAAATTGGTTTTTTTAGCCTCCGTTTGCATCATTAAGCATAAGGACTTAACCAAGCACCTCTTAGGCCTTCTGCAAACGTGTGTAATTCACACCGATAACAAATATATCATAACAGTTAATCACTATCAAGAAAAATTCGTTTCATTTTGATGAAATTTTAATAATAATTCGACTTCTGTTTTCCCCATATGTAATTTGCGAGCAATGTCATCCGCAGAAAGTCCTTTTCCATAGTAATGAAGTACTTGAGCAGTTTCTGAGGCTTCAACTGTATCCTCATGTTCACCATCGGTCTGAATCAAATGTTTCGAATCTGTGTATTGAGGGGCCGTATTTGTAGTGACATCTATTTCTGGTGTAGTTGTTTCTTTCGATTTTTCCTTTTCGATCGCGGTTTCAGGTGACGACGCTTCCTCTGCATGCGTATCAACCGATGTCATTTGTTGATTTTGTAGCTGCTTCATGAAATCATGGTTTTCTTCTTTTAATTCCATCAAATGAAAAGATAGCAATTCTTCCATTGACTTCACTTGGTCTTGTACGTTTTTCTCCAATTCTTCAAGCTTTGTTTGTTTGGATTTCCATTGTCGAAATAATACAAAGGTCAATCCATGTAATAAAAAACTAAATAATAATAATAATTCCACAATCATTATGAAAACAAACCCTTCTTACGTGCTAAAATCAAACCTTTTACCAAGATATGGATGTTTCGTTGCTTCTTGTTGTTGCTTCTGTTGGTGTTTGATGGTCGGTAAAGGAGCTGGTGTTTCTGATTCTTCTTGATCATTATTGGCTTTTTCATTCGCATCGGATTGATTCACTTGTTTACGTCTCTTGATTTCTTCGGACGCGATCGTTTGTGCCAATTGATTTTGCATAACTCGACCTTGTTGTTGCATAAGGTCTTGCATTTTTCCAGCATCTTGTGTTCTCGGTAAAGCAATTTGCATTTCTACCGATTTCCAACTCATATCCAGCACCCTTTCGTTTTAAGAAAGTGGACGAATGACAATTTCGTTTTCTTCCAAAAAAACATTGACACGTTGATGCTCTTGATTGACTACACGCTTATATTTTCCAAAAATCAATTCCGTATGATCATTCAATACACCTTTTACTTCTAGACTCATGCCATCGAGATTGCCTAACATGTACTGTAAATCTTCTAATTCTGTTTTTACATTTTCTAATTCTGACTCGGTTTGTTCCCACATGTTTCGTTGCTTTAATAACATAATTCGTTCTTTCGTTGGTAATTGTCCAACTTGTTCTTGTTTTTGTTGAAGCTGTTGACCTAGTACTTTTAACTTTTCTTTTTTATCAAGCAAATCATTTTTTTCATCTGCTAATGCTTGAGCTCTCTCTCTTAGCTTCTTGTTAATACCAAAAGCAAGCTCGGTTTTTGTATTTGCCTTATTCCCAACATGATTGACAACTATTTTTTTACCTGCTGAAATGGAACCACCTATGATATTACCATTTTCACAAAAAACATTCTCTTGTGCAACACATTGACTATGCATGATAGAATTCTGGATCACTAAATCTTTGCCTACATGGACATCAGCTTGATTAATATAACCACAATGCAAATTGGCGCCTGCATGGATTGTCGCTTTCTCCATTCCAGCAATGCCTTCTTTAATCGTAATATTTTCACCCGCTTCTAAATGAGCACCTTCAACCAAACCAAAGACGGTAATATCACCTTTGGCATGAATCGTATAACCAGTTGGGACATTGCCGTGTATGGTGATAGAACCAACAAAATCAAGGTTGCCTGTTTCTAACGACACGTCACCTTTCACTTCGTAAACAGGAAATACTTGCAATATTCGGTCACCATGAGATAACTGACCGGCTACCTCAGCATAATACGCATTTTCCGAAGACTCGAATTGAACATTTTTTCCTGCTCTACACTTCGCAGGCTTTCCTTTACTTGCCTTGATCACTTGATTGTAGACGTCAACACCATTCACACCTTCTGTTGGCGGAACTAATTCGGCAATCTTTTCGCCTTCTTCAACCGTTGGAATTCTCGCCACATCTCGGAAGCTTTTCTTCTCTTCAACTTCCAAAGAAGATTGTAGTGATTTTATTAATTTTAACTCTCCATCTTTCCCATTCTTCGGTAGCTCGCCCTTGGCAATCTCCACTTGCTTCTTCTCTTTTAACGTATGAAATATCGAGTCCCAAGAAGTGTTTAGCACTCTCTCTTCCATTTCTTTTTCCTTCATTAGTGTCCAGAAATCATCTTCTTGTACTTGATCAATAGCATCATAATCAACGACCGTTAATGTTGCCGATAAACGATCTTTGGCTACATGGACATCGATAATTTTATTGTCCTCACTCATATTTTCAAGCCCCTTTAAATGATTATTTCTTTTCTTGCATCATCAGCTGTCGTGTCTTATAGATGGCTTGTTTATGAATTTGCGAAATCCTTGAAGTTGTTAACTCAAGCACTTTTCCGATTTCGGTAAATGTCAATTCTTTATCGTAAAATAAGCTAAGAACCATTTGTTCATTTGTATTTAATTTTGAAATGGATGCTGATAGTTCACCATAATCTTCATGTTGAATCATTTTTTCTTCAGGGGTTAACGCATGATGATCAGGTATGAGATAGCCAATGCCCTCTCTTTGATCATCGTTTGTATCATTGCTTTTTTCTTCCATTGATAATAAATTAGCAAAAAAGCTATCTTTCACCGTTTCTTCCACTTCATCCTTCTCTATCCCTAATTGATGAGCAACTTCTTCTGAAGACACTTCTCTTTGCAACTGTTGTTCTAATTCTTCGGTCACTTTTTCAATTTTTTTCACTTTGTCGCGCGTCGATCGTGGCAGCCAATCCTCTTTTCTAAGTCCATCTAATATGGCCCCTTTTATGCGAAAGGAGGCATACGTGTCAAATTTCAAGTCCCGTTGATGGTCAAACTTTCGAATCGCATCATATAAACCATATAATCCTAGACTTTTGATGTCTTCTCTTTCTACACTTTTTGGGAGGTTAACGACGATACGTTGGACGTGATAATGGACAAGATACATATAGTTTTCAATTAAATCGTTCGCATTCATATCAGTCTGTTCATTGATCCAGTTATCCCAAACTTCGTCGTTTGATGTATAGTTTGACAACACTCAAAATCACTCCCTTAGGTTCAAAGCATTCCATTACATCTCAATCATGTCTCCACTTACGGTTTTCATCTCCAATATGCCTGTTTCGATATGAAAAAGAATCGTACGCCCTTTATCACCACCGACATCTTTAGCCGGATGGGAATTTGGTATTGTTGCAATTTAGCTATGACAGCCTCAACGTTACGATCACCTATTCTTAACATTTGATTACTCGAACGAAAGCTAAACATTTGGGCGCCACCTGCTAGTTTCGCTTCCAATGCTTTTTTTTCTGCCCCTTGTTTCAGTAATGTTTTGACCAATTGATCGATTGAGGTATCAGCGTACTTATAAAGATTCGTAGGTGGTTTACTACTTGCTGTTGAATCGGGAAGCATAATATGAGCAAGACCTGCTATTTTTCGTGCTAAGTCATAGACAACAACACCGACACATGACCCCAAACCTGCCGTCTTCAGTATGGCAGGTGATGTTGCCAACTGCATATCAGCTATCCCTACTTTCACGATTGATGTAGTCGTAAGCGTCATCTCTCTTAAACTCCTATCGCTTGAAAAATTTGCGAGAAAGATCCCGGATCAGGTAAAAGGAAGAAATGTCCTTTCGTTGCTCCCGCACTTGTTCCTTCCTCTTCAATGGTCGTATCAATCACAATCGCATAGTCACTTTCTTGTGAAACTTCGACTAACCCTTGCATTAAAATAGCTGCCGCCATATCAATCGTCACATTAGGAACAGATGGTTGCATAGTGATCGACGTAAAATCAGATAAAGCGGATAAATATGACCCCGACAATATATTTCCGACTTCTTGAATGGCAGATAAACCAAATTCATTAGACGCGTGATCATGTAATCGGAAGTTTGTATCTCCAATCACTTGCTGAGCCAAAGATTCTGCCTCATTTGGAGAAAGGACGAAAAACATACTCCCTGGTGCCTGCCCTTCAATTCGTAGGAACACACTAACAATTTCTTCTTCCGGTCCACCGACTTCTTCCATTAATTCATTAAACCCTACTACTTTAATTGCGGGAACTTTCATATCTATTTTTTTATTCACCATCGCAGATAGGGCAGTTGCAGCGTTACCTGCACCGATGTTTCCAATTTCTTTTAATATATCAAAGTGCTGATCTGTTAAATCTTCCATATTCACCATTAGCGATTTACCTTTCTTTTGTATACGCATTTTGATAGGATTCGATTGATAATACCTTGTCAAGCTGTAACAACATGATTAAACGGTTATTTATGTTTACGACGCCATCAATGTAATCAGCATCAACGGTTCCAATCACTTGTGGTGCAGGTTCTATTGAATCTTCAGGAATATCAATCACGTCATAAGCCGCATCGACGACGAAACCTACTTTGAAGTTCTCTCTGTGAATAATGATGATTCGTGTACTTTCAGTTGGTTCAATAGATTCCATGCCAAAACGTTTTCTTAAATCAATAATGGGGGTGACCACCCCGCGAAGGTTAATGACCCCTTGAACAAAGTCAGCTGCATTTGGTACGCGCGTAATATGCTGCATTCGTTCAATTCCGCCAACAACTTCAACAGGAATCGCATATTCTTCTTTATCTAGCTCGATCACAATTGATTTGATCTCTTGTCCTTCTGTCTCCATTTGTGTACCTCCTAATTAATCAATGTGTTGGTATCCACAATTAAGGCTACTTGCCCATCTCCTAAAATTGTTGCTCCAGATATCGCAAATACATCACCTAAATAGTCGCCTAATGTTTTCAGTACAATTTCCTGCTGCCCAACAAATGTATCTACAACTAAACCAGCCATCTTATCGCCTTTTCGAATAATGACGATGGAATAATATTCTTCATCTGCTTGTTCTTCTGTTGGCACGTTAAATACTTTTCTTAACGAGACCAGTGGCACGATCTTACCTCTAAAGTCAATCACTTCTTTATTATGAGCATTGAAAATTTCTGATTTACTAACAATGGCTGTCTCAATAATGGATGACAACGGCACGGCATATTTCTCTTTTTCTACTTCAACGAGCAACACTGAAATAATTGATAATGTTAATGGTAACTGAATCGCAAATAGAGAACCGTTTCCTTCTTCAGAATGGATCGTAATCGAACCACCTAACGATTCGATCGTACTCTTTACGACATCAAGTCCAACCCCACGTCCAGAAACATCAGAAATTTGATCGGCCGTAGAAAAACCAGGTTCCATAATCAATTGATGGACTTGGTTATCCGTTAATGATTGGGCTTGTTCGTCTGTGATGACACCATTTTTAATCGCTTTGTTCGCTACTTTTTCACGGTTCACCCCAGCACCATCATCTGAGATTTCAATGAAAACATGATTTCCACTATGATACGCTTTTAATAAAAGGTTTCCTTGTTCAGATTTCCCTAATTCTTTCCGCTTTTCTGGTTCCTCTACACCATGGTCAAGCGCATTACGGATCAAGTGTACTAATGGATCACCTATTTCATCGATGACTGTTCGATCAAGCTCTGTTTCAGCGCCTTCAATTTCTAGATTGATTTGTTTTCCTAAATCTTTAGATAACTGACGAACCATACGTGGGAACCGATTAAACACTTGTTCGATAGGTACCATTCGCATATTTAAAATAATATTTTGTAAATCACCTGAGATTCGTGTCATCCGTTCAACTGTCTCTTGTAATTCGTTATGGCGCAAATTAGCCGAGATTTGCTCAAGGCGTCCACGATCAATGACAAGTTCTTCAAATAAATTCATGAGCGCATCAAGACGGTCGATATTGACACGAATTGTTTTGCCTCCGACCTTCTGCTTTGGCTTTTCTGTCGATTGTTTCGTTTCGGGTTTTTGGTTTTCTTGTTGAGCAGATGCTTGTTCTTCTTCCGTATCTTTTGAAGAAGAAGGTTGTTCGTTAACTTCATCCGTTTGTTCTGCTTCGCTGTGTGCATCAAAAGGTTCGACGATCACATTTTCCACTTCTGAAACTTTATAAATTTTTTGTTGTACTGCTTCTGCTTCATCTTTAGTGACGAGTAGCACTTGGAACGTTTCTTCAAAATTTTCTTCTTCTAATTCTTGCACTTCTGGTTCAGATTTGATCACTTCGCCAACTTGTTCCAACACTTCAAACACCATATACACACGTGCTGCTTTTAATAAACAATTGTCATTTAGTTTCACTTCCACACGATAATTGTTGTACCCATTCTCTTGGGATTGATCTAAAACTGCTAGTTCAAACTGATCGAGTGATGAAAACTGTCCTGTAGAAGTAGTTTCATTTTTGGTAGCTTCACTCCCAGCTTGTTTTTGATCACTTGATTGTTCGCTAGTTGTGGGCACTTCTCCATGTTTTTCAACGTGTTGCAGCTGATGAACCAATTCTTTTACATCGCTGGCACCATCACCACCCTCAGCAATATCAAAAACCATACCTTCTAATTCATCTACTGCTTGAAAGATAATATCGATAATGTCTGAATTAATGACCAATTGATCATTTCTTGCGGCATCTAACACGTTTTCCATTTTATGCGTTAAATCTGATAACTCTTGATATCCCATCGTCGCAGCCATACCTTTTAACGTATGAGCAGCACGAAAGATTTCTCCAATCGTATCTTTATCAGTTGGTGTGTTCTCTAGATCCATTAACTGATCATTTAACGATTGAATGTGTTCTTTACTCTCCTCAATAAAAACTTCCAGATATTCGTTTTCCATCGACAATCACCTCTTTGTTTGAATTTTTTGTGACAGTGCTTCCCCTATTTCTGGTAAATGCAATACATAATCGATGAATCCTGTCTTTTCAGCTGCTTGAGGCATGCCATACACCACACAACTTTGTTCAGATTGAGACATTGCGATCGTTCTTGGATGATGTTTCTTCAAATCTAATAATCCACTCGCTCCATCACTTCCCATACCTGTTAAAATGACGCTAATGGGATGACATTTTTTTAGCTGGGCTACCGATCGAAACAAGACATCAACTGAAGGCTCATGACCATTGATCGGTTCTTTTTTCGTTACATGACAAATCAACTCAACCCCGTTCTGTGAAATCTCCATTTGCCTGCCACCCGGCGCAATATACGCCGTTCCTTTTTCGAGCTTTTCACCATTTTCTGCTTCCTTTACATGTATAGAAGACAATTTATTCAATCGGTCAGCTAATGATTTCGTAAAACCTGGTGGCATATGTTGAACAATAGTAATAGGTGCTGGAAAAGACTTTGGAAGTGATGTTAACACTTGCTGCAAAGCACGTGGACCACCTGTTGATGCACCTATGGTTACAATCGGTGTATCACTTTGGATCGGTTTAGCTGACATAATCGATGAATGATGATTTTGAGACGATTCTTGCTTTGACAAAACCGAAATATTGGCTTGAGCTGCTTCTGCAACAGTTGATTGGATGACTGATTCAATCGTATGGATATCTAGTGAGATTGAACCAGAGGGTTTGGTGATAAAATCTACCGCACCATATTCCATCGCTTCTACTGTCTTATCTGCCCCTTCCTTTGTTAAACTGGACAACATAACAACGGGGGTTGCTTTTCGCCCATGATCCGTTTCAAACACGTGATGCCATCCATAATTGGCATTTCTACATCTAACGTGACTACATCAGGTTGTAAGGAATGCGTTTTTTCTAGTGCATCTCGTCCATTTTTAGCGGTATCAACGACTTCCAACATATTTGAACGATTAATCATGTCAGAGATCATTTTCCTCATAAACGCAGAGTCATCAACGACTAGTACTTTATGTTTGTTCATAGATGTCTACCTTTCTTTCATAAAATGTCTCAATTTTGCTAGAAAACCTGATTGTTGCTCTTTTTTTGGTTGATCACCGATATAATGATTGACCATTCGATTCATCGCCTTCGATACTGGTGCTTTTGGATTATGTATGATAAATGGTTCTTGATGAATAACTGCCTCCATTACAGCTTGATCATCTGGTATCCAGCCTAGGGATTGTATGTCATAATTCAAAAATTGTTTCACCGCTTGTTCCATTCTACTTTCCATTTCTTGAGCTTGTTTGCGACTTTGCACACGATTTAATAGAAGATAAAATGGTAACGGTTGCTGCAAAAGAATGTGCTTCACCATGGCATAAGCATCTGTTAATGAAGTAGGCTCTGGCGTTGTCACCAACACACATTCATCGACTGCTAAAATAAAATGAATTGAATCCCTCGTCACACCTGCACCCATATCGAAAATAATGTAATCATAGTCATAGAACACTTCTTGTAATTGATCCAGAAAGAAGTCTAAACGATCCTGATTTAAGTAAAATATTTGATTTTGCCCCGTTCCGCCAGAAATATAGGATAAAGAATATGGTCCTGATTCTATAATACCATATATCGACAAATTTTTCTCTAACATTGTGACAATTGATTGATTTTGTGTCACACCTAATAAAACGTCAATATTACCCATGCCAACGTCTAAATCAAAAAGCAGGACTTTCTTACCTTTTTTCGCTAACGAGAGTGAGAAGTTTAACGCAATATTTGATTTTCCTACTCCTCCTTTGCCGCTAACGACCGCTAAAGTTTTCGCTTGTTGGTATCCTTGCAACTTCTTCATTTTCTGTCTTAAATTCGCTGCCTGGTCGCCCATGACTAATCACCTACTATCATTTCTACGGTGTGATCTATCGTAGCTTCTTCTATATCATCAGGGACATCTTGCCCGTTAGTTAAATAGGCAATACCAATACCATACGTTAAACAAAGATTCGCAAGGGCACCAAATGTAGAGGTTTCATCTTTTTTGGTAAAAATAATTTGTTTTAGAGGTACATTATCGAATTGCTGATAGATCTCTTCTAAATCTTGTGCTCTTGTTGTTAATGATAGGACTAAATATGTATCAACATCATGCGCTAAATCCATCTGTTGTGATAATTCCTCAACATATTTTTTATCTTTAAAATTACGACCAGCTGTATCGACAAGGACAATATCATAGTTTTGAAATTTTTGACGAGCTTTTTGATAATCGTTCAAATCATAAGCAATTTCAAGTGGGACATCTAAAATTTTCGAATACGTTTTTAATTGCTCTATGGCAGCTATACGATAGGTATCGGTCGTAATAAAAGCCACACTTTTCTTTTCATGTAACGAACAATAGGCTGCTAATTTTGCGATGGTTGTTGTTTTGCCTACACCTGTAGGTCCAACAAAATGTACAAACTGTTGTTCAAATAAGGAACCACCAAATGTCCCTGATTGACGCATTTCTTTTTTGAATTGATGTTTCACCGATTGCCATAGCTCTTCAGTATCTACTTGAATCGGATCATCAAATGAATTCGTGCTTTGAACCCCTTGAATCACACGGTCGATCACTTCAGGATGTACTTCTTTTTCAATCAAATGATCATAAATCAGTTGAAATGGGTATTCATACTTTTGTTGTTGTGCGGTATTTTGTTGTATCCAACGCTTCATATCTTTAATTTCTTTTAGAACCGCTTCTTGATCTTGGTTCGAAGTTGCATCGAATGATGACCGTTGTCGCTCCGCAGCTTTCGGTTGTTCTTCTCGAACCGGTGCTACTTTGTTTGCTGCGGGATCGATCGCCGCTAGCACTTCAATTTTTCGTTGCTTAAATAGGCCTAAAAAGCCACCATCTTGTATTTCCTTTGAATTGAGAATAACAGCGTCATTCCCTAATTCCTTTCGAACGACTTGCATCACTTCTGGCATATTTTTGCCTTTAAACTTTTTTACTTTCATGATACGTTCACCACCCCGATGCTTTGGATTTCCACTGTTGGTTCAATTTCGTTATATGATAACACAACGACTTGCGGGAAGTAACGATCCAATAATTGTCTGATATACATTCGTATTGTCGGTGAACATAATAAAATCGGTTGTTCTTCTTGTAGAGACATGTTTTCTACGTTTTCTGATACCGATTGGATGATTCGTTGTTGATTATCTGGATCCATCGCTAAATAACTACCATATTCCGTCTGTTGGACATGTTCAGCCACAAGTTTTTCAACGTCGCCTGATATCGTCACGACTTTGAGTTGATCTTTATTTTGCATAAGGTCATTCGTAATTTGAGAAGATAATGATTGACGAACATATTCTGTGAGTAAATCTGTATCTGTTGTCATTTTGGCAAAGTCGGCTAATGTTTCAAAAATAACAGGTAAATTTTTGATTGATACTTTTTCACGCAATAATTTCGCCAATACTTTCTGTACATCTCCAACAGCTAATGGTTCTGGTGTCACTTCTTCGACTAAAATAGGATAGTTTTCCTTTAGGTGGTCGATCAATTGTTGCGTTTCTTGTCTTCCAAGTAGTTCGTGCGCATGTTGTTTAATGATTTCGGTAATATGTGTCGAAACAACTGATGGTGGGTCGACAACAGTATAGCCTGACATTTCAGCGTCATCTTTTGCTTCTTCTGTAATCCATTTGGCTGGCAATCCAAACGCAGGTTCAGTCGTATGTACCCCATCTAAATCATCTTCTTCAATACCAGGACTCATCGCCAAATAATGATCTAATAACAATTCACCTTGAGCGACCTGGTTTCCTTTTACTTTTAAACGATATTCATTTGGATTGAGTTGAATATTATCTCGAATTCGTACAACCGGTATAACGACACCTAATTCAATGGCAAGTTGTCGACGAATCATAACAATCCGGTCTAATAAATCGCCCCCCTGATTGGAATCGGCTAGCGGAATTAAACCATAACCAAATTCAAACTCTATCGGGTCCATATTAATGAGACCAACCACATTCTCTGGTGCTTTCATATCTTCTGATTCTGATTCGTCCACTGCTTCTTCCGTAGGTTCTTCTTCAACGGTATTTCGTCTAGATAAGAAAAAGCCAGAACCGATCAAAATAAGAGCAATGATTGTCGTTAGTATTGGATTAATCGGGGTGAAACCGAGAAAGAAAACTGTACCACCGGCAACATACAACAGTGTCGGATAGCGTAATAATTGTTTGCTTACATCAGCGCTTAAATTGCCTTCAGAAGCGACTCTTGTCACAACAATCCCTGTAGCAGTTGATATAAGTAAAGCTGGAATTTGACTGACCAAACCATCTCCGACTGTTAAACGCATATATGTATTCATTGCTTCGGTAAAGCCCATTCCCCCTTGCGCCATACCGATGATTAAACCAAAAATAATATTAATCAGTACAATGACAATACCTGCAATGGCATCCCCTTTTACGAATTTACTTGCACCATCCATCGCACCATAAAAATCGGCTTCATCTTCAATCTTTTCTCTTCGTTCTTTGGCTTGTTGTTCATTAATCATACCCGCATTTAAATCGGCATCGATACTCATCTGTTTCCCTGGCATCGCATCAAGCGTAAAACGTGCAGATACTTCAGACACACGTTCACTCCCCTTGGTAATCACTAAAAACTGAATAATAACTAAAATAGCAAAAACAACAAAACCAACGAGTGGATTATCACCGATTACGAAAGTACCGAATGTTTGAACAACGCCACCAGCATCAGCTTCTGCTAAAATTGAACGTGTCGTTGATACATTCAATCCAAGTCGGAATAATGTCAATAAAAGTAACAAAGATGGAAAGACAGAAAATTGCAAAGCTTCCGTTGTATTCATGGAAACTAAAATTACAATTAACGCTAGAGATATATTTGTTAAGATGAGTATACTTAACAGCCACCCCGGTAACGGAATGACTAACATGACGATTATAGATATAACACCTAGCAATACGGAAAAATCTCTAGCTCTCATTTCTTACAACTCCTTTAATACGTAACAAACCCTTGATGTGTATCATTGGCATTTACACCTTTTTCTGCAAACGATAAACGTAAGCCAGTATTTCAGCAACCGCTTGATAAAATTCTTCACTAATGGCTTCACCAATCTCTACTTGATCATATAATGCTCTTGCTAAAGGGCGATCTTCCACCATGATCACTTGATAATTTTTTGCCACATCTTTAATTCGGACAGCGACATAATCTACACCTTTTGCAACAACATAAGGCGCCTCTGCCTGCGCCTCATCATATTTAATCGCAATCGCATAATGCGTTGGATTGGTAATGATGACGTCAGCTTCAGGAACTTCACTCATCATTCGTTGTGTCGCCATTTGTCTTTGCCGATCTTTCATTTTGGACTTAATTTGTGGGTCACCTTCAATGTTTTTATGTTCATCTTTTACATCATTTTTGGACATACGATTTTGCTTTTCAAAATCATACCGCTGATATGTATAATCGATAACAGAAATAATCAATAAAGCAATCGAAGCAGCAAATCCCATTTGCATCGTCATATCACTAAAAAATGCCAGCGATCCATCAATACCTTTGGTCGTTAAATCTAACATTTCTCCTCGATTCATCCATATAATGGCGAATGTGATCGCTCCTGTTAAAGAAATTTTTAGTAATGATTTCACCATTTCGACTAATGCTCTTGCTGAGAAGATTCGTTTCGCACCTTGTAGTGGATCAATCTTATTCAACTTCGGTTTTAGTGGATCACCTGAGAATAAAAAACCGAATTGTAATAGATTCGAACCGATACCCGCGACAATAGCAACAGCCATAATGGGAGAAATTGCTTTAGCGATTTGCCATGTATAATCAAAGAACATGTCATAAATATTTTGATTCGTTACGGGCTGATGAATATATTCGGTGAACGATTTACTATAAATAGACGTTAATGTATAACGTAAATATTCACCAATTACTAATAACATAACGAAAACAAAAAATAGTAAAATTGCTGTATTTACATCCTGACTTTTCGTTACTTGTCCTTTTTTACGTACATCTTGACGCTTTTTCGGGGTTGCTTTTTCTGTTTTTTCTCCAGCGAAAAATTGCAAATCAACTTGTAATCGCAACGTTAAGCACCTCCGAAAATACGTATTAATTCTTGCATCGTTTCAAGTGTAAAATGAAACAATTGCTTCACTGCCATAATATAAAAGGCAATAAACATAAATAAGACAACAAAAGTAACAAAAATCTTTAATGGTAAACCGACAACAAACACATTTAATTGTGGTACCGTACGAGCGATAATCCCTAAAGCGACGTCGACTAAGAACAGACATCCAACGATCGGGATAGCTAGCTGAAAGGCCATCATAAACATTTCACTGAAAGTAACAATAATGAATTCCACGTTTTCTAAATGAATCAATTCATCTAATGGTAATTCTTGAAAACTAAAAAACAACCCATTAATGAATAAATGATGTCCATCCACACTTAAAATAAATAACATCGCAATCGTATAAAAGTACTGTCCAATTAACGGACTCTGTGCCCCCGTCTGTGGATCGACTACGTTGGCTATAGCAAATCCCATTTGAAAATCTATAAATCCTCCAGCAATTTGGATGGCGGTTAAAATAATGTAAGCGATCAGTCCTAATAGTAATCCGATGACGACTTCTTTCATTATTAGAATGACAAATTCACCATTCAATCCTACTGTCGGTGTTTCGATGGAATAAAAGGTAATCCATGCTAAGAAAAATGCAATCCCTATTTTTAATTGATTGGGCATACTGCGATAGGAAAATATCGGAACCGTAGCAAAAAAAGATATTACTCTCGCAAGAATCAGAATAAATGCAGGGAAACTATTTATATTGATCCAATCGATCATAGGCTATCGCTCAAAACCGGTTAATATTTTGAAATACATTATTAGCAAACTCGACCATAGTCGTTAACATCCATGGTCCTAATACAGCAATCCCGATTAATACTGCTACGATTTTGGGAATAAATGCTAATGTCTGTTCTTGAATTTGTGTCGTTGCCTGAAAAATACTCACAAGCAAACCAACCGCTAGTGCCAGAATTAATACAGGTCCGACAACAAGTAATATCGTATAAATTCCTTGTTCTGCTAATGAAACAACAAATTCCCCACTCAACTGATTGGCTCCTTTCTACTACTTCAAGTCAGATCGGGAAAAACCCATCTAATAAAGAATGTGTAATTAAATACCAGCCATCGACTAACACAAACAACAAGATTTTAAACGGTAACGAAATCATCACCGGTGGTAACATCATCATACCCATGGACATTAAAACACTAGCAACAGCCATATCAATCACTAAAAACGGAACAAAGATCATAAAGCCCATCTGAAAAGCTGTTTTTAACTCACTAATAGCAAAAGCTGGTACGAGCGTTGTTAACGGAATCTCTTCCACCGTTTCTGGTTGTTCGATTTCCGCATAATTCATAAATAACGCTAAATCTTTTTGCCTAGTATGCTCAGACATAAATTCCTTTAGTGGTGTACTCGCATTTGTATAGGCTTCATCAAGTGAAATTTCTTCATTAAATAACGGTTGTAATGCCTCTTCGTTAATCTGACTGAACGTCGGCGCCATGACAAAGAATGTCATAAACAGGGCGAGTCCAATCAACACTTGGTTCGGTGGCATTTGTTGCGTTGCTAGCGACGTTCGAACAAAGGAAAGAACAATCAAAATTCTTGTAAAACATGTCATCAAAATGAGAATACTAGGAGCTAACGATAAAACAGTAAGCAACAATAATAGCCGTACCGATGTCGATACGTTCTCTGGATTTGCCCCAGAAAATACGTCTACTAAATCAGGCATTGCGATCATCTTTCTTCTGTTTTATCATCTCTCTAACTTGTTTTCTTCCTTTTTTCATTTGATTGAGCTCCTTTTGAAACAAACCATGAAAGTCTTTCCACGAGTTTGCCTTACTTGTATGTTGCTTCTTGTCCTCATGTTTGTCTCCCTTTAAGAAATCGATGGGGTTCACTGATGAAGGCTGTTCTTCTTGTAATTGTTCAATGGTTTCTTCATCCGTGATTTCCGTTAACATTTCAATACTATCGCCTACACCAATCACAAAATAACGTTCGCCTATACGAATGGTTTGTAACGTCTTATTGGATCCGACGGAAATGCCACCTAAATTCTCAAGTACACGACCACGATTCACAAATTGATTACGTTTTTTGATAAATTTGGAGATCAAAACAATCAATCCAATGACAACAGCTAAAGCAAACACCAACTTGATAAAACTTCCCATGAGGCTAGGCATACCGCTCGAACTGGTGTCTAAGGTTTGTTCTTGATCCGTTTCTGCTGGTTGTTCCTCTGTTTCTGTTGCGTCTTCTGAATCTTGTTCCTGATTGCCGTTGTTTAACATATCATCAACTGTTGGCGATTGTGCGAGAACCGATATTGGCAGTATTCCTATGGCAATCATACAGGTAAGAAGACATAAAACGATGCGCTTAATTGTCCTCACCTCATTAACCAATAACTTTTGAAATGGCCTCAATGACACGATCACCTTGGAATGGCTTCACAATAAAATCTTTTGCGCCTGCTTGAATCGCATCAATAACCATCGCTTGCTGTCCCATGGCAGAACACATAATCACTTTCGCATCACTATTGATTTCAAGTATTTCTTTCAGTGCTTCTAACCCATCTTTTTCTGGCATTGTAATATCCATCGTGACAAGGTCTGGTTCAGATTCTTTATACTTATCGACTGCTTCTACACCGTCTTGTGCTTCACCTACAACTTCATAACCATTTTTTGTTAAGATATCCTTAATCATCATTCTCATAAATGCTGCGTCATCCACGATTAATACACTTTTTCCCATTGTAAACATCTCCTTATGACCATTTTATTTTAGTTGTTTTAAGCGATCTTCTTTACTGACAATGTCTGTCACACGTACGCCAAAGTTTTCATCAATGACGACAACTTCACCTTTTGCGATTAATTTTTGATTCACTAATATATCAACAGGTTCACCAGCAAGCTTGTCTAATTCGACAATCGAACCCGAAGTAAGTTCTAAAATGTCTTTGACCGTTCGCTTCGTTCTTCCAAGTTCAACCGTTACTTGCAACGGAATATCCATTAATAAGTCTAAGTTTCGTTTCTCTTCTTGGGCGAGCTCAGTTTGATCAAAGTCGCTAAATGAAGCAGTTTGTACCGGCTCATTTGGCGGTGTCTGGCCACCAATTTGTTGCGGGCCACGTTGCTGTCTTTCTTGTTGTGGCTGTTGAGCGCTCGTATTTGGCGTCGATTGACTCATCTCTGAACTGGATTCCTTTGTTGCAGTTGTATTTGGTTCGTCTTCAGTCTGTTGCGTACTACCTGCAGATGTTTCCTCTTGACTATCAGGTGCGTTTAATAATTCATCGACTAACTTTTTCGCAAATGGAACAGGAATCAACTGCATAATTTTCGAATCGATTAATGTACCAATTTGTAATTGGAACGACACCTTCACTAAGACATCGTCATCAGGTATATGTTGATTATTGATATCTTCTGCGACATTAATGACTGAAATTTCAGGTGGAGATATATCCACTTTATTACCAAATACCGTTGACATGCTTGTCGCTGCCGTCCCCATCATTTGATTCATCGCTTCTTGCACAGCACTTAAGTGGATATCATTTAACTCTTCTGAATCAACCTCACCATTTCCGCCAAGCATTAAGTCAGCAATAATGGCTGCGTCTTTCGATTCGAGCATAAATAAATTCGATCCACTGATGCCCTCCGTATACTGAACATCAACACCGACATAAGGAACAGGAAATTCTTCCTCTAATTCTCCCTTGTCGATTGCAGAAATCACTGGGGTCGTAATTTCAACTTTTTGATTTAATAATGTTGATAAAGTAGTAGCAGAACTACCGAACGAAATATTCCCAATTTCACCAATTGCATCTTTCTCTAGTTCTGATAACGCATCATCGGAAGGTTGCTCCTGATCAGCAGAAGTATCCTCAGTGCTATCGTTCGTATCATCTGTGCCTTTTAATAGTGCATCTATTTCATCTTGTGATAACATGCCGTCATCCATCATTCGGATCCCCTCCCTGTATTTCGTCTATCACTTGTACAGCCAGCTTATGTTTCTTCTTACCAGGTTGCACATGAAATTTTGGATGATCATCCACATATAAAAGTAGTGGGTCATCAATAGGCTGATCGAGTAAAATCGTATCATTTTCGGATAAAAACATCAGCTCTTCTAACGTAATCTGGCTCTCACCTAATCGAGCTGATAAATCCATCTTGGCACCTTCGATATTTTTACTAATCGATTCATACTCTTCCGGTTTTCGTTCTTTCTTTTTATCATTTTGCATCCAATAATGTACCGATAACTTGGGGATGATTGGTTCTAATACCACATGTGGGATACAAATATTAATCATGCCTGTACTTTCACCAATGGTTGTATCCAAAGAAACAACAACGACAGTTTCATTCGGTGACACAAGCTGTAAAAACTGCGGGTTTACCTCAAAATCTTCAAGAATTGGGTCAATTTCAACGACTGAACTCCACGCCTCCTGGAGATTTTCAAGTGCATTTTCGAACAATTGTGACATTAATGTGGTTTCAATCTCGGTTAAGTTATCCACTTTATTTACGCTTGTCCCTTTACCACCAAGCATTCGATCCAACATTGCATAAGATATGTTCGGATTGAATTCAAAGATCATCCGTCCATCGAGTGGTTCTACACTATATACATTTAAAATCGTTTTGGATGGTATGGAACGGATAAATTCTTCATATGGTATTTGATCAACAGATGCGACGGAAATATGTACATATGTGCGTAACTGTGCCGAGAAATAAGTTGACAAAAGCCGCGCAAAATTGTCATGAATTCTTGAGATACTGCGAATCTGATCTTTTGAAAAGCGTAGTGCTCGTTTAAAGTCGTATACACGAACTTTCTTATCATTTTCTTCTTCTTTCAATTCATTTGCATCCATTTCACCAGATGAAATGGCAGATAATAATGCATCAATTTCATTTTGTGATAAGACTTCGTCTGCCATAGTCCCACCTCCTTATGCGGAGAAGCTATCATTGAATCACTTTACTTGTGATGAGAACATCCGTAATCGAACCTTCTGTCATTTTTTGATTCATCACCGATTGCATATGTTCTTCCAAATTGGTTAAATTTTCTTTAAAATCTTTTGTTGTTAAAGATACTGATTCTTTAATAAATTCGTTTTTCACTTGAAATTCGCGTTTTTCAATCTCGGCTTTTGCTGCTTTACTATTCGTTACAAATTGAAATTGTATGAGAACAAAACTCCCATCTTCTAAATCGGTACGCATTTCACTCGTCGTATACGAATAATCTACCATTTCATCAATCGTCATTGCTTCGCTTTCGGAAGAATTATTCAGTACAAAATAAAGCGCAACTGCCCCGCCGATCGTAATCACAACTAATGCTGTAACTAAAATTTTCATTAATTTAGGATTCATCGTCATCACCTATTTCTCTACTAAGTTGGTAGATCCCAATTGACTGATAATAGTTTGTCACTAAACGCTCGACTTCTTCTTCTGATTCTTTTACAAATAGTTTTTTTTGATTGACAAGCGTAATCGTCGTATCTGGAAACGACTCCACCCGCTCAATATACACAGCATTGACCGTTAATGTGTCATTATTTAACTTGGTTAATTGAATCATAGTAGGTAGAGACGAGGGAAAAAACCCTCATCCCTTAACCTCCTTTATCGTTTGAGATTAACTAATTCTTGCAAGATTTCGTCTGATGTTGTAATGATACGAGTGTTCGCTTGGAAACCACGCTGTGCAGTAATCATGGATGTAAATTCTTCAGATAAATCCACATTCGACATTTCTAACGCACCAGAAACAATGGAAGCTGTTCCTTCATTTTCAGGAGCAAATAACGTAGTAATATCCTGATCATCAAAGCCGTCATCTCCATCAACATCTACTTCACCTGTTACTTGTTCCATTTGTCCCGCATTGACTGAGTCCTGGAACATGTTTGAACCTACTTTGTTAAGTCCACCACTATTGGAAAATTTCGAAAGCATAATTTGTCCCGCTTGCATGGTTTCTCCATTTTGAACATAATTCACTGTGCCATTACCTTGTATGCTAAAACTTTCCGCATTGTCTGGAATCTGAATACGACCATAAATATTATCCGTCACACCATCTGATCCAGACTCAAAATCACCTGTTCCATCAACTGCTGATGGATCATCAACCCTATTTCCACTACCATCGGTTTCTGCTGCAACATCTGTTTTACCAATAAGGTATTGTCCATTGGCATTGACAATATAACCTTCATCATCTAAATACATATTACCAGCTCTGGAATATTCAATATTCGTATCCTCTAGGTCTAAGCCTGAAGTAGCATCAAAGTCCTCACCGGTATTTCCGTCAGTATCTGTTAAACCTGTCCCAAATACAAACATACCATCGCCTTCTAGTTGAAGGTCAAGTGGGCGCTCTGTCGTTTGGCGGTTCCCTTGGGTATGAAGATTATCAATTGATCCTGTTTGTGAACCCGTTCCCACTTGTTGTGGATTAATACCGCCGCGTTGATCCGTTGGCGCACTTGCTCCGTTGATCGATTGACTCATCATGTCTTGAAAGGTTGTTCGTCCTTTTTTGAAACCAGCTGTATTCACATTGGCAATATTGTTTCCTACCACATCAAGTTTCGTTTGGAAGCCTTTCATTCCTGAAATACCTGCATACATTGAACGTAACATGCTTTATACTCATCCTTTCTTACAATCTGCTACTTCTGTCATTCCGTAGCGGTTTGCCTCCCGTATGGGTCCAGCAAATTAAATTAAGATTGTACCATTAATATTTGTAAAAATTTTATCTTGCACTTCCGATCGATTCATCGCTGTGACGACTGTATTGCTTTTCGTATTCACAATAAAAGCCGCTTGATCGGTTAATACGAGGGAGTCTTTCACGCCTTTTTGCCTTGCCTCATCTAACTTCGTCTGTATTTGTGACCATTGTTCGTCACTCACTTCAATTTGTCTCTGTTCCATCCTCTGTTTTGCATGTTTACTTAGCTGAACGCCTTCTGCCTGTTTTAATAGCTGTGAGAAATCGGTGTGATTCGTTTTCGCTCGCGATGAATTGGATTTGGGCAGAACCGTCGGATGAAACGCATGAATTCGATTATCCATTGCTACCATCCTGAGTAGAAGACTGCTGTTCAGATGTATCCTGTTCGATTTTCAACACCTCATCGGTGAAAATATCGGTATCATTGGCTAACTCTAATACGCCATAACCATCTTTTTGGGACACAGCTTCTACTTTACTAGTCAATGTTTCTTTTGGTTCAATAATTTCACCAGTCTCTTCATCAAATTTGTAATAGGAAACTTCTTTCCCGATTAAATGGCTATTTTGAATGACTGGGGACACGGATTGATTCTTTACTAATTGATCGATTGATTCTGACATATTCATCATTTGTTCCATCTGCGAGAATGTCGTCATTTGGGAAATAAATTCTTTGTCTTTCATCGGATCTAATGGGTTTTGATTTTGTAATTGGGTCATGAGAATCTTTAGAAAATCTTCTTTTCCCAAATTGCTCGATGGTTCTCTCGTTTGTGATTGATTCGATAGATATAAGGATGAATCAATAGTTGGCATTTGTATCACCTACACTTTCTGATCCATTAATAAATCAAAAAAGGATGTTTCTTCTTGTTGCTCATCATCATTTTCATTTTCTTCCCAGTCTTCCTGTTCTTGACTTTGCGTATCGGAATCGGATGGGTTGTTATCATCCGCTAATTTTTGCTGACTCGAAAAGGTTGTCGTCATATCTTGTTTCTCTACAACAACTTGATGTGGAGAGAACATATGGCGTAACTGTGCCATGTTTCCTTCGAGCATTTCTTTGGCTGCTTGTGATGAAACAATCATTTTTACAGCCATTTCGCCGTTAATTTGAGTGAAACGGACCGTCATATTCCCTAAATTTTCGGGTTGCATACGGATCGAAAGTTGATTTGAACCGTTCGCCGTTTTCATGAATTGACTCGACTTTAATATTTGTTGAAATTGATCGAGCATTTGCTTTTGATTTACTTCTTGTGTTTGATTCGTTTGCTGTACATGCATGACGTATTGTTGCACTTTTGACGTTGGCTGTTGATTCATCATCAACGTACTGTCTGATCGCGTTTGTGTCATTTCCTGTTTGAGCGACACATCTTGATTGTCTAAAGCATGCTGCAACCATCGACTCAAGTCTTGCTGAGTCACTTTTGTTGGACTTTGATACTGGTTACTGACGGAAGCTCTGCTTTGATAGTTTTCTAATAATTTCTGCCAGACGGCCTTCGACTGTTGATTGGGAATCGACTGCATGACACTTGCTAGCGCCTGTCCATCTGACTTTGCCAGTTGTGTCCATTGTTGTAATACATTTAATAGCTGCTTCATGTCTTTACTTGAGCCATTTGATTGCAGCTTCTGAAGCAATGATTTTACTTGATTCCAAAGTGACTGTGCTTCTTCCTTTACATTGCTCGTGTCACTGCTAGATGACGTCGATGATGACTGCAGTATTTGTAGCCAACTTTGATCGAATGGCTGAAATAGCTGATTCAAATCTAATTTTTCATTTTCACCAATTGACGTAAGTTCACTCAACAGCTGATTTTTTTCTTGATCAGACAGTTGATTTTGAGCAGCTTGAGATAACTTCCCAATAATGGTTTGCAACTCATCTGTCGTCATGTTTTGCAACTCGCTTTGTACATTTTGTGTATTTTCACTCATGCTTTCGACGATCAATTGCAATTCTTTCTCATTTAATGAAATGCCCATCTCATTAAATAATTGTGTCATACGATCTTTAGATACTTCTGGCGACAATGCTTGACTAAAATTTTTAAGTATTGATTGAACATCCTCATGAGAGGCCTGTTGCAAAAATTTGCGTATACTCGCTTGATTCTGCTGATTCATCGTTTGTAGTAGACTCTGACCTTCTGATGAAGCATTTGTACCTAACAACATTTGTCGAAAGCTCGTATTACCTTTTGTGTTTTCTTGACTCGTTGTCGTTTGTTGCATGATGTTAGCCGCTACATTTGCCGGTTGTACGAACATCATTTTCACCCCCTTTCAAATGATAAAAAGAGTTTATTCTTGATTGAGTAATTGATCTGCAAATGTCGCTGCGGTTTCTGACTCCATTGCAGCCAAAATCTCTCCACGAACTTCAGAACCCATGGATTGTAGTGTGGCCAATGCTAATTGATTTTCCATGTTTTCAATAATCGGAGCAGCTGTTTCAGGATCCATTGCTTCAAACGATGT
The DNA here is from genome assembly GCF_000359605.1 of Gracilibacillus halophilus YIM-C55.5. Classification (GTDB taxonomy): domain Bacteria; phylum Bacillota; class Bacilli; order Bacillales; family Amphibacillaceae; genus Gracilibacillus; species Gracilibacillus halophilus. Next base: position 25,752 of record NZ_APML01000004.1, read on the forward strand.
GACATACTCTTCAACAGATTCTGTGCTAGGACCTGATTCTTCACTGTTTTCAGCTTCCATCTCTGATAGTTGTGTCGACAATTCTTCGACTTCACTTTGCAATTGTTCAATCTGGCTATCTTTTTCAGCAATTTGAGATTCTAAATTGCTAATTTGATTATTCTTTTCTTCGATGGTTGAATCTTTCTCCTCTAATTCTGATTGTTGCGATGCTTCTTCATCAGTTGTGATTTTCTCTGAAATAAATGGTACTTGATTGAGCACATCTTTTGATTTACTGACAACGTCGATACCCATGAATTGTAAAACGACAAAAGTCAAGACTAGCGCAAAAATTAATGGAACGATGATGACAATAATCCATTGAAATATTCCTGGTTTTTTTTCTGAATTGCTAGCCATTTCTTCACCTACCCTTGCTCTTCAAATACTGTTGCAAAGAAATATCATCCATCAGTTTCATGTCAGATTTTTTATCAAGTTCATATTGACGCGATCGTTTACGGTCAATGAGCTTTTCCATTTTCTTTTCTTCAATATGCTGTTCTGTCAATTTCTCTTGAGCTTGTCTCATGTTATCTCTCGCTCGATTGACTCGTTGTTGCAATTCCATAATCGTTGGTGTTAAATGTTGCAAATAATTATGATAAGAATGAATGGTTTGTATCGACTGTTGGTTAGACAAACATTCATTATATTTGGCTTCCATTACTTCTTTCTTTCTTAATAAATCCACCAGTTGATTGGCCAACGTCTCGAATTCATCTACTTTTTGCTGATAAACAAATTGCGCTTGTTGTTTATCCTGATTTCTGATCATTTTCATTTTTTCGAGGCTTTGTACGTCAGCCATTAGGAAGCACTCCTTTGAATGACTTGAAATAATTGTTCTAAAGCTGTCGCTCGATCGACATGTTCATTCATGCCTTGTTGTAAAAATTGATCGATTTTGGGCTTTAATTGTATGGCCTCATCCACTTGCTGATTAGAACCTCGTTTATAAGCGCCAATTTGAATTAATTCTTCATTATCCTCATAAATTGATAAGATCGATCGAATCTTTTGTAGATGTTGTAACGTTTGTTGATCAACAATTTCAGGCATGACACGACTGACAGATTTCAAAATATTAATTGCTGGATATTGTCCTTTTTCTGCTAATTTCCGATCAAGGACAAAATGCCCATCCAAAATTCCTCGAACAGTGTCTGAAATTGGTTCGTTTAAATCATCACCATCGACTAATACTGTATAAAACGCTGTGATGGACCCTTTTTTACTGGCACCAGTACGTTCAAGTAATGAAGGTAAGATAGAAAATACCGATGGCGTGTAACCTTTCGTCGTTGGTGGTTCGCCAACTGCTAGGCCAATTTCCCGTTGCGCCATGGCGACACGCGTTATCGAATCCATCATTAAATTCACTTGATAGCCTAAGTCACGAAAGTACTCACTGATGGCTGTAGCGGTATAAGCACCTTTAATTCGCATTAATGCTGATTGATCAGATGTGGCGACAACAACAATTGATTTTTTTAACCCTTCTTCACCAAGGTCACGTTCAATAAATTCTTTGACTTCTCTCCCTCGCTCACCAATCAGTGCGATCACATTTATATCTGCTTCACTATTTCGAGCAATCATACCCATTAATGTACTTTTACCAACACCGCTACCAGCAAAAACCCCAATTCTTTGCCCTTTACCAACTGTAAGCATCGTATCAATCGCTTTGACACCAATAGGTATGGCCTCAGAAATTCTCGGACGTTCGAGCGGATTGGGAGGCTCTTGCTCAGTCGGATATTCGACAAGTCCTTTTGGCATGATCGATCCATCTAACATATCACCGGTAGAATTAATCACTTTGCCAATAAGCGAACGACCGACCGATACTTTCAATGCGTGTTTTGTTGCTTCAACTAAACATCCAGCTGCAATATCATTCACTGTCGTATATGGCATCAGCAAAACTTTCTCTTGTTCGAAACCAATCACCTCAGCCATGATACGATGTTGATCATTTGTATGTATGTAACAAACTTCTCCGACTCGAGCTTCTGGACCCTTTGCTTCAATCAACAAGCCGATGACTCGATCGACTTTTCCATATCGTTTATATGGATCGATATTATGTATTTCATCCAGTAGTACTTGTTTGTTCACGAGTCATCTCCTCCACAACTTGAGCTAATCGATAGCGTATTTCTTCTAACTGCGTGTCAACCGATGCATCGATTTTGCCGTAAGGAGTTTCAATGATTACTTGTCCTTCTTGCAACTGTTCATCTGGATAAATCGATAATTCGGCACGTTGATGAAGAATATGCATCAGCTCTTCTTTGTTATCGAGTACCTTTTGGTAGTGTGCAGGCACACAATAGATTTCTACACTTGTTTGGTTCATCACTTGATTAATGGCGCGACGTACCATGTTAGTATACAGCTCATGATCTTCGCTTAAAGAATGATAAACAATCTTTTCGGCTACTTCCAATGCAATTTCAAGGATAGATGATTCACTCTTTTGAATAATATCTTCATAATCTTGATTTGCTTGACGAACAACGTCACGTCCTTGTTGGATGAATGCTTCATATTGTTTGACACTATCATTTTTTCCTTGTTCGAAGCCTTGTTGATAACCTTCTTGTTGCGCTTTTTCTTGATCAGCTTGTCGTTCTTCTTCCCATTGTTGTTTCATTTGATCAATTTCTTCGTTTGCAGCTTTTTTCTGTTCTTCGATTTGTTGTTTGACATCTCGTAACTGCTGTTTCGCTTCTTTTATTTGATCTTGAATATCTTGAAAATCTTCTTGACTTTGATTTGGTTCCTTTTCGATATTCAACGTTTGAATAGGTTTAATCGCTATTTTTCGAGTGGAAGCGTTAGACAATAATATCATCTCCTCCACCTCGAGCAATCACAATTTCACCAATTTCTTCTAACCTTCTGATTGTAGAAACGATACGTGATTGTGCTTCTTCTACATCACGTAGACGAACAGGTCCCATAAATTCCATCTCATCTTTGAAGGTGTCAGCCATTCTAGTTGACATGTTATTAAATACGATTTCTTGTACTTCTTCACTCGCTACTTTTAATGCCATCTGTAGATCCTCATTTTCCACTTCTCGAATCACACGCTGAATCGCTCGGTTATCAAGAGCCACAATATCTTCAAATACAAACATACGTTTTCTAATTTCTTCAGCGAGTTCAGGATCATCAATTTCTAATGTATCCAAAATGGTCCGTTCTGTACTGCGGTCCACATCATTTAATACTTCGACAACAGACTGAATGCCACCCGTTTGTGTATAATCTTGCGTAACCGTCGTAGACAATTTACGCTCCAAAATTTGTTCCACTTCAGCGATGATTTCTGGTGATGTAGAATCCATAACAGCAATTCGCTTGGCAATGTCTGCTTGTAATTCTTGTGGCAATTCAGAAAGAATCTGTGCTGACTGTTCTGAATCCAAGTATGATAGAACAAGTGCGATCGTTTGTGGATGCTCATTTTGAATAAAATTAATAATTTGAGATGGATCAGCTTTTCTAGCGAAATCAAACGGCTTTACTTGTAATGATGAGGTCAGCCGGTTGAGGATATCACCAGCTTTATTCTCACCTAATGCTTTCTCTAGGACTGTTTTTGCATAGCTAATTCCGCCTTGAGAAATATAGTCTTGCGCCATGGCAATTTCATGGAATTGTTCTAAAATTTCATCTCTTTGATCATTCTCCACTTTTTTTACAGAGGAAATTTCTAACGTTAACTTTTCGATTTCTTCTGGCGTAAGGTGTTTGTACACCTGTGCTGATACATCTGGTCCTAAAGAGATTAATAAGATTGCTGCTTTCTGTTTTCCTGTCAGCTGTTGTCTCTTTTTTGCCATTTATTAACCTCCTTTAGTCCTCAGCTAGCCAACTACGTAATAATTTGGCAAATTCTTCTGGTTTATCTTGTGCGTATTGTTCTAATTGTTTTCGGCGCATAGCTTCATCAGAAGTGTCATTTTGTGTAATAGGTGGTACTTCCTCTTCTTCTTCGGTACGAACAGCTGTCGTTTGCACTTCTTCTACCGTGTCATCTTTTCTTCTTCTTCGTAACATAAATAATAAGGCGATGATAATCACAAGGAGTGATCCACCAACAATATATGCCCACATCGGAATAACTGGTGTGACACCGGTATTGGTTGGCATTTCATTGCCATTAAACGGTTGAAATACAATTGAAGTTTTATCCGCTGGGTTGACTTCACCATAGCTTCCATCAATCGATGTGCTAATAACTGAATCGAGTATAGAAGCAATGCTATCCTCAACATTTTGTTGCTCTTGTTGGGTCAACTCTTCGACTGTACCATCTTCTGCTTCTCTCGTATTATCGACTGCTACTTGAATGCCTAAGTCACGAACTTTATATGGGCTTTCGACAATTTCTCGCTTGATTCGGTCAAACTCATTATTCACGGATTCCTTCACCATTTCGTAATCGCCATTCTGATTTTCTTCGCCTGCTGGATAGTTCGGAACTTCTCCTTCACCGGTACCGGCTTCTCCTTCTATCGGTGGGTTCCCCGTATAGGATTCTGTGATGGTTTCCACACTAACTGGCAAAGTATCATTTTCTTCATTCACTGGCTCAACACGGTTTTCGACTCTTGTTTCTTGTGTAAAGTCAACATCGGCTGTCGCTGAAACCGCTACTTTATTACGACCAATCATCATACCTAACATTCGCTGAATGCGTTGTTCAACATCTTGTTCTATCTCATCTTTGATTTGTTGATGTTCGTTATATGTATTTCCATTCGAATTTGCCATATTATTTTGATTATTTTGGTCAAAATACTCAAAATTTTGATTCATAATGGCGATATTATCAGTAGATAGATTTGGAACTGATTTTGCCACTAAATTATAAAGAGAACTTATTTGATTTGGCTGAAACTGATATCCTGGTTGTGTTTGCAGTACAACTGATGCCGATGATGGCTGCTCTTGATCACTCACAAACACAGGATCTTCTGGTTGATTAATCATGACTTCCGCACTTTCAATCCCGTCAATCGACGCGATAAGATTAGAAAGTTCGGTTTGCATCGCATCAAGTTTCATGACATCAAACTCGTTATCCGTTGTCCCCCAAGAGCTATTTTCTGCAAAGAATGAATAATCAATATTACCACTATCCGGTATGCCTTGAGCGGCTAAATCGACGAGTAATTGATCGGCTGATTCATCGGGTACTTGAATGGATGTTCCCGCTGACCCTATTTCGTAGGGCACTCCTCGTGCATCAAGTTCTTCTTTGACTTGGCCAATTTCTTGCACTGATAGATCACTATACAACGGAACCATATTTGAAGAATTGGCCATAACGCCGATAACAATCATCAAAGCGATAATAAAACCAATGCCACCAAATAACCCAATCTTTTTTCCTTTACCCATCGACTTGTAATATTCAGTTATTTTATCCTTGTATATCTTTAGTTTTTCCTTCATTTTTTGCCCCCAAAAACTCCATACTTACCATTCCATTATACTTGCATACGCATGACTTCGTTGTAAGCATCAACGACTTTCTTTTGAATTTCTACACCTGTTTGTAGCGTAATACTCGCTTTCTGTGCTGTTACCATGACATCATGTAAATTATCAATGTCACCTTTTGCCAAAGCTTCTGTTTTTTGATTGGATGCTTGCTGTGCTTGATTCACTTGATCAATCGCATTTTTCAATGAGTTGGCAAACGATTGTTGTGCTTCGCCAACGGTTATATCCTGCTGTTTTTGTTGGGTCGGATTCGTATTTGCCATTTGTGTAATAGAATCAATATTCATTTATGTATGCCTCCAGTTCACTATTTATCTGCCAATCTCTAAAGCTTTCATGAGCATGGATTTAGAAGCGTTCATTGCTGTGACATTGGCTTCATATGACCTTGTCGCACTCATCATATCGACTCTTTCTTTTAACGGATCGACATTCGGCATCTCGACATAGCCATTCTCATCAGCATCTGGATGATTGGGATTATATACTTGTTTAAACGGCTCATCATCTTCTTCGATACTTGTGACTCTCACACCACTACCAGAACTCTCACCTCTAGCCGTTTCCCGCTGCAAAATGGAGGAAAAGCCTTCATCTTTCGGTTGAAAGACTGTCATCTTGCGACGGTATGGTTCGTATTCACCATCTTCGTTGATTGTCGCTCTCGTTGTATTTGCATTCGCAATATTTGATGATATGGTGTCCATTCGTAACCGTTGAGCGGTCAGACCACTTGCGCTCGTATTCATTGCTCCAAATATTGACATCGATTAGTTTCCTCCTCTAATGACAGATTGTAAACTATTAAATTTACCATTTATTCGATTGGTCAGTGCTTGATAATAAATTTGATTTTTCGCTAATTCAGACATTTCTTTATCTATATCGACATTATTCCCGTTATGGTTGTATTGTGTCGACTGATCTGTCGTTACCCGAAACGAGTTTTCATTTGATTGACCAAATGCTAAATGACGTGGATTCGTTTGCTTTGATTGAAAGGATGTATTCATTTCATTGTTTAACACGTCTTGAAACTGTACTTGCTTTGCTTTGTAATTCGGTGTATCAACATTCGAAATATTATTTGAGATCGTACGATTTTTTAAACTTGCATAATCCATAGACTGCTCTAACGTCTGAATCGTATTTCCGAAAAAAGACATCTTTACTCCTCCATTTTTGGATAAACCGTCATAAAATCATATCTTATATCGAACATTGTAAAATAAATAGCGCTAGATGTCTATGACTTATCATCATATTCTGACTAAAGTATGTGATGATTTTCCTTATAATGAGCCTTTTTTCCCATTTTCGTTTGTTCCATTTTGTCTATAAATGTCGAATTAAAAATAAATAAAAAAATCTATTACCTTTCGGAAGGTAATAGATTTTTTTATTTCATGATTCTTTTTTTAATTCAAACAAAAATTTATCATTTAGTACCTTAATGTAAGTACCTTTCATTCCTAATGAACGTGACTCAATGACGCCAGCACTTTCAAGCTTTCTTAGGGCATTGACAATCACTGAGCGCGTAATACCTACTCTGTCAGCAATTTTACTAGCTACTAATAATCCTTCTTGTCCATCCAGTTCTTCAAAAATGTGTTCAATGGCCTCTAATTCACTATATGACAGAGAATTGATGGCCATTTGAACAACAGCTTTACTACGTGCTTCTGATTCAATTTCTTCGGTTTTCTCATGTAAAATTTCGATGCCAACAACTGTAGCACCATATTCAGCCAATACTAGATCATCATGTTCAAAGTTCGTTTCAAGCCTGCTTAATATCAACGTGCCTAAACGTTCACCACCGCCAATAATAGGGACAATAGTTGTTAATCCATTTTTAAATAATTCACGATTTTCTACCGGAAACGCTGTATATTCACTATCGATATCAATATTGGTTGTGGTTTCCGTTATATGAAATAAATGATCCGTATATTCTTCAGGAAATTGACGTTCATGAAGCATATGCTTCATACGTTCATTTTCAATCTGTTGATTAATCGAAAAGCCCAACAGCTTCCCTTTCCGACTCACAATAAATACATTAGCCTCGATCACTTGTTGTAAAGTTTGCGCCATTTCTAAGAAGTCTACTGATTTATTCGTCGTTTGTAACAACGCATTAATCGATCGTGTTTTTTCTAATAATTCCACACTATCACCGCCTATCTATAAAATGTATTGACTTAAGTCTTGATTGGTTGCGATTTCTTTTAACTTCTCATCAACATATGCTTCGGTAATTTCGATATTCCCCATACCAATATCAGATGCTTCAAACGACAGCTCTTCTAACAATTTCTCTAAAATCGTATGGAGTCTTCTAGCTCCTATATTATCCATTTCTTGATTCACTTCATGAGCAATATGAGCTAAACGGCGCACAGCTTCTTCTGTAAAGCTAATCGTAATGCCTTCCGTTTCTAGTAACGCTTGGTACTGTCTTAATAGTGCATTCGATGGTTCTCGTAAAATTCGTTCAAAATCAGCTACCGTTAATTTATCAAATTCTACTCGAATAGGAAAACGCCCTTGTAATTCGGGAATGAGATCTGAAGGTTTCGCCATATGAAAAGCACCAGATGCGATAAACAGAATATGATCCGTTTTTACTGAACCATATTTCGTCATCACGGTTGATCCTTCAACGATTGGCAAAATATCTCGCTGCACACCTTCACGAGAAACATTGGCCGACTGCTCTTGTTTCGCCGCTACTTTATCCATTTCATCAATAAATATGATCCCTGTTTGCTCGACTCTTTCGATTGCTTTTTGATTGACTTCATCTTGATCAATTAACTTTTGCGCTTCTTGTTGTGTTAGAATTTTCCTCGCTTCACGTACAGGGAGCTTTCTCTGCTTTTTTTTCTTAGGCATAAACTGACTCAACATATCTTGAAAGTTTGCCCCCATTTGTTCCATACCAGAACCTTGAAACATATCAGACATTGAAGAAGACTGCTCTTCCACTTCGATGGAGATCACTTTATCTTCAAGCTCTCCTAGTTCTAAAAGACGTTTCGTTTGCTCTCTACGCTGTTTCTTATTCTGCTGGTCCTCATCGGTCTCTGTTTCATCATGATCAGCCGTTTGATTTTGCATAAACATTTCAAATGGATTTTTCATCGACGATTGCTTATTTTTCGTTTTGTCTGGCACCATAATTTTCACCATTCGCTGATTGGCCTGTTCTTCTGCCTTGTCACGGACTTTCTCCATTTCTTCTTCCTTTACCATTCTTGCCGAGGTTTCAACAAGATCACGAACCATCGATTCAACATCACGACCTACATAACCCACCTCGGTAAATTTTGTCGCTTCTACTTTTACAAAAGGGGCGCCCACAAGATTTGCCATTCTCCTTGCGACTTCTGTTTTCCCTACCCCAGTTGGACCGATCATGAGAATGTTTTTCGGTACAATTTCATTTCGCATCTCTTCCGGTAATTGCATTCTTCGATAACGGTTCCTGAGTGCAACAGCTACTGACTTTTTCGCTTCTTTTTGTCCAATGATATATTCATCTAACTTGGCAACGATTTGTTTTGGGGTAAAATCCATTGACATTTCACGACCTCCTTCTATTCATCAAGCACTTCTAGTACATGTTCTTGATTGGTAAACACGCAAATATCACCAGCTATCTCTAACGACGCTTTTGCAATTTCTTTGGCAGACAGCTGTGGTGCATGTGCTTTCAACGCTCTTCCTGCACTCAAAGCATAATTTCCACCCGAACCGATGGCCAAAATCCCATCATCTGGTTCGATGACTTCACCTGTACCGGATACTAATAATAACGAATCTTTATTGACGACAATTAACATCGCTTCTAGTTTCCGTAATTGTTTATCACTACGCCATTCTTTGGCTAGCTCAACTGCCGACCGAGACAAATTGCCATCATACGTTTCAAGGTTGGCTTCGAATTTTTCATATAGCGTAAATGCATCCGCAACTGAACCAGCAAAACCGGCTAACACTTTACCGTGATATAACTTGCGAACTTTTTTAGCCGAATGCTTCATAACCACTTGATTGCCTAAAGTGACTTGTCCGTCACCGCACATAGCAGCACTTCCATTATGTTTAATTGCAAAGATCGTTGTTGCATGAAATTGCTCCATTTCGATACACTCCTTTGTATACGTTATTGTTTGGCTCTTGGGTGTGCTGATTGATAAACATGATGCAATCGTTCTTTTGACACATGTGTATAAATTTGTGTTGTCGATATATTTTTATGACCTAATAATTCTTGAACGGTACGTAAATCAGCGCCATTATCTAATAAATGAGTGGCAAATGAATGGCGTAGTTTATGTGGGTGAATTTTTAATGTCAACGCCGCATCTTTTACTACTTTTTCTAACACGTAACGCACGCCTCGATCCGTCAAGGGAGTTCCTCTTGCATTTAAGAACACAATATCAGTATGTTGCTTCGCTTTTTTCATTAATGTGGAGCGTCCATCCTCGATATACTGATGCAGTGCATCTTTTGCCAGACGCCCAAATGGGATATACCGCTCCTTATTCCCTTTTCCCATCACACGAACGGTTTGTAATGAAAAATCAATATCTGTTATATGTAGATGTACACATTCACTCACACGCATCCCTGTTGCATACACGATTTCAATCAACGCTTGATTTCGCTGTCCAATGGCAGTACTTCGATCATGGACTTCAAATAACTTCTCTAATTCTTCCGCATAAAAAAATTCCGGAATCGGATGTAGGGCTTTCGGCAAATGAATACTCGTAAAAGGATTATCACTCACTACATTCTCTCTCACTAAGAAATGATAAAAACTTCTTAAGCTCGATATATGCCGAGCAACCGATCGACGTGACAATCCTTTTTCATACAGTGTCGTTAAATAGTTACGAACATTCGTGTGTTGAATATGAATGTCATGAAGTTGTTCAGCTGTTAAAAACTGAAAAAAGTCATCGATATCTTTATAGTAAGCATGAATGGTATGTGAGGATGCTTGTTTTTCAACTTGTAAATATCCCTTAAAAGATATCCAATATGTTGTAAAAACGCTCAATGATCTCACCTCGTTTGGCGATAAAATCTTATCACAGTTTCCTATAAAAGACAATTCATTTCGCTAAATTGTCAAAATATTCGGAATACTATACATTTTCCCAATAGCAAGGATTCCTAAACAACTACAAAGGTATCATATCATTTCAGTATGTATTCCTAAAAGAAAAAAGAGTTTGCTATCGTAATCATAGCAAACTCTACATTAGCGTTATCCTTGAGGCTCTTCTTTATAATCGCATTCGATACATTGTACTTGAACCGATTTCTTCTTCTTTTTCTCTACTAAGATCGATTCACACTTTGGACAGTTACGAGCTACTGGTTTATCCCATGAAATAAATTCACAATTTGGATAGTTGTCACACCCATAAAAGGTTCGACGTTTTTTCGTTTTACGCTCAACAATGTTACCATCTTTACATCGCGGGCATTTTACACCGATCTCTTTTAAAATGGGCTTTGTATTCCGACAATCAGGGAAATTGGAGCATGCTAAAAATTTACCATAGCGTCCCATTTTATAAACCATTTCGTGACCGCATTTCTCACAATTAATGCCAGCTGGTTCATCGCGGATTTCCACTTTTTCCATTTCTTCTTCCGCTTTTTTAAGACGCTGTTCAAACCCTTGATAGAAAGAGTCAATGACTTGGAGCCACTGTGATTTTCCTTCTTCAATTGCGTCCAAATCATCCTCCATATTGACCGTAAATGTGACGTCGATAATTTCTGGGAAAAACTCTTCTAATAAACCAATAACAATTTCACCCAATTCCGTCGGCACAAATCGACGATTATCTAATGTCACGTACCCTCGGCGTTGAATCGTATCCAATGTCGGGGCATACGTAGAAGGTCTACCAATTCCTTTCTCTTCTAATGTACGTACGAGCCTTGCCTCTGTATACCGTGGCGGTGGCTGTGTAAAGTGTTGATTCGGTTCCATCTTTTGCGCTTTAACATACGTACCTTCTTCTAAATCTGGTAACCATTTGTTTTCATTCTTCTTCTGATCGTCACTGCTTTCAATATAAACTTTCATAAACCCTTTAAATTTAATTTTTGATCCTGATGCACGAAATTCAACACCTTGGTTGGTTAAGTGTGCAGTGATCGTATCCATAATCGCTGGGGCCATTTGACTGGCAATGAAACGTTCCCAAATTAATTTATATAACCGGTACTGATCACGTGATAATACGGATTTTAATGATTGTGGTGAGCGATGAGCACCAGTTGGTCGAATGGCTTCGTGTGCATCTTGTGCTCCCTCTTGCGTCTTTTGACTTTTTTGCTTTCCGATATATTCCTTACCATATTGTGATTCAATATAGTCTTTCGCTTGATTCTTGGCAGTATTTGAAATGCGGGTAGAATCTGTACGCATATATGTGATGAGCCCGGTAATGCCACCTTCTTTTTTCCCTAAATCAATACCTTCATATAGTTGTTGCGCAACCATCATCGTTTTTCGAGCCCGAAAATTCAATTTTCTTGCCGCTTCTTGTTGGAGAGATGATGTGGTAAATGCAGGAGATGGGTTTCGTTTCCGTTCAGTTTTTTTATTTTTTCGACTAAAAATTGATTCCCATCCAAGCGATCTAACACATGATCAACATCCTCACGATTGTTAAGTGGTTGTTTTTTACCATCATAACCATAAAATGACCCTTCGAACGTTGATTGATCTTTTTCAAATATTGATTCAATACTCCAATATTCTTCTGGTTTAAATTGTTTAATCTCATTTTCACGGTCAATAATCATTTTCACTGCTACGGATTGAACACGTCCTGCGCTCAATCCTTTTTTAACTTTCTTCCATAATAATGGGCTAATATTATAACCAACTAATCGATCGAGGATTCTTCTAGCTTGCTGTGAATCAACGAGATTCATATCAATCGTTCGAGGATGCTTAAATGATTCTTTCACTGCATCTTTGGTAATTTCATTGAATACAACACGGCATTCGGACTGAACATCAATGCCTAAACTATACGCTAAATGCCAAGCAATCGCTTCACCTTCACGGTCAGGGTCAGCCGCAAGAAACACTTTATCTGCCTTTTTCGCAGCTGTCTTTAATTCCTTTAAAACTGGTCCTTTTCCTCGAATGGTAATATATTTGGGCTGATAATTTTGCTCGACATCTACCCCGGTTTGACTTTTCGGTAGATCACGAACATGCCCCATCGAAGCTTTTACTTTATATTTCTTTCCTAAATATCTTTCAATTGTTTTCGCCTTTGCTGGCGATTCCACGATAACGAGATATTCTGCCATAAACTCTCATACCCTCCCAAGAGGCATTCATTTCACTATATTTTTTATTTTATTCATTCATGTTACGATAATCTTCCTCATTATTAAATACTTTCCTATCATTTGTCAAACATATCAAAATATTTTTTTGAGAATCATTGGATGGTACCAAATTATTTCGATTCTTTCTCCCAAAGAGATCGATGGTGCTCCCAATCCTCTAGAATATCTTGGGATTGAAAGACCAGCTTGGCACCGTCTTGAATTAATTGATGACATCCTTCACTCGTTTCATGTAAAACAGATCCTGGGACGGCATAAACTTCTCGACCTTGTTCTAATGCTTGATCAACCGTAATTAAACTTCCACTACGACGCTTCGCTTCTACCACAACTGTCGCAAAACTAAGTCCACTAATAATTCGATTCCGTTCAGGAAAATGATATTTCTTAGGTGGGGTTTCTGGAGGGTATTCTGAAATGATGAGATGGTGCTGTTTTAATTGATCGAATAATGCTTGATGTTTTTTCGGATAAATATGTGAAAAACCACAGCCTAATACGGCAATCGTTGATGTCTGATATTCGATCGCCAATTGATGAGCTAATCCATCAATGCCGAGTGCCATTCCGCTAATGATTGTCCAATTTTTCAAAAGAATAGGTCGTAATAAATAACGCATCACCGTTTCCGCTTGATTCGATGGATATCGTGTACCAATGACACTTATGTTTGGCATTTGAGAAAGTAACTGTTTATGACCAAGAAGATAAAGGACTAGGGGTGGATCTGGAATGGTACGTAATGCCTGAGGAAAATCGGGGTCATAGATGGTGAGAATGTGATCGTTGTTTCTTTCATGAACAATCTTTTTCTTGATGTCAACGCGTTGCAATTGTTGCGCGATGAAATGGGCTCGTTCCTTATCGATATGAAATGTTTCCTTCCATTGTGTTGACGTCCACTGATAGATCGAAGAGAGAGATGCATCCTCATTAAGCACTTTTCGAAGCAAAGGGCGAGTCATTCCCTTTATGCGATGTAAATGCATCAATCGCCAATTTTGTTGTTCAAGCATATCTTCACTCCTTGATTATAAAGAAACAGAAGAAGCTGAGACCATCCATCGAAACCGTCGTCGTTACATGTTTGCGTTTAGTCTCAGCCTCTCTTGTCGTTACTTAGTTTATTTTAGCTTTTTCATATAAACCATTTTCTTTTAACACATTAATCATCGTTTCACCCATGACAGCCGGGGTTTCTGCTACTTGAATCCCACAGCTATTCATCGTTTGAATTTTTTCATCAGCTGTGCCTTTACCACCGGAAATAATCGCACCAGCATGCCCCATACGTTTTCCTGGTGGTGCTGTTGCGCCACCGATAAATCCAACGACTGGTTTGGTCATATTCTCTTTCACCCATTCGGCAGCTTCTTCTTCAGCTGTTCCACCAATTTCACCAATCATCATGACGGCCTCTGTTTCCTCGTCTTCATTAAATGCTTTTAATACGTCAATAAAATCGGTCCCATTTACAGGGTCACCGCCAATGCCAACTGCAGTCGATTGACCAAATCCATTTTCTGATAATTGGTGCACAGCTTCATAAGTTAACGTACCAGAACGGGAAACAACACCGATATGTCCTTTTTTGTGAATGTAGCCTGGCATAATACCAATTTTACATTCATCTGGCGTAATCACACCGGGGCAATTTGGTCCAACTAAGCGTGTCTTCTTCCCTTCCATATATCGTTTTACTTTTACCATGTCCATAACGGGAATGTGTTCTGTAATACAAATGACGAGATCCATTTCCGCATCAACTGCTTCAATAATCGCATCAGCTGCAAATGGAGCAGGTACATAAATGACCGAAGCGTTGGCACCAGTCTGTTGAACCGCTTCCTCAACCGTATTAAAAACAGGAACGCCTTCTGCTTCCGTTCCACCTTTTTTTGGTGTGACTCCTGCTACAATATTCGTCCCATAATCCAGCATTTGTTTTGTATGAAAAAGCGCTGTTGAACCAGTAATCCCTTGAACAAGCACTTTTGTATTTTTATCAATAAATACGCTCATGACTTGATCCTCCTTTTTATAGCTTTAAGCGATAATTCTTCTTATTGCACGAATGAAACGATTTTCTCTGCACCATCTGCCATTGATTCCGCTGGTGTAATATTCAAACCAGAATCAGCAAGAATCTCTTTGCCACGTTTAACATTCGTTCCCTCTAAACGAACAACAAGAGGTATATCTAATCCAACTTCTTTCGTTGCAGCAACTACCCCTTCTGCAATGACATCGCATTTCATAATGCCACCAAATATATTTACAAATATACCTTTTACATTTTCATCCGATAGAATAATTTTAAAGGCTGCGGTCACTTTCTCCGTTGATGCACCACCACCAACGTCTAAAAAGTTTGCTGGTTCGCCATGATAATATTTAATAATATCCATGGTGGACATCGCCAGTCCTGCCCCATTCACCATACAACCTATATTTCCATCTAATGCCACATAACTTAGATCATATTTCGATGCTTCAATTTCCTTGTCATCTTCTTCATCAAGATCACGGTAATTCATAATATCTTTCTGACGGAATAAAGCATTATCATCAAAGTTTAATTTAGCATCCAACGCTAAAACTTCGCCATCACCAGTTGTGACAAGTGGATTGATTTCAGCAACTGAACAATCTTTGTCAACAAAGACTTGATATAAGCCCATCATAAATTTAACCGCTTTCGATAAATATTCATCCGGGATATTAATATGAAATGCAAGTCGACGTGCTTGATATGGTAAAAGTCCAGTGACTGGATCAATTTCTTCTTTAAAAATTTTCTCTGGTGTTTTTGCAGCCACTTCCTCTATCTCTGTCCCGCCTTCTTCTGAGGCCATCATCGTAATACGAGATGTCTGTCGATCCATGACTAAACCAATATAGTATTCTTGCTTTATGTCACAGCCTTCTTCAATAAGTAATCGCTTAACTTCTTTGCCTTCAGGACCTGTTTGGTGTGTAACGAGCGTTTTGCCTAAAATTTCATCCGCATATGTACGAACTTCATCATGATTTTTGGCAACCTTTACACCACCTGCTTTTCCTCTACCACCAGCATGGATTTGTGCTTTGACAACGGCTACATCTGTCTGAAGCTCGTCGGCCTTCTCAAGCGCTTCATCGACCGAATAAGCTACTTTCCCATTCGGAACAGCAACACCGTATTCGCGTAAAATCTCTTTACTCTGATACTCGTGAATATTCATCTTTCATCCTCCCATCAATTAATCACTGCAACTATATTGTATAAAAAACTACTGTTCATTGTCCACAAAAGACTATAAACATATGAAAATCGTATCATTTAACTACCATTTTGTATTATGATTCATGTGATGTCGTCGAATGGTCTTTTTTTACGGATTGATCGACTTGATAGATATAGGCAAATACTTCGGCAACAACTTGATATAATTCTTCGGGGATTGTCTCATTGATATTTAATTCAGACAAAATGGATACCAAAGATGGATCTTCATGGATCGGCACATTACTTTGTTTCGCTTCTTCGATAATCGATTCAGCCATGTATCCTTTTCCTGCTGCTGTTACTTTTGGTGCTTGATCATATGATTGATCATAATGTAAGGCAGCTGCTTTTTTTCGATAAAATTGATCGTTCGTCATACGCGAAAGTCAATCCTTTCCTGAGTGTATTGGTTCATAGGTGATGGTTGTGACGTCGTAAAAGTATGCTCTGACCCGGTCATTTCCTTCCAATGAACAGAAGAAAGTTGATAACCTAATAGCTCCAATTTATTGCGAAGCAACGGTTCAAAGCTCGATAATAAAGCTTTTGTTTCTTTTTGATCATTATAGACGGTTAGACGTATCATTCGTTTTTGAATCGACACAGCCATCATCGTTTCTCCCATTCTCTCTAAATCTAAATGAAATAAAATGCGACAAAAATCCGGATCAATTTCACTACCACCTGTTTCTTTCGGCTTTCCTTCTAGCTGCAATTGAATATCTTTTGCTAAGCCAAACCGTTCAGCAGGAATTTGTAGCGCTACTTGTGACAAATTTACGTCTTGATTGGCCATATGCAGCTGCATGCCAGTTAATGACTGCAACAAACGTGTTGCTCTTTCACTCACTGCCCCTTCTTGACCTTGCTGATTGAGTAACATCAACATTTGTTTGATTGAAAAATTTTGATCTTTATTTTGTTGCATCATTTGCGCTTCATCTTGAATACCACTTGTTTGCACAAATTGCTTCATCAAATGAACAAATTCGTCTTTCACAGGTAATGATTCTGTTACTCTCATACGACTCAAATGTAACAACAATTCTCTCGCTAATTGTTGATCCCCTTGTGGTAATTGTTGCGTTTGTACGCGATTCAATAGATGTTCCACCGATTGCGTTTGTTGAATCGATGGTTGTCCGCTTTGCCTCCAGCTTTGTAACGAAAGTGATTCACTTGATGTGAGAGCGGGTTGAATTTTTGCATACAATCCTTGTGATTCCATCATCGACTTTACATTCGTGACAATCGATTGAGATGGATTGTCACTGATTTGTGAGAGTTGTTGTGTGACTCGTTGTAATACTTGATGATCTGATGGCTGTAATGATACTTGCGTCTGTAAAGCCGATTGCAAGCGAGATTGAATGGCAGATAATGATAGATTTGCCTGGTTTACATTGTGACTCGTCGCGCTTAATGATTGATTGATTTGCTGTTGGAAATGATTCAATGTCATATCGCTTGGCAACCCACCCATACGTTGCAACAAGGAAAATATCGCTTGTCCTTGCTGTTGTATCATTGTTTGCAATGGTTGAGATATTTGATTTGTTGACTGCTGATTTGTGAAAAATTGCAATTGTCGTTGCAAGCTTTGTCGCATATCCCCTGTACTGTCCGATGAAGATTGAATCATGTTTTGTAGCGAAGACATCTGCTCTGTTATACTGCTCGTTTGATATTGTTGCAAGCTTTGAAACACTTGATCGGTTAATGGCAAGCGGCGATTGATCATGGATAATAATAATTGTTGAGAGGATGAGTCATTACCAAACGTAGCGAGTAATGAAGCAATTTGCTGACCACTCTCCCTCGTAAACGGTACACCTTGAGTGAGCATTTGTTGAAAAAAGGCTTTTGTCTGACGATTAGTGGACACCCCTAATTGTTGCAATAGACGATCTAGGCCTTGTTCACTTTGCTGTGGTGCATCAGTAATTTTCCGTAAACGGATCACATCGCCAACTGAGGACACTTGAAATAAATATTGTTTCCTTGCCGTTAAAGCCGTTTCTAATTGCGCCACTACTTGTTTACCGCCCAATTGAATAGCTGCTTTTTGATTCGGATACAATTCTAATATATTGCCCATGAGCATTTGTCCAGGACGTAATGGTTGTGTTTGACCTGATTTTTGAACCGATGAGCTTAACATACTACGAAATGCATTCATTTCCACCATATTTGAGCCTCCTTCTCATAAGACGGGGCATACATCCTTACGCGTTTTTCTTTCGCAAAAAAGATTGGCGATGATAGGACGAAATCCCATATTGTTCAATCGCATCCATATGTTCTTTCGTTCCATACCCGCTGTTTTTAGCAAATTGATATTGCGGAACTTTCGCGTGCAATTCTTCCATATATGTATCTCTTGTCACCTTAGCTACTATACTAGCTGCTGCGATTGAAATGCTTTTTTGATCACCTTTAACGATTGCTTCACTCGGACATGGTAAGCCTTCTAATTCCATGGCATCCGTAAGAATGTACGTTGGCTGTACTGGCAATTGTAGGATGGCTGTTTTCATCGCCTTCTTCGTTGCTTGATAAATATTGATGGTATCTATTTCAGTAGGAGACACAAAACTAACTTGATAATCGATAGCTGATGAAACAATATATTGATAAAATTGTTCTCTTTTGGCTTTACTCAGTTGTTTAGAGTCATTGATCGATGGCAAATAGAATGTTTCCGGCAAAACAACAGCAGCAGCTACTACCGGCCCAGCTAAAGGACCTCTTCCTACTTCATCAACGCCAACCACATATTGCTTACCTGAGCGCCATAGTTCCATTTCCATTGTTCGCATAGCATGAAAACGTTCGATCATTTGTTGTTCTTTCTGTTCTTTTTTCAAATACTGCTGATATAATCGCTGAACGCCTTTGCGATGATCATTCTTTAACAAGTCTTTTTCATCTTCTGTTAAGGAATGAGTTTCAACATAGGCTTTTAGTTCTTGAATACTCCCATCCACATTCACGATGCATCCCTCATTTTATATATTATCGGATATTTTTATAGAAAATAAAGTGGTTGAGACCAAGGTAGTACAAACTCAAATAAAACCCGAACTTTATCTTATTACATCATGATAAAATTCGGGTATACCGACGGCTCTATTCATTGTTTGGCTGTTGAGTCGTTCCATAATGTACGTCATCATTCTTCTTCAATTTGATAGTCGGGTTGTTCTAAACTAATTGAACCCAACTTACCTGTCCGCAGATCTTGTAATATAATATCGGCAACTTTTTCTTCGTTTACATTTCCTCCAGCTTCTAAACATCCCCGTTTCGTTCCTATATGTTGAAATAATGAATCGACGTCAATTGATGGATCATTTAGTTGATAGCGTTCGGACAATTGGTTCGGATAATGGTCTTTCATATATTGAAGAATAAATGCCGCAACGTCTTCGGTCGGTAACAGTTGGTCTTTAATCGTACCTATTGCAGCTAATCGATACCCCACAATTTCTTCCTCAAACTTCGGCCATAAAATGCCAGGTGTATCAAGCAATTCGAATTCTTTTTTTACCTTAATCCATGCTTGTTTTTTGGTGATACCTGGTCGGTCGCCTGTACTCGCAATTTTTTTATGCGCCAATCGATTAATAAACGTTGATTTCCCTACATTAGGGATACCGATAATCATTGCTCGGGCAGGTCGTGGTCTCAATCCTTTTCGCTTCCATTTTTCCAAAGATTTATTTGCTAATGTTTTAGCTGCTTGAATCACGTGTTGAATATCTTGCTTTTGATTCACATCTACCGTGATCGCATTGTGTTGATCGTTCGTTAACTGCTCTAGCCATTGTTCGGTGACTGCTTCATCGGCAAGGTCTTTTTTCATTAACACAATCAATTTATCTTTATTTTGTAACGTGTGTTGTAGCATCGGGTTTTGTGAAGCAAGCGGAGCCCTAGCATCCACTAATTCGATCACAAAATCGACGACTTTTAATTTTTCCTCAACTTCACGTTTTGCTTTGGCCATATGTCCAGGAAACCATTGAATCGTCATGCTTCCACCTCACTCATTGCTGATTATTCTATCCACTGCCAACTATTGATGGGCCAATAAGTAAATAATGCTTGACCTACCACTTGCTCGATAGGGATTAGTCCTAAACGTCTACTATCGGTCGAATCTGGTCGGTTATCACCTAACACAAACACATATCCTTCTGGAATCGTTTCATAATTCCCTGGGACATCTTCTGCTAAGGTAAAGTCCGTTGTGTATGATTCCTCTTCTGCTAAATGTTGTTTCGCTTCTGCTAAAAAAGGCTCTTCCACAAATTCATCATTTACATACAACTTATCATTTCGATACGCAATCGTCTCACCAGGAAGGCCAATGACTCGTTTGATATAGTCACGTGTTGAAGTTGCATGAAATACAATGACATCAAATCGCTGAATATCAGTAAAATGCTTACTGACCTTTTCGACGATTAAACGATCACTGTTTTGCAACGTTGGTTCCATGGATGGTCCCTCGACAACTATCGGCATAACAATAAATATTCGCAATAATAAAAAAACTGCAACGGTAATGATGATCGTTCGTATCCATTCCTTCCAATCAACTTTTTTGCTAGACATGTAGGAATCCCCTTCTCACATTTGCTGGTCATTTCTATGTAGTAGAAAAAGGAGCCTGACAATGCAAGCTCCTTTCACGATTCCAATCATAATTAACGAAGTTCTTTAATACGTGCTGCTTTTCCAACAAGATTACGTAGATAATAAAGCTTCGCACGACGAACACGACCACGACGGGCAACTTCAATTTTATCAATTCGTGGTGAATGAACAGGGAATGTACGTTCAATCCCTATACCATAAGATACTTTACGTACTGTAAAAGTTTCACTAATACCGCCATTTTGACGCTTAATGACAATACCTTGGAATACCTGAATACGTTCACGGTTTCCCTCAACAACTTTCACGTGAACTTTTACCGTATCACCTGCACGGAAATCTGGTAAGTCCGTACGTAACTGATCTTTTGTTACTTCTTCAATAATGTTTTGCATCTTTTACACCCCTTCCAAACTAATGCTCTTGCCTAACCTTAGACAGCGGAACATCGTTTTTCAAACTTAAGTATCGACTTAAGCACAGCTATGAATATAACATATTATATTCATGAGATCAACTAAAACTTCAAATGATTCCACTCTTCCATCCACTTTTTCTCTTCTTCAGACAATTCAATCTCTTCCAACAGATCCCTGCGTCGAAAAAACGTTCGTTTCAATGATTCTTTGCGACGCCACTTTTCAATTAATGCATGATTTCCAGACAATAATTCCTCTGGTACCGTTAGCCCTCGAAAATTTGCCGGCCGCGTATAATGCGGGTGTTCTAGTAGTCCTGAAGAAAATGAGTCTTGTTTCGCTGACTGATCATTACCGAGCGCGCCAGGAAGCAACCGAACGACACTGTCAATGACCGTCATAGCACCGATTTCACCACTGGTTAACACATAATCACCTATCGAGATTTCGTCAGTCACCAAATGGTTGCGAATCCGCTCATCATAACCTTCATAATGACCACAAATAAAAATTAAATGGTCTTCTTGCGCCAATTCTTCCGCTTTTTGTTGGTGATAAGATTCACCTTGTGGACACATTAAAATCACGCGTGGCGGATGATCGGTGCTTTGTTTTACAGCATCTACTGCATCAAAAATCGGTTGTGGCTTTAATACCATTCCCGCGCCACCACCGTATGGATAGTCATCAACTTTATGATGTTTGTCATCTGTATAATCACGGAAGTTCACATAACGATAATCGAAAACATTTGCTTCATAAGCGCGTTTCATCATTGATGATTGAAACACACCATCAAACATCTCTGGAAATAAAGTTAATATATCAATATGCATTAGTCAAAAAGTCCTTCCATTGGTTCGATCCAAATCAATTGTTGTGTAACATCAATTTTTTTTACGATGTCTGCAATATATGGGATATAATATTCATTCTCTTGATCTGTGACAACCCAAACGTCATTCGCTCCAGGTGAAAGAATTTCTTTAATTTCTCCTACGTAATTGTTATCAAGCGTGTAGACAGAACAACCAATAATCTGATAGTAATAAAACTCATTTTCTGCTAAAGAAGGCAATTCATCTTTATTCACCTTAATCATTGCCCCTTTAAATGGTTCAACTTCATTAATCGTTCGAAATTCTTTAAATTGTAAAAGATCGAATTGTTTATGTAAACGATGATGAGCGACTGTAACTGGAACATATTCTGATTGTTTTTCTTCACCGAGCCAAAGTTTTGCTCCTGGTTCAAACCGTTCATCGAAATCCGTAATCCGAATGACTTTGACTTCACCTTTTATTCCATGTGTATTCGTGATTTTACCGACATTAAGGAATTCTTCACTCATTTGATGATCACCTTACTCTGTAATGTTGACAACAATCCCGTCCCGTATAACAATCGAGGCATTCTTTTGCATTTCTTCCCAATTCATACCTTCTTCGACTTCTACGATTGCATCGATTTCACCATCGTGAATCTGATTTCCGATCGGTAAGAGATCAAGTTGTTCTAATTTATATTTATACCAATTTATATGGTCTTTTCGGCTATCGATTTCTTTTTTAAATCTCGCAGCAATATCTTCTTTTTTCTGGACAGTTTGTTGTTGCTCAAGCTTTTTCTGTTCAAAGACGAGCTGTTCACATTCTTGTTCGTACTGAAAGATCTTCCATTCATAATCTTTTTTTAACTTCTCTTTACTATTCTCTGTCACTTCTTGCTTAATCGCAACTTTACGGATGACTTTCATTGATCTCATCCTTTCTCATCTTTTACGATATTTGAATGGACTCCATTAAAGAATAGCAAATTTTTAATCAAAGATAAAGCTGTGTCATCACTCAGAAAAGAAGAGGGAGGTATTCCCCTCCCTCTGTTACATAATATCAAGATAGATTTTTTTATCAGATTTCATACCAGCAGCGTAGACTACTGTACGAATCGACTTGGCAATACGTCCATTTTTTCCGATCACTTTACCGACATCATCTTCATGTACTTGCAGATGATAAACAATCTTATTCATCTCTTCCTTTTCTGATATCTTGATTGCTTCCGGATGATCGACTAATGGTTCTATCATTGTTTCAATTAAGGCTTTCATGTGATCACACTACTTTTATTGATTTTTAGATTCGTGAAATTTCTTCATGATGCCTTCTGTTGAGAATAGGTTACGTACCGTATCGCTTGGCTTTGCACCTTTTTGCATCCAATCAAGTGCTTTGTCTTCATCTAATTTGACTTCAACCGGGTTAACCACCGGGTTATATGTGCCAATTTGTTCAATAATACGTCCATCACGTGGTGAACGAGAATCAGCAACAACTATACGATAGAAAGGATTTCTTTTTGAACCCATTCTTCTTAGGCGAATTTTTACTGCCATATGTTACACCTCCATTTAATCTCTCATACAAAATAGAATTGTAACAGAAGAAAAAATGTCTGTAAAGGATTTTTACCTTACACACTAAATTTTTTTAAAACTCTACATAAATGGGAAGTTCATGCCTTTCATCTTCTTCCCTTTCTTTCCTTTTTTCCCTTGTTGCATATTGGACATTTGTTTCATCATTTTTTTCATTTCTTCAAATTGTTTTAGTAGTCGGTTGACTTCAGAAACCGTTCGACCTGAACCTTTCGCAATCCTTTTGCGGCGACCCGCATTTATAATACTAGGATCTTGTCTTTCTTGGGCTGTCATTGATTGAATAATCGCTTCGACATGGGTTAATTGTTTCTCGTCAAAATTAGCATTTTTTAAGCCTTTCATTTTATTCGCACCAGGAATCATGCCAATTAAGTCTTCCAATGATCCATATTTCGCACTTGGCCCATCTGTTCAAGGAAATCATCAAATGTAAACGAAGCTGAACGCATCTTTTGTTCTAATTCTTTCGCACGTTTTTCATCCACATTTTCTTCTGCTTTTTCAATTAAGGAAAGGACATCACCCATTCCTAAAATACGTGAAGCCATCCGCTCTGGGTGAAACACTTCCAGTTCGTCAAGCTTTTCACCCATACCCGCAAATTTGATCGGTTTTTCGGTGACCGCTTTAATCGATAATGCCGCGCCACCGCGTGTATCTCCATCGAGCTTCGTTAGAATCACACCGCTAATATCTAACTGGTCGTTAAAGCTTTCTGCCACGTTCACAGCGTCTTGACCTGTCATTGAATCCACAACTAAAAACGTCTCATCGGGTTGGACATTTTCTTTAATTTGTGAGAGTTCATTCATTAAATCCTCATCAACATGCAGGCGCCCTGCCGTATCGACGATCACATAATCTAAGTGCTCTTCTTTCGCCTTTTCCATTGCACGATTCGCAATATCAACAGGATTTGCTTGTGTTCCTTCTTGGTGAACTGGAATGTCTAATTGTTTTCCTAGCGTTTCCAATTGGTCAACCGCAGCTGGTCGGTACACATCTGCTGCAACTAATAAAGGATTACGGTTATATTTCTTACGTAGAAGGTTCGCTAGTTTCCCGGTCGTGGTGGTTTTTCCTGCACCTTGAAGTCCAACCATCATGATGACAGTTGGTGGTTTATCAGCTACAGCAATTTTACTTTCATCTTCTCCCATAAGAGAGGTAAGTTCTTCCTTCACGACTTTAATCACTTGCTGACCAGGAGTAAGACTTTCCATCACTTCTTGCCCTACTGCGCGTTCTTTCACTTTCTTAATAAAGTCTTTTACTACTTTGAAGTTCACATCGGCCTCTAACAGCGCGAGTCGAACTTCTCTCGTCATTTCTTTCACATCTTGCTCAGTGACTTTTCCTTTACCTTTTATTTTTTGTATCGTATTTTGTAGGCGGTCGGCTAAGCCTTCAAATGCCATGATACTCGCCTCCTATTCTAATTCTTTTAATCGTTCCACAATGGTACGAATGGATGGATTCGGTTGTTCTTGTAATTCTATCTCTAAATCTTGAATTAACTTCTGCCGTTCCAAAAAATTTTGGTACAACATTAATTTATCCTCATACTCTTCTAACATTTCTTCCGTACGTCGTATATTATCATAAATCGCTTGTCGTGAAACCTGTTTTGTTTCAGAAATTTCTCCTAGCGAAAAATCTTCAATAAAATACATTTCCATATAACTTCGCTGTTTAGGCGTTAGTAATGACTGATAGAAATCATATAGAAAATTTATTCTCGTCGTTTTCTCTAACATTTCAGACACCTCGCCTACATCTTCCTACGATAACCGTAGCCTACTTCGAATCTTTTATTCTTCATCCATCATATCAGCAAACAGTCCATAAACAAATGCTTGCGGGTCAAACGTTTGTAAATCTTCCACTCGTTCACCAAGACCAACATATTTCACAGGAATGCCTAGTTCATTTCGAATGGCTAAAACGATCCCGCCTTTAGCTGTACCGTCTAACTTTGTTAAAGCAATACCACTGACATCTGTTGCATCGGCAAATGTTTTTGCCTGACTTAATGCATTTTGACCTGTTGTTGCATCTAATACGAGCAATACTTCATGCGGTCCATTTGGCACTTCACGTTCAATGACACGTTTCACTTTCGATAGTTCATTCATCAAATTCACCTTATTTTGC
Source organism: Gracilibacillus halophilus YIM-C55.5 (assembly GCF_000359605.1). GTDB lineage: Bacteria > Bacillota > Bacilli > Bacillales > Amphibacillaceae > Gracilibacillus > Gracilibacillus halophilus. Next base: position 51,676 of record NZ_APML01000004.1, read on the forward strand.
AAGCGTCCTGCGGTGTCGCATAATAATACATCCGCTTTTCTTGAACGAGCAGCTTGAATTCCGTCATATATGACTGCAGAAGGGTCACTACCTTCACTATGTTTAATCGTATCGACACCCACACGATTGCCCCATTCATTCAATTGTTCAATCGCACCAGCGCGAAACGTATCACCTGCAGCTAACAATACTTTCTTCCCATCTTCCTGTAATTGATGAGCGAGTTTCCCAATCGTTGTCGTTTTACCGACACCATTCACGCCAACAAACAAGACAACTGTAACGTCGTCTTCTTGCAGATTTAGTTCTGCAACTTCTTCATCTTCCTCACCATGATAAATCTCAACCAGTTTTTCTGAAATCACTTGTTTGACTTCATTCGTATCTTTAATATTTCTTCGTTTCACTTCCATTTTCAATTCATCGATTAAGTCCATCACCGTCGATACACCGACGTCAGCTGCGATTAAAATTTCTTCTAAATCCTCGAAAAAGTCTTCATCTACGCTTCGATACCGGGCCACTAAGTCATTCACACGTTCAGAAAACGATTTGCGCGTTTTTTGAAGACCTTCTTTATATTTTGTTGATACGTTCTCATCAGACGGATTGGATTGAAATTTTTCTTTCAACTTCTTAAAAAAACTCATACTCGTTTCCTCCTTGACATGTTACGCTTCCAAGAGCTCTTTCGTTTCTTCCAATTTCACGGATACAAGTCGCGATACACCAGATTCTTGCATAGTCACACCATATAATACGTCAGCTTCTTCCATTGTACCTTTACGATGTGTAATGACAATAAATTGTGTTTGCTTGCTGAAGTACTTTAAATATTGACTAAATCGAGTGACATTCGCTTCATCTAAAGCAGCTTCGACTTCATCTAGGACACAAAATGGAACAGGGCGGACTCGTAATATAGAAAACAATAATGCAATCGCTGTAAGTGCACGTTCCCCACCTGATAATAAGCCGAGTTGTTGCAATTTCTTTCCAGGAGGTTGCGCAATAATATCAACACCTGTTTCTAATAATTGATGAGGATCGGTTAATCGTAATTCAGCTTGTCCACCACCAAACAATTGCTGGAAAACATCTTTAAACTCCAGTTGGATTTGTGAAAATGTCTCATCAAATCGCTTTTCCATTTCGGCATCCATTTCTGCAATGACTTGATACAGCGTCCGTTTGGCATCAACCAAGTCTTGCTGTTGTTTAGATAAGAAATCGAAACGTTCTTTAATCCTATCATATTCATCGATCGCACCTAAATTAATCGTACCAAGTTCATCAATCGTCTTTTTAATTAATTTTACTGTTTCTCTAGTTTCATCAACATTTTCTGGCTTCGAAAATTCAACTCGAGCTTTTTCATAGGTCATTTGATATTCTGTTTCTAATGCACTTAATCGATTCTCTAGTTCAATGTCTAATCTGTTGACTTGTATTTCTAATTGTTGAATCACTTCATTTGCATGTTGTAATTGTTGAGTTAACTGCTTCTGCGTTTCTTCTAATTTTGTCATTTTGTCCGTCAGACTTGCTCGTGATGTTCGATATTCTTTAATTTTTTGCAGTTGACTCTCTTTTTCTTCCTTTTTCTTTTCGATTTGTTGATTAATTTCTTCCTCTGTTTGCTCTTCATTCTTCATTTGGATAAGCTGATCTAATTGTGTCTGTGCATTTTGATGTGCTTCTTCAATTTCAGTTAGATTTTCGGTCACTGTTTTCACTTTATCTTCTTGGTTCGATAGTTGTGTATTCAATTCAGCTTGTTTTACTTGAAGCTGTTGGCGTTCTTCTTTTAATTTTGTCGCCTTTTCTTCATAATTTTCATGTTCTTTTGTTAGTGATTGAATTTGTTGGTCAATTTGTTCTAATTGTTCATGAAGTAATGTCAGTGACTCATCGATTTCTTCTTGCTGCTCTAACAATAACTTTTTATCTTGTTCTTGTTGTAACTTATCTTGATCATAAATGGATAACTGTTCATTTAAATGATCAAGTGAAAGTTGTGTTTCTTTTAATTGATCTGCTTTGGATTGATAGGATTCTTCTAACTCTTTATGTTTATGATGAACATTTTGTTGATCTGTTTCCAGTTGATCTATCGTTTCATTTTGTTGCTGCAACTGGCGTTCATAATCTGCAATTCTTCGTTCATAATCGGAAAGCTTTCCTCAATCGATTGCAATTCCCGGTCTCTTGTAAATAATGATTGATTACTTTTCTTCTTGGCACCACCTGACATCGATCCCCCCGGGTTAACGACATCGCCGTCTAGCGTTACAATTCGGTATTTTCGTTGAACCACTTGAGCGAGCTGGTTGGCATCTTTTAACGAACGAGCCACAATCACATTGCCAAGAATCGATCGAAAGACATTTTCATACATCGCATCATATGATACTAGATCTGCTGCAATACCAATAAAAGCTTCATTTTCCGCCAATTTTTGTTGGAAACCATGCGGAACAGAGCGTGGATTCATCGATGATATCGGTAAAAAAGTGGCCCGTCCTTTATGATTGGTTTTTAGCCAATTGATCGCATTTCGAGCAGACTGATCATCATCAACGACAATGTGTTGCGCTTGAGCACCTAATGCTGTTTCTAAAGCTTCGATATGCTCATCTTGTATCGTTAATAACTCTGGAATCGCACCATGAATTCCATGTAACTGATGTTGCTCTCTGGCTTTTAACACTTCTTTGACACCCGTATAAAACCCTTGAAACTCTTCTTTTAACTCTTGCAACAATTCTTTTTTCGATTTCAAATTTTCCATCACTTGATAACCTTTATACAATTTCTGTTGCATGTCTTGATAAAGTTGTTTTTCAGCTGATACATTTTGTTCGATTTGTTGAAGTGATGTTGCATATTTTTGGCAATCTTCCGATAATTGAGCGACTTCTTTTTCTAAGGTTTGAACCTTTTGCTCACGCTCTTGTCTTTCTTGGAGTAACCCTTCCCATTTTGATGATTGCCACGACCGCTTACCTTCCATACGCTCGAGTTGTTGCTCGATCGAACCTTTCTCATTTCTTTTCGCTGCCTGTTGATTTAACAGTTCAATATAGTCACTTTTTAAGGATTCAATATTTTCTTCAATATCTGAAATCCCTTGTTCCATTTGTTGATCGATCGCTTTCATCGCTTGTTGATTTTCTTTTCGTTCCTTTTGATATCGTTGTAACGTTTGTCGTTCTTGCTCTAACGCTTGTTTCGTCTTTTCATATTTGTCTTTTTGTGTTTGCAATTCTTGGGTTAATTTTTCTTTGTTTTCTTGAAAATGTTGCAAACGTTCATGATAGATTTTTTTATTTCCTTCACGCGTTTCTAATTCCTGGGTAACAACTAATAAGGATTCCTGCAAAGAAGTAATCGCATCATCTATTTGCCGTACTTGATCCTTCTCATACTCGAGTTCTTCAACCTTCGTATCGATATTGAATTGTACATTTTCAGCTTCTTTCTTTTTGGCTGCTAATGTTTCAGAAGCTTTTTGCCATTCATGATGAAAGTCTTCAATTTCCTTAACGAATAAACCCACTTCGTGTTGTGTAAGCCGGTCTTTCTGCGCCAAATATTCTTTAGCCACAGAGGCTTGTTCTTCTAAAGGATCAAGTTGACCTTCTATTTCATAAATAATATCTTCTACACGATTTAAATTTTCTTGCGTCTCTGCTAGTTTATATTCAGATTGTTTCTTACGGTTTTTATATTTTAAAACACCAGCTGCCTCTTCAAATATAACCCGACGTTCTTCTGATTTCGAACTTAGAATTTCTTCTACTTTTCCTTGGCTAATAATAGAAAATGCTTCTCTACCTAAACCGGAATCCATAAATAAATCGGTTATATCTTTTAAACGACATGTTTGTTTATTCATAAGAAATTCACTTTCGCCCGAACGATACACTCGTCTCGTTACACTTACCTCATCATATTCAACAGGTAATTGCTGATCACTGTTATCCAACGTCAGTGTTACTTCAGCTACATTCAACGGTTTTCGAGTATCGCTTCCTTGAAATATGATGTCTTCCATTTTCGCACCGCGCAAAGATTTAGCTGATTGTTCACCAAGTACCCAGCGAATCGCATCGGTTATATTACTCTTTCCACTGCCATTGGGCCCTACCACCGCTGTAACACCAGGTACAAAATCAACTTTCACGCGCTCGGCAAATGATTTAAAACCTACCGTATCTAACTGTTTCAAATACATACAAAAAACCCCTATTAACCTTTCAGCCTCATTCATTATGGATGATAATTGTTTATGTAAAAAGGTATAATAAATTATGCTATACATGTTTTCATTTCAACTTATTTATTTTATCATAAAAGATAGTACGATGAGAAGCTAGAATGGAGTTCATTAAAAAAGCAGGAGTGAAAAACTTATGAGTCTAGAAGAAAGCAGTCAAGAGAATTTAGCGTTTATCATCAAAGATATGGGAAAGATTTTACAAGTCGTCAACACATCCTTAATGGAGCCAGACGATTATGATCTTGCCCATTATGATGAACTAAAATCGCTCTATGATTTGTTACAAAAGAAACAACAATTGACAGTTGCAGAAACACAAGCGTTTATCGCCGAATTACGACAATACCGCAAAAACTAATCGACTGCCATTGAAAAGGTGTGTAACGTGGCTACATGAAATAGGCAATCCATACATCAGCGGGAAATAAGCGTATCTGAAATACCTTAGTTCCCCGCTATGTTTCGTTCTCATTGCCTTACCTTCATAAAATTTTTCATCGTTTAGTTAGGGTTATGGAGACAGAGCATCAAGAGCTTGCTTTGCGGCACGTTGCTCTGCTTCTTTTTTTGTTTTTCCGATTCCTTGGCCAGCTGTTTTGCCATTGATGGTAACAACAGCTCGAAATTCCCTGTCGTGTGCAGGACCTTTTTCATCAGCAATTGCATATTCAGCGACTTTATTTTTGTACTGTTGAATCGTTTCTTGCAATTGACTTTTATAATCCATCGTATGCGAAAAAGCACCGGTTGTTATTTTAGGATACACATAGGCTTTGAGAAAAGCGACCACTTGGTCAAATCCTTGATCCAGATATAATGCCCCAATAAACGCTTCAAAGACGTCAGCAAGTAATGCCGGGCGGTCTCTACCACCAGTCATTTCTTCTCCCTTCCCTAATAGGACATACTCACGAAACTGTAAAGCATCCGCAAAGTTTACTAAAGCAGGTTCGCAAACAATCGATGCACGTAATTTCGTTAAGTCCCCTTCTTCCATACTTTCGTATTCACGATATAAGTATTGAGAAACACCTAATTCTAGCACTGCATCTCCTAAAAACTCTAGCCGTTCATTATCCATAAACTTACTTTTCCGATGCTCATTCACATACGATGAATGGGTAAACGCTTGACGCAACAATTGTTCATCATGAAAATAAATATTTAATTTTTCTTGCAATTGATTAAAATCTGACATCTGATCACCCACCATCAAAACATTTACATCTTTTGTATTAATGTTAGTCCTATTATAGCATGACAAGTTGAAATAAGGGAAGCCATTCCTTGACTTCCCTCTCTTAAAATCGCCATTATTGATTACTGTTTATGTAATCGACAGCATCTCCTACTGTACCGATTTTTTCAGCATCTTCATCAGCGATTTCCATATCAAATTCATCTTCTAATTCCATTACAAGTTCAACGACATCTAATGAATCAGCCTCGAGGTCATCTTTAAAAGAAGCCTCCATAGTCACTTTATCTTCATCCACGTCTAAACGATCAACTACAATCTTCTTCACACGCTCGAATGTGTCTGCCATCTTCCGTCACCCCCTTTCAAAGGATGATATTCACGTTTTTATTTACATTATGACATCACCATGCCACCGTCCACTTGAATGGTTTGGCCGGTGATATATTTTGATTGATTTGAGGCTAAGAATACAGCTGTGTTTGCTACATCTTCTGCCTCACCTAAGGTTTTTAACGGAATTAATGACAAAATTTGTTCTTTTTGATCTTCAGTTAATTCATCCGTCATATCTGTAGCAATAAAGCCGGGAGCAACGGCGTTCACTAATATATTTTTCGCTGCAAGTTCTTGGGCTGCTGATTTCGTTAAACCAATCACTCCAGCTTTAGCAGATACGTAATTCGCCTGACCAGGATTACCACTAATTCCTACAACGGAAGAAACATTAATAATTCTACCCGATTTTTGTTTCATCATTTGTCGTGTCACTGCTTTTGTACAAACAAATACACCTTTTAAGTTCGTATCGATGACATCGTCAAAATCTTCTTCACTCATTCTCATTAATAAATTGTCTTTCGTAATGCCAGCATTATTCACAAGAACATCAAGACGTCCAAATGTGTCAATCGTTTGCTTGACCATCGCTTTTACTTCTTTTTCATTACTGACATTGGCTTGTATTTTGATTGCTGTTCCACCGATTTCTTCAATTTCATCAACTACTGCTTGTGCTTTATCAGCACTCCCAGCATAATTAACAGCGACACTAGCACCATTTTTCGCCATTTGAAGTGCGATTGCGCGGCCAATGCCACGGGATGCTCCCGTCACTAATGCTACTTTGTCTTGCAACATATTTATTCCTCCTTCACCCAATCAATAAACGCTTGAAAGGATTCAATATCTTGTACATTGAAAACTGTTGCTCTTCTTTTCACTTTTTTCACGAGCCCCGTCAATACCTTTCCAGTTCCAACCTCTACGATTGCATCGATATCTTGTTCCAATAAACCTTCAATGGTCTCCTCAAAACGAACTGGTGAATACAACTGTTGTACGAGTAAATCTTTGATATCTTCAACTTGTGTGACTTGATCAGCAGTTACATTAGCATAAACCGGAACAGTCGCCTTGTTCCAATCAATCGCCTCAACTTCCGTGCGCAAATCCTCGGCAGCAGGTTTCATTAAACTTGAATGGAATGGACCACTAACTGGTAACGGCATCACTCGTTTCGCTCCTGCTTCTTTTAACACATCAATACTTGCGGTAATTCCACTTTTCGTACCTGAAATCACAATTTGGCCTGGACAATTTATGTTTGCTAGTTCAACAGTTTCACCATGAGCTTCTTGAATACGGTCTAATTCATCTTCAATGGTATTACGGTCTAATCCAAGCACAGCAGCCATTGATCCTTGTCCTTTTGGATAGGCTTTTTCCATTAATTTGCCCCGCTCATGAACCAGTTGTATGGCATCTTTAAAATCAATCGCATCTGCAGCAACAAGAGCACTATATTCACCTAAACTATGACCGGCCGTGATCGAAGGATGGATTCCTTGTTCTGCTAATAATTGTGTAATTGCTGTACTGACAGTCAACAATGCTGGTTGTGCATTCTCAGTATTTGTTAGTGTTTCTTCAGGTCCTTGAAGCATAATTGATTGTAAGTCATAACCTAATTGGTCGTTTGCTTTTTGAAACAGTTCTTGAACAAGTGGAAATGATTCGTACAATTCTTTTCCCATTCCAATGGTTTGTGACCCTTGCCCGGGATAAATAAAAGCTAATTTTTTCAAAAGTTACTCCTCCCTTGTTTCCACAGATAAATTTCCTATCTCTTGCTGAATCGTCTCTGTAACATTAGCTTCGATCATATGTACAGCTTGCTGAATCGCATTAAAGATCGCTTGTTGATTGGATGATCCATGTGCTTTAATAACAGGTGCTCGTAATCCAAACAAGCCTGCACCTCCATACTCTGAATAATCAAGCTCATCTTTTAACCCTTTTAATTCATTTTTGGCTAAAAGTGCCGCTAGTTTGGTTTTCGGATTGGCTGTAAACTTCTCTTTCATTAATGAAAACAACGTCAGTGCCGTTCCTTCAATTGTTTTTAACGCAATATTACCACTAAATCCGTCGGTAACAACAACATCTGCTACCCCCTCTAATAAATCTCTTGATTCCACATTTCCGACAAAATGAATAGGGCTTCATTTAACAGTTCATACGCTTTCTTCGTTAATTCACTACCTTTGCCACTTTCGGTTCCGATATTTAATAATCCAACTCTCGGTTGATCAACGTTTCTCACTCGGTTCATATAAATAGAACCCATCACACCGTATTGCAACAAATGTTGTGGTTTAGCATCCACATTCGCTCCTACGTCTAATAAAAGAAAACCATCACCTGATGTAGTTGGTAGTGTTGGACTTAGCGCTGGACGATCAATGCCATTTATGCGCCCAATCGTAAATAAACCTGTACTCATCCACGCCCCGGTATTTCCTGCTGATATACAAGCATCCGCTCGCTTTTCTTTCACTTCATTTGCTGCTAATACCATGGAGGATTGTTTTTTTCTACGTACCGCTCTAACGGGTTCATCTTCACTCGTAATCACTTGCTCGGTATGAATCACATCGATCGAAGCATGATCATGAAGAAACGGTTGAATTTTTTCTTCATCTCCGATTAATGTAATTTGTATATTCGGAAGGTGTTTCACAGCCTTGATCGCTCCCAATACCATTTCACCTGGAGCATGATCACCACCCATAGCATCAATCGCTATTCTCATGATTCATCTCCTTCCTTATCTTGATTTGAACGAAACATTTCAAATCTCCCAGTAAATACTTGCTCGTTTTCTACCGTACTATGAACTTCCACTATTGTCCGACGATGTTGTGTCCGAACAACTTTAGCTTTTGCTACAACGCGTTCTCCTTCTAACACTTGCCTAGTAAATGTAATATCTGCGTTCGTAGTTAACGCCAGTTCATCATTGATCACAGCTACCGCCAATGAATTGGCTTGTGCAAATAAATGATGTCCTCTCGCAATTTTATTCCGTGAAAAAACGTGTTCACCTGTAATATCTAAGATGGAAATCGCTCGTTGGTCTAGTTCTAAATCAATGATTTCTCCAATGACTTCATCGATCGGCAATGCTTTCACTTCTTCATTCCATTGATGAGTCGCGACAGATTTAATTCGCTCACGCAATTCGGGTATGCCTAACTCCATACGATCCAATCGAATGGTTTGAATACTGACACCAAAATCCTTCGCTAATGCTTCATCTGTGATAAACGGCTTTTCATCGATTGTCTCTTTAAGTATGGATTGTCGTTGTTTTTTTGATTGTTTTCTCATTCAATTATCCACCATCCATTAGGAACCTTATCATGTATCCTCTTCTTTAAACGAATTGTTATTAATTATGACTAGGTACTAATAGTAATATATAATACCAGCGTTAATTATGCAAGGTTCTTAATGTAATAAATCCCGATTTGCTTTAGCTTGTTGCAAAAAATAATGTCGCAATGGTTGATACGCTTCTTCTTGTAACTTGTTTGTCTCAACGATTTCATACGCATCTTGACGGGCTGTCTCTAGCGCACGATAATCATGAACTAAATCACCAAGACGAAATTCAGGCAGTCCACTTTGCTTGACTCCGAAAATATCGCCAGGACCTCGCAATTCAAGATCCTTTTCAGCTAAATGGAACCCATCTGTTGTTTCAGTCATAATCCGCATTCGTTCTTTGCCTGTATCTCCTTTTGGATCGGCTACTAAAATACAATAACTTTGCGCCTCTCCTCGACCTACCCGACCACGAAGTTGATGGAGTTGACTTAATCCGAATCGGTCGGCATCTTGAATCATCATTATCGTAGCATTTGGAACATTCACACCTACTTCAACAACAGTTGTTGAAACTAGAATTTTCGTTTGGTTCATAGCAAAACGATTCATGACGTCTTCTTTTTCTTCTGTGGAAAGACGTCCATGCATGAGCCCGACCTCTGTTTCATTTGACAGCATTTCTTCTAACTGATGGTATAAATCAACAGCATTTTGAATATCAAGCTCATCCGATTCTTCAATGAGTGGACAAATAATATAAGCTTGATGGCCTTGTTGCACCTGTTTTAAAACAAAAGACAATACTCGATTCATCATATTTTCTTTTACCCAATACGTTTCTACAGGCTTTCTTCCTGCTGGCATCTGATCGATTTTAGAAACGTCCATATCACCATAAGTTGTTATGGAAAGTGTTCGTGGAATCGGTGTAGCGGTCATAAACAACACATCAGCCAAAATCCCTTTTTCTTTCAGCGATTTCCGTTGTTGTACACCGAATCGATGTTGTTCATCAATGACGACAAAACCGAGATCAAAAAATTCAACATCATCCTGAATTAATGCATGTGTTCCGATCACAACATGGCAGGTGCCATCACCAATGGCGGTCGTTATTTCTCTTCGTTTTTTTCCTTTCACAGAACCTGTCAGACGTTCCACTACCACATCTGTAGGCAACCATTCTCTTAATGTTTGTTCATGTTGTTCTGCTAAAATTTCAGTCGGTACCATGACAGCAGCCTGTTTTCCTGCGGTCACACTTGCAAACAAACTTAATATGCTACAGCCGTCTTTCCTGAACCAACATCTCCTTGAAGCAAACGATTCATGCAATAAGGTGATGTCATATCCGTTAAAATTTCATGCAAACTTCTCGTCTGAGCTTCTGTTAAAGGAAAAGGTAATTCGTCAATCATCGTTTGCAGTCTCTCTTTATCATAGAGTTGTGCGTTACCACTTGTAGCCTCACGTGTTTGTCTACGATACAATTGCATTTTTAACTGAAACAACAAAAATTCCTCATAAATAAACCTGCGTTTGGCATGTTTTAACGTCGAAAAAGAACGAGGAAAATGTATGTCTTTAATAGCATCAGATCGGTTCGGTAATTTATATGCATGAAGGTACGTTGAGGGCAAAATCTCTTCGCACGCATCTGCATAGGATTGAATAGTCGATTGCATCACTTTTTTTAATTGATAATTTTTCAAGTCACCGGTTAACGGGTAAATCGGCGTGATTGGTGTATCTTGATCCATTGTTCCTTGCTGAAACTGATCAATTGTAATCTGTAATCGATGTTGATCCCACTTTCCATTTACAGAAACGGTTTCTCCTGGGTGAAAATATTTTTTCGCAAATGCTCGGTTAAACATAATCCCTTTAATCGCAATCCCGTCTACTTGCAAACGCACAGTTAATCGCGAACGCTTTTTGCCATAATATTGTACAACAGGTTCTTGCATGACTTGTGCAACAATTGTCACTTTCTCATCATGCATCAACTCATGAATCGGCTTTTGCTCATAGTGATCATACCGATTCGGAAAATGTAGCAATAAATCTTCTATCGTATATATACCTAAGTCAGTTAATGATTCTGCCAGTTTAGATCCGATCCCTTTAATGTCCTGTATTGATCGTTGTAACATTTCCTCGCCCCACTTGTCTATACATGATAAAGCCCTATCGAATGGCGATAGAGCTCAGGCAACACTATTCAACTGAAAGAATATATGAATAAATGGGTTGTCCACCGTCAACAGTTTCTACCTCGATATCTTCAAAGTTCGCTTCCATAAAATGATTTATTTCCTCGACTTCTTCCTTTGTCGAATCATCACCACAGATGATCGTCATAATCTCGTCTGTTTCATCATCAATCAAATCGTGTAAAAGTTGTTTCATGACAGTCATTTTATCTTGATCTGAAGAGTTAATTTTGCCGTCATACAATCCCATGAAATTTCCTTTTTCGATGGTAATTCCTTCAATTTGTGTGTCACGTACAGCATACGTAATTTGACCTGTTTTCACACTGCCGCTAGCTTCTTTCATTTGTTCTTGATTTTCTTTTAGATCGATCTCTGGGTTAAAAACAAGCATGGCGCTAATTCCTTGAGGTATGGTCTTTGTAGGAACGACTGCTACATTTTGATCAGCTAACTCTTGCGCTTGTTCAGCTGCCATGACAATATTTTTATTATTCGGAAGTACGATAACATTTTCTGCATTCGTTTGTTCAATCGCATCGGCAAGGTCTTGTGTACTCGGATTCATCGTTTGGCCACCTTCAATCACTACCGTTGCGCCTATGCTTTCAAACAAATCACGAATGCCGTCCCCCATGGCTACTGTAACGATTCCATATTTTTGCTTTGGTTGAAAGGATGTGTTTGCATCATTTTGAACAATGTCAGAATGTTGTTCTCTCATATTTTCCGCTTTTAAATGAATAAAACTACCAAAACGCTGACCGAGATTAAACACATCTCCAGGATATTCCGCATGAATATGCACCTTTACCATCTCATCATCAGATACAACTAAAAGTGAATCACCATATTCACTCAATTCTTCACGAAACTGAGCTTCGTCAAATGGGTGTTCCTTTAGCTTCTCCTTTTCAAATTGAACCATAAACTCCGTACAATAGGTATAAGTGATTTCATCGGTGTTCATAAAATCTTGAGCAATTTTATGGTGTTCAGCCTGTACCATATCATCTAAATCTAACGTATCTTGATGCTCGCTCTCAGGTAATTCCTCACCTTTCAAAGCTGCTAAGAACCCTTCATAGATGACAACTAATCCTTGTCCACCACTATCAACAACACCAACTTCCTTCAATACCGGTAAAAGGTCTGGTGTCGTTTTTAATGATTTTTTTGCAGCTTCAACGACTTTTTCCATAAAAACAATCACATCTGACTCATTTTCAGCTATTTGCCTAGCTGTTTCAGAAGTATCTTTAGCCACTGTTAAAATGGTACCTTCAACGGGTTTCATGACAGCTTTGTATGCTGTTTGCACGCCATTATCCAACGCTATTGCCAAGTCAGTTGTTGTTAACTGCTGTTTTTCACTTACTCCCTTTGAAAAGCCACGGAATAATTGTGATAAGATAACACCTGAATTCCCTCTAGCCCCCATTAACAAACCTTTTGCAAAAGCATTGGACACTGCTTCTACATGATCATGATTTGCTTTTTTTACCTCATCAGCACCAGAAGTAATTGACAGATTCATATTCGTTCCTGTATCACCATCAGGCACAGGGAACACATTTAATGCATCGATTCGTTCCGCATGATTGGATAAGTGGTACGCCCCTGTTAATACCATCTTGGCCAACGTCGGGCCGTCAATATATGTTTGTGTCACTTCCAACTTCCTCCCTCTCACAACATAAAAAACTTTTTAACGTTTGTATTACTATGTACGGATCATGTTTCATGAATTTACCGATCTGTTAACACTCGAACACCTTGAATGTAAATATTAATCGACGTAATACTTAATCCAAGTGTCTTTTCTAGATTATATTTCACTTGTGATTGAACATTGTGTGCTACTTCAGAAATTTTTGTACCATAACTCACGATAATATACATATCAACATGTATATCATTGTTATTTTGTCGGATGATAACCCCTTTTGTAAAGTTTTCTCGACGTAAGATTTCACTAATTCCATCACGTAATTGATTTTTCGAAGCCATCCCTACAATACCATAACATTCAACCGCTGCACCACCTGCTACTGTGGCGATCACTTCATTTGTAATGGTCACTTGGCCATCTTTTGTATTCAATTCAATGGACATACGCCATCCTCCTTATAAATAAACATATATGACAGGTTTTGCTCAAAACACCCATCGATCATTTGTTATCATACAATAGAGATAGATTTGTTCACCTAATACAATGTATCAAAAAAACAATTCTGTCAAGATATCGATTCAATAATGATGAATTGCAAAATGATGTGAAATATGATAAATTAAATAAGTATGTGAAGAGATAGTGTAACTAGGAGGGAACGTAATATGGGACGTAAATGCGTTGTTACAGGTCGTAAAACGACTTCTGGAAATAAGCGTTCACACGCAATGAATGCGAATAAGCGTAAGTTTAAGGCAAATGTACAAAAAGTACGAGTTATGATTGACGGTAAACCGCAGCGTGTCTATGTATCAGCTCGCGCGTTAAAATCCGGAAAAATTGAGCGTGCTTAAACGATACGCTTGTAGAAAAAAGGCTCCTCTACCATGGAGCCTTTTTTCTTTTTCAATTATTCTTTTTTTCCTGTACCTAAAATCGCTCGGATAAATCCACCTAGAAATTTAGGGAGTTTAATAGTATAAAACCTCATTCTACCCCTCCTCATCCGCTTTTGAAACGTTGGAACCTGTATTTCGATTGGACACTTGTTTATCACAGTTTATGTTTGAATGACTTCATTATTGCTAGATTTTCTATTATTTGTTGTTATTAGAAAGACAAGCTATTTTCAAAGACTCTTTATCATTATTAATATGCCGTCATGGAATGAAAAAGTACCTGTTTCTGCAATTAATTGATTAGAAATACATAAAGTTGTTCCCCAATGAATCGTCTGGTTGACAAGCGGATAATAAAAACCTTCTAGAGATAAATTTTTCACGGTTTCCGTAAAGGGGAGAAATGAAAATTTTTGATCATAAGCGCTCTTTCGCACATGATGTATGCCTGGTTGGTGGATCGTTAATTGGTTTAAATGGTCAACTAAAACGGGTTCAATCCCTTTCATTAAAAGACGATATAACAACTGAATATTAGCTAATTCGTGGTCTAAACGTCCACCTGTAATACCGAATAAAAATAGACGTGTCGGTTGATAACTCAAACCAGCCTGTATCGCTAGTTCCAAGTCAGTTTCATCCTTTTCCATAGGATACTTTTCGATTCGTTCTGCTTCGTGTTCAACGCGGGATATGTCTTCTTTCGTAATGGAATCAAAATCTCCAATCGCTAACGCTAAACGAAGATGATTCTGAGTAATATATGTTGCACCCAAATCAGCACCAATCCATACATCAACCTCACGCTCATACTTCCTAAGATCAGCTAAGGCATCAAATGGCCCACCAGCAACAATGGCAACGGTAGTCAACGTATGTCATCCTTCCCTTCAAGCTTATGCATGACGAATGGTTTCAATCATTTGTTTGCGGTCTGTTTGATTAAAAATCGCACTGCCAGCAACAAATACATCGACACCAGCATTTTTGCAAGCGACCGCAGTTTCTTGATTAATACCACCATCCACTTCAATCTCAAAATTCGTTCCTAGTTCCTCTCGCCAAGCTACAGCCTGTTTCACTTTATCTAATACTTCAGGGATAAAGGATTGACCACCAAACCCTGGATTTACCGTCATCAATAAAAGTAAGTCAACATCTTTCAGTATAGGTTTCACCAATTCGAGCGGTGTCGCAGGATTAATGACAACACCAGCTTTGCGCCATGTTCTTGTATCATATGAATCGTTCGGTGCAAGTGAGGGCAAGCTTCCGCATGAACACTGATGATATCTGCTCCTGCTTCCGCAAATTCAGGAATATATTGATCAGGATTTTCTATCATTAAATGGACATCTAGTGGAAGATCCGTAATTGGACGAATGGACGATACGACAAGTGGTCCAATTGTAATATTCGGAACAAAATGTCCGTCCATTACGTCGACATGGATATAATCAGCACCTCCACGGTCGACATCCGTAATTTCGTTTTCTAATTGTGCAAAATTGGCTGATAAAATAGACGGTGCAATTTTAATGCTCATACTAATACCTCGGCTTTCTTTGTTGGATTTCCTCAATAAATTGTACATAATTCTGATACCTTTCAGATCGTATGTCTCCATTATCCACAGCTTTTTTCACCGCACAATGTGGCTCTTTGAGATGTAGGCATCCCCTAAATTTACATTCATCTTGAATATTTACAAATTCAGGGAAACATGCCGGTAATAGATCTAAATCAACTTCTGAAAAGTCTAATGCACTGAAACCTGGCGTATCAGCAATATAGCCATTTTCAAATCGAATGAATTCTACATGTCTTGTCGTATGCTTTCCCCGACCAAGACTTTGCGAAATATCACCTGTTTCTAACTTTAACCCTGGGATTAAGGTATTTAAAAGCGAAGTCTTACCTACACCAGATTGTCCAGCAAAAACAGATATTTTTCGGTCAAGGATTGGGGCTACATCATCACTATCAATACCATCTTCATTTGACAGAAATAGTACTTGATAGCCGATTGTCTGGTAATAAGAAAAAGTTTGAATCACATGTTCTTTTTCCTGTTCGGTCAATAAATCCATCTTAGTGACAAATAAAACAGGCTCAACCTCTTTCGCTTCAATCATGACAAGAAATTTATCCATTAAATACGATCGCCATGTTGGTTCTTTAGCTGATGTGACAATAATCGCCTGATCAATGTTCGCAACTCGAGGTCGTGAGAGCTCATTTTTTCTGTTATCGATTGCGGTAATCGAGCCTTCTCCTTCATCTGTATACTCAAATGTTACATCATCACCTACAAGTGGCGTGATTTTCTGCTTTCTGAACAGACCTCGCCCTCTACATTGAACAATATCTTTTTCATGCTGTACATAGTAAAAACCACTTAATGCTTTTATAATTTTTCCTTTTGGCATTTACTCACCCTTTATATCATCATAAGCGATCGATTTATTTATGATTTCTTGATCTTCTCTTAACACGCGATACGTCGCCTCAGAATCTGGCGCTATCGTAAGATCAATTGAAAACATTGTATCTTCTGTTATCATTTCAACTTCTTGGTATAATTCTGTGATGTCATGTTCCATATCACCAACATAAATACTTACTGCTTGTGGTTCAGGATCATCCGAGTCATCACGATGATTTTCATCATTAGTATAAGGTACAGTGAACGATACAGAATGTGTGATGGGCGGTTCCTCCTCAGGACCAGAAGATACAATTAACTCAACCACTTCTTCCTTCTCCACTTGTTCATTAGCTGAAGGTGTTTGTTCAATGACGTGATTTTTCTCAACGTCATCATGATGCTCCTTAATCACTTCATGATTGAGTTCATTTTCCTCTAAATAGGATGTCGCTTCATCTACATGCATGCCAACTAAACGGCTTAATGTGATTTTCTCTGTACCTTTACTCACTTCAAAGATCACATTGGTATCTCTCGGCACCACTTCTCGACCTGGTTCTGGTTCTGTCTGGGCAATGATTTCGCCTACTGGTTGTTCAGAAAACTGCTCGTATGTACGTATCTCTTCAAACCCAGCTTCATGCAATTCTTCCTCTACCTGTTCAAGTTCCCGACCTACGTAATCTTCCATCGTTACTTTCTCAGGTCCTTGACTTACAAATACTGTGATTTCCCGTCCTTCTTTCACTACATCATCAACTTCTGGCATGGTTTCGATGACTTGATCAGCTTCTATTTCTTCATGTGTTCGATTTTCTCTAGTAACTGATAAATTCAAGTTCGTTAATTCTTCAAGTGCTTGATCATATTCCATACCCGAAACATCTGGAATAGTTACATCTTTGGGTTGAAACCAACTAGGTAAAATAAACAAAGCTAACAAAATCGCACCACATAAAACAAAGAACAGCGTTGTCACCCAAATAACTGTTTTTTTACGCTTTTTCTTGCGATTTTCATTTGCTACGCCTTGATCTTCTGATTCATTATTTGTTTGGCGAATCATTGTGTCTTGGTTAGCGTTTTTCATATTCTCTTGTGATTCTGTCCCTACGATAGGAATTGCTTTGGTTATTTCTTCATCTGAATCAGGCACTTGAAACGGTTCTGCATCCATATGTTCTGGATATAATGCCACGTTCAAATCATCTTCCATCTCATATACATTTGCATATCGATGAAACGGATCCTTTGCCGTTGCTTGTAATACAATATTTTCCACAGATTGCGGAACATGAGGATACGACTCCCTCACAGTCGGTAAATTGTGCTGTAAATGTTTCAGCGCTATCGATACGGCCGATTGACCTGAAAAAGGTAAATGACCGGTAATTAATTCAAACATAACGATGCCTAGTGAATAAATATCTGATTTTCGGTTCGCTTTTCCACCTCTAGCTTGTTCAGGTGACAAATAATGCACAGAACCTAATACTGAATTCGTCTGTGTTAATGCTGTCGCACTTAATGCAATGGCAATACCGAAATCCGTTACTTTCACTTGACCATAAGAATCAATCAACATGTTTTGTGGCTTAATGTCCCGATGAATGATGCCATTATCATGGGCATGAGAGATAGCTGAAGTGATTTGTGACATAATATCAATCACTTCATCCACCACAATAGGTGCATGCATTTGTATGTATTCTTTTAACGTTAAGCCACTGATATATTCCATCACCATAAAATAAATATCTTCTTCTTCACCTACATCATAGATGCTAACGATATTCGGATGAGATAAACTAGTAGCAGCTTGTGCTTCTCGATGAAATCGTGCAATAAATTCTTGATCATTGGCATATTCAAACTTTAATACTTTGATCGCTACTTGACGGTTGAGAATGGTATCTTCTCCTAAATAAACATTCGCCATACCGCCACCGCCGATTAATTTTTCAATCTTATAACGTTCGCTTAACAATTTCCCTTCGATCATAATTGATCACCAGCTTTTTGATCAGCATTAGAAATCAAAGCGACCGTTATGTTATCTTCTCCTCCACGAGTATTTGCTCGTTCAATCAACTGTTCTACAAGTGATTGAGATAATGTTTCACCTGTTAATAGAGACTGAATCTCCTGGTCTGATAATTTATTGGTTAGCCCATCAGTACACAATAACAATTGACTGTCATCGTTATGCCAATCCATCGGGATAATATCCGGTTCAACATCCTTTTCTGTACCCAATGCCTTTAATATGACATTTTTTCGCGGATGTACTTCGGCGTCTGCCTCAGATAATTGACCTGAACGAACTAATTCGCCAACGAGAGAGTGATCAGCAGTCACTTGTTTCATTTCACCATCTTGAAGAAAATAGCATCGACTATCTCCGACATGACCGATAATGACAAATTGTTCCGAACAAAGTGCAGCTACAACAGTCGTTCCCATCCCTTGACAATTTATGTCATCTAGTGACTTCTGGTAAATTTGTAGATTCACTTCGGTAATCGCTTCTTTTAGCCATTCACTTGCCGACTCTTTTGAAAAGGGATGATCACTATTGATCCATTTGTTACCCATCCCTTCAACCGTTAGCCGACTAGCGATATCACCTGCTTGATGACCACCCATACCATCTGCAACGATTGCTAATAGATAGCCATCTTTTTCAAACACATCGACTGCATCTTCATTTACTTTGCGAATTTTCCCCTTATCTGACTGAATGTAGTATTTCATTCAAACACCTCACCTCATTACGAGCCTCATCCAGAGGTTCTAACTAATCTTGTGATAAAAAATCCATCACTATTTATGTCTTGTGGAAACATTTGAATCCCATAACGACTGATACCACTGCCTTCACTTAGTACATTTGGCAATTGTTCAAAAAATGATTGGTCAACTTCCCAATCGTCAAGTTCTTGTAACAGTCGAGCAATCAACCATTCATTCTCTTCTTTGTCTACTGTACATGTACTATATATTAGCTTACCATCTTTTTTCAATAATCGAGTCATTTTTTTTAGAATCTCGTATTGAATGTCTGCTAATGTGCTAATATCTTCAGCTACTTTATTATACTTTATATCTGGTTTACTACGTAAGACACCTAATCCAGAACACGGAGCATCGACTAATATTCGATCAAAACTCTCCGCCTCGTGGATTTCATCAAGCTTTCTAGCATCTGCTTGTTGCGCATGAATGGACTGTAGGGATAATTCTGTCGCCTTTTGTTCAACAAGCTTTGCTTTTTTACCATGTAAATCATAGGCAATAACTTCTCCTCTGTCTTGAAGTTTTTCAGCGATGTGTGTTGCTTTACCGCCTGGTGCACTACATGCGTCAAGTATCGTCATATTTGGCTCAATATCCATCATTTCAGCAACGAGCATCGAACTCTCATCTTGTATCGTACATAAATGATTCTGAAACACGGAGTGATGAAGAATATTCCCCTCTTTCACAACGATTCCTTGATTCGAGACAATTGATGGCTCAACATGAAAACCATCTCGTTCCAATTGCTGCAACAATTCATCACGATTACGCTTCAATGGTTGTGTACGAATCGTCATCGGTTTCGTCTGGAGATTGGTATGACACATATCTTCAGTTATGGCCATTCCAAATTGATCGACCCAACGCTTCACAAGCCAACCTGGATGACTGGTAGCAATACTCAAGCGTTTGATCGGATCTTCAATAGCTTGTATTGACGGAACGCCTTTTCGCTGAATCGCTCGTAAGACCCCATTGACAAAATTCGCTATTCCTTTATGTCCCCGTTGCTTAGAAATTTCAACCGATTGATGAAAAACCGCATGATCGGGGACTTTTTCTAAAAACTCCATTTGGTACACAGATAGATATAATAACCATTTCACCCACTTATCTATTTTCTTCTTTTGGACAAAAGGTTGCAAGTAATATTGTAATCTGAATTGATATTGTAATGTTCCGTATACAATCTCGGTTAATAATGCTCGGTCTTTTGCGTTAAGATGATTTTTTTGCATAGCTTGATCGAGTAATAAGTGACTATATCCACCTTGTTCACCGATTCGCACTAAAAGATCTAGTGCCGCTGTTCGTGTTGCATATGGTTTTGTATTCATTCGCCTAACCTCTCATGCGTTTCTAATGTATGACCAACACCTCGAAGAAAGTCGGTTGCAGCCATTTTCTTCTTTCCAGCTGGTTGTAAGGTAACAATTTTGACGCCTTGTTGATCCCCTGTTGTCACAACAAAACCGTCCGAATCAATTTTAACGATTTCACCTGGTTGAAAATCAAACGTTTCACTGTATTTTTGAGCTTCCCAAACCTTCATCGTATCACCACGCCATTTGGTATAAGCGACAGGCCATGGATGTAAACCACGGATTTGATTATAAACCGTTTGCATGGGTTGAGACCAATCGATTTGTTCTTCATCTCTTGTAATATTCGGAGCATAGGTTGCCTTTTGATCGTCTTGCTTCACGCGTTGATTCGTACCAGCAAATATATCTGGTAATGTATCCACTAACAATTGAGCACCAATGGTTGACAGTTTATCATGTAAATGCCCCACATGATCATCTTCAGAAATATCCACTTCACGTTGGGCAATGATATCACCAGCGTCTAACTTTTCAGCCATATACATAAGGGTGATTCCCGTTTTTTCCTTCCCTTGTAAAATGGCATGATGGATAGGTGCCCCGCCTCTTAGCTCCGGCAATAAGGATGCATGAACATTGATACAGCCAAATCGAGGAATATCTAATAGAGCTTTCGGTAACAATTGACCAAACGCCGCCGTCACAATTAAATCTGGGTTCAATTTTTCAATTTCTGAAAAGTCATCTTTGATTCTTTCTGGTTGAAATACTGGTATTTGCTTGTTTACAGCAGCCTCCTTTACCGGGGGAGGTGTCAAGATCTTTTTTCTGCCCTTCTTACGATCAGGTTGGGTGACAACCAAATCAATTTGATACCCGTGATCAATCATTTTTTCTAAAACGGGAACAGCAAAATCCGGTGTACCCATAAATATAATATGTTTCATCCAATCCTCCTCTACATTAATTGATAAGGTTCAAAATCAACTTGTATTCGTAAATCATGTTGCTGAATCTCTTCATGATAATGCTGTAAAATTTTGCGAATAATCATCCGTTGATTCGGCTCATGTCTATATTTTATCATGCACTGATAACGATATCGATTATTAATCCGAACAATTGGTGATGGCGTTGGTCCTAGTATCGTTGCTTGATCTGACAAATGCTTCCCTAACAATTTACGAATCATCTTCGTTACTTCCATCACTTTTACTTGGTTCGGATGTGAAACCGTAAGTAACGATAAAAAATAATATGGCGGATAATGAAATGCTTTACGTGTTTGCATCTCCTGTTGGAAAAAGGATTGATAATCGTATTGACTAGCAAGTTGAATGCTATAATGCTCGGGTGAGTAAGTTTGAATAATCACTTTCCCTGGTAATTGATGTCGTCCAGCTCGTCCACTGACTTGTGTTAACAATTGAAATGTTTTTTCCGCCGAGCGAAAATCTGGAATATGTAGCATGGCATCAACCGCTAATACACCTACAAGGGTAACATTTTCAAAATCCAATCCTTTGGCAATCATCTGGGTACCGAGTAAAATATCGGCTTTTTTCTGACCAAATCGATCCAATAGTTTCTCATGTGCCCCTTTACGCCTTGTCGTATCCACATCCATACGAATAATTCCTGCTTCTGGCAACACTTCCTTCAAGGATTCTTCCACTTTCTGAGTACCTGTGCCGAAATAACGTATGGTATCACTTCCACAAGCCTGACATTCACTTACCATAGCAATATGATAATCACAATAATGGCATTTTAACTGATGGTGACTTTTATGATAAGTTAATGCAATGTCACAATTCGGGCATTTCATGACATCACCACACTCCCGACACATGACAAATGTTGAATACCCTCGTCGATTTAGGAAAAGGACAATTTGTTCGTTTCGCTGGATCCGGTCGCGAATTTCATCAAGTAATTTACGGGAAAACATCGTACGATTGCCAGCATGTAATTCGTCACGCAAATCCACGAGTTCCACTGGTGGCATCGGTACGTCATTCATCCGTTCTGGCATTTCGAGTAATTGATAAACACCTCGTTGTGCACGAGCATAAGATTCCAGTAACGGGGTCGCACTGCCTAATATAACTGGACATTGGTGAAATTCCGCTCTTTTTTTAGCTACTTCACGAGCATGGTAACGTGGTTGCTCATCTTGTTTATAACTGGTTTCATGTTCCTCATCAATAATGATAATACCAATATTCTCAAAAGGAGCAAATATTGCAGATCGTGCACCAACAACGACTTTCACCTCGTTGTTATGAATCTTCGTCCATTCATCAAATTTCTCCCCTGGTGATAATGCACTATGTAATGCTGCTACATCTGAGCCAAAACGTCCCTTAAAGCGATGGACCATTTGTGGGGTTAGCGCGATTTCTGGTACAAGCACAATGGCCTCTTGCCCTTTCATGAGTACTTTCTCAATGGCTTGTAAATAAACTTCCGTTTTACCACTCCCAGTCACACCATGCAATAAAAACACATGATGGTTTTCTCTATCAACTGCCTCGTTGACAGGTTCAATAGCTTGTTGCTGTTGCGTACTTAATGGAAGTGGAGATGTTGGCTGAATGGCGTCATCATCATAAGGATTACGATAAACGAGTTGTTCTTTTTTCCGCAATAGATGCTTTTGTATGAGTGATTTCACGGTAGAGGTCGTTGTATTTAGTTTTTCCATTAAAAGACGTTGTTCAATCGGTTCAGGATGCGTGATAAAGTACTCGAGAATGGCTCGTTGCTTTTTCGCATTACTCTTCATATCTACGAGTGCTTCTTCTATCAAGTATGGCTCGACATTTGGTTCAATAAACACGAGTCGTTTCTTCGTTTCCTTTGATTGAACTTTATAATTCATTTTCACATGACCCGCTTTGATCTCTTTTAACAGCGCTTGATAATTTCCTTTCCGTTGTTCAAATTCTTCAAAATCCATCACAGCACGTCCGTCTAATAATTGTTGAATCTGTGGCGATAATTCAACGTCCGTTAATGCCTCTATTTCTTTTTTATATTTTGCCTTTAATACTTGTGGAAGCATAGCTTGAAATGCTTGAATATAAAAACTGACCGTCTGTTCTGCTAACCAAATTCCTACTTGAATCAGTTCTTCAGTCAGAACAGGAGTGATATCCATCATTTGATCGATTGGTTTTAATTGATCAAAATCAGAGTCATTTGTAATATCCACAATAAAACCCATCACTTTTCGAGGACCAAAAGGAACAGATACGCGCATCCCTTTTTGAGCAAACTCTTCATAATCTGCAGGAATGATATAATCAAAAGTATGATTCGTTTGACTTGTTGGTACATCCACAATCACTTTAGCTACTTTCATATATATCCTTCCAATCCCGAGCAATTAAATCAAGTATGTGCTTGGCAATGGTTGGTTTACTTGACTGTTCTATCGATTTTTGTTTTCCTGATTTAGATAAGAATACTACTTCATTGTCATCAGCATCAAAACCGATATCATCACGACTAATATCATTCATCACAATCGCATCCAAATGCTTATGATAGAGTTTTTTCTCTCCGTTTTGTCTAACATTTTGTGATTCAGCAGCAAATCCGACGAGATATTGATGACGCTTTTCTTCACCTAACGTACGTAAAATGTCCCTTGTTTTCTCCAATTCGATGGTTACAGATTCTGTCTGTTTTTTCATTTTTTGGTCATATACCTTCTTCGGACGATAATCCGCTACTGCAGCTGCTTTAATCACAATATCGACTTGATCATACCGTTTCATGATTTCTTGATACATTTCTTCAGTGGTTGTGACATCCACGCGCTCCACTTGATTGATCACTGATAACGAAGACGGTCCAGTCACTAAAGTCACATTTGCGCCTTGTTGATAAGCCGCTTCAGCAATCGCAAATCCCATTTTCCCTGACGAATAATTACTGAAATAGCGTACAGGATCGATCGCTTCTTGGGTAGGGCCGGCTGATACTAATACATTTTTACCAATAAGCTGTTGTTGACTATCCTCATGTTGTTGTATGACTTCTATGATTTCTTCTGGTTCTTCAAGTCGACCTTTACCGACATAGCCACATGCTAAGTAACCATCCCCTGGTTCAATGAATCGATATCCCCATGTTGCGAGTTGAAGCATATTTTGTTGGACTGCTGGATGATCATACATATGAACATTCATTGCTGGTGCGATATAGACAGGCGATTGGGTAGCTAACAAAATCGTTGTGAGCAAGTCATCAGCCAGACCATTTGCCATTCTACCGAGGACATGGGCGGTAGCAGGAGCTATTAGCACAATATCCGCCCAATCCGCTAAATCGATATGTGCAATTTTGTCTGGTTCCCTTTCTTCAAATGTGTCTACATAAACCTCATGTCTTGATAAGGCTTGAAATGACAGCGGTGTAACAAATTCAGTCGCATGCTTTGTCATCACAACTTTCACATCAGCACCTGCCTGTGTGAGTTTACTCGTTAATGCAACTGCTTTATAAACAGCAATACCACCTGAGACACCTAACAATATTTTCTTTCCTGTTAACATTTCGAATATCCTCCCTACTCCCTTACTCACGAAATAACAGAACGGTTTGATAGAAGAAACCCTCGCAAGCTAAAAAAGCAATGCGAGGGGGGTGATTATTCGTCGTTCTTCACCTTTAATTTGTCATCCATAATTTCTTCTAGTGCTAACCCAACATACGTAGCAGATTGCGGATTCTCCAATTGATGTCTTTTCGTTAATTGGATTTGACGTGCCCGCTTAGCTGCTAACGTCACTAATGTGTACTTTGAGTTAATTTTTGTTTGCAACCGGTCAACTGACGGTTCCAGAATCATCGTTCATCCACCTCCAATAATTGTTTATATTGTTTCGCAATACGCTCTCTTTTACAATGTTCGCTTTGTACAATGGATTGTACTTTACGGACTGCATGATCAACATCATCGTTCACAACAACATAATCATAAGCTTCCATCATTTCAATTTCGTTTTTGGCCTCATCTAGACGACTAGAAATTAAATGTTCAGATTCTGTTCCACGATCGATAATGCGATTTTTCAGTTCTTCTAAACTTGGTGGAATCAGAAATATAAAAACCCCATGTGGAAAGTTCTGTTTTACTTGCATCGCACCTTGAACTTCGATCTCAAGAAAAACATCGTGCCCTTTGTCCAACATCTCTTCTACATAAGCTTTTGGTGTGCCATAATAATTCCCGACATATTCTGCATACTCTAACATTTTATTTTCATCGATCATGTTTTCAAACTGTTCCCGTGTGCGATAGAAATAATCGACACCTTCTTGTTCACCTTCGCGAATCGGTCGCGTCGTCATCGAAATTGAATACTTTAATTCCGTATCTTGTTCAAATAATGCTTTACGAACGGTACCTTTTCCCACACCGGAAGGACCAGATAACACAAATAATATTCCCTTTTCTTTCATCAAAACCGTTCCTCCTAATTACTCTTCACTAATCTCGTCATGGCTCAAAACGCGTTGTCCGACCGTTTCAGGTTGAACAGCTGACAAGACTACATGATCACTATCTGTAATAATGACTGCTCTTGTTCTTCTACCATACGTAGCATCCACTAGTTTATCATTGTCTCTAGCCACTGTCACAATACGTTTAATCGGTGCAGATTCTGGTGAAACAATCGATATAATCCGATTTGCTGAAACTACATTTCCAAAGCCAATATTAATTAATTTTAAACTCATTCGAGTTTCCCCCTTTAGTTCTACCAACCACTTTACTCTTTTTGTGGCAACAGATAAACCGAAACGGTCAAGTCGATGGTGTTATTCCACATTTTGTACCTGTTCCTTTAATTTTTCTGTATCACTTTTTAACTGTACAATGGTTGCTGAAATCTTTGTGTCATTAGACTTTGAACCGATGGTGTTCAATTCACGATGTATTTCTTGTAAAATAAAATCAAGTTTGCGACCAACCGGCTCAACTTCATCTAACATTTCTTCAAATTGCACAAAGTGACTATGTAATCTCGTTAATTCCTCAGAAATATCTCCCTTTTCAGCCAATAAAGCGATTTCCTGTCGTAATTGGCTCTCATCATAAACAGAAGCGTGTTGTAAATGTGTTTCAATTCTTTCTTTAATGCGTTCTTGATACTCTATTATAACAATTTCACGGCGATCGCCCAAATCATTTACTTGATGTTTCATTTGATCGATTCGTTGCTTGAGGTCAACTTGTAGTGCTTGTCCTTCGGTTAACCGCATTTGATCCACTTCACGCACCGTTTTCTGGACTAACTGTAAAATCTCGTCCACCATGTTCGTTTGATCTTGTTCTGACTGATCCGTAACTTCCACAATATCCGGTACACGGGTAAGCATATCGATATGAATGTCACCGTCTAAGTCAAACGCTTGTTGCAGTTCTTTCATTTGCTGAATATATTGACGCGCTAAGTGCCAGTCAACTTGCAAGCTTTTTTCTTGTAAAGGCGGTCCATCAACGGTCAGTGATACGTCAACTCGACCCCTTTTTAACGTTTGTTGGATAATTTTTTTCATAGCATCTTCTTTATGTACGAATGCATTCGACATATGTGTACGTACATCTAAATATCGATGATTCACTGTACGAATCTCTACAGATAATTTGCGATCATTTTGATGAAGCTCAGATCTACCATATCCAGTCATGCTTTTCAATTGTCCACACACCCATCCGCTTCAAGTATAGGCTATCAACGGTTACCATAAACATCATACCAAAAAAAACGACCAATAGACAATTGAAAATTCGTGATTGATTGACGTATTCATATCGAACAGTTAAAGAACATGCTATAATAAAATGACGAGGTGATTGAATATGGTATTTGATGGAATGGTGACACGCGCCATCACACATGAATTAGATCAACAACTCGCAACGGGACGCGTGTTAAAAATATATCATCCGACTGAAACTGAAATTGTTATGAGCATTCGTAGTTATGGAAAAAACAAGAAGTTACTGCTATCTGCACATTCAAGTTATGCAAGAGTTCACTTAACGAATGATCATTACGAAAACCCGAAAGAACCAACTATGTATTGCATGATCTTACGAAAGTATCTAAGTGGAAGTTTTCTCGAAAAAGTGGAACAAACAGAAAACGAAAGAATCGTTCAACTTCAGTTTCGTACAACAAATGAAATTGGTGACGTAAAATATATGACCTTATGTATGGAAATCATGGGAAAACATAGTAACATTCTCTTAATCGATCAAGAAAAACAGGTCATTCTCGATAGCATTAAACATATTTCTGCCAGTCAAAATCGGCATCGAACCCTTTTACCGGGCAGTCCTTATAAAATGCCACCTACGCAAGGAAAACTGAATCCATTTACCATCGATGGTGACAAGTTTATTCAGAAACTTGATTTTAATGCAGGAAAATTAGATCGACAAATCGTTGATCAATTTATGGGTATGTCTCCATTGCTTGCAAAGGAAATGATCAATCGCACCCATTTAGGAACACTTTCTGATTATAAAGAAACATTTGTAAACATTCGCGATCAGCTCTTGAATCATGAATATCAACCACAAATCATGTACGGGAAAAAGAAAGAAACCTTTTATGTATTACCTCTGACGACACAACAAGGTGAGATAAAAGAATTTTCCTCCGTCAGCTCTTTGCTGGATCACTACTATTCTGGAAAAGCTGAGAGAGATCGCGTTAAGCAGAAAGCTGGTGATTTAACAAGAATGCTCAAAAATGAGATCAATAAAAATCACCGAAAATTAAAGAAGCTAGATCAAACTTTAGACCAAGCAAAAGATGCGGCTAATTACCAGCGTGATGGCGAGCTATTAACAGCACATATGCATCTTGTGACTCCAGGTGATAAAGAAGTGGAAGTCGTCGACTATTATCATCCTGATCAAATCAAGCGCACGATTTCGTTAAATGAAAATAAATCACCAAGCGAAAATGCGCAATCATTATTTAAAAAATATCATAAATTAAAAAATTCGAAGTTAATGGTTGAAGAAGAAAAGAAAAAGGCTTATGAAGAGATTGAATATTTACAAGAAGTCATTGAACAAATCGAACATGCTCGTGAGCAAGATATTGAGGAAATCAGAGAAGAACTACAAGAACAAGGCTACGTGAAAAAGAAAGCGAAAAGTAACAATAAGAAGAAACAACAGGCGAATAAACCAACACCTGAAAAGTTTGTTTCTTCCGATGGTATCGAAATTTTAGTCGGCAAAAACAATAAGCAGAATGAATATCTAACCAGTCGAATCGCGAATAAAGATGATATATGGTTACACACGAAAAACATTCCTGGTTCACACGTTGTCATTCGCTCAAATGATCCACATGAAGAGACACTTTATGAAGCAGCACAGCTAGCAGCAAATTTCAGCAAGTCGAGCCAATCATCTTCTGTTCCAGTTGATTATACGCGGATTCGTCATGTCCGTAAACCAAATGGAGCAAAACCTGGCTTTGTCACCTATGATCATCAAAAGACACTTTATGTGACACCAGAAAATCGTTTTTTGAGAGAACTAAAAGACAATGAATCAGAATAAGGTAAACGGCCCCCGAAGTGAGATGAGATCGAGACTCGCTTTGGGGGTTTTCTTATCATTTTTTATCAATTTTTTATGCAAACAGCGTCGTTTCTTACATCTGTTTGAATGATAAATGAATTTTCAATGCAAATATACGTTCTTGAACTCCTTGTTTGACGCATATACTCATTTTCGATGCAAACAAGCGCTTCTACTTCTTCTATTTGAAGCATATATGAATTTTTCATGCAAACAGCTACTTTCATTTCTTCTGTTTGAAGCAAATCTTCTCCACATAATATATGTAATGATTGCATAATTGTATACATTTGTATACAATTATGCTTATAGACATAGACATAAGGGGGTGTAACTGTGAATCAGTCATCACACCAAGAAAAAAAGCAACACGAGAAACATAGAAGCCATCAATCTCACGACAAGAAACAAAAAGCAAAAACATTTCGCCGTGGAAAAGCGGTTGCATTTATGGACATGATGGAGCAAAAGCGTTCAACTATTAAACAACAATTAGATCAGCCCGAATATGAATCGATTCAGCAAATCTTAATTGGTGAGTTAAAAGCGATGGATATGGTTCTGAATGAATTTCGGCAATTATTCCATCTTGATGAAAAAGACAGAACGAAAAACGCAATGCCATTGAATCAACAAAAGGTGAATGATCGAACCAATTAAACATGTGCATTGTTTTTTGTCATTA
The DNA here is from genome assembly GCF_000359605.1 of Gracilibacillus halophilus YIM-C55.5. GTDB lineage: Bacteria > Bacillota > Bacilli > Bacillales > Amphibacillaceae > Gracilibacillus > Gracilibacillus halophilus. The sequence goes on from NZ_APML01000004.1 coordinate 81,478, forward strand.
TCTATTTATTAAGGAGGCAAATCATGAGTTTCATAGATTTGATTAAAACAAGACGAAATACCAAAAGTTTTAAACCAGATCCAATTAGTATGGATCAACTATACGAATGGCTTGAAGCTGGAACACTAGCTCCAAACCACCGAATGACTGAACCGTGGGAAGTATTGATCGTTGGGGATGAAACGAGACAAAAATTAAATCATAAAACTAACTTCCATCAAGCCCCACTTGTATTAGCGGTACTATCAAAGGATGGTCGCCATGATTTCGAAACAAAAGAAAATGCATTAGCAACGGCCTGCTTTATCCAAAACTTTCAACTGGCCGCTTGGGCAGAAGAAGGTGTTTGTACGTTCTGGTCATCGATGGGAAGTTCAGAAAGAAATCGTGACATTCTAGGGGTTCCTGATAACTATGATGTGATCGGTCTATTTGGTGTCGGTTATCCAGTGGAACACGTTGAACCAAAGACTCGAATACCCATTCAACAAAAAGTGAAACAGTTACCTTAATTCGTATGGATCAAGTGCAAATATTTAGCGGAGCACCCCATCGATTTGATGAAATGCTCCGCTTTCATATGATGATTTTTATCATGTCAAAGTCGAAAATGTTCGAATTCATGAACATTATGCGGTTTCCCGGGAAATGTTATCCATCATTTCCTAATTGGTCTCGCCAAGCGATTAAGTCCTGCTTTTGTTCTTCGGTAATTTCCTTATTTTCAACTAATGCTTCCGACAACACGTCAAAGTTGGTAATAGTCGCATAAGAAAGGTTAGCTTTTCGAAAGTTTTCAGCTGCTTTTTCTAATCCATAACTAAAAATAGCAAACACACCTAATACATCTGCTCCTGCTTTCTTTAGGACTAGTGAACTATCAATCGCAGAGCCACCAGTTGATATAAGGTCCTCTATGACAATGACTTTATCGCCTGGTTCTATTTTGCCCTCGATTTGATTTTCTTTCCCATGTCCTTTTGGTTTCGAGCGTACATACACCATGGGCACGTTTAAATACTCAGCTAACCATGCTGCATGTGGAATCCCCGCTGTCGCACAGCCAGCAATTACATCAGGTTTTTCTCCTTTATCTTGAATTAGTGCAGCAAACTGTTCAGCAATTTGCCGACGAATAGTTGGAAATGACATAGTTAAACGATTATCGCAATAAATGGGTGAGTGAATACCTGATGTCCATACAAATGAGCGATCAGGACGGATCTGTATTGCATTGATTTCATATAATGCATTGGCAAGTTGTTTTGAATTACGCATTATTCCACTCCTCTATCACACGATGATAATTGGCTTTCGGATTTTCAGCTTGGGTAATACTTCGACCAACCACTAAAAAATCAGCCTGGTTTGCTTTTGCAAAAGCGGGTGTAGCGACACGTTTCTGATCGTGTTGATCTGAGCGCTGAAGGCGAATCCCAGGTGTAACAGTAAGAAAATCTTCTCCACATACGCTTTTAATGTTTCTTGCTTCGTGCGCTGAACAAACCACCCCATCTGCTCCATTTTCTTTCGATAACCTCGCTAAGCGAATGGCTGCATCTTCAACAGATTCTTTCACTTGTAATTCATGTTGTAACGTCGCTTCATCCATTGAAGTTAAGACAGTCACAGCAATGAGTTTCGGTACGTTTTGATTGACTGCTGTCTCAAGCCCTCTTTTGGCTGCTCGTATCATCTCACTCCCACCAGCAGCATGAACATTAATGATATCAACCCCAAGAGAAGCAATATTATTCATTGCTTTTTCAACAGTTGTTGGAATATCGTGAAGTTTTAAATCTAAAAAGATCGGATGTTTTTGTTCCTTTAACCATTCAATAATAGGTGGCCCTTCCCGATAGAATAACTCCATCCCAACTTTTACCGGAACTCCTTGCAATTGATTCGATTCGATAAATTGCTTCACACGCTCTGCGTCTTCAAAATCGAGCGCAAGAAAAAATGGATATTTCACGTGACATGCCCCTTTCCAATTGCATCCTCTACGGACGAAAAACCATATTGATGCAAAGTTTTTGGTAATTGTTCAATGATTTCAGGACATGCGAAAGGATTTTGAAAATTCGCTGTTCCAACGGCTACCGCATTGGCACCGGCTAACAAAAATTCCAGAACATCTTCTGAGGTCACAATGCCCCCCATACCAATGATAGGCACATCCATCATCTGGCGGACTTGATAAATCATACGAATGGCAATGGGTTTAATGGCTGGACCCGACAAGCCACCTGTTTGATTGGCGATGATTGGTTTACGCTGCTTCAAGTTCATTTGCATGCCTGTCAGTGTATTGATCATCGAAAGACCATCAGCCCCACCGTCTACAACTGCTTTTGCCATCGTTGTAATATCCGACACGTTAGGAGACAATTTGACATAGACGGGATAACGACTCACTTCTTTCACTTTATAAGTCACTTCTTTGGCCAACTCTGGATCCGTACCGAATTGAACGCCACCTTCCTTAACATTGGGACAAGAAATATTTAACTCTAAAGCAGAGATATCCACAGAATGATTCAGTCCATTCGCCACTTTTACGTATTCTTCTACCGTACTTCCCGCTACATTTGCGATGACAGAAGTCTCATACGTACGTAGAAATGGTAATTCTTCTGCTACGATTCGTTCCACACCAGGATTTTGTAAACCAATCGCATTTAGCATACCACTGGATGTTTCAGCAACCCGTGGTGTTGTATTTCCATAACGAGTTTCACCTGTTGCTGCCTTGACAATAATCGCTCCCAGTTTACTAAGATCGTAAAATTGACTGTATTCCTTGCCGAATCCAAAACAACCAGACGCTGGCATGACTGGGTTTTTTAGCGATAAACCAGGAATATTGACTGTTGTATTCACTGAAGCATCACCTCATTTGCCGAAAATACAGGACCGTCTTTACATATTTTTTTCGATTCTTTCGGATTTTGCCGTAATGGAACAACACACGCGTAACATGTCCCCACACCACAACCCATACGTTCTTCTAAAGAAATGTAGCCATTCTCGTCTTGTAACTGATTCGTTACCGCTTTAAGCATCGGTGTTGGGCCACAAGTGAAATAATAATCGATCGGTTCATCTAATTGCTGAATGATATCTGTCACAAAACCTTGAGTACCATAACTACCATCATTCGTTGCAATATACGTATCACCTAATTGTTGAAACTGCTTTTCATAGAATACTTGTGATTTTGATTGAAAGCCTAGGACACTTGTTACGTGAACTCCTTTTTCTTGCAATGTTTTGCCTAAATAATAGAGAGGAGGGACTCCAATCCCTCCGCCAACGAGTAAAGCATGATCTAGAGACAGTGACTCCACTGGATAATAACTGCCACATGGTAATAAAACATCAAGGTTGTCGCCTTGTTGATATTGACTTAACGCTCTTGTACCTTCACCAAAAATTTTAAAAATAATTGTAAATGTTTTCGCATTCGCATCAACATCCGCTACAGAAACCGGTCGACGCAACATGTGGCCATGTAATGCAATATGCACAAATTGACCTGGCTTTAATTCGGCGCTTATTTCCGAATGAAGGACAACTTCAAACGTTTCTTCAGCAATTTCTCGTATGTGTTCGATTGGCAATAACTGTTTATTTATCACAATACAACTGCCTTCCCTTCTACTGCTGGTCTTGCAGTAAACGTCGTTGAATCAATCACATTCACAATTGCTTCAGCGGTATCCAAGCTCGTTAAGCACGCAATTCCATGTTCTACGGCCTCTCTTCGAATACGGAAACCGTCAGAACGAGGTTTTTGTCCAGAAGTCAGTGAATTGACAACGACTTGAACTTCGCCGTTTTCAATAATTGATAACACATTACGTCCTTCTGCTCCTACTTTTCCAACTGGAGTAACCGGTAGATTGAGATCTTCAATTGCCTTTGCCGTACCTTCTGTGGCATATAGATGGAACCCTAATTCATGGAAACGAGTGGCAATGTCACATGCCTCCTGTTTATCTTTATCAGCTACAGTTAGTAACACAGCACCTTCCATAGGAATTTTGAGCCCAGAAGCAGTGAGTCCTTTATACAATGCTTTTTCTAACGTTTGATCACGACCGATTGCTTCACCGGTTGATTTCATTTCAGGTCCAAGCATTGTATCCACACTACGTAATTTCGCAAAAGAGAATACAGGGACTTTCACTGATACCGTATCAGGTTCTGGTAAGACACCTTTGTCATACCCCATTTCCGCTAACGATTCACCGATAATGCAGCGTGTCGCAATATTGGCCATCGTTACGCTCGTAATTTTACTTAAAAATGGAATAGTACGACTAGCTCGTGGATTCACTTCTAAAACATATACTTCATCTTCATGCACAACGAATTGAATGTTTAGTAATCCTTTCACTTGTAACTTCTCAGCAATTTTGATCGTAATATCGGCACATTTATTTTTAATGTCATCAGATAACCTTTGTGATGGGTAAACTGCAATCGAGTCTCCTGAATGGACACCTGCTCGTTCAATATGTTCCATAATTCCAGGTATAATGGTTGTTTCACCATCGCTAATTGCATCTACTTCGACTTCGATGCCGGTCAGATATTTGTCAATCAATACCGGATGGCGGTGATGAATATGATTTGTTTTCTCTAAATAATTTTCTAATTCCGCTTCATTGTAAACAATCTCCATTTGACTTCCGCCAATCACATAAGATGGACGAACAAGTACGGGATAACCGATAGCATGAGCGGTTTCTTTCGCTTGATCCAATTGACGCACACTTCTGCCTTTTGGTTGCGGAATATTTAAATCATGTAACAATTGTTCGAATTTATCTCGATCTTCCGCTGCATCGATGGCTTCCATCGCTGTCCCTAATATGCGCACACCGCGGCGTTCTAATCCTTCTGCTAGATTAATCGCCGTTTGCCCACCAAATTGGACGATGACGCCTTCAGGTTTTTCTAACTCAATGACATGCATGACGTCCTCTAAAGTAAGTGGTTCGAAATAAAGCTTATCCGATACACTAAAGTCAGTTGAGACTGTTTCTGGATTACTGTTCATAATAATGGCTTCATAACCAGCTTCTTTCAATGCAAGTACCGAATGCACTGTCGCATAATCAAATTCAATTCCTTGTCCTATTCGAATCGGTCCTGATCCCACGACGAGTACTTTCTTCCGATCTGTCACTTCGGATTCATTTTCTTCTTCATAAGCACTATAGAAATAAGGGGTAGCTGATTCGAATTCTGCTGCACAGGTATCTACCATTTTATATACTGGTAACATGTTTTGATTCATTCGCATCTGATACACTTCATCGACATGAACACCCCAAGATCTAGCAATCTGTGTATCAGATAATCCGAGTTCTTTCGCTTGTTGTAAAGCTTCTTCATCATAACGTTGATTCGCTAATTGTTTTTCGATATCAATGACTTTCTTTAATTTTTCTAAGAAAAAGCGATCAATTTTCGTTAATTGATGAATCTCTTCCACTGTGATTTCCTTGCGTAACGCTTCACCTAATACGTAAATCCGTTCGTCATCAGGTGTAATCAACCGTTCTTTTAAAGCTTCTTGATCAAGCTCGGCTAAAGAAGTTAAATAAAAATCTTCACCACTAATATCTAGGGAACGAACCCCTTTTAGCATAGATTCTTCGAAATTACGACCAATCGCCATGACCTCACCAGTCGCCTTCATTTGCGTGCCTAACTGACGATTTCCGGTAACAAATTTATCGAATGGAAAGCGTGGAATCTTTGAGACAACGTAATCTAAAGCAGGTTCATAACAAGCATACGTCGTACCAGTAATAGGATTCTTAATTTCATCCAACGTCATCCCAATCGCAATTTTCGCTGCGATTTTCGCAATCGGATAACCTGTCGCTTTAGAAGCCAACGCGGAAGAACGACTCACTCGTGGATTCACCTCAATAATGTAATATTGGAAGCTATGTGGATCCAGCGACAATTGAACGTTACAACCCCCTTCAATTTCTAAAGCTCGAATAATCTTTAAGGAAGCTGAACGTAATAATTGATATTCACGGTCGCTCAATGTCTGAGATGGTGCAACGACAATCGAATCTCCAGTATGAACACCAACTGGATCAATGTTTTCCATATTACACACCACAATGGCTTGATCATTTTTGTCACGCATCACTTCATATTCAATTTCCTTAAACCCAGCAATATTTTTCTCAATGAGACACTGATTCACAGGGGATAAAGCAAGCCCGTTACGCGTAATTTCCTGCAAATCTGCTTCATTGTAACACATACCGCCACCAGTGCCACCGAGCGTATATGCCGGACGGACAATTAAAGGAAAACCAATTCTTTCAGCGAATTCAAATGCTTGATCAATCGTATTTACAATTTGACTTTCAGGTACAGGCTCACCAATTTCATTCATCAGCGTACGGAATTTCTCCCGGTCCTCTGCCTGTTGAATGGCATCTAGTTTGGTTCCAAGCAGTTCGGCATTATATTCTTCTAATATACCTGAGTCATCAAGTGCTACCGCCAAATTTAATCCTGTTTGTCCGCCAAGCGTCGGTAAAACAGCATCAGGGCGTTCTTTACGGATGATTTTAGATAAAAATTCAACCGATAATGGCTCCATATACACCGTATCAGCAATGGTATGATCCGTCATGATTGTAGCTGGGTTGGAATTTGCTAATATGACGGTATACCCTTCCTCTTTCAACGCCTGACAAGCTTGTGTTCCTGAATAATCAAATTCTGCTGCCTGTCCAATGATAATCGGACCAGATCCAATGACTAAGATTTTTTCGAGATCATTACGCTTTGGCATGAGTCGTTTCCTCCTTTTGTTGTGTTTGATAGTTTTCAATCATTTGTAAGAAACGATCAAATAATTGATTGGTATCATCAGGTCCTGGTGATGCTTCTGGATGATATTGTACCGAAAAAGCTGGGTATGTCGTATGTTTCACTCCTTCAACGGTATCATCATTTAACGCAATTTGTGTCAATTCTAATTCTGTCTTCTCTATCGATTCTTTCGTAATGGCATATCCATGATTTTGTGATGTCATATAAGTTTTCTTCGTTTCATAGTCATAGACGGGATGATTGGATCCACGATGTCCGAATTTTAATTTCGCTGAATCGGCTCCACAGGCAAGTGCTAATAGCTGATGTCCAAGACAAATGCCAAAGGTCGGTATCGATGGAATCACTTTTTGGATCATCTCAATCGCCTCAGGAACATCTTTCGGATTACCTGGACCATTGGTTAACATCATGCCATCAGGTTTCAATCGAAGAATATTTTCTGCGCTATAATTATATGGGACAACCGTTACGTGACAATGCCGTGTAGTTAGTTCACGTAATATCCCATGTTTCATGCCGAAATCAACTAACACTATCCGATATCCTCGACCCGGTGATACATATGGTTTAATTGTCGAAACTCTTGACACTTGATCATTTAAGCGAGGTGTAGCCTCTATCTTTTTTAATGGATCGGTTTCTTCAGTTTCTGCTGCGGTTAAAATGCCACGCATTGTGCCGTGCTGGCGAATAATTTTCGTCAATTTACGTGTATCCACCCCAGTAATTCCTGGAATATCATTTGCTTGAAGAAATTGATCGAGATCTTCATCACTACGAAAGTTTGACGGTGTATCACAAAATTCTTTCACAACAAAACCAAAGACTGCAGGATTGATCGTCTCGAAATCATCTCGATTAATGCCATAATTACCAATTAACGGATAAGTCATCGTCACAATTTGACCACAATAGGACGGATCGGATAACGTTTCTTGATACCCAGTCATTCCCGTGTTAAAAACAACTTCACCTACTGATTCCTTCATTGAGCCAAACGCTTCACCAGTAAAAACTGTACCATCTTCTAGCACAAGTTGACGTTTCATCTCGTTTCCTCCTCATATACAATATGTCCTGAAACCATTGTCATTATAGGTTTACTCGTTACTTCCCAGCCATGGAATGGCGTGTTTTTTCCTTTTGAAACAAACTCATTTTTTTGAATTGTATGTCGTTTCTCTAAATCTATTAAAGTGACATCTGCACTTTTTCCTACTTCCACTTGTCCGTATGGCAGGTTGAAGCTTTGAGCGGGCTTAACGGTTAGCCAATCAACTAACTGCTTTAAGCTGAATGTCCCTGTCTGAACAAAATGGGTGTATAACAAGGCAAATGCTGTTTCAAATCCGACAATACCAAAAGGGGCTTCCTTCATACTTCTTGCCTTTTCTTCTTCGGTGTGCGGTGCATGATCCGTTGCTATAAAATCAATCGTGCCGTCTTTTAGTCCTTCAATCAGTGCTTGTTGATCTTCACTTGCCCGAAGTGGCGGGTTCATTTTAAAGTTTCCATGATCTTCTGTTACTGACGTTTCATTCGTTAGCAAATGGTGTGGCGTCACTTCAGCTGTCACTCGAATGCCTGCTCGCTTGGCATCACGAATCACACGCACTGATTCTTTTGTACTGACATGACATACGTGATAATGGCAACCCGCTGCTTCCGCTAATAACACATCACGTGCAATCTGAACAGACTCACTGACCGATGGAATGCCAGGTAAGTTTAACGTTTTATTTACATATCCTTCATGCATCACCCCATGATATACTAAACTGTTTTCCTCACAATGTGCGACAATCGGCATATCGATGGCTGCTGCTTCTTTCATCGCCTGAAACATTTGATCAGCCGATTGGACCCCCACACCGTCATCACTAAAAGCAAACGCTCCAGCTTGTTTCAACGCGTTCATTTCCGTCAAATGCTCACCCGCTAACCTTTCTGTAATGGAGGCATAAGGTAACACGCGAATGTGGGCAGTATGCTGAATTCGTTTTTGAATATCTTCTAATACATCCACGCTGTCTGGTGTAGGTGTCGTATTCGGCATCGCACATACGGTTGTGTAACCGCCACGAGCGGCTGCTTTCGTACCTGTTGCAATGGTTTCCTTTGCTTCACCACCTGGTTCTCGTAAATGAACATGCACATCTACAAATCCAGGTGAAACGAAATAACCTTTTCCGTCGATCACCTCTACCCCTTCTCTAGGCAGTGATAACCCCATGGCTTGGATGAGGCCATCTTCCATCAAAATTTCTACTGTTGTTAAGCTACCGTTATCCGATAATTGCTTGACGTTGGTTAATAGTTTTGCCATTCCGTTGTCCCCCCTGGTCCAAAAGTGTTTGTATCACGGCCATTCTTGCAGCTACGCCATTCTCCATCTGTTTAAAGATTCGCGAACGGTCACACTCAACTAAACTTGTATCCATCTCGACCCCTCGATTGACAGGGGCTGGATGTAGAAGAATGGCATGATCTTTCATTTTCGCCTCTCGCTCTGTTGTTAATCCGTATTGTTGCAAATAACTCATGCTATTAAAGTGATACTGATTGTCATGACGTTCATGTTGAATGCGCAGTAACATTAACACATCACACATTTCTACTGCTTCATCCATTGATACTGTTGGAAAAGGTAGACGATCATCTTGCCATTTTTGCATACCGGTAAAAAAGACATCACATCCTAATTTCGACAGAGCATACGCATTTGATCTGGCGACACGACTGTGCTTAATATCACCTGCAATCACGATCTTCAATCCTTCGAAATAACCATATTCTTGATAAATCGTTAATAAATCCAATAAAGATTGTGTCGGATGCTCCCCTGTTCCGTCACCAGCATTAATGACAGGAATCGAAAGTGATGCTGCTAATTGATTGGCAACATTTTCTTCAGGATGTCGAACGACCAACAAATTCGCTCCAATTGATTCAAACGTTCGTGCTGTATCATATAAACTTTCTCCCTTTTGTACACTCGATTGATCAGTGGCAAAGTCTAATACTTCCATACCTAACTTTCGTTCTGCCACAACGAAGCTCATCTTCGTCCTTGTACTTGGTTCAAAAAACAAGTTGGCTGCAAATAATTGTCTTTGAAAGGACTGATACCCTTTCGTTGCCAGTCGATTAGCTCGTTTCACATAAGAAAGGATGTCTTGTTTTGGCAATACTTCCATTGAAATGAAATCTTTCATTTGATCGTCCTCCTTATCCTATTTTGTTCAAGCTTTATGAGCCCTCTTCTTCTGTTGAAAACATCTTACCGTTCCCATATCCTGATTCTTTATCTGGTAACAAGAGATTTAAAACTAAGCCAATAATGGCAGCTAAAGCCATACTGGGAATTTCAACATTCATCTCTTCTGTTACTGGAATTTGTATAACAGCACCACCAATTCCAATAACAAGAATGACCGATGAAATCACAAGGTTTCGCTTATGTGCTAAATCAACTTCATTGTCAATCAGCATACGTAAACCACTTGATGCGATAATACCGAATAATAGAATCGATACACCTCCCATGACAGGTCGAGGAATGGAAGCAATAACTTCCGTTATAATTCCGATGAATCCAAAGAAAATGGCAAGAATTGCGGCACCGCCAATCACAAACACACTGAATACTCTCGTGATCGCGAGCACACCAATATTTTCACCATAAGTAGTATTTGGAGGACCACCAAGTAAAGACGCTATCAAAGTAGCGGCACCGTCCCCGAAGATCGAGCGATGAAGTCCTGGCTGACGCAAGAAATTTCTACCCGCTACTTTAGACAGCACCATTTGGTCACCAATATGTTCAGCTACCGTTACAACCGCAATAGGTACCATAATCAATATAATACTTAGATTTAATACGTCTAATGGCTGATAATCGACAAACGGAACGGTGAACTCTGGCATAAGAAAAGCCGACGAAATAGCTTGAAAAACAGAATCACTATCGATAATTTTCGACCAAGCTGCTGAAATACCGCTTGTATCAACCACCGTGATATTTGTGAATATCGTAAAAACAAGAGAATAAAGATAACCTACTATAATTCCTATTAAAATCGGTATGAGTCCAAAAAACCCTTTAAAGTAAAGAGAGCCAAGAGCAGTCACTAGTAATGTGACGATAGCGACACTAAAATGAATTCCACTGTACTCTCCATCTACATTCATCGCTTGATCGATGGCTGTTGGTGCTAGGCTCAAACCAATCACCATAATAACTGGTCCAACGACAATTGGTGGTAGTACTTTGATCACCCAATTGGTGCCAAACATTTTCATGAGCATCGATAATAGTCCATACACAATACCAGCAAGAAAACTCCCTACCATGACACCTGCTGTTCCTGAGACTTCCATGGCTGTCTGTATTGGCACAATAAAGGCAAAACTTGATCCCAAATAGGCTGGAATTTGGCCTTTCGTAATGAACAAATAAGCTAGTGTTCCTAAACCACTTGATATCAGTGCCACTGCTGGTGATAACCCGGTCAAAAATGGAACAAGAATGGTTGCTCCAAACATGGCGAATAAATGTTGAATACTAAATAATATCCATCTTGATAATTGAGGTACATCTTTTACATCTAGTACCATTTTTTGATCTGACATATTTTCTCATCCTTTGCCTGCTATTTTATCCATGAAAAAACCCCTTTGCGAAGGTCGCAAAGGGGTATACGTGTATCAAGGTATACACGAGTCCTATATGCGACCTTGCAAGTATCTCTGTACTTCCTTAAAGGTCACCTCTTGATTTATTTTTGGTAAATGCTCACGGCATCCTGATGGTCGATTTCCTCTAAATCTACAGTAACAATTTCCTCATGTGAGGTCGGTATATTCTTTCCGATAAAATCGGCTCGAATCGGTAATTCCCGATGCCCTCGATCAACAAGCACAGCCAGCTGTATTTGTGATGGCCTGCCTTGGTCAATCACTGCATCCATTGCAGCACGCACGGTTCTTCCTGTATACAAAACATCATCGATAAGCACAATTTTCTTCCCAGATATCGATTCTTGAAGATTGGTTTCATTGATCTGCGGTTCGCTGTGTTCGTGCGTTAAATCATCTCGATAAAGGGTAATATCCAATTCTCCAATTGGTACTTCTACCGACTCAATTTCCTTTATTCTCTCCTGGAGACGTTTTGCAATCGGCACACCTCGTGTTTTAACGCCTACAAGCATGAGCGATTCAAACCCTTTATTCCGCTCTAAGATTTCATGAGCAATACGAGTGATTGCCCGTCTCATAGCAGAACCATCCATCACATTCGCCTTTTTCTCCATCCTTATTGACTCCCTTTTTTCACCTAAATAAATACCCCTTTATCACCGTAAGGGAATAAAGGGGGTTAGATATACGTATCCACGTTCACCGTCACTCCTTCTCAGCCTCACGGGACTGTATTTAAAGGCATCTATGATATTTCTTATATTATTACAAAACGATAGTGTTTTGTCAATCATTTTGGCGTAATTTGTGTAAAACTTGCTTGAATTTTTCAGGTGGGGCTACCTCCCACTCCATCCATTGCTGTTTCATCGGATGATACAACCCTAAATAGTATGCATGTAAAGCTTGACCATCGACGTCTATCGTCTTCCGTTGACCGTATTTCGGATCACCGACAATGGGATGGTCAATATATTTTAGATGAACGCGAATCTGATGGGTTCTCCCTGTTTCCAATTGACATTTAATGAACGTATACTGATCATGAATACGCTCGAGAACTTCAAAATGGGTCATCGCATCTTTACCATTTTCAACGACATCCATTTGTTGACGATTTTGTTTACTTCGCCCAATTGGGGCATCTATCGTACCATATTCGTGCGTAATATTTCCGTGAACAATCGCCTGATAGAATCGTTTGATTTGTTTATCCTTCAATTGCTCGGATAATCGTTCATGTGCACGATCATGTTTCGCCACGACTAACAATCCACTTGTGTCCTTATCAATTCGATGCACAATACCCGGTCTTGCCACACCATTTATGCCAGACAAATCGTCACAATGATATAATAACGCATTGACTAATGTTCCATGATGATGTCCAGGCGCTGGGTGAACGACCATATCACTCGGTTTGTTGACGATAAGTAGATCCTCATCTTGATACAAAATATCAATCGGAATAGGTTCTGGCTCAATTTCCATTGGTTCTACTTCTGGTACTTCCCATTGAATGTCATCACCGCTTTGACATTTATAATTTTGTTTAACTGATGTTCCATTTACTTTGACGCGTTTTTCATCGAACCATGTTTTTATTTGCGTACGAGAATATCCATCTGTAATAGTCACTAATAATTTATCTATTCGACTATTATGGTCTTGATCAGTCACTTGGTAAAATTGAGCTTCCATTTAATTTGCGCTCCTTTTCTTCTTTCGCTCATCAATGATCGTATAAATCAACATGGCGATCACACCTACCACTAATGATGAATCAGCAATATTAAAAATCGGATAATTATAGCTGCCAAAATAGAGATCAAAGAAATCTACTACTTCTTTTCGAAATAAACGATCAATAAAATTGCCAATCGCACCACCTAAAATGAAAGCTAAAGATATGGCCAGCCATTTACTATCTTTGGCATACTTGTTTATGTAATAAACGACAAAACCTATTACCACGAATGTAATCACATAGAAAAATAACATTTGACCTTCTAAAATGCCCCAAGCAGCACCCGTATTTCGGTGTGAGGTAATAAGAAAGAACGAATCAATCACAGGAATCGACTCACCAACTTCCATTTGGCGTACCACGATCCATTTGCTTGCTTGATCGAACAAGACCACTACCAACGCTACTATATAAACCCACCACATAAGCGGTCCTCCTGCCTCTTTATTATCCATACGCAATCATTATAGCATAAAAATAAATATGAACATGAGATAAAAAGCAACTACCCAATTGTGATGGGTAGTTACCAATTTATTATTCCACTACATCTGCTGGTAGTGACTTCACAATTTCAGCACAACGAGTGCAGAGTGACGGATGTTCTTCATCTTGCCCGACAGAATCTGAAATCACCCAACAACGTTCACAAGTCTCACCATCATGCTTATCAATCTGTACTGAAACATATTGATATTCTTTGGCATCCTTAAGGTCATCATCAATTTCAGCATGTGAAACGATTAACAACTGATGAAGCTGTGGAATCTCATGAAGTACAGATGCAATTTGTTGATTGTTCGGCTTAATCATAACAGCTGCCTCTAAAGATTTACCGATCACTTTGTTGGCACGAGCTTCCTCTAAACCTTTCAAAATATCATCCCGAATGTCCATAAACTGATCCCATTTTTCTTCAAGTTGTTGCTCATCTGCTAAATGTGTTGCTGATGGCATATCACACAGTTGCACGCTATCTTCTTCTACATCCGGAATATATCGCCATACTTCATCCATCGTATGACTAAGAATCGGTGATAGGAGCTTCACTAATGATGTTAAGATCTCATAATAGACCGTCTGAATACTTCTTCGTTTCGGATGATCTTCTTGTTCGATATACAAAATATCCTTCGCAAAGTCTAGATAGAATGAACTTAAATCAATGGTACAGAAATTGTGGATCGTTTGGTATACCGTAGAAAAATCATATTCATCATATGCTTTTCGTACCTTAGCAATCACACGATTTAATTTCACTAACATATAACGATCGACTTCTTGTAAATCCTGTTCATCGACTTTATTTTCAACTGAAAAGTCTTTTAAGTTTCCTAAAATAAAGCGGAACGTATTACGGATCTTGCGATAACCTTCAGCAATTTGTTTTAAGATCTCGTCAGAAATACGTACGTCTGCTGAATAATCAACAGATGCCACCCACAGACGTAGAATATCGGCACCATACTGCTTCATGACTTTTGAAGGTACCACGACGTTTCCGAGCGATTTACTCATCTTACGACCATCGCCATCTAACGCAAAGCCGTGACTAATAATTGTCTCGTATGGAGATTTTCCAGTAATGGCAACAGACGTTGAAATCGACGAATTAAACCAACCACGGTATTGATCAGATCCCTCTAAATAAACATCAGCCGGACGCTGTAATTCTGGATGGTTATTTAGCACGCCTTCATGTGTTGAACCAGAGTCAAACCAAACATCCATAATGTCCATTTCTTTTGTAAATCTACCATTTGGACTATGTTGAGACGTAAATCCACCTGGCAATAAGTCTTCTGCGTCCCATTCGAACCAGATATTTGATCCATGTTTCTCGAATAATTGAGCTACATGAGAAATCGTTTCGTCGTTAATAATTGGCGTTCGATCTTCAGCATAGAATACCGGGATCGGTACACCCCAAATTCTTTGACGTGAAATACACCAGTCTTCACGATCTCGCACCATATTATATAAACGCGTCTCTCCCCACTTTGGTAACCAAGTAATCCGTTTAATTTCATTCAAAATATCTTGACGAAAATCCTTAATGGAAGCAAACCATTGGTTCGTTGCACGGAAAATGGTCGGCTTTTTCGTACGCCAATCATGCGGATAAGAGTGCGTAATAAATTCTAAGTGTAATAACGCACCTTTTTCATCTAACTTTTGCGTAATTTCTTTATTCGCAGCATCATAAAATACACCTTCAAATCCTGGTGCTTCATCCGTAAAATACCCTTTTTCATCGACAGGGCATAATACGTCAAGTCCATACGCTTGACCGATAACAAAGTCATCTTCACCATGACCAGGGGCTGTGTGTACCAATCCTGTACCACTATCAGTCGTAACGTGATCACCTAAAATCACTAACGAATCACGGTCATACATTGGATGTTTGGCCACTAATCGCTCTGCTTGATCCCCTTTAAATGTTTGCACAACTTCTGGATTCTCCCAACCAAGTGCTTGTTGAACTTCCTCCACTAAATCATGAGCAATCACATACTTTTGACCTTTTACGTGAACAACCGCATATTCTAACTCAGGATGAACAGCAATCGCTAGGTTCGCAGGGATCGTCCAAGGTGTGGTAGTCCAGATGATAAACTGTTCATCGCCTGCTAAGAGATTCTTACCATCCTTTACTTCAAATCCGACATAAATCGAAGGTGAGCGTTTATCATGATACTCAATTTCAGCTTCTGCTAAAGCTGACTCAGAAGAAGGTGACCAATATACTGGCTTGCGTCCTTTGTATATATAGCCTTTTTTCGCCATTTCTCCAAACACTCTAATTTGTGAAGCTTCAAATGATTTATTGAGTGTAATATATGGATTTTCCCAGTCACCACGTACACCGAGTTGTTTAAATTGTGTCCGTTGATTATCTAATTGTTTCAGTGCGTATTCAGCACACTTTTGTCTAAATTCTGCTGCGGTCATTTTCTTTCGATCGACTTTCTTTTTAGCAAGTGCATGCTCGATAGGTAATCCATGTGTATCCCATCCTGGAACATACGGGGCGTAAAAACCAGCCATAGACTTATAGCGAATAATAAAGTCTTTCAAAATTTTATTCAGCGCATGCCCCATATGAATATCACCATTTGCGTATGGAGGCCCATCATGCAAAACAAATAAAGGTCTATCTTTCGTACGTTCTTGCACCTGTTCATAAATGTGTTGTTGATCCCAATCTTGTTGAATTTGCGGTTCTTTATTGGGGAGATTCCCTTTCATTTTAAATGCCGTTTTAGGCATATTTAAGGTCTTTTTATATTCCATACAAAACATCCTCCTTTTCGTGTCATTAAAGCCATAACTTCATCAACTATCTATTTCTTACGATAAAAAAAGCCCCTCTCATCCTAAGGGACGAGAAGGACTCGCGGTACCACCCTCATAGACAATGCCGATGATCAATCAGTCATTGTCCACTCCAACATTCGTATCGTGAATGAAACGATTGCGTCTACTTATATTCAACACAACTACTTCATGGGTGATCTTCTGATAATGGGCTTTATCAGGCTTCCACCATCCCTGACTCGCTTTGAAAGCTATTCATCACCATACTCTCCCAATCAACGTACTTTGCTTATTATTTCGATGTAATCAAATTATATGTAATTCGTTAGGTCACGTCAAGCGTTAATAACTATTTACTTCTTCTTCTTGCTCTACGTCTTCTCCTTCTTGCTCATCAAAATTGACATCCAACAATTCTTCCCAATCATTGCTGTTAATCAAGTCAAGTTGGGCTTCCACTAACATTTTTAATCTTGTACGGAAGACTTTGGCTTGCTTTTTTAATTCTTCCACTTCTAGTGCAATCGTTCTTGATTTATGTAGAGCTTCATTCACGATACGATCTGCATTTTTTTCTGCTTCTTTAATGATTAATTTCGATTCTTTTTGCGCACTCTCTTTCACATCTTCTGCTGTTTCTTGAGCGACTAAAATCGATTTATTCAAAGTCGTCTCAATATTCGAAAAGTGTTCCATTTTTTCGTTTAATTGTTCTACTTGTTCTTTTAAATCTTTCTTTTCACGAATAACAGCTTCATAATCTTTGATCACTTGGTCTAAAAATTCATTAACCTCATCTTCATCGTACCCACGAAAACTACGTGTGAATTCCTTGTTATGAATATCGAGCGGTGATAATCCCAAAGTGGCCCCTCCTTAACGAAGTATTCTCTTTGTATTCTATCGTATCATATTTATTTCATAAGAAAAGCAAAATTCTACAATTTTCATAATAATTTTTCATATGAAATACGTATTTTCCCTTTTTTTGTATAGCCTTGTACATCAGCTATACTTGCTCTTCCTTTACCACGTACACTGAGTAAATCGTCTGCTTCCACAACAAATGATGGTTGTTCCACGGTTTGGAAATTCACTTTCACCAATCCTTTTTGAATGTACGTTAAAGCTTGTTTGCGAGATAATTGATAAATTTCCTTTAGAACAACATCCAAGCGTAATGATGAGCAGGTCGTGATTTTTTCCTGCCAACTTTCTTGTGGCACGATGCGATTTTGTATAGGTACTTGTTCAAATTGAACACGTGCCTTTTTAATCGACGTGATATTGGCAAGCAAATATGCCGTAATGTCCCGAGCAACCAATATTTGCACCTGATTGTCATTAATAACAATATCACCGATTTTTTTCCGTTTAATGCCCGCCGATAAAAAAGCTCCCAACACATCTGGGTGTTCAATCGTGACAAATTTCTGTGGATAGGTTGCTTCTAACAGATCGACCTCATAACTACTTTCTTGGATCGTCTGATAAAAGGGGGCTAATATTGCACGTTTACGTTCTGCCTGATCCCAACCGCCAAAAAAAGAAAGCTGTAAATTTTCATCATTTCCAATAATGGTACGAAATATTTTCTGCTCCCTTGGGTGTAAAAAGTCGGTGATTTTCATTTCGTATCTTGTCTCTACATGATCACGCCAAGATAATACTTGGTCGATAAAAGGATACTCTTCTTCCCGAAAATGTTGATATAAATCCATGGTCCACTCACCTTATACGCTACATCAATAACTCAAAAAATAGATAATATAAACCCGTTTCAGCAAATCGCAAAACAAATAATGCTACAATCGGTGAAATGTCAATCATACCACCAATCGGAGGAATCACTTTACGAAACGGTTCCAAATACGGTTCAACAATCGAAGCAAGAATCTGACCAAATTGCGATTCTCTTGCCCCTGGAAACCAGGACATTAAGATATATACAATCATCGCATAAAAGTATATAGTCAGTGCTGTTGATAAAATCTCATACACAAAAAACATTGATTTACCACCTTTGTTCTGGATCTGCTTCTTCCATAATTTCTGTTATATTGCCAGACACTTCTACATGGTCTGGTGTACAAAGAAAGGTTTGTGATCCTAATTTTTTAATTTG
Organism: Gracilibacillus halophilus YIM-C55.5; assembly: GCF_000359605.1. Classification (GTDB taxonomy): domain Bacteria; phylum Bacillota; class Bacilli; order Bacillales; family Amphibacillaceae; genus Gracilibacillus; species Gracilibacillus halophilus. The sequence goes on from NZ_APML01000004.1 coordinate 100,254, forward strand.
ACCGGATAATGCATACACCGTGCCGCTCATAAAATCAATAATCTGTCTCGCTTGTTCTGTATCTACGCGTTGTAAATTAATGACAACTGCTCGACGATGAATCATGTGATCTGCAATCTCTTGCACTTCACTGTAGGACCTTGGCTCACATAATATCATTTTTGAACTTTTTTGGACAGATGATAATGACACGACATTGTTTTTCTCTTTCCCACGCTCATCTAATTCTTCATCATCTTCTACTTCGTCTACAAAATCATATTCGTCTTCAATGCCAAAAAAATTTTTAAATTTCCCTTTCATTCCCATTTTTTCACCTCTTTTCATTTCATTGCATAGGGTTAAGAAGTCTGTTCTTCATATGGTCCGACTAATTCGCTGCCAATACGTATATAAGTTGCTCCTTCTTCTACTGCGATCTGGTAATCATTGCTCATACCCATTGACAACTCTTGACAAGGTGCATGTGCCCAATGATGTTGTTGAACTTCGTCTCGTAATTGTCGTAATGTACGGAAAATTGAGCGAAGATACTCGTGATCGTTCGTATAAGGTGCCATCGTCATTAATCCTTCCACTCGAATATTGGGATAATCTTTCATTTGCTCAATAAAAGAAACCACTTCATCTTTGGCCACACCATGTTTTGACGATTCTCCACTGACATTCGCTTGCACAAAACAAGAAACAGGTTTTGTTGCTCGTTTATGAATTTCTTTCGCAAGTGAGCGTCGATCCAACGAATGAATCACATCAACATCTTCAATGACTTCTTTCACTTTTCTCGATTGTAATGAGCCAATAAAATGCCATTCTGCCTCTTTACCAATTGCTTCATGTTTGGCTAAAAATCCTTCCATACGATTTTCCCCTAAACAGGAAATGCCCGCATCAATTGCTTCTTTTGCTCGGTTGATGGATACGTACTTCGTTACCGCAATAATATTTACATCATTTTCTCTTCGTCCAGCATTTTTGCATGCTTGTTGTATGTTTTTTCGAATCGTTTGTAAATTTTCTTCGACTTTCATCATATGTAACCCCCTGTTCGCCTATTGCCTACGATATCACTATATTGAAAAGAAATGAATGTTTCATGGCTTGAACTCATGATTTTGTCATATAAATAAATCCGAGCATTCTTCCAGTTGGCTTTGGATCATGACGATGCGAATACAATAACTCACTTTCTGCCGTACAATCATCCGTTACCATAATATTTTCATCGACAATACCCGATTGTCGTAAAAAAAGCTGATTTAATTTCTTTAAATCCAAATGATAACCATTTCCATCTTTTTCATATACAATGGAACAATCAGTTGGTATATGGTCAATGACGTTCTGATCCACTTGATAACATTGACTGCAAATGGAAGGTGCGATAACGACTTCAATTTGATCTCTACGTGCTCCTAATTCGACCAGTTTTTCTACGGTATGTCCAGCAATATTCCCTGTTGTACCACGCCATCCTGCATGAGAAATACCAATCAGTTCTTGTTCTGGTTCATAAAAGAATAATGGCACACAGTCTGCAAATAATGCCGTAAGCAGTAGATTCTTTTGACGTGTCACTAATCCATCACATCCACGAACTGTATCCGTCATGGATTGACTTCCCTTGCCCGCCTCATCTTCAGTGACTACTTTTACGTTTGTCCCGTGAACCTGTTCCGGCATGACCCAACGATTTAGTGCACTTCAAGCTTATCGGCCAATATATTTCGATTTTTATACACATCGTTCGGATCATCATCCACGTGAAAACCAAAATTCCAACTCTCATAAGGAGGTTGACTGACACCACCCCATTTTGTAGTCAAACCAGCAAGAAGGTTGTTGTCTCGTTTGTTCCACATGCTTGTCCAAAACAATTGGTTCGTTTGACAAAATTCAAACGGCTCCATTTTTCGATCCTCCTATTTTTCATCATTTTACCACAATTTTATTACCGTTTACAGTCACAATCATAAACAACTCTTCTTGCTAGGCATTTTGTTGATTATGATCACCGTTAGGCAACGAATAATAATTTCCCTTCTTCACTAAAATAACATCATGACCAATCTTCATAATATGTTCCCAAGGGATGTTGACTTCCCTGGATTCGCCAAACATACCGAATACTTTAGATTTCGTCGCAATCACAAGATTCGTAATCTGTCCTAAATCAACATCAATTTCAATATCTGTAATATGGCCAACTTTCGTACCATCCTCAATATATACAATATCTTTCATTTGCAAAGTCGATAATGTCATCAAACTCATCACCACCCTTTATATTCAATATATGTCCATTTTTAAAATTTATGGTGCATGAATCGAAAAAGATACTGACGCATGATTTAAGCGTTCGTGTTCACACTAATGTGTAGAAAGGAGGGATCATATGGGGAGAGATGAGCACACAAAACCAAAGGGCAAAAAGCCACTAGCGCAAACACCCAAAAATCAGATCGCACATGCCTTCGATACTGAATTTTCCGAAGAATTAGCAGATCATGATGACCAAGAAGCTATGGCAAGAAGCGAACAAGCAGAAAAACGAATGCAAGAACGATCACGAAAAAATCGATAATATAAAATAAAACCCGACCGTGCAATGATTGGTCGGGTTTTATGTATCAGTTATTCAAACATTTCTTTATTCATTTCTTTAATGGCTGCTTTTTCAAGGCGAGACACTTGCGCTTGGGAAATGCCAATTTCTTCAGCCACTTCCATCTGAGTCTTTCCTTGAAAAAAACGTTTACTTAGAATCATTTTTTCACGTTTATTGAGTCTGTGCATACCTTCCTTGATAGATAGATGATTCACCCAATCGCTATCTTTAATGCTATCATCACTTAATTGATCAAGCACGTAAATGGGATCTCCACCGTCATTAAAAATTGGTTCAAATAAGGACACTGGATCTTGAATCGCGTCTAAGGCAAAAATAACATCCGTTACGGGGACATCTAATTCTTCGGCTATTTCACTTGGAGAAGGATCCTTTGATGTTTCGTTCATTAGTTTTTCTCGTGCATGTAATGCTTTATACGCGATATCACGTAAGGATCTTGAAACACGAATCGGATTGTTATCACGTAAATAACGTCGAATTTCCCCGATAATCATCGGAACGGCATAAGTGGAAAATTTCACATTTTGACTTAAATCAAAGTTATCAATCGATTTCAATAAACCAATACAACCTACTTGAAATAAATCATCTCCATATTCACCACGGTTAGAAAAACGTTGAATCACACTTAATACTAAGCGTAAGTTTCCGTTTACTAATTGTTCTCGTGCATATTGATCTCCTGCTTGCATTTGTGTAAACAGTTCTCGCATTTCTTCATTTTTTAATACTGGTAAGGTTGCGGTATCTACCCCACAAATTTCTACTTTTTGTCTCGTCATATCGTACCCTCCCGATTGGAGATCCTTCTCAATCTTCAGTATCACCAATCGAGATGAAAATATGCACGAGGATAGATACCCATTAATTGGTATTAAACCATTTTATTAAATTCTTTTTGTAGACGTTTAATAATTTTTTTTTCCAGTCGAGAAATGTATGATTGGGAAATTCCTAACATATCAGCCACATCTTTTTGGGTTTTTTCTTGATGATTAACGAGCCCAAATCGCAATTCCATAATTTGTCGCTCTCTTCCATTGAGTTGACTTAACGCTTTTTTCAATAAGGATTTATCTACGTTCGATTCAAGATCTCTAAATGTTATATCCTCATCTGTTCCTAACACATCAGATAACAATAATTCATTTCCATCCCAATCAACATTCAAAGGTTCATCAAAAGAAACTTCTGTTTTTAGTTTATTATTTTTTCGTAAATACATGAGAATTTCATTTTCGATACAGCGAGAAGCATAAGTAGCTAGTTTGATTTTTTTCTCCGGATTAAATGTATTGATCGCTTTAATTAAACCAATGGTACCAATACTAATTAAATCTTCAATATTAATTCCTGTATTCTCAAATTTCCGCGCGATGTATACAACTAGACGCAAGTTACGTTCAATTAACATCGCACGCGCTGCCTGATCGCCCTCTGGCAAGCGATGAATAAGTTTATATTCTTCTTCTTTCGACAGAGGTGGGGGTAAAGCTTCACTACCTCCAATGTAATAAACTTCGTCAACGTTAATACCTAACTTTTTTAAGATACGGTAAAAAATCATTTTATATTTGTGTTGAGTAAACTGCATACGCTATATCTCCTTTATCTTTCTTTTTTATCCCACTTGATCGAAAAGTTTGGGATGAAGCAAACATTGATACCTACCATCAGAAGTGATTTCGCCGAACTGGATGCCAATGAGTACACGTCTATTCGTGCTCATTGTATGATCTGTTTGAATTTGAATATAATCTGGTTTAAAGACAACCATCAGATCTGTTTGACCACTTACGCCTTGATAAGGAATAATACGAAAATCTTCGAGCGCCAAATGGTTGATTTCTCCATTGATGAGTTGTTGAGATGAACTCTCTAATCGCTTAATTTCTGTTGGTGTCAGCCACGTATGTAACACAGATTGTTCACATATCATCACAGGAGTTTGGGTCATTGGATCGCTCAGATGATTTCCACTATCTAGATACCCATGAACACTAGCAAGTTTCCCTTTCCAGCTAATCGTAATTTGATAAATATAATTGGCTTTCAATTGATGAAATTGGTGCTTGTCCATACGGATTTTCGTAAATAAAGCAATTACAGGAAAACCAATCAACACAAATAGTCCATTAATATACGTTGGTTCCATAGTCGGACTTGTAGGTATCATGGTTTCAGTTGCGAATAAATAGTGACAGGCTAATAATCCACCACCAATAGCAAACGTCATAAAATAAAAGGTCAGTAGCGCTCGCATATAAGTGACAAAATTGGCAAAGCCGAACGCAACATAGACGATAACGAGTGAATGAATCACTTTCAGTGGCCAAGCTTGCATATTAAAAGAAGGAAATAGAAACGCTAATGGAATTACGATAGCTCCGATAAAACTTGCTAGAAATAATCGATATTGTTTCGTTGTTTGTTTCGTTATGGATTGTGTGAGTAGTAATATCATCCAATCAATTAACAAATTTAACAACCATATGACTTCTACATATACAATCACCTTTTCCTTCCTTTCAAAACATTCTCAATGTTTCTGATCCCTCTCTCTGTCCATAAGTATAAAGAAAATAGAAACAGAAGTCTGTCACACTTTGTAAAGTGTATCCATCTTTTTTTAGGCTATTTTTATTGATTTTGTCAAAAAAATGAAGTCGGACAAAGGAATGACGATTGGATGGGTAAAACAAACAGATGACATCATCAGTTTTCCTCAATCTAAAAGAGCAAGAGAACAACTTAATGCTCCCTTGCTTGAGGAATACCTATAATAAAAATCAGTTCATTTGTAACATACAAACAAATGATGAAAAGAATCTGAACCAGCATTCGTATCAATTTCTAACGAATGACAACCACATGTTCATGAGTTATAATAAAGAAGTTCTGATTCACCTTTCATGTAGGAAAGGGGTTTTTTTATGATTACTTTGGATAATGTCAGCAAACTGTTCGGCTCATTCGAAGCGATTCAGTCGATATCATTACATATTACTTCTGGTGAAATTCATGGAATTATTGGTGCGAGTGGTACAGGAAAATCAACATTACTACGTTTAATGAATGTAATTGAACATCCTGATGCAGGAGACGTGATCATCGCTGGTAAAACGTTAAATCATTTAAAAGGCAAGCAAATTCGTCATATTCGTCAGTCGTTAGGTATGATTTTCCAGGGGTATCATTTAGTCGGCAATAAAACTGTATTTGATAATGTCGTCGTGCCACTAGAATTAGCGAAAACGCCGAAAAAGGACCGCAGAGAACGTGTCATGGAGAGTTTACGTTTTATCGGCCTTGAGACGTTAAAAGATCATTATCCAGGGCAGCTTAGTGGTGGTCAAAAACAACGTGTCGCTATTGCACGAGCAATCGTTAATCAGCCTCAAGTGTTGTTATGTGATGAACCTACGTCATCGCTTGACCCGAATACGACAGCAGAAGTGCTAGAAGTATTACAACGGATCAATCAAAAATTTGGTGTCACCATTGTCATAGTTAGTCATGAAATGGAAGTCATTGAAAGTATCTGTGAACGAGTAACTGTTTTAGCAGATGGTCAAGTCTATGATGAACTTGAGATTAAGCCGACTGGTATACACAAAATGGAGCATAGCGCCGAAGGATTTGTCAAACGGTTAACATCAGGTGGTGACATCAATGATGCCTGATATATTAGTGAAGTATCAAACTGAGATTTGGGTATCTATTGGTGAAACATTTATTATGGTTGGTTTTTCAATACTAGCGGCATTATGTATAGGGCTTCCAGTAGGTACCTTTTTGTTTTTGTGTCGCAAAGGGCAATTACTTGAAGATCAACTCATCTTTTCATCGTTAAACTTGATCGTAAACATTATCCGTTCGTTTCCATTCTTGTTACTCGTAATCTTCTTGATTCCGTTTACCCGTTTCATTATTGGAACGGCGATTGGTACGGCTGCTGCGACTGTACCGATGACCGTTATCGCGATCGCACACTATTCTCGCCTTGTAGAGCAATCGCTTCTCGATGTGCCAAAAGGCGTAATGGAGGCGGCTGTTTCGATGGGGGCGTCGGTTAAAGATATTATTATCAAATTTTTATTCGTTGAAGCACGCTCAGCGCTTATCCTAAGTATGACAACATCGACGATTAGTTTTATATCTTATTCAACGATTATGGGTGTCGTCGGTGGTGGTGGTATTGGCGACTTTGCTATCCGTTATGGTTACCAACAATTTCGAACTGATTTGATGATATATATTATCATTATTATGGTGATATTTGTACAACTCATTCAATATGCTGGCATTACATTAGCAAGAAAGTTAGATAAACGATAAGGGGGACATGATTGATGAAAAAAAGATTACTAATCATGATGGTCGTTCTAGTATCTGTGCTCGTCGCATGTAACGAGAATGGCGACAGCGAGAATACAAACGAATCAAGTGATAACAATAATAATGGAGAAAGTCAAGAACAAACAGTGAGCGTTGCTGTAGTTGAGTCGCCGATGTTAGATGTTGTGGAAATTGCTAAAGAAAACCTTGCTGAAGAAGATATTCACGTAGACATTGTTGAAATGGGAAACTATATTCAACCTAACGAAGCTTTAGCAAACGAAGAGGTGGATGCGAACTTTTCACAACACGTCCCATTTATGAAGCAGTTTAATCAGAACTCAGATGCTGATCTAACCGAGGTTCAGCCGATTTATTATGCTAATTTCGGACTCTATACAAAAGAATACGCAAGTATCGATGCGCTTCCTGATGACGCTACAATTGGTATTGCAAATGATCCATCTAACATAGACCGTTCTCTTCGCCTGTTAGCTGCACATGATTTAATAAAGCTGAAGGAAATAGATAATGGACAGTATGGATTAGAGGATATTAAAGAAGACTCTCACAACTATCGTTTTGAACAAGCAGGAATTGCTGCATTAACGCGTTTGTATAAAGATGTTGATGGCATTATTGTGAACCCAACACACGCTGGTCATTTAGATTTAACCCCAGCTGAAGATGCGCTTATTACCGAAAAAGAAGATAATAAATTTGCAATCACATTAGTCGCGCGTAAAGATAATGCGGATTCAGAACTTATTCAAAAATTAGCTGATGCGATGACAAGCGAAGAGGTTCGCACCTTTTTAAATTCTCGTGAAGGAGAAGCTTCTATTCCCGCATTCTAAAATCAAATGATTCACATCCTTTAGCATACAGTATGAAAGTCCCCCTTAACGTTAGCAGCTTATGGGGGACTTTCATTTTTTGATGCAAATAGGTGACCTCCAGACCCTTGTTTGCATCATATATTCATATTTACTGCAAACAGCAACTTCCTCTTCTCCTGTTTGACGCGTATATTCATATTTGCTGCAAACAGCTACTTTCTTTTCTGCCGTTTGACGCAAATCACAGATCACGATTGATAAAAAAATCCGAACCTATCTGTTGACTCACAGATAAGATTCGGATGTTTCGATAGTATCGAACTTTTTTGACAGTCGCTTACATTGACATACATTTGATCACAGTAATATCTATAAATTATCTTCTTTTATTTCGGTTACGTAAGAAGGTTGGAATATCCAATGTGTCTTCTTCTTGTTTTGGCCGTTGATTAATGGTTGGTTCCTGATTCGGCGACTCTTGTTTTCTTTCACGTTGATTGTTTTGTTGTTGCGGCATTGCCTTTGGTCGTGAAGATGATGATTGCTGTTTTAATTGCGTTTCATCAAAACCAGTAGCAATGACAGTTACAACAATTTCATCCTTTAACTCGTCATTAATGACTGAACCAAAAATGACATTCACTTCTTGGTCTGCTGCAGACGTCACAATATCAGCAGCTTCTTGAACTTCATATAAGCTCAAGTTCGTACCACCTGTAATATTCATTAACACACCATGCGCACCATCGATTGACGTCTCCAATAATGGTGATGAAATAGCCTTTTTCGCTGCTTCGCCTGCTCGACTTTCGCCAGTTGCTACACCAATTCCCATTAATGCTGAACCTTTATCAGCCATGATCGTTTTTACGTCAGCAAAATCAACGTTAATCAATCCAGGTGTCGCAATGAGGTCAGATATACCTTGAACACCTTGTCGTAGCACATTATCCGCTTCCCGGAATGCCTCTAACATCGGTGTATTTTTATCGATAATTTCGAGTAAACGGTCATTTGGAATCACAATCAGCGTATCAACACTTTGTTTCAATCCATCAATTCCAGAAACCGCTTGTGTTGCTCTTTTTCGCCCTTCAAATGTAAATGGTCTTGTAACAACACCGACTGTTAATGCCCCTAATTCCTTCGCTACTTGTGCAATAACCGGTGCCGCACCAGTACCAGTGCCACCACCCATACCAGCTGTAACAAACACCATATCAGAACCTTTTAAAATCTCTTCCAATTGCTCTTTACTTTCTTCTGCTGCTTTTCTACCTACTTCTGGATTCGCTCCAGCCCCTAATCCTCTCGTTAACTTTGTTCCAATTTGCATTTTCACTTCAGCTTTTGAAAGATTAAGAGCTTGTGCATCAGTATTCACAGCGATGAATTCAACACCTTGAACACCATGTTCAATCATGCGATTCACAGCATTACTTCCACCACCGCCAACACCGATTACTTTTATCGTTGCAAGTTGGTCCATATCTGTTTCAAAGTCTAACATTCAATTTCCTCCTAATTCTCCTAGTTTCCCGTCACAAATACTTCTATCAAATATGTATCATTCATTATCAATCAAAGAAGTACTTAAAAAAGTTTGCTAATTTCGGTTCTTTATTCGATCGTTTCTTTTGTTTTTTAGGTTCTTTCGGTTCCTTCATCGTTTTTTTCTTTTCAACTGGAGCTTGTCCTGCTGTTTCCATTACCACTGCATTTGAAAACTCTTTCCCTTGTATTTTCGCATTCTTATAAGCAAATTTCAAGATACCCACACCAGACGTAAACTGAGGATCACGTACGCCTATGTAATCCGGAATAGCGATGCGTACATTGCTTTGGAAAAGATCTTGGGCGAGTTCACTAGCACCTGGCATATTCAAACTGCCACCCGTTAAAACAATTCCTCCCGGGATTTCATCTAACCCCATTTTTTGAATTTCCCTTGCACTGTAATAATAAATTTCTTCCAATCTAGCTTCAATAATTTCAGCGATATCTAATTGATGAAACGTTTGCTTTTGATTGCTCCCGATAATATTTACATCAAACATTTCCTCTTCACTGGCATTATCAAAAAAAGCATGACCATAATTCATTTTAATATCTTCAGCTTCTTCGGATGTTGTACGTAAACCAATGGAAATGTCTTTCGTAATATTATCACCACCTAACGGAACAACAGCAGTATCGACTAGCACATCGTTTTCAAAAACGGAGACAGTCGTACTGCCACCGCCGATATCCATTAAGGCTACACCAAGGTTTTTTTCATCTTTGGACAATGCCATCTCACCTGTGGCTAAAGGTTGCAAGCAAATATCCATAATTTCAAGGTTTGCTTTTTCCACACATTTTAGAATATTATGTAAAAATGTTTTTGAACTAGTAATAATGGTGCCTTCCATTTCTAATCGTACACCGATCATACCTCTTGGATCGCGTATTTCATCTAAACCATCGACAATAAACTGCTGCGGAATCACATCCACAATCTCACGCTCTGGTGGGATCGAAATGACTTGAGCAGCATCCATGACTCGATGAATGTCCTCCTCCGCAATTTCCTTATTTTCATTTGATACAGCTACTACTCCATGACACGGTTGTAACTGTACATGATTTCCGTTAATGCCAACAATGACGCGATCAATATGTATGTCCACCATTCTTTCTGCCTGCTCGACAGCAGACCGTATGGAATGAACGGTTTGATCAATGTCAACAATTGCACCTTTTTTCATTCCTAAAGATTTTGCTGATCCAACCCCGATTATATTAAGAGAATCTTCTAAAATTTCTCCAATGATTACTTTCACATTTGATGTACCTATATCCAGGCTGACCAAAATATCACTGTTGTCCATAAGGCACCTCCTATTTCCTCACATAGCTTACTACCGATTGCATAGAATAAATAGTGTTAACACCCATTATAATAAAAAAACAACAATTTTTCATGAAAATATGCAAATTTATCACAAAAAAATCCACTTAAAATGATTATTCTACATATATAATAAAATTCCTGCTTACTCTACGCTTTCTTCCTCTTTATCTTCATTTACTTCGTCATAAGGTGTAAAAACAGCTCCACCATCATCAATCGTTATGACACCATCTTGTTTCGAATCAAGTTGTGAAACGATCGAAGGATAAGTATCGAGTAATGCAGATAAATTGCGAATCGAAGACTCTACTTCATATCCATCACTCATATATAATGTAATTTGATAAGGATTTCCCTCTGTCGGCGTCCAATGAATTTCAGAAATGATAGACAATAGATAAGTCGATAGATTATTTAATTCATTAGCCAATTCTTGGATATATATCGGTTTTGAGAAGTCAGATAAAATTGGTACAGATGGATTGACTTCTTCCCAATTGATAGCATCTAACTGATCACCGTTTTCCAATAGAGGGACAACTTTACTTTCTGCTTCAATATAGCCGACATGCTTTAATTCCTTAATGTCAATTCGAATTTGATGATAAAATTGCTTTGATACGCTCACCGACTGAATCAATGGATGCTCTACAATCGCTTGCTTAACTTCACTTGACTGAACACCCCAAAAATTCGATTCTAAAGTTACTGCACTCTTATCAACTATTTCTTGCTTATCCACCCATTGATTGCCGTCTACGACAACTTTCTGAACATGACTTAATGGTGACTGTAAATAGATGACGAAACAAATTAAGAAAAAGAAGATCGCCAAATAAATAATGAGTCGACGGTTTGCTTTCTTCCTTCGCTCGCGCTTTAATTTTGGAATCCGATCTTCGATTGAAACGACTCGTTTTTCGGGCATGACGATAACTTCCTTTACACATGTTTATCTTGAACAGTTACCCATATTCGTAGTGTATCTATTATACCATACTCTCGTGCATGGTAACACGATCAAAAAGGCCTAAAATTTTCTATATTGGCTGATATTTATCAGTATACCCACCGAACATAATGTTAAAGTTAACGATGAACCACCGTAGCTCAAAAAAGGAAGTGTAATGCCTGTAACTGGGATTAGGCCGATAACAACACTAATATTAATTATAACTTGCGTCGCGATCATTCCAACAATTCCAATCGCAAGTAAACGTGCATAAAGGTCAGGGGCATAAATAGCAGTTAACACACCTCTCCAAATAAACGTAACAAAAAGGCTGATGACAGCTAATCCACCGATGAATCCTAATTCTTCAGCAATGATAGCAAAGATAAAATCGTTATGTGGTTCTGGCAAATAAAAATATTTCTGCAAACTGTTTCCGAATCCTACCCCAAATAAACCACCAGGACCTATAGCATATAATGATTGAATAATTTGAAACCCATTTCCTAATGGATCCTCCCATGGATCAAGAAATGCAGTAATTCGATTGATTCGATAGGGGGCTGAAATAATTAAAAACAAAAACCCGATGACACCTATTCCTGCCAGAAACAGAAAATGAGCAATCTTTGCTCCAGCTACAAATAACAGTAAAAAACAAGTGAGTAAAAATACCATGCCTGTCCCTAAATCTGGCTGTAACATAATAAGGAGAAACATCGTAACAATAAGTGAAAGCGGCGGGAGAAACCCTTTTTTAAACGACGTAATTTTCTCTTGATGATTTACAAGATAGCCACTTAAAAAAATAATCATTCCGAGTTTCATAAATTCTGCTGGTTGAATACTAAATGCGCTAACACCTATCCAACTGCGAGCCCCACCCCGAACCATACCGATTCCAGGTATTAAAACAGCAACTAATAACAATAAGCAGCCAAGAAATATCCAAGCACGGTAACGTAACCACTGATAATACGGAACCTTCGCAATGAAAAACATCGCAATAACACCAACTCCAGCAAATAACACTTGTCGTTTCGCAAAATAAAATGGATCATCAAACTTATATGAAGCCCAAATGGAAGATGCACTATAAACCATTACCGTACCGAACAATAAGATCATAATGATCGTTACCACTAACACACGATCTGGATTACTTATTTTCTTATTCATAAAAAACCCCCTGTCCATGAATTGGTTCGGGGCTTTTTATACCTAATAATAGTCAATAAACAAGTATGGCTCTACAATCAATGTAAGCATCGATATCATGCCTTTCTTACTAGACAAGCCCCTTGTTTATAATTTATGCACGAAGTTGACAAACATGTCGCCTCTCTCTTCAAATGTTCGATACTGGTCCCAACTCGCACAAGCAGGCGAAAGTAAAATCACATCACCCGATTGCGAAAGGTTATAGGATGATGCCACGGCTTCTTCCATCGTCTCCACTATAGTGATGTCTTGAATACCAGCTTTTTCAGCCGTACTTGCAAGTTTAAAAGCCGTTTGTCCAAATAAAACCATCGCTTTTACATTCGTTACATAGGGCAACAAGTCGTCAAAGCCATTTCCTCGATCCAAACCGCCAGCTAAAAGAATCACTGGTTGTCGAAAACTACGTAACGCTTTAGAAGTTGCTAATATATTGGTCGCTTTCGAATCATTGTAAAAGAAGCGTCCGTTGACTTCGCTCACATATTGCAATCGATGTCTCACACCAGTAAATGTTTGTAAAACAGATTGAATCGATTGATTACGAACACCTTTTGCTTTTGCCACACTAACCGCGGCCAAAATATTTTCAAGGTTATGTTGGCCAACTAATACAATCTCATCAACATCGATCACTCTTTCGTTCTGATAGAAAATAGCTCCATCACTACAGTACGTTCCATTGAGCAACACTTCATTCATGCTAAATGGGATACAAGTGGCTTCAGCATCTTCGATCATGGATAACACCAACTGATCATCAGCATTATATACCAATACATCATCTGCAGTCTGATTTTTGAAAATATTCGCCTTTGCTTCCATATAATTTTCGAGCGTATGATGGAAATCAAGATGCGCTTCAAAAATATTTAATAACACTGAAATATCCAGTTTCAATCGAGTAATACCTTGCAACTGAAAAGAAGACAATTCAACAATTAATGCTTCATTACTTTTTGCTTCTGCCGCAATTTCTGATGCAACAAAACCGATATTACCGGCAATTTGAACAGGCTGTTCGTCCGTTTTCACCATTTCATAAATGAGCGAAGTCGTCGTTGTCTTACCATTTGAACCTGTTATTCCTACTAATGAGTCAACGTCCATATAATGCATCAATTCAACTTCGGTAATTACAGGTATTCCTCGACGAATGGCTTCATCAATTAACGAATTATGATAAGGAATACCTGGGTTTTTTATCACAACGTCCACTCGCTCAAGTAAAGACAGTGAGTGATGTCCCAATTCAATATCAATTCCCATGTCCATTAATTCTTGTACCGCAGTATCTTGTGTCGACGCTTTTAAATCATTGGCCACGACCTCAATTTGATGATTGGCCAATAGCTTGGAAACAGCTGTACCACTTTTTGCTAATCCAAGGACAAGTACGCGTTGATATGGAAAATTTCTTAATTTATTCATGACGTCCACACCTCAATATAAATACCAATAGCAGCAAATATAATGGCAATCATCCAGAACGTTGTTACCACACGCCATTCTGACCAACCATTTAATTCATAGTGGTGATGTAACGGGCTCATACGAAAAATCCGTTTCCCAGTTGTCTTAAAAGAAATCACTTGTAAAATAACTGACAATGTTTCAATGACAAAAACACCACCAATCACAATAAGCAAAATCTCAAGTTTCAATAATATGGCGATGGCAGCAATTGCACCACCTAAAGCTAATGATCCAGTATCTCCCATAAACACTTTGGCGGGATGTGCATTAAACACTAAAAAACCTAATAAAGAACCAACAACTGCTAAAGCAAAGATTGTTACCGGTACATTCAGCGCGCCGTAGCCAGCTAAAATGGCAAACGCACCGAAACTAATAGCAGCAGTACCCGCTAATAATCCGTCCAATCCATCAGTTAAATTGACTGCATTGGAAGCACCAACAAGCATTATCATAATAAAAACCGCGTAAAACCAACCAAGATCGAAACCTATGTCCGTTCCCGGCAACATCACCGTTGTCGAGAAGTTTTGTCGTTTTAGCACCATAAAAAAGATCAACGAAATCACAATTTGACCGAGCAATTTCTGTTTTGATGTTAATCCTAAATTTCGTTTTAACACGACCTTAATAAAATCATCTAAAAAGCCTAACAAACCAAATCCTATGAGTACCAATAATAAAAGACCGGTTTGATAACCAATTCCATCACTCCCGACTTTACTAACGACAATAATGGAAGTAACTGCGGAACTTAGAATAATCATAAGTCCACCCATCGTCGGCGTTCCTGACTTTTTTTGATGGGATTTCGGCCCTTCTTCTCGAATGCTTTGACCAAACTTTAGCTTCCGTAAGAATGGGATAAAAATCGGAGAAATAAGGACGGTTATTAAAAATGCAATAGCGATGGTTATAAAAAATGAATACTCACTCATCTGTTTTCTCTCCTAACTCGTTTCCGTCCATGTAAAGACGCTATATATTACTTTTTTTCTTCTTGAAGCACTTGTAATGCTACTTTTTCATCGTCAAACTCATAGGTGTGATCACCGATGACTTGATATGTTTCATGACCTTTGCCTGCAATTAAGACCATATCCTTCGAAGTTGCTTGTTGAATAGCTGTTCGAATCGCTTGTTTACGATCAGCAATGACCTGATAATTCGTTGCATCTAAATCAACCACCATATCATCAATAATAGCTAAAGGGTCTTCCGATCGTGGATTATCAGATGTAAAAATGGCTTTATCTGCATACCGACAAGTGATGTCTGCCATTTGTGGTCGTTTATTTCGATCACGATCTCCACCACAACCAACGATAGCATAGACATTTCCGTGACAAACATTCTTTATCGTTTGTAAAACATTCTCTAAAGAGTCAGGTGTATGTGCATAATCTACAATCACGCCAAAGTCATGCTCTGTTAACACCGGCTGAAACCTACCCTTTACACCTTTCGTTTGTTCGATCACTTCTTTGATGGTTGTTATAGATATTCCTGCATAATAAGCAGTTGCCGCAGCAGCTAACATATTATAGACACTAAACTTTCCAATGAGATGACTATTCATAGATATCGTTCCCTCAGGTGTCTCCATATCGAAATGAACCCCCTGCTCAAATAGAGTAATATTGTTAGCACGGAAAGTCGCTTCTTGTTCAATACCATAGGTGATCACTGGTTGCGCTGTACTTTTTATCAATTGATGAGCAGCGGGATCATCAATATTGATAATGGCATATTTGGGTTTGCTTTTGCTATAACTATTGCCCAGTTGAGAAAATAATAAGCTTTTGGCAAATAAATAATCCTTCATTGTTTGATGATAATCAAGATGATCTTGCGTTAAATTCGTAAATACTGCGAGATCAAAATCCGTTCCATGAACTCTTCCTTGATCTAATGCATGAGAAGATACTTCCATAATACCGACATCAATTTGTTTTTGTACCATTTGGTCAAAGCTTTTTTGTAACACTAATGCATCAGGAGTCGTATTGTTTACAGGTTCATACTTCTGCTGGATACGCATACCAATCGTACCAATTAATCCAGTCCGGAACGTAGCTGCTTGAAGGATTTCTTCCAGTATATGAGTGACAGATGTTTTACCATTTGTACCAGTTACACCAATCATTTTCATCTTGGTTGTGGGATAATCATAAAAAAATGATGCAACTTGTGGTAACACTCTTTTCGTATTAGGTACAATGATAACTGGAACATCAAGTGATAATGGCTTTTCTGCTACAATCGCTACCGCCCCACGTGTAACAGCTTCTGCTGCAAATTGATGGCCATCAACCGTATATCCATGAATACATATAAACAACGTATTGGATGTCACTTGTCGATGATCCTTCTCCACATTCGATATGTGAATCCCATCTAAGGTCTTCTCACATTGATATTGAGGTAATGAACGAATAATTTCTCCCAGTTCCATGAACAATCTCCTTTTTTATTTTCTCATAACTTCACAATTCTTATATTATAGCAAATTTACAGGGTCTTTTCGATTGTTTTTTTTTGTTATTTTTCGCCAAGCACTAAACGAATTTCACTACCTTCTTCAACTTGTTCACCAGCTGCAGGTGCTTGATCAATAATATATTCCCCTTCACCTAATAAATCTACTTGTAGAGACATGAGTTGCTTTTGCAATTCCTTTTTGTGTAAACCAACTAAGTCAGGTACTTCTATTTTAGGGGTATCTGGCCACTGATAGTCCTTCTCAATCCCATTGTCTTGCTTCTCTACACCTAATGCTCGTAAACTATCATTAATAATCGTTCCAACAATGGGAGCAGAAACAACTCCACCGAATTGAACCGTATCTTTCGGGTTGTCAATGGCAACATAAACAACAATTTCTGGATCATTTGCAGGCGCAAAACCAATAAATGATACAATATGATTATTTTCTAGATAACTTCCATCCGGACCGACTTTTTGTGCCGTACCCGTTTTCCCACCTACACGATATCCTTCAACGTAGGCGCTTCTTCCCGTACCTAGTGCAACGACTCTCTCTAGTGCTTCTGCTACTCTATTTGATGTCTCTTTAGAAATAATTTGGTCTTTTAAGATAGGTTCTTGTTGCTTAAGAACTTCATTCGTCTTCGAATCTACCCATCCTTTTGCAATAAAAGGTTCATACAAATAACCACCATTCACTGCTGCCGATACAGCCATCACTTGCTGAATTGGTGTGACCGAAACGCCCTGCCCGAATGAAGTCGTAGCAAGTTCCACTGACCCTACATTCTCTATATCAAATAATATACCACTTGCTTCTCCTTGTAGATCAATACCTGTTTCTTGACCAAAGCCAAATTGATCGATATAAGAAAACAATTTTTCCTTACCCAATCGTTGACCTAATTCCACAAATCCAGGGTTACACGAATTTTGCACAACTTCCATAAACGTTTGTTGACCATGTCCACCACTTTTCCAACAATGTAAATGGGTACCGCCGACTTCAATATCCCCATCGTCGTAAAATTCTTCATCTTCTAAATCAACGACATTTTCTTCTAATGCTGCCGCTAATGTAATAATTTTAAATGTCGACCCTGGTTCATAAGTACTCCAAATCGGTAAGTTACGGTTATAAATTTCAGGTTCAATTTCCCGGTAATTGGCTGGATCAAAATTCGGTCTAGAAGACATCCCCAAAATACTACCATCATTCGGATTGACGGCAATAGCAATCGCACCATCAGGATTATAAGTAGCTTCTGCTATATCTAGTTCTCGCTCGATAATTTTTTGCACGTCTAAGTCAATCGTTAATTGCAGATGATCCCCATCTTCAGGGGCCGTATATTTATCCGCCATTTGTGGCAGTCGTTTACCTTTGGCATCGCTATAAAATGACAAACTTCCAGGCGTTCCACTTAACTGATCATCATAGAATAACTCTAAACCCGTTAAACCTTGATTATCAATACCGCTAAAACCTAAAACGTGTGACAACAATGTATCATGGGGATAATGTCGCTTCGAATCTTCCGCAATATAAACGCCTTCAAGATTGAGCGTTTGAACAGCAATTGCTGTTTCTTCAGAAATTTTTCGACCTTCTGGTTGAACAATAACGATTCTCTCGTTTTTGGTAATCGATGTTAGCGCTGATTCATAAGACATGTCCAAGACACGGGCTAAAGCTTCTGCCGTTTTTTCTGGTTCCGAAATTTGTCGTGGGACAACCATGACCGTCGGTGCAGAAACATTCTCAGCCAATACATCTTCATCAT
Organism: Gracilibacillus halophilus YIM-C55.5; assembly: GCF_000359605.1. GTDB lineage: Bacteria > Bacillota > Bacilli > Bacillales > Amphibacillaceae > Gracilibacillus > Gracilibacillus halophilus. The sequence goes on from NZ_APML01000004.1 coordinate 118,876, forward strand.
TATCTAAAATTTTTCCCCGCTCTGGTTCAAATACGATATCACGACTCCATAGAGCTTCAGCCTTTTCCATCAAAAAGTTCGATTGAATAAATTGAACAAACCCTAATCGGAAACCAATCATCATAAAAATCACTATAGCGAAAAGAAACACAGTGACTATTCTTTTTTGAACCATAATATTGGCAACACGTTTCATGGCACTTCTCCTTTATAGAAAGAAACTGTTTGTCCTAATATATGATTGCAATTAATTGAATAGAACACTGTGACTTGTGCTAACAATTTCAGCTATGACCTTCATGATTCATTTGGTTCAGCAAACTCTACCATTAAATAATCATTCGACTGAATAGGACTTCCTGCTTTAATACTTTGCTTCGTTACATATCCATCGCCTAGCCATTCTACATCGAGATCAACAAAGTCTCTCAACATCAATACATCATTTCTCGACCAACCAGTAATATCAGGCATTTTCGGTTGATCCGTCAAAATGAGCACACGTTTATTCGGTAAAACTTTTGTACCTTCTGAAACACTGACCTTTTTCACATTCTCACCATCACCAACTGTAGTGTAGTGGATGCCTTTCTCTTCAAACGTTTTGGTCACTTCTTTTGTTTGCTTCCCTCGCCAATCTGGGATTTCAATTAATTCAACAGGCTCGACCTCTTCTTTATCTGGTTCAATATTTAAGTAGCGTAGGCTATTTTCCATCACATTTTTGAAAATAAAAGATGTCGGCGCTGAACCTAATTCTGTCAGCTCAAGTTCAGGCTGTTTCACTGCTACATACATCATTAACTCTGGATCATCCGCCGGTGCCATTCCTAAAAATGAAAAGATGTTATTGCCATGACCTGTCATATAGCCATCTGAATTTGGATCAGGAATTTCTGCGGTTCCAGTTTTTCCTGCAACAGAGTAATCTTTTAAATTATAGACGTTATGTCCCGTCCCTTCTTCAGCGGTGATCACTGTTTCTAGTATGTCACGTGTTTGTGCTGCGGTTTCACTAGAGATTGGCTTGCTCACTACTTCAGGATTATGAACATCGATCGTTTCTTGTGTCTCACGGTCTACTGTTTTTTCAATGACATATGGTTGCATCATTTTACCATCATTTGCAACGGCAGATGCTGCTTTGATCAATTGTATCGGGGTAGTTGTCGTCCCTTGTCCAAAGGCTGTTGTAATTTGTTCAATGGGATAATCAAACAAAATATTACCCGGCTCTTCTCCCGATAAGTTGATTCCTGTTTTTTGACCAAAATCAAATGCTTTTAAATACTCTAAGAATTGATCTGAACCAATCTTTTCATAAGCTAGTTTCGCAGCAGCCACGTTGGACGAACGTTGAATCCCTTCAAGGTAGGTAATTGGTCCCCAGCCTTCACCACCATTATGGTCACTGATAGTCGTAATGTTGTCTCCAGCCTTATACCTGCCCGATTCATAAAACTCATCAGGATTCCAAACACCTTCTTCGATCGCAGAAGCAAGTGTGAAAATCTTCATCGTTGATCCAGGTTCAAATGGAGTCGAAATGACGTCATTATACCAATTTTCTACGTCACCTAAATCATTCGGGTTGTAGCTAGGACGGTTACTCATAGCAAGGATTTCACCCGTTTTTGCGTCCATTACGACTGCAGACATCCTTGCCGGATCATAAGCTTCGACCATTTCCGACATCGCATCTTCCATCAAGGTTTGTATCTTTTGATCGATCGTTAAATACACATCGTCTCCATCTTCAGGTTGATTCACAATTTCTTTTGGGTTTAATAGTTTGACATTGTAACTATCTCGTTGGTATGAAATCGATCCATCTATCCCTGTTAAGTGGTCATTTAAATGACTCTCCACACCATTTAATCCTGTAATTTCACCCTCTTTTTTATCTGTTAAACCGATCGTATGAGAAGCAAACATCCCATTTGGATAAAAACGAATCGCCTCTTCCCGAAAGTTAATCCCTGGTATTTGTAAAGATTCAATTTTATCTTTTGTCTCCTGACTTAATTCACGACCTTTATTACCAAACTCAACTTGAAAACGATCCTCTTCTCTACCCTCTTCAAGAATTTCACGCATCTCACTTGGTTCCATGCCAATGATAGATGCGATTTGATCAACCACTTGATCGATATCGGTAACATGCTTAGGTTCTGATGGATTCACAGTATATGATTCATCTAATATAGCATACATCCGATAAACAGTATGTTCTTGCGCTAATGCCATGCCGTTTCGATCAAAAATTGTTCCCCGTTCTGCTGGTATTTGATAGCTATTCGTTCGTTGTTCCTTTGCCAACTCTGTGACAGAAACATTTGCTACCTCTCCAGTTACTTGTATGTATAAAAAACGTCCTGTAATGACCAAAAATGCAATGGAAAAAATCACGATCCAAAGAACAGGAATCACATGCGTCGTTTTATGTTTCATACGAGTTCACCTATTCTTTCATTTCACTAGCTTGTTTGACTTCTGTGTTTTGAATTTCAAGGCCATGCTTTTTCGCATTTGCAATAATACGATCTGGTTGACTTAATTCTTTTACTTTATGTTCTAAATTTTTATTAGAAACCATTTGATTATCTACTTTTGTTTCCATCGATTGAATATTGCGATTCATTTGATCTAGCGACACGCTGTAAGAAACGATATATAAAAGACTAGAAATAACAAAGACAGCGAATACGCTGTATAGCAATTTTTCCCCTTTTGTAATCCAACGTTTTTTTACTTTTACTTTCTGTTCTGTCGCATCACTTTGTCTGCGTTGAGGGGCGGTTTGACTTGTAGTTTGCCAGCTTCTTACCTGTTCTGCTTCCATTGTAACGCCACCTTTCGATTGATTATTGATTGCTTTTTATTCAGCAATTCTTTCAACAATTCTTAACTTCGCTGATCGAGAGCGCCGATTATGTTCGGTTTCTATTTCTCCAGGGATAATCGGTTTTTTGTTAATAAATTGAAACGGTGGTTGATATTCATCTGGAATCACTGGAATTTGTTTTGGTAAAGGAGGTGGTGTACTCCATTTTTTAAAGGTTTGTTTACAAATACGATCTTCTAATGAGTGGAAACTTATGACAGCAATTCTACCATGACGGCCGATTATTTCACCTGCTTGATCAAGGGCTTCTTGAAAAGCTTGCAATTCATCATTTACCGCAATACGCAATGCTTGAAAAATACGTTTTGCCGGGTGGCCACCTTTACGTCTTGCAGGTGCAGGAATCGCCTCCTTGATAACATCAACGAGTTCAAAAGTGGTCGTAATTAGTTGTTGTTTACGTTTTGCTTCAATCTTTCGAGCAATTTGCTTGGAAAACTTCTCCTCACCATATTTAGTAAAAATAAATACTAATTGTTGATAACTCCATTCATTCACAACAGTAGCAGCAGTGAGTGATGAATTTTGATTCATTCGCATATCTAATGGGGCATCATGTTGATAACTAAATCCTCGTTCAGGTTGATCCAATTGAGGAGATGAAACGCCTAAATCAAACAAAATACCATCAACTTTGTCAATCGATCGCTTAGCTAGCTCTTCTTTCAGATAGCGAAAATTACGTTTGATCAAAATAGGTTCTGTCTGATAGCCCTTCAACCGCTTTTCAGCTGCTTGCAGGGCCACCTCATCTTGATCAAAAGCAATTAATTCACCAGATGAGTCTAGTTGAGCGATGATCGCTTCTGCATGGCCGCCGCCACCTAGTGTGCAATCAATATATGTACCATCTGATCGAAGGTTTAATCCGTCAACGGCCTCTTGTTTAAGTACTGTTTCATGATCAAACATGTTCTTCACCCCGCTTTCACCAATTAAAATTCTCACTTATAAATCAAAATCCATCATATTTTCAGCAATATCAGCAAACGAATCCTCTGATGTTTCAACAAATTCATTCCATTTTTCATCAGCCCAAAATTCTACGCGATTTGAAACACCGATGACAGCACATGCTTTTTCAATTTCAGCGTATTTTCTCAACGGGGCTGGAATATTGATTCTTCCTTGTTTATCAATCTCACATTCAACGGCTCCTGAAAAAAAGAAGCGTGTAAAGGCTCTGGCATCTTTTTTTGTTAACGGCAGTTTCTTTAATTTTTCTTCAAGAATTTGCCATTCATTCATAGGGTAAGCAAATAGACACTGATCTAAACCACGAGTCACGACGAAGCGTTCACCGAGACCCTCGCGAAACTTAGAAGGGACAATAATGCGACCTTTTGTATCAATGTTATGTTGATATTCCCCCATGAACATGCCAAAGCACCCCACTTTCTACCCCTATCGTACCACAATCCACCACAATCCACCACTATTTATTTAAAAAAAGTTACAATTTCTAGTCTTATTTCAACAGCTAACAGAAATGCACGAAAAAAAGATACCCAATTCGATATGGGTATCTTTAAGAACACAGATTAAGTTATGGTAAATATGCGATATAGTGTGGTTGTTGATAATCAAAATCGTATTGATACAATTGGTGGATCCAGTCCGTTCCATATTGATTCATGAAATACAACACGTTCCATATTCTCTCTTGCAAACCGTTTTCGGGATGTAAATGTAAGTTGACATAATCAAACACTTGAATATGATGCGTATTCTCATTTTCCACTTCTTTACGTAAACGTTGGGTCAATGTTTCGACATCCTCTAATATAAATTCCAAATTTTTCTTTGCGTAATGCTTCACATCATCACTCATCGAATTCGCAACATCTTGAAGTGGTTCGTGCGCCTTTGTAATCGTCTGTTTCAATTGCGTTTCTAATGTGTGGATGGGTGGTGATAATTGTGATCGTAGCCAATTTTGTTTTTGATCTATTGTGCCATATTGAATGCTTGAATCGACGGGAATATCATATGTTGCTAAACGTTTATTGACCTTTTCCTCAACTAACGTGATTGAAACTCTTGGTAATACTGGTGGCATTTTTCGTTCGAAGGCTTGAAATGTCGGCTTTAAAATTGACCAATAGCCTACTTCACTCGGTCCACCAAGAAATGCAAGTGTCGGAAATAATAAATCCTGCATGATAGGTCTTGTCACCACATTGTTGCTTAGTCTCTCAGGATGATCTGAAGCGATATGTAGCAATTCTTCTTCTGTTAATCGACATTCATTGTTTTTGCCAATCCATAGCGCACCTTCACGTTTTAATAAAATACGTTCGTTATCCAAATGATAAAACAGATGTCCATCATCTTCATCTACATCCACCGAAATAGGATAACCTAATTGTCTCAAGGATTGTAATGATTGATATACACCTGGATGCCAGGTTCCATGCGTTTGAATCATCTTTGTGAAAAATTCAGCTTCTAAACCTCGGACCTGGGGATCAGCAGAATCAACTAATATCAGCCCAGATTCAGCAAACAAATGATGGACAAACGTAGCAAAGAAATCTACTAGCGTTTCAGATTCATCAACACATCGATTCATGGTATAGAATAGATCTTTCGTGTACGTTGTTTCATCTAATTGTTTGGTGACTTCCTTTACCCACTGCTTTAATTGATCTCGGTCGACCTTTCGATGAGAAACAGAGGAACGGTCAGTGGCCCCATCATTAAATGGATGCTTGACTAATTCATTTTCGCTTGGTAAGTAAATATGATTAATTTCATCAAAATCATGATCCTCACCCGCAATCCAAAACACAGGCAGTACAGGTTTATTCAATTCCTTTTCTTGTTTTTGAGCTAATTGAATGATCGAAACAATTTTATGTATCGTATAAAGTGGTCCTGTAAGCAAACCTGCTTGTTGTCCCCCAATGACAACCATACTTTCATCAGCTTTTAAGCGCTCAATGTTTGAAAAGGTCTCATCCGAAGCTTTCCAACGTTTGTTCAGATCATTTAACACCTTTGATAAATTTTCACGCGGATACGTATATTCCTTCATGTCTTGCATTCGCTCATGAAAAACATTTTCTTCATATGGCTGATAATCAAAAAAACGAAAAAGCTCTTGATGTTTGTTTCGATAAGAAGTGATAAATGTATGTAATAAGTCGATTGCGATCGATTCCATTTGCATTGGTTATATGCCCCTTTGTTCAAATGATTCATTTTATGATACCACTTGTATTTTACATAATTATATAAAGAAAAGCACATCATTTGTTTACACAGCGCGATAGATAAACAAGCACACACCATAGAGACTAAATCCAATATATAGAATAAAAAAAAGTAAAAAGCTCGATTTCCAAAAATACTTCCATATAACAGAAAAAATAATATCCTTCCCTTGTTTCCATTGAGCGAAAACAAAAATCGTAAACATAAAAGCAAGAAATAATATCATATAACCCGTTACATGATATTGAAATAGACTATAAATCATAGCGTTAACTGCTAAAATATAAAAAATTGTTGTTGAATCAACAGCGATATGAATTGCTCGCCAATGCCGTTCAACTAAGCGCTTCGATGTAAAATATACCAAAACCGTTATGAAGAGCGGAATTGTAATCGCTATCGCCATAACATGAGCTAAAACATCAACCATATTTTTCCACCTTTTTACTAATTTTCATAACTGAACATATTTTATACTTGAAATAATACGACATTTTTGTACAAAAAACAACAAATACCCTATCTTTTGACAGGGTATCATAGGACTTTCATATCATTTTTTCTGTAAAGCTTTCGCTTGTTCAATGTAAACTTCAATCTTTGAAAGATACGAATCCATTTGCTCCATGTATTGTTTCAATTTTCTATTTTCAGTTCGTAAGACCTCTAATTGCGTCTGATCATCTACTTGCGCATAATAGGATTGTAACTTCTGTAATAATTGTATAATTTCTTGATTATCAAATTCCTCTAAGTGTTCTGTTTCCATGACATACCATTGCGTCTGTTCTTTCTTACGATTCGTTTTAGCCATTTGTATGGCATCTTCATAATTTTTTCGTAATGCAGCATTCCAGCGAAACCCACAAGCTGCTGGCGTTCGTGACAATTCATCACCAACTTCTTTAAACGCTTCTAATTGTGTCTTACCTTCGCGAATATATCGCAACACCGTCTCAGCTAATAAAATATCTTCATCCTTCGTCCAGGCATCTTGACGATTCCCACGCATTCATTCACCTCCTCCAACCGTTGCTATCAATGTATGCATTTAATAGAGGAGATAGAATAGAAATGAACATTTTCATAAAAAATAAAAAAATAGTGTAAGAGAGAGAAACACTCTCTTACACTATTTTTACTTTACCATTGATTTACTGTTCAACCACTTGCTTCCCATCATAATGTCCACAAGCTTTGCATACATGGTGCGGCTTTGTTAATTCACCACAGTTTGAACATTCAACCATTCCTGGTACGTGTAATTTCTTATGCGTACGGCGTTGGTTTTTTACCTTTTTTGAAGTTTTTCTCTTAGGTACTGCCATGCATCACACCTCCTTTATGGAAGTCATTTATCTTCCTGATTATCCTGATCTAAGAACTCTTTTAACTTTTCAAAGCGAGGATCTACCTTTTCTTCCTGTTTAAACTCTGTTACAAGCTCCCAACCTTCTCCCGCTTCCAATGTATTTGCATGTAATGTATCTTCATCAGCAAATACACGAATCGGAATTTCCAATATTATATTTTCCTTGATAAATGGAGTTAAGTCAAGTACTTCTCCTTCAATTGTATGAACATCCTCATCACTACTACCGTAAGGTGAAGTAGTAAACTGTTCTGATGCTTCAATTGTAAAGGGATAAGCAACGTCAACCAGCGTTCGGGCACACGGTAAGATCATTGTACCATTTATCGAGAAATCGCAATAAATATGATTACCTTTCATCGTTAGCGTTGCATGTACATGTATCGAATCAATAGAACGGATATCATTATCCCATTCTTCGATTGCTGATACATCCACTTGTTCATCCAAAGAGATGGATTGATCCTTCGCTTGTTTTAGTTTTTGAATATACATTTTCACAATGATCACCTCAAGGCAACAAGAAATATTTTAAAAGGAATCAGCCAATTTGTCAACATTTTATCTTTACAGCACAACGAATCGTTCTTATGATATACTTACCGTTAACATCATCTTTTTATTCAATAAAATCTGTTTACATACGGATGGAGGTAGTTATGAAAGCATGCGGTTTAATTGTTGAATATAACCCCTACCATAACGGACATCGTTATCATTTGCAACAGTCGAAACAACAAACGAACGCAGATTGTATCGTAGCCGTCATGAGCGGAAATTTTCTACAACGCGGAGAACCAGCCATCGTTGACAAATTCACTCGTGCAAAGATGGCCATCAATCAAGGAGTAGACTTAGTCGTTGAATTACCTTATCATTATGCAGTACAACATAGTGAACTTTTTGCCAAAGGAGCCGTTGCGCTATTAGAAACCTTACACGTAGAACATCTTGTGTTTGGTAGCGAACATGGACAAATAGAAGATTTTGTACAAATGGCCAACCTTCAATATCAATATCAGGACACTTATGAAGCGTATGTGAAGCATTTTCTTCAACAAGGGGTTCGTTATCCAGTAGCGAATCAACTCGCATTTGAATCGATTCACAATGATCGACTGGCTATCGATGTCACAAAGCCGAACAATATCCTTGGCTATCAATATGTAAAACAAACAATAGCATCTAATGGAAAGATCACACCACATACCATTCAGCGTATAAAGAGTCAATATCATGACCAGCATATCGAACAAGACATTGCTAGTGCGACCAGTATTCGCAATCAGTTGCAGCAACAAAAACAAATGACAAAATTAATTGAAAATACATTGCCCTTACAAACGGTACAATTATTAACATATTATCAGCAACACTATGGAAAATGGCATTTTTGGGAAGACTATTTTCCCCTATTACACCATAAAGTACTCACATCTTCACCAACGGAACTTCGGCAAATCCATGAAGTAAGAGAAGGCATTGAACATCGACTTTATCACACAGCAAAACAAGCAACATCCTTTCAAGACTGGATGGAAAAGCTAAAAACGAAACGTTATACATGGACAAGTTTACAAAGGATGTTCACACATATTCTTACTCATACAACGAAAACAGAAATACAATCATTGTTGGCGTCTAGCGTTTTGCCTATACGAGTTCTAGCGATGACGAATATAGGGCAAACTTATTTACGATCGATCAAAAAAGAAATAAAGGCACCATTTTTCACAAGTATTAAGTCACCATTTCCATTACAAGAAAGCGCAGAACGGATTAGCAATGCATATTACGGAATTCAAGATCCGCACATACAACCCATGATGCGAAACCAAGAATATCAACAACCGATTCAAAAAACCATGTGATCAGTCATCACATGGTTTTTCTATGCTTCAATTATTCATTTCTTTAAGGTAGTTGACAGCTTCAGTAAAGTCTTCGACAGTGACAATTTCCATATCGGTATTGATTTCTTCTGCCGTGCGATTCGCTACCTCTGCATTCGCTTTTGGAACAAAGAAGAGATCACAATTCTCTTGGTCTGCAGCAATCACTTTCTTATCAACGCCTCCAATAGGGCCGATATTACCTTCATAATCAATCTCACCTGTACCAGCAACCTGTAACCCATTCGTTAAATCTTGATCTGTTAACTGATCATATATTTCTAAAGAGAACATCAAACCTGCACTTGGACCACCTATATCTCCACTAGAAAACTCTACAGGTGGTTCTTCTGACACTTCCCGATTCGTTACTAATTGAATACCGATCCCAGCTTCTCCATCTAACTCAGGCATCGATTCAAGTGTAATCTCTTCGGTCCAGGTTTCATCATCACGTTCAATAAAAACTTCGATCGTATCACCGGCGTCTTTATTTTCCACATAAGAAAGCAAGTCCTTCGTTTCGACAATTTTTTGTTGATCGATCCTTACTATTTTATCTCCTGTTTCTAATATTCCCTGTGCTGGAGAACCATCAACAATCGAGACAACATATATTCCTTTGTACTGAATATCTATTTTCTTATTCGCTGCTTTGTATGCAACAACAGTTGATGCTTCCTGCGAATTCTCCATCATCAGTAATTGTATATCCATATATTCTTCTTGACTCATACCATTTTGCAATACTTCTTCAATCGGCAATATCTCTTGATGATCTTGTAGTTTCGCAATCAAATAACTTAAAATCGTTGCTTGTCCTCCTTGTATCGTGACTAGGTGCATGTCACCTTCACTCTCTTCATCATCACCTACGGAAATTACTGGATCAAGCGGATCAGCGCTGCCTGGTTTTTGAATATAATAGGGTAGCTGATAATTAAATAAAACGAATACGCACACAACTAAAAGAATGATAAATAAAATTTTTCCTTTATTCTTGAACATACGAGAACCTCTCCTTCTATGACCACACGCTCGAATCATAAATCATTCGTACAAGTAATACGTATATATAGACGAATAATTTCATCATCAAAAGTAATTATATTCTACAACTTTATCGAACATACGTACAGTAATATGCTAAAAAAAGACGAAACACATGATCATGATAAGGTTAGAATGTTCTATGATTGTCCAAGGAGGATTATGTGTGAATCAAAAAATGATTTCTGTCACTTATGCCTGTTTATCACTAACTATGGCAATCTCCATTATATATTTTCCACATGCCGTATTAGATGCAAGTAGACGCGGATTAGACATGTGGGCAACCGTTGTTTTCCCATCATTGCTTCCATTTTTTATTGTTGCTGAACTTCTCATTGGATTTGGAGTTGTCCATTTTGTTGGGGTATTATGTGAACCTATCATGCGACCATTATTTAATGTTCCAGGTGTTGGTGGGTTTGTCTGGTCAATGGGGATGGCTAGTGGGTATCCTTCAGGCGCAAAACTGACTGCAAGATTGCGTCAAGAGGATCAATTAACCAAAATAGAAGCAGAGCGATTGCTCACATTCACCAATGCGTCTAATCCACTCTTTATCATTGGTGCGGTCTCCATTGGATTCTTTCATGATCAAAAACTTGGCATTTTACTAGCTATCACTCATTATTTAGGGAATTTTTTCGTAGGCCTTTGTATGCGTTTCTATAAATATAACGAAAGAAGCCGCTCCTCTCATTCTTTTTCAATTATTCGTGCACTACATAAGCTACATGAAGCTAGAATGAAAGATAAACGGCCGTTCGGAAAAATACTTGGAGATGCTGTCACCCAATCGATTCAAACATTGCTGTTAATTGGTGGCTTCATCATGCTTTTTTCAGTTATTACCCGATTAATCCAGGAAATGAAACTAAGTAATCTGATTGCTCACGTGATCGGGCAGTTCTTACAGCTGTTTCAACTTCCAAAAGAAATGGCTTCCCCTTTATTTACTGGCATGTTTGAAATCACACTAGGTGCGAATGAAGTCGCTCATCAAGATGAAACATCCATCCTTGTACAAGCTGTTGTGGTCGCATTTATTCTTGCGTTCAATGGTTTTTCTGTACAAGCTCAAGTGGCTAGCATAATCGCTGAAACAGACATCCGTTTTGCTCCTTATTTTTTTGGACGGATTCTACATGGATTGATCGCTTGTCTGTTGACCATATTACTTTTTAAACTGATTTATCCTGTTCATAAACCATTGCCTGCTGAGATCCCTGTATGGTACCAACAATCGGTCAATCAAATTGAGCAATCGATGCAGTTTTTCAACCAATTTGGTCCTTGGCTAACGATAAGTGCGTTATTTGTGTATTTACTTTTATATTTACGTCATAAAACATAAACTTATAGGTCAAATGAACCGGTGGCGTATTTTTGCTTTAATGCTTCTTCAACAACGGGTGGCACTAGATCAGAAACATTTGCTTGATATTTTGCCACTTCTTTCACCATACTTGAACTTAAAAAAGAATATTGATTATTCGTCATCATAAAGAAAGTTTCAATTTCCTCATTTAACTTACGATTCATCGATGTAATCTGCATTTCATATTCAAAATCACTAACGGCTCGCAATCCTCGAAGAACAGCTTGAGCATTTTTTTGACGAGCATAATCCATAAGCAAGCCATTGCAAGCATCAATCGAAACATTTTCTAGTTCAACCGTAGATGCCTTTAATAATTGCACTCGTTCGTCAACGCTAAAAAAAGGAGTTTTTGCTTGATTATTAAAAACAGCAACAATCAATTCGTCAAATACTTTCGCCCCACGTTGAATAATATCTAAATGCCCATATGTAACGGGATCAAAACTTCCTGGACAAATGGCTAATCTGGACATGTTATTCCTCTCCTTTTTTCAAAATTGTAAGAGCAGTTGTATCCCCATATTCTACCCTTTTCCACTCGAAAAATGCTGAATGATCCAAGTTCATATATTCATCTATTGAATGCTCACAAACAATCATTCCGTCTGTTGTTAGCAGGCGGAGCGTATGTATTTGCTCAATCATTTGACCATAATATCCTTTCGCATATGGTGGGTCTAAAAAAATGATATCAAAGCAAAGATTCCTTTTTGATACGGCTTTTAGCGCACGACGAGCATCATTTCGATAAATTTCTACATGATCTTCCATGTTTAATTGCTTCGCATTTCGATGAAGAATAGATACCGCCTTCGGATATTGATCAATCATAATGGCGTGATTCATGCCACGACTTATTGCTTCGAAACTTAAAGATCCGCTACCCGCGAATAAATCTAAACATTTTCCACCATCAAAAAATGGCCCAATCATTTGAAACAATGCTTCTCTTACCTTATCTGTCGTTGGTCGTGTTTGTTTTCCAGTTATCGTTTGTAACGTATGACCTTTTTTGTCACCTGCAATGATTCTCATGATTCCCCTCCGACGTTCAACATGTAAGAATTTAGATCTATCTTACTATAGCACGAATGGACAAAACATCTCAAATTTTCATGTATATTTTGGCTGCTTTCCGTGCAAACTTTAATTAAAGCAACAATCATTATGGGTTGCTTTAATACGGAGAAGACTTACTTTTCCCCATAAGTTCTTCCTCCGGTTTCTCCTCTCCCTTTATCTTTTTATTTTCCGAATCGGGAAATAAAAAGAACCTGCAGTTGTTTTATCAACTGCAGGCTTTTTTTATTTTATAAACCCATTCGGTAATCATACTCTTTTGCCTTGTCCGTAATCGGGTTATCAAATTCTGTTTTTACAAATGGTTTATATGATGGCTCAACATCAGTGACAAATTTCAGTTCTTTTAAAGCTTCGATTTGATCTTCAAGCTCGTCTTGATTGACATAAATAATAGCGTATTTTAGCCGTTTCGAAACATGAATGAGATGACCATAACGTTTCAAATGCTTCACATGTTTCATTTGATGGAACCAAACAACAATTCCTTGTCTCTTTGTAAACATATCAATTCCTCACTTTTTAGCCGATAATGAATTAGGAAGCTTTGCAACCACAACCACCGCTTCCTGATCCACAGCCACAACCGCCTTCTTTAAGTACAGCACCGTCTTTTGGTACTTTTACGTTGTCACTAACACTTGTAGCCACCACTTCACTCACTTCATCCAGTAGTTGTTGTAAATTACGCTCAGCTACCTTATATTCAGCCACTGTATGATGCATATCCATTTCCCGTTTCGCCACACGTATATCCTTCATAATCTTATTATAGTCAGGATGATACCTGCCAAAGCGCTCCACTTCCTCATATGAGTCCTTTAATTCATTAAAACGGGTAATGAGTGCTTGCGCTTCTGTGTCATGATCCATTGTACTTTTTGCCTTCTGAAATTCTTCCATGACTTCAGATTCTAATACCATTTGTCCTAATGCTTCTGATTGATCTAATATATTAACAATTTCCATTGTCGCTAGCATGCGCTTACACCTCCACAGTATTATCATACCAGTAATTTCGCTGAATGAAAAGTGGCAGACTTTTTAGTCGTTCCATGCACCTGCCATTTCCATTAATAAGCGAATCATCTGTACATTTTGTTGTGTTTTTTCAAGTCTTTGCGGAATCGTTTTTCCATAGAATGTTTTTGCATACACTTCCATTTCTTTTATACTGGCTGGTTCCCTTGATAAATAGCGATACCATTCAGGATTCTTTCTGACAAACACCCATAAATCCTCTCGTTGTTGCATATAACGATACGCTTCAGGTTCTATTTTTATCCACTCCTTAATCGCTTGACCTGTTCGTAAAAAGATGGTTGAATGATTGACCATTGGACCGAGCTGATTGTTTATACTGTTTAAATTGATCAATTAATGTAATCATGTTATCGATCGCTCCATTTAAATCATGAATGTGAGATTCCACTTGATTTAAATCAACATTTTCTAGATACTTCGCTAATTTTTGGTGCAGCTTTTCATCTTGTTCCGCATCAGTTTCCGCGGTTTGATAATTGTCCCAAAACGGATCATCTTCACCTAGTAACACATATTTCTCATACAGTTCTTGTAGATTAGCATTACCTGAACGTACTTGTTTTATCACATGAGGGTGTTTTTGCAAAAACGCCTTAAAATCTTTGACAGACGGATGTAAATTATCAGCCACGATCATTCACCTCACTTACACATCTTCATTTACTCTACTATATGATAATGAGAGAATGAATGTGCCTAATGAAGCGAATTGTTATTTTTCAATGAAGTTTTGGGTGTAATATAGCTCATAAACACCGACACCTAAATAATTATACGCTTCATTTAACAATGTTTCTCGATGGCCTTCACTATTCATCCATCCATGTATCGTCGCTGGACTGTCAATATAATGAGCGGCTATATTTTCACCAGCTGACAAATAGGTTGCCTCCACATCCATTAGTCGTTTCTTTAACCCATCCCCATTTAACCGGTAATGCGAAAAATATTGGTTTTCATTCATATCTTCACTATGATGTTTTGCAGCAATAGCAGCTTCGGCATCCCATTTTAAACGTGGAACTTCTTTTTGCTCACGGATAATGTTAGTTATATCAAAGATTTGTTGAGCCATCGCTTCATCGACTTTTCTTTGTTCGTTTTTATTTCGCTTGGTGACTGACGGCAATTCGCCTGATAATATAATTCATACGGTTGAAGTAAAATAAGTGTTTCACGGTTCATGATTCGTATTCCAGCCAAAGTCTTTGAGATCGTATCCATATACAATTGGGCATATATGTTTTTATCTACTTGGATTAATGGTCGTTGTTTCTTGTCTGTTTCTGAAAGGTGGAAGGTGAATTGATCAAATTGAACTTCGTCATGTAACAGATAGTTATTTTGAATGTCAGCCGAATCCTGTCCAATCGAAAAAGGTGATACATCGATCTGTTGATCAGGTGTATATAAACTAACGACTACATCGTCTTTTACACCTGCTTGAAAATAGCCTGCATCCGATTTATAAATCCACCATTCATAACCATAATAACCACGATCGACTCGTCGCGGCTCACCATATGCCTTCTTCAATTGATCTGTTGATTCGTCAATAAATGTCCACAACTCCCCCTGAAAAGCAACAGCTGGATGAAGGGAGTGAACCATTGACTTACTAGAGCTTTGGTCCGTCTTTCCTTTATGCAGGTTTATTGCTAATGCTTCATTATTCTCCATTTGCAACAAAGCATAGATAACGATAACCAATGAGATGAATATAATAACTGTGATAATAACGTTTTTCTTCATTTATAGACCACCATCCTGGTTTATTTTATGAATAACTTGTCTAACAAATGAACGTTTTTTAAATTTAAATGATTATAAATTGCATCTTTTCTTCATTCATACTATGATAGTTTTAGTGATAATTATAGATGAGGTGAAGTGTATGGAAATTCATAATACTGGAATTGAAGATGTAGTTATTGATTTGAAACCGTTAGATCATGCGATGGAGAATGCAAATTTTGTTCGAGCAGCACAATGGGACTATGAACGCGTAACTTATGATTATAAAATCGGTTCACCAGAAAAGAATATTACATATTATATTCGTGTCCAAGGATATGCTGTGGAAGGTGATGTGGATACAGGTACAGCTGTGATTAAATTGTTAACGCCTTTATTAGGTAAACATTATTATCCACACGGTATCGAATATGGAGAGAATGAAGAGTTTCCTGAAACCACACAAAATCGTGCAGAAGAATTGTTACAAAAGGTATATCAGAACATCCAATCTTTTATTAAATAACAAACTGTGAATGAACGCATACGGCTGTATCAGATCGCATACAGTCGTTTTTAAAATGACTTCATATTACTTGAGTAGGAATCGAAAGGAGCCTTTTTATAACAGTGTTCAAACATATTACGAAACGACAATGGAAATTAATTATTCTAATACCTATAATTCTCGTCATCGCTTATTTTGTTTTACCTGTATCCATTCCCATAATCATCGCATTACTGACTGCTTTAATGCTAAATCCGATTGTGCGGTTATTTATAAATAGGTTACGATTTAATCGTAAAATTGCGGTAACGACTGTTTTTCTATTGTTTATTATCGTGCTCAGCACCATTGGTACATACGCAGTTACCAAAGTTGTTTCTCAAATTATCGCATTAACCGAAAACTTCCCTTCTTATGTCATTCAATTTAATCAACAGTTATTGCAATGGGAAACCCAAATTGATCATTTTACTTCAGACATTCCTGATGAAGTGATGACACAGGTAAAAAATACAATTCAGGACAGTTTATGGCAGTTTGGTACCTCGTTACAAGATAGCTTTGAAATTGATCGTATCGCAGGTATAGTTAGTAAAATACCTGATTATATTGTTAGTTTGTTAGTTTATCTCATTGCTTTATTTATGTTTATGCTCGAATTACCTCGTCTTAAAGCAAAAGTATACAGTTATTTAACAGAACAGACTGCTGAGAAAGTTAAGTTTATGAATGGTCGATTATCTTATGTGATTTTCGGATTTTTAAAAGCTCAATTTTTAGTCAGTATTATTATCTTTATCGTAACGTTAATAGGGTTGTTACTATTTGTACCAGAATATGCATTGATTATGTCCTTGCTTATTTGGCTCATTGACTTTATACCTATTATTGGCTCTATTGCGATTTTAGGTCCGTGGTCACTATATTTATTAATTACCGGCGACTATGTTCTCGGCTTACAACTTGCGATACTTGCGATTATATTACTTGCCATACGCCGAACAGTCGAGCCTAAAGTGATGGGGGCTCATATTGGCTTATCTCCACTTGCAACACTTATCGCAATGTATGTCGGACTTAAGTTATTAGGTATTCTCGGCTTTATTATCGGTCCCATTATCGTTATCGCATTTAACTCTGCCAAAGAAGCAGGTATCATTAAATTAAATATCAAAATCTAACGAATCTCGAAAAAATGTGAATAAATAACTAAAAACCGAATGTTAACTGATTAACATTCGGTTTTTTTACGTTTCTTGTATTGTTGAAAAATTTACGTCCCTAATATCGCTTTTAATAAGCTCGTTGTTTTTCCGCCGTCATAAAATACATAAAGTAATAGATAGACAACTACTCCTGTTGCAGCGGAAAAAAACCAAATGGTACTTGTCACGGGACCAATTTTACGGTGCTTGGCAATTTTTCGTTTAAAAGCTAATATTAATGTAATCACGCCAAAAATCGCACCACTAGTCGCTAAGAAAATATGAAAAATTAGAAAGATGGTATAATAGATTTCTAAGTCACTTGGACCACCAAAACTTGTATTGCCAATAAATATTGTACGTGACATATATATAATGAAAAAAGCAAGTGCACTAATAGCGGCTGAAATCATGACTTTTTTATGGGCCGCACGTTTATTTTTAATAATAAAGCGCCAGCCAATGGCCACTAAAATGGCACTGATGACGATAAAAAATGTACTTAAAGTTGGTAACAGTTCCATGCTTGTCCTCTCCCTTATTAATTACGTTTGTCTTATATTAGAATTCTGTTCTGACGGTAATGGATCAACTTTGTCAGCTCCTTCACGAAACCACGGGAAGAAAATCGAAGCAATCACTGATCCATAGACGATTTCTTGACCAATCTTCATTACAATACCACCTAATTGCTGATCTTCTACGATGCTCATCGGCGAAAACATTTCAGGTCCATTTAAGGAAATATCACTTAACACATTAGTTGGAACACAAAGCGCTAGAGCTTGCAACCAACTTCCTGATGCACTATACGTATCATAAACGCTTATATTCGAAAAGATTAACAGTGCACAAGCTGGTGTTATTAATAAGCCATTTGCAGCCATATATCCGATCTTTAGTAACGGTGACATCGTATCCATTGATTTAATCGGTGTAAAAATCGGCCACCACATAAAAAATGCAGTGACTAAAATACAAACAGACATGGCTGCATGTATAATTTCATCCTCTTTCACAAAGTCAAAAACGACAGGAATATGATAAACAGAGAATACGCCATTAAATAAAATGATCGCAATCAATGGTTTTGTAAGTAAATGTAGCATAGGTTTTAACAAAGGCTGGAAAAAGATCGCTTCCCATGCCCATTTTGGTATTCCTTTAATAATTAGGATCGGAAATATCATATAATATAGCCCTAACTGTATCATATGTGCTGTAAACATAATATGGGACATTAAATCAATCGGTGATCCCTTTATGATATATAATAATAACAAACCCGTATAAAAGGCTGTTATTTGCGCTTGATTAGCTTTTTTATCGCTCTTTCGTCGGATAAATAGGAAATAATAAACGATTCCTAACATCATGATAAACACCATATAATAAGGGCTCCATAACGCCCGAAAACCAAATATCTCTAGATCAGTTAACATATTATCACTCCATTAAGGATTCTAACGCTTATTATAACCGATTTTAATCATAGAAAAAAGCTTGTTTCTTATTGAATTATTAACAATTTCATGAACAAGAATAATCAACATTCATACCGAGCAAAAAAAAGGGGCTGAACCCCTCTCGTCCATTTAAATGACAAAAAGGATACGCCCCCATTTGTTGGCTTACCACCAAACAAGTACAGCTAATGCAATGATACATAGAAAGGCTGTAAAGACACCGCCATAAAACATCAGAGCTGGCAGTTCGTGTCCTTTATGACTCATATGCATAAAGTAATACAATTGAAAACCTACTTGTATAGCTGCTAATACCAAAATAATCGGTATAACAAATAATGCATCTAAGTCACTTTGTACCATAGCAAAAGCAATGATCGTAAAGACTATCATCAATACAAAGGTGATTACTTGTTGTTTCATTTCTTCTTTTTTCTTCTGTTTATGGTAATCCAATTGATCAGTCGTATTGTTTTCAGTCATCCTACAGCACCCCCATTAGGTAAACTACAGTAAAGATAAATACCCAAACGACATCGATAAAGTGCCAATATAAACTAGCGATATAATATTTTGGTGCATTATATAAGTTTAGCCCTCTTTTAGCATTACGGATCATCAATGCAATAAACCATAGAAGACCAAAAACAACGTGTCCCCCGTGAAATCCAACTAAAGTATAGAAAGCAGAACCAAAGGCAGAGGAACGGAAAGTAAACTCATATCCATGAATATAATGGTAAAACTCATAAATCTCACAACCTAAAAATGCTAAACCTAAGGCTACCGTAATGCCTAACCACACTTGCATTTTTTTAAAGTCATTATTTTTCATGTGGTACATGGCATACACGCTAGTTAACGAGCTTGTTAGTAAAAGCATCGTCATGATAAAAACGAGTCCTAATCCAAATAAATCCTCTGATGAAGGACCATTATTGGTTGAATTTCTTAATGCTAAATACGTACCAAATAAACTGGCAAAGAGTACTGTTTCTCCACCTAGAAAAAACCAAAATCCAATAAACTTATTTTTTCCTTCTAAGGTGGCTTTTTCGGGATCGTGAGGCATTTCTTTCGGATTTAAAATATCGTGATCACTCATTATTCCCCAGCCTCCTCTTTTTCAAGATCTTCTTTATGAATATGATGTCCTAAATCGTCCTTTAATGAACGTGTCAACATGGCTCCTAATGTAATTCCCATTCCTATAAATAGAACGATCAGCCATGATAAATCATACTTTTGGTAAATAAAACCGAAACCAGCAATAAATAATCCTAAAGACATTATGAATGGCAGGATGGAGCCATTTGGCATATGAATATCATCTAAAGGTTCAGCTGGGGTAATGCCTTTTCTACCTTCTGATTTCTCTACCCATAAAGGATCCAAACCTCTTACTAAAGGTGTTTGTTTAAAATTATAATGCGGTGGTGGTGATGGTATAGCCCATTCTAATGTACGACCATCCCATGGGTCTCCACTTACTTTTTCACCTTTAATCGACGTAACGACAATGTTATACAATAATACAATTGTACCGACACCCATTAGTAGTGCCCCAATGGTACTGATCATATTTCCTAAGTTTAATCCTTGATCTTCTAAATATACCCAATATCGACGTGGCATTCCCATTAACCCGAGGAAATGCTGAATGAAAAAGGTTAAGTGGAAGCCGGTGAAAAATAACCAAAAAGTAACTTTTCCTAATTTGTCATTTAAAACTTTTCCGAACATTTTTGGCCACCAGTAGTGTGTACCTGCAATTAATCCAAATACGACACCACCTACAATGACGTAGTGGAAGTGAGCGACAACAAAATACGTATCATGATATTGAAAGTCAGCTGCTGCAGCTGCAAGCATGACACCAGTGAACCCACCAACTGTAAATGTTGGAATGAATCCAAGTCCCCATAACATTGGTGTATTTATCGTAATGCTACCGCCCCATAAAGTAAATAACCAGTTAAAAATCTTAATACCAGTAGGCACAGCAATGGCCATTGTGGCTACTGCAAATATCGAGTTAGCAGCAGGACCTAAACCAACCGTAAACATATGGTGAGCCCAAACCATAAAGCCGAAAAACGCAATTAATACTGTCGCAAATACCATGGCAGTATAACCGAACAGTCGCTTTTTGGAAAAGGTTGAAAAGATCTCGCTAAAAATACCGAAAGCAGGTAAAACTAAAATATATACTTCCGGATGTCCAAAGATCCAGAATAAATGCTGCCAAATGACAGAGTTCCCGCCCATTGAAGGGTCAAAAAATCCTGAATCAAACAAGCGGTCAAACATCATTAAAAATAGTCCGACAGTTAATGCAGGAAATGCAAATAGAATAAGTGCACTTGCCACAAACGCGGTCCAAGTAAACAAAGGCATGCGCATGTATGTCATACCAGGCGCTCTCATATTAACGATCGTTACCAAGAAATTGATCCCACCGATTAATGTACCTGCACCAGATATTTGTAAACCTAACACATAATAATCGACGCCTTCACCTGGTGAAGTGGTTGATAACGGGGCATATGCTGTCCATCCAGCATCGGCTGCACCGCCTGTAAACCAGCCAACATTTAACATAATTCCACCAAATAAAAACAACCAAAATCCTAAAGAGTTTAAAAACGGAAATGCCACATCTCGTGCCCCAATCTGTAATGGCACTACTGCATTCATAAATGCAAAGATTAAAGGCATGGCTGCTAAAAATATCATCGTCGTACCATGCATCGTTATTAATTCATTGTAAAAGCCTGAACTGACAAAATCGTTCATCGGCTCAACTAATTGCCATCTGATTGCTAGTGCTTCTAAACCACCAATTAGAAAGAAGAAACCACCAGCAACTAAATACAAAATAGCTATTTTCTTATGGTCAACGGTGGTTAAATAATCCCATATCTTAGCACCGAAGCCTTTTTGATTCGCTACCATTGTACTCACGGTTTTGAAACCTCCCTTATTCTCTGATCGATCACATAATTTATATTTATTTTGCACTTTCAGGTGTAATTTCAGAAGGTTGTAATTGCATTAAATAATCAGCAATTTTCTCTGCTTCTTCATTACCAATATGCCCTTCTTCTAAATAAGGAGCATCTAACATTCCGTTCGCTGGTTTTTGTTCTGCTGGGTTAGTAATCCAATTCACTAATTCTTCTTTATTATAATCCAACACACCTGCAATGGTTGTCCGGTCACCGAAATTTGCTAAGTTCGGACCAGCGGACGGCTGGTTGGCATCTGTTGCATGGCACTGCAAGCAATTATTACTAAACAATTCTTGACCTTCCTGAGCAGTTGTTGTTTCTGGAGTACTCTGTTCGCTTGTACCTTTCATGTCTTCAACCCATTGATTATATTCTTCTGGACTAACAGCAATCACCTTAAAGTCCATTAAAGAGTGAGATGACCCACAAAATTCGGTACATTTCCCCCAATATACCCCTTCTTCATAAGCTTCAATATACATGGAATTCTCATTCTCAGGATTAACATCCATTTTTCCAGAAATCGATGGTAACCAAAACGAGTGGATGACATCAGTGGATTCCATATTCAAATATACCTTTTCACCAGTTGGAATATATAAATCCTGACTTGCTTGAAGCCCTTCATTTGCATATTCAAAATGCCACCAAAACTGTTCACCTTGAACATTAATATTAATAGCGTCTTCTTGATCACTCGTATCAGCTAAATCATATGTAGCTGTAATCGTTGGTACTGCGATAACAATCAATAAAATAATCGGAATAATCGTCCAAATCGTTTCCAATGTTTTATTCCCTTCCGTCTGTTTCGGAATATCATCTTCCTGTCCTTTCTTTCGACGGAAACGTAATATAACGTATAAATAAATAGCCATTACGACTACAAAGACGATGATCATGACTAAGATCGATATGATCATCACGTTAAACGACTGCTCTGCTCCGTACCCTTTAGGAACGAGTGATGTTAAATTCTCTTTCCCACAGGCAGAAAGTATAAGAACCATAAAAGCAAATAAAGACAGCGTTCGTAATTTACTTATCCAGCCTTTCATGCGAATACCTCTCTTTCTATGTATAAAATACTTAAAATGTATGAAAAAACAGGGCTTATCACAAGCATTATGTTCAAGCATCTTTTGTCAAAAGTCCCTGTTTCATCCTCGATTCTTTAACGAAAAACCATAACTTCTGGTAATGTAACAATGATCATTAGTACAAATACGCTTGTTAAATAAAATAACGAATAAATAAACATACGGTTGGCCCATTGTTTGTGTTGATCTGTAAACAAACCTTTAACTGCTAACACAAGCCAGCCAATATTCAACATTGTTACCACGATTAAAAAGAAATAACCTAATGAAATAAAATAAAGTGGTAACGGAAGTAAACATGCAATATAAATGAGCATTTGTCGTTTTGTAATGGCATCACCATAAACTACTGGCAGCATTGGAATATTAGCTAGCTGATATTCTTCTTTCTTTTTTATGGCAATGGCTAAAAAGTGCGGCGTTTGCCAAATGAATACGAGAAAGAATAGTAACCAAGCGACAGGATGCAAATGAGGATCAACGGCTGCCCACCCAATTAAAGGCGGAATTGCCCCAGATAAACTCCCTATAGCAGTATTAATGGTATATCTCCGTTTAGACCACATGGTATAAAGAATGACATAGCTGAACCATCCAATGGCACCAACTACGGCTGCTTGCCATGAGGCTAAGGACAAAATCAAAAGCCCCACAACTGTTAATGTCATCCCAATCATTAAGATATGTGATAACGAGATACTTCCTGTTACACTAGGTCTCGTTTTCGTTCGTTGCATAACTTGATCAATATCACGGTCATAGTAGTTATTTAATACACAACCACCTGCAATAACAAATGCTGTTCCAATGATAACAACTAAAAATATATGCCAATGCGTGGCAAAGGAGGCACCAGTATAAAATAACGCTAACCAAAATCCTGCAAAAGCAGTCATCGTATTCGATTGGATAATCCCTATTTTTAACAATGACTTTAATTCTTGCCAGTTCCAGTCAGTGCTCTTTGTTTTCGTAGCCATTAATGGTTTTTCCGAAGATAACTGCATTTTATCCATTTTGTTTGGTTGATACCTCCTTTCTTATCGTTCCTTATTAATCCGTTATCATACGAATCAATGCTATTGTACCATGTATTGATTCGCTTAGCTATTTAAGCAAACGAATCATTTTAATTTATGACATTTTTGTGAACAATTTGTTGAAATGATAAAAAACCTGCGATATAAATCCCGAATCTGTTATACTAAGGTGGATTTTGACTCGCTATATTGAATGACATACCCTATTTATTTCTAGCAAACTATACGGTACTTTGCAAGTGTTTTTTACTTTTTCTCGCCTATCGTGTTAGGATAATATAGTATTTTTATAACACATATCACAATTGAGGTGTATCACACAATGAAATTATTAAAAAATTTATCGATAATATCCACGTTATGTATGGTTTTTGTCCTTGTCGGTGGTGCATTAGTCACCAAAACCGAATCTGGGATGGGGTGTGGTGCGCATTGGCCCTTTTGTTATGGTGATTGGTCATTAGAAATGTTTATCGAATTAAGCCATCGCGTCGTTTCTGCCTTAGCTGGTTTTCTCGTATTATTTTTGGCTATTTTCTCTTGGAAACAAATCGGACATATTCGTGAAACAAAATTTTTGGCTGTTATTTCAGTGGGATTTCTTGTTGCTCAAGGATTGATTGGTGCCGCTGCTGTATTATGGCCGCAATCAGATTTTGTTATGGCACTGCATTTTGGTATTTCACTTATATCTTTTGCTGCTGTCTTATTATTAACCTTACTGATTTTTGAAATTGATAAAAAATTTGATGCCAAATCACTACATATCGATCAAACCTTTCGCAGACGTTTCGTTCAAATAACGATTTATGTTTTAATTGTTGTCTACACAGGTGCGTTAGTTCGTCATATGGACTCCAGCTTAGCTTGTGGGAGTTGGCCGTTTTGTAATAATACCAGTCCTCTGTCATTTCAATTTCATGTGGGACAGTGGGTACAGATGATGCACCGTTTGTTAGCTGGAATCTTGTTTGTTTGGACATGGGTTCTTTTCTTTCAAATCAGAAAAAGCTATTACCATAGTCAAGTGATGTATAAAGGGTGGATGATCGCTTGTATCTTAATTTCATCCCAAGTACTACTAGGTGCATTCATTATTTTTAGCCTCGGTAACTTACTCATAGCGCTTATGCATGCACTCGTTATCTCTATCTATTTTGGCTTATTATGTTATTATTTATTACTTTCCTATCGTAGCACCCGACAAATGTAAAAGTTATGAAAAAGACGTAAAGCTCACCGCCTTACGTCTTTTTGCTATATTATCCATTTTTTGCTTGATTCACCATACCAATGTTTGACTTGATATTTTCTTCTTCTTTTAGATGATAAGAACCTTTGTGATATTCATGATGTTTCACGTGTCTGGCAATATTATTTAAAATCCCTAGTGACATCATAAACATTATTAATGATGAACCACCATAACTGACAAAAGGTAATGGCACACCAGTAATCGGTAATAGTCCACTGATGGCACCTAAATTAATAATCGATTGAATACCAACCATTCCTGAAATACCGATAGCCAGTAACGAACCAAATGAATCCTCACATTTCCATGCAATAAACATACCTCTTAACACCATAATCAATAAACAGGTAAGTACAAATGATACACCAATAAACCCTAACTCCTCCGCAATGACTGCCATAATAAAATCACTTTCTGCCTGCGTTAGATAACCTAGTTTTTGAACTCCTTGTCCTAAGCCTTGACCAGTAATACCACCTGTTCCAATTGCAATATATGATTGAATCAGTTGATATCCATCACCCTCAGGTGCAGAAAATGGTTGATAAGCGCCAACAAAACGAGACAAACGTTCGTCTGTAACCAAATGAAAACTCAAGGCCAACAGTAATGTCACAGCTGTAATAATTAAAAACGAAAGATGTTTCCAACGAACACCAGAACTAAAAATTACCACACAACTAACTGCAAATACTATCCCCGCTGTACCAATATCTGGTTGCATAATGATTAATCCTAATAATATGCTTGTTACAACCAATGGTGGCAAAACACCTTTAAAAAAATCACTGATATATTCTTGTTTTTTTGCATAAATGGCAGCCAAATAAATAATGAGACCAATTTTAACAAACTCAGAAGGTTGTAAAGAAAATGGTCCGATTTCAATCCAAGATGTAGAATTATTAAAAGTACTACCAAAAATCAATACAGAAATTAACAACCCCATTAAAGTCAAAACAATCAGTTTCATCATTTTCTGATAAAACGTGTATTTAAAAAAGCTAGTAAACACAAATAATACTAGACCAATGCAAAACCATATCAGTTGTTTTACCATCAAATCATTTGCGGGATTATCTTCCAATAAAGAAGTCACCATACTTGCGCTATAGATCATAACAATCCCAAATCCCGCCAATAAAAGTGGAATGATCATTAAAGTGAAGTCGAATGATTTGATCGTGTTTCTCATAAGCATACCCTCTACTATCTTCGTTTTATCTTCATATTACCATACATGATTCGAATACAGAACATAATACATGAATGTTAACGTGTATGAATATGTATTTTGTCAATTATGAGTAAAAAAACCTTGCCAGTTATGGCAAAGTTTCACTTGGATTTGGCCTGTTGATATTTTTCCTGTGTTGCCTCGTGTAACACACTTAATTCCTTTTCTAAATTATCAATTAATTGCTTACCATCCTCTTCAGTAATTAACTGCAAACGGACAGCAAAATCAATCTCTCTAGAAAGTCCAAACATTTGCGTATCTAATACCTCTTCATACAAAGGACATTGAGGCATGGTTAAATTATCTATTTGCACCTTTATGAGTTGTAAAATTTTATCTGCATCCGCCTTTAGAAGGGCATAGGCTTGCTCCTCATTACTAACAGCCACTTCAGGTATCACATAATCCCCTCCGTAAACAATCTAGCCTTATATCTTACCTACTATCATACCGTTTCTATCAAAAAATTGCAAGATTAGCCTTGTCTTCAATACATTATATTCGTCCTTTTTTTAATAATGCATTTTTTCTTATAGTCTGATATTCTATAGGAGAATGCTTGAAATGGAGGTGCGATAAATGATTATTCAAATAAAAGGGAACGTAACCTACCCAATCACACTTGATCCAACCGTATGGATTTTTGATGATCGAAAAATTAAATGGGAAGATGCCTTTTCAGTTGGATATGAGAGTGAAGTAGAAGAAGATGAAGTAACTGAGCATAACAACCGTATTCGTCCACCAGTACATAATAGTGTAACGAAACAAAATAAAAAAGATGTTTTAAATCACTCCTATGTCATGCCGATCATTGAATTTTTAGGCCATGCTGAAGTAAGTAATGATGCAAAAGAAGCTATACTGGAATCAGATACAACATCTACCACGATTACGCTCGATCAATTAGAGCAGTCATTACTCCTTTTTGCTGTCGATGGAAGCGTTGTAAAAGATCAAGGGCCTGCCCACCTCTACTTCGATGATGGCTCAAACCGAGAACATCCAATAAAGGGCATTAAAAAAATCCACATCCAATAACCAACCAGTGAAATCTTTAAAGATAGTCACGGAGATTCAAAGTCGAAATCATTCGCTCACAAACTAGGAGCC
>NZ_APML01000005.1 GCF_000359605.1 Gracilibacillus halophilus YIM-C55.5
AAAGTGTAATTGTCCAAATTTCAGGTGATGAAAGGACTGAATCATTTCAATTTGATTGATTTTAGATATGCTTATTCAATTACGGGTAGCGTATCTGGAATAAGCAGATACGCTCATTCAATATTTGGACTGATTAGTTTAATAAGCTTTATCTTTTTAATTTAATGTAAAATGAAAGTAACACAATTAAATGAGGAGAGAGAAGAATGGAAATAAAGCAATTAGATTCTAGAGACGCTGAAAAGTACCTTACTATAAGACTTGAAGCATTGCAAAATAGCCCAGGTGCATTTGCATCTAGTTATGAAGAGGAGAAAGACCAACCAGTAGAAAAATACAAAAATAGGTTTGAAACACCCCAAAATTCATTTACATTTGGTGCATTTGACGATTATCAACTCGTGGGAGTTATTACGTTGGTTAAGGAACAGTTGATTAAGTTAAGGCATCGAGCGAATATTGTAGCGATGTATGTTAGTCCAGAAAAACGTGGTGATGGAATAGGAAAGGCTTTAGTATCAAAAGCAATTCAAAAGGCGGTTAGCTTAGAAGATATAGAGCAAATATATTTAACTGTTGTCACAACTAATTATCCAGCTAAAAGGCTATATTCTTCAATAGGTTTTGAGGTGTTTGGACATGAGAAAAGAGCATTAAAGTTTGGTGATACATATTATGATGAAGAGCATATGGTTTTATATCTTTAGGAGAGTGGCGTTAGTTGAATAAGAAAATAAACAAAGGACCGCACATATTAGACATATCTTAAATGTGCGGTCCTTTGTTTATCAACTCTTTCCCCTATCTAACCTAAATATAACACTGGTTATATCCATATATGGATGATCGAAAAAAAGGCTATTTTCTCAAAGGTAGTTGTTTTGATGAAAATGGGGTTTCTTCAACATTCGCGCCCGATTGTGGAATAGCACTCTTTTACGAAAACAGCCAACCCCAAAAAAGTGTCCAAATTAAACAAGCTGAACTAAAAGAATTTCGATACAGAAAAGCAAATCTTTACAACATTTTTAAACCTGTTTTAAACAATATATGTGTCCATTAATGATAATCCTTAAAAACCCTCTATTTTACAGGGTTTATAGCGAATGGACACTTTTTAAGGTTGCATAAATATAGGCTTTGTTATCGAAAGAAAAAAGGGAGCAGGGATCTACTGTAAAGGTCTTGAACCGCTGAAGTGTTTAAAAATTGCTCTTTAATAAACAACAAATCTGAATGAATCGAACTTTTGCTCACAAAAAAGAATCAGCTAAGTGTAATTTATCGTACTGATTGAAACTCAAATAGGTTGATTTTAAGCAAGAAAATGATGCTGATCATCAAAGCGATGATCAGCATTTTGCTACCACCAACTTTGGTATACGACGTAGTTTTTCTGGAAAAAGGTTGAACTTAGTTCATCGCTCAGCTTATCGAGGGTTCTTTCGATTTCGTATAAATAAAAGGAGTCATATGCAGTACTTCCAAAGAAGGGACCTGGTAACGTAGGTAAGATCTCTGTGGCTCTTGATTCATCTTGCAATACACTTGCACAGTCATAGCAAAGGTTACGAATATCTTGTTCCTTCACTTCAGTGATAGCTGGGTTATCGTCGATGCCATTCATGGTATGCTGAATAAACCAATTGTGGATATGGTTTGCCTTTCGCCAGTACATCACTTTAGAAATAATCGTCAGATATTCATTGCCAAATAATTCATAAGTTGTCATATACTTTTTCACCTTTTGATAGAGTTGCCTATCTGTTCTATCTAAATCACTCAACTTATTTTCGATGTTCAACATCTGGTGCAAATCCATGCCTTCAATTTTTGGAACAGCGAATAGTCCCATATCTAACCCCATTTTTCACACCTCTTTCGAATATTTTTGGAAACATGATTCCATGGTTACAATAAATGGAAGATCATGCTCCGTTGTAGCTATCCTATCAATCGCTTCATATGAGGTAAAAAGTGAAAAATCAATACTTCAATAGTGAATTTGTCAACATATAAAGATTTTTTAACTAGCAAAATCACTTTTTCTAGTAATAAGATTGTTAGAAAAACCGAATATAGACTTTTTGGTTATTTCCTTTCATCAACCTATATTCGGACAAGCTAACGGTTACGTGACAAACATTTATACAGAAATGAATCGAATGATAGATATAAAAATTGAATTTTGACCTTGAGATATTGATGAGATTATAGTATCTTATAATGTAAGCGGTTAACTTGTAAGTACATATTTGTTTAGAGGAGGTGAATGAATCGCAATAATTTAGATCACTTGCGAACCAACTTATACGTTCCGTTTCAATGATTACCCTCAAAAGTTTCACATGTATTATGAATCACCCTAGAGACACCCACATTACTCAACAAGTCATCTTAGAATGTTTTCTCTTTAATCGCAAAAATGGAAAAAGCTTTTATAATAAGTAGCAATTTTATAAAAAATGATTGCGTTTACATTGATGTTAGGGAGGAGAAAAATAATAATGAAGCGTTTTTTTCAAATAAGTTTCGTTGCATGTTTGATCGCTCTTTTATTATTGCCAAGTACTTTGCTTGCTGAAGAAAAGAGTGATTCGGAATCAATTGATTTTGATCGTGCTTCTGTTCACGATCCGTCTGTCATAAAAGCGAAAAATGGAAAGTATTATGTATTTGGTTCACATATTGCTGTGGCTGAATCATCAGATTTAAGTAATTGGAATTCCATTGTCGATAGGGAATATCAAACACCTGAAAATAATCCTATATATGGTAATTTATCTGAGAACCTGTCTGAATCATTTGCATGGGCAGGGGAAGATGATGCTGATAGCGCAGGGGGATTTGCAGTATGGGCACCAGATATCTTCTGGAATAAAGATTATGTGTGGGAAGATGGTTCAACTGGTGCATATATGTTGTATTACAGTGTCTCTTCTACATATATCCGTTCAGCTATGGGTGTGGCTGTATCAAAGGATGTGGAAGGCCCGTATGAGTATGTCGATACGATGGTTTACTCCGGTTTCACTAACTATGAAACTTATGATGACAATAGTGATGTGAATAAGCATTGGGAAAATACAAATCTATCAGAGCTGATTGATAATGGTACAATTGATGAAGTGAATCAAGATTGGTTTACGGAAGATGGTAATTTTAACAATGCACGTTATACCAATGCGATCGACCCGAATATTCTTTATGACGAGAATGGCGACTTATATATGACGTATGGCTCATGGTCGGGTGGAACGTTTATCTTACAATTGGATAAGGAAACGGGTACACCGATTTATCCTGGAGAAGATGGAGAAACGTCTGATGGTCGGATGATTGATCGGTATTATGGTACAAAAATTGCTGGTGGTTATGGACGATCAGGTGAAGGTACGTATGCCGTTTATGATGAAGAGACTGATTATTACTACCTTTATATTACGTATGGTGGATTAGCATCTGACGGTGGTTATCAGATGAGACAATTCAGATCTGAAAATATTGATGGTCCATATGTCGATGCAGCTGGAAATGAAGCGGTTTTCCCAGAAAGTTTTGATCAGGGCGTAGGAAATTTCCCGGGAAATGATGATCATAAAAACATCGGTAATAAAATGATGGGCAATTATCTATTTAAGCGAGATTTAGGTGAAGAAGGATCTGGTATAGGTACGGGTTATATGGCGCCAGGTCACAATTCATATTTAATAGATGAAGAGCTTAACAAAGAATTTATTGTGACACATACTCGGTTTCCTGAACAAGGTGAAATGCATGAAGTTCGTGTCCATCAAACATTTAAAAACAGTAACGACTGGCCGGTCCCAACACCGTATCATTATGCAGGAGAAGAAATTGAGCCAGTTACAGACGAAGAAGTACAAGGACATTACAAGTACATTAATCATGGAAAAGAGATTACAAGCGATTTAACCGAATCAACCTGGATTACATTGAATGAAGATCAGACGATTTCTGGTGCAGTAACGGGTACATGGGAGCGCTATGACGATTATCGTGCGAAATTGACGATTGACGGCGAAACATATGATGGTGTGTTCATTCGCCAATATAATCCTACTACGGAAAAATGGGTGATGACGTTAAGTGGGATGTCAAATGAAGGTGTCGTTGTTTGGGGAAGTCATGTAGAGGAAAAACCGGATCAAGAAATTGTGAGTAGCATTAAAGAGGAATTAGCATCAACTATTCCTGAACAAGTGGTTTCCGATCTTACGTTGCAAACATTAGCGACACAAGGGGCTAAGATTGATTGGAAATCGACACATCCTGATGTGATTTCATCAGAAGGTGAGGTGAATCGTCCCCCATCTAGCTCTGAGGATGTTCAGGTCGAATTAACAGCAACCATTCAATTAGGGGATGCTACAGAAAACTTGACTATACCAGTCACCGTGCCACAAGAAAAAGAAGGTGGCTTAATCGCCGACTATGATTTTAATGATGGATTCACTGATCAGTCAGGCCATCAAGAAGATGCGACGATTACGGGAAATCGGATCAATAATACGGGTGGTGAAGTGACATTTGGCGAAGGTATCGTCGGACAGGCTGCGAAATTTAATGGTGAATCAGGGCTGCGCTTACCAAATGGTTTGATAGCCGACGATAAATATTCTATTTCTTTATGGATGAAACCCGAGGAAATTACTGAATTTACAACGACTTTCTTTGGTGCTCGCACGGAAAATAACTGGATCAGTCTTGTGCCGAATGGTGAAGGTGTCACGAAAGTATGGTCCCATAACGGAAGTGATTGGTATGATGCAACAAGTGACGGTATCATTCCTGAAGCCGAATGGACGCATGTTGCCTTTACTGCAAACGAAGGTGAGGCGAAAGTTTATATTAATGGGGAAGAGAAATTTTCTGATCAAAATTTCCCTCACATTTTTACAACAACTGATGCGCAATTCGCTTTAGGTGTGAATTATTGGGACACACCATTTAAAGGCCTGATGGACGAGTTGAAGGTGTATCAGAACCAAGTGCTTTCAGCGGATGAGGTCAATGATTACTATCA
The DNA here is from genome assembly GCF_000359605.1 of Gracilibacillus halophilus YIM-C55.5. Lineage (GTDB taxonomy): Bacteria > Bacillota > Bacilli > Bacillales > Amphibacillaceae > Gracilibacillus > Gracilibacillus halophilus. The sequence continues at coordinate 5,048 of NZ_APML01000005.1, forward strand.
ACGTGTGATCAATTCAGACAATGAAGAAGATGACTCTTCAGATAATGAAGAAAATGAAGAAACGGAAGATCATGTTATTGAATCAATCGGTGATTTAGAAAAACATGATCAAGCTTACCAAGCAGTTATGACGGCGAATCAAGTCGAAATAAAAAAATCTGTTATCGATCAGTTAAATGAATCAGATTCTATTGCGTTAACGTTTGAAAATGTACAAGCAACAATACCTGTTTCCAATGTACAAGGTAAAGGTGATATTACATTTACGGTCGATGAGGTAGCGGATGTGAAAGTAGACCATGCGGATGCTATTAGCACCCTTTATGATTTCTCGTTACAATCGAACGGGGAACAGTTGGACTTTAATGATCCGATTACTTTATCGATTCCAATTAACGGAGACAGGGTGACAAATCAGGAAAACGTGAAAGTCTTCTACATTGATGAAAACGGTGTGAAGCAAGAAGAAATAACTCCTGAGCGAATCGATCTCTCAACAGGAGAAGTAGTCGCTAATGTTGAGCACTTCAGTATGTATGGTGTATATGAAGTAGCAAGTGAACAAACAGGCGATGGCTCTGGCAATGACGAAGGATCGACAGAAGATGGAACCAACGACGAAGGATCAAGTGATGGTGATTCCAATAATGACTCTACGTCAACGGAAGAGGAAGAAGCGGAAACAGAGGGTGAAACCTTACCAGATACAGCAACCAATCAGTATCGTTGGCTCTTATTTGGGTTACTACTAACGATTGCAGGTGGTGCTATCCTGTATTTCGCCAGACGCAAGCAACAAATGAATCAGTAACATGAATAACAACCTCCCTATTTTCTGAGTGGGGAGGTTGTTACCTGTTTCGGTTTTGAATAAAGTCTATAAATTCATCGGAACTTGCTTTGTTAAATCGTTGTTTCTTTGTGACAAGCCAAAGGTTTCGTTTGAATTCAACGTCTTTTATTTTTGTTTCACAGATAAATCCTTGCTCTAGCTCGCGCGTAACCGTTAGACTTGAAACAATACTTACGCCCAAATTGTTCTCAACCGCACTTTTAATGGCTTGTGTACTTCCAAGGTCCATATCATATTCAATTTTATCTAGCATATTATACTCTTTTAAGAAATTTTCTATAATTAATCGAGTACCTGATGTAGGTTCTCTCCATAACATTCTCTCGTTGGATAGTTCCTGAATCGTAATGGTGTCACGATCTTTCCAAGCATGATCAGGAGAATGAATTAAGATTAACTCATCTTCAGCCATATTCCTAACTTGTAACTCTTCATCCGTAACAATTCCTTCGACTAAAGCTAGATCGATCACTCCGTTAGATAAAGCTTCTAACACGCGTGGTGTATTCTCAACTAAAAGAGATAGGTTGATTTCTGGCTGTTTCTTTTTAAATCTCCCTAATAGACCAGGCAATAAGTATTCACCAATTGTATAGCTGGCGCCGACTTTTAACGTTTCATGATACCCTTTGTTACTCGCACTAACTGTATTCTTGGAGCGTTTGAAATCTTCGACAATGGCTTTAGCAAATGGATATAATGTTTTTCCATTTTCAGTGAGTATTAATCGTCCATCTTTTCGGTAGAATAATAATGCATCATATGCACTCTCTAGTTGATGGATTTGTTTAGTGACAGCCGGTTGTGAAACATAAGATAGTTTAGCGGCTTGGCTAATGCTCCCAACATCAACAACTAAACAGAACATTTGTAATGTGGAGATGTTCAAGAGAGATTCCTCCTTAACAGACATAGACCCTTATATGTTACAGAAGGGCTATTTTAACTATATTGTATAGATTTATGCAGATAATGAAAAGGATGCTCACGTTGAATATCTTTTCTACCATTGAATTTGTTAGCTTCGTTACAATATGAGAACCGATAATACCGCCCATAATTCCGCCTGGTATCATAAAATAAAGCATCGACAAATGATAATCATTAAAACCTGTTGTGAATAAAATCAACACAAGTGCCGATAACTGTGAAAAAAAGATGATAAAAATCGAATTAATGCCAGCATCCTTGCCCTTCATGGAAAATAGCAAGACTAACATGGCAACATTCAGCGGCCCGCCACCGATGCTAAGAAATGCGGATAGAAATCCTAAAGAGAAGCCGACACTCAATATAACTAGTTTGTTTGTAAGAACAAAAGATTTTAATTGAGCTTTCTTTTTAAAATACATATAGATGAGCAGAAGTAAACTGGCTAATATCGTTGATTGCGTGATTGCTGTAATAGAAGGGATATCCATTGATAAGACAAGTAGATTAAAACTGAGTTTCCCGGCTAGACCACCCAAGATGGAGCCGATAGCAATGAGTGAACTAATCTCTTTATTAATATGCAGATTTGTATTTTTACTGCTTTTTAATAAAGAAGAGATCGCCATAGACAAAACAGTCACCGACGATAAAACACCAATAGTGGCTAAATCAAAATCTCCAAGCACATCTAATACGGCTTAATAATGACGCCACCACCTAGACCAGCAATGGATCCAAGTGTAGAAGCGAAAAGCCCGACAATAAAGTAAATGATAAACATTCGTAACAACTCCGATGGTCTAAACATTAGTTGATTGATCGATAAATTTATCATAGCAAATGTTGAATTATTGTGATAATAACGCCTTTGAATAGGTTATAACGAAAAGATATAGGTATATTTCTATGTGCCTATAACCCCGATGGTAGAGGTCATATATTGAGAATGATGAAAATATTACGTAAAAGAAAGGGCTTGCAACACAAATTTTCATATGCTAGTATAAGTTCAACAAATTAAATCATTAGGATTGTTACTATTCAAGAAATAGGCAAAACCTAAATTTGGCGTCTAACAGTACCTTTTAGGGATGTTGATGTGCAAATTTAGGTTTTTTTATTTGAATCAATTTTGTAAGTAAAGATATCAAGAGGGGAGGGGAGAGATGAGGATACGAAAAGTTTTAAATAACAATGTTGTTGTTTCTTATAATGAGTTAAATCAGCAAGTAATTGTAATGGGAAAAGGATTAGCATTTCACAAAAAGGAAGGCGATGAAATTGATACATCAAAAATAAGAAAAACATTTGTTTTACAGACCAAAGGAATTTCCGACAAAATCGCCAAAGTATTGATGGGTACCTCAGAAATTTACTTGAATATTGCTGCACAGTTTTATGAATATGCACAATCAAAGCTTTCCTATAAGTTGGATGAATATCTATATATTGCTTTAACTGACCATATCAGCTTTGCTGTATCCAGATATAAAAAAGGCGTTGAATTAAAAAATCCACTTGCCTGGGAAATTAGGAAGTATTATAAATTAGAATATCAACTTGCTTTAAAATGTCTAGAAGTTATTGAGAAAAAGACAGATGTCCGTCTTGGGGATGATGAAGCCGCTACAATTGCTTTACATTTAGTTAATAGTCAATTATCCGGTGAGAATATGAAAACTGCTTTCCGCATTACGGAGATCGTAGATACAATTATCAGTATCGTGAAGTATCATTTTAAAATAGAGTTAGATGAGGAATCAGTCAATTATGAAAGGTTTCTAACGCATCTCCGCTTTTTTGCCATTCGTCTCATTCGTAATGAAAAGCCAGAGGAGAATGCTGATTTATTCTTCTATGAACAAATCAAAGCCAATTATACAGAGAGTTATGATTGCACAGCAAAAATTGCAACATATTTAAAAAATAATTTGAATTGGGATCTCTCGAAGGATGAAGAAATCTATTTAACTGTTCACATTAACAGGGTCACAGACCGACAGAAAAATGAAAAAAGCTAAAATCTCAAGGTGGACTTATTTTATTCAAGTGTTATGAAAGAGTGAAAATAATTTATTTATTGATAAATGACAACTTTAATCGAAGGCATGTTACCTATTATGGGCATAACCTGAGCTGATCTTTAACCGACACAAGTGTGTGGTTAGGATTATCTCAGGTTTTTTTAATATAAAAAATACAGAAAGAAGGGATTTACCATGCAATACGAACAGCTAGCAAAAGACATTATAGAAAATGTCGGTGGCAAAGAGAATGTAAAGAGCGTCGTCCATTGTGTCACACGACTGCGCTTTAAGTTGAAGGATGAGGATAAAGCAAATACAGAAGTTTTAGAAAGTATGGATGGTGTTGTCTCGGTCATGAAAAGTGGTGGTCAATACCAAGTTGTTATTGGAAATCATGTACCTGATGTATACAAGGCCGTACAACAGGTTGGAGGTTTTGAATCTCAAGAAGATGCAGACGATGATGAAGGGGAACAACAAGGGTTATTTAACAAATTAATTGATATTATTTCAGGAATTTTTGCTCCAACTCTTGGTGTCTTAGCAGCTACAGGGATGATTAAGGGCTTTAACGCATTATTTCTTTCATTAGGATTATATGCTGAATCAAGTGGAACATATAATATTTTGCAGGCTGTAGGCGATTCGCTATTTTACTTTTTCCCTATTTTCCTTGGTCTTACAGCTATGAAGAAATTTAATGGAAATCAATTTGTAGGGATGGCGATTGGTGGAGCGCTAGTCTATCCAGCGATGAGTAATTTAGAAAATGGTGATCCATTGTATACGTTATTTTCAGGAACGATCCTTGAGTCACCTGTTCACATTACGTTTCTCGGAATACCAGTCATTTTAATGACTTATTCATCTTCGGTTATTCCAATTATTTTATCTACTTTTGTCGCATCGAAGATCGAAAAATGGTTAACCAAAATTATACCGAGTGTTGTAAAGACATTTTTGGTACCATTCTTCACATTATTGATTATTGTACCAGTTGCATTTATTGTCATTGGGCCAGTTGCTACTTGGTTAGGTTTAATACTAGGGAATGCCTCGAATTGGGTATTTGAAATCAGTCCCGTGATCGCAGGTTTAGTTCTCGGTGGATTTTGGCAAGTTCTTGTCATGTTTGGACTTCACTGGGGATTTATTCCAATTGGACTTAACAATTTAAGTGTGGCAGGGTCTGATCCAATCTTAGCATATGTATCGGCAACATCACTTGCAACAACAGGTGTAGTATTAGGGGTTATGGTCAAGACAAAAAATCAAAATACGAAAACATTGAGTATTCCTGCGGCGATTTCGAGTATTTTCGGTGTCTCAGAACCAGCGATTTATGGAATTACATTACCTTTAAAAAGACCTTTTATTCTCACCCTCATTACCTCAGCAGTTGGTGGAGGAATTATGGGATTAATGGGTACGAAAGTATATATGCTCGGTGGTTTAGGTATTTTTGGTATTCCTTCTAAAATTGGTCCTAATGGTTTAGATATGGGCTTTTGGGGTGGTATTGTTGCGATGGTAGTGAACCTTATACTTGGATTTATTCTAGCGTATTTCTTTGGCTTGAAAAATGAAACTACAGATGATTCCAACACAAATAACGAGCAGTCTCATACTGGTTCCAAAAAAGACAAGCAAGAAGTCGTTAGTCCACTTACAGGAAATACGATCGCATTATCTGAAGTGAAAGATGCTGCTTTTTCATCGAATGCATTAGGGAAAGGAACAGCGATTAATCCGACGGAAGGAAATCTGATGGCACCGATTGCTGGTACAGTGTCTGCCATATTTCCAACGAATCATGCCGTAGGGATTACAGATGATTATGGTACAGAAGTATTGATTCATATAGGCTTAGATACCGTGCAGTTAGAAGGTAAGTTTTTCGAAGCATATGTAGCACAAGGAGATAAGGTGGAAAAAGGTCAAACGCTGATTGAATTTGATATTGAGCAGATTCAACAAGCTGGCTTTTCGACAACGACACCTATTGTTATTACAAACCTTGATAGTCAAAGTGAACTAATTATCTCGGAAACGGAGACAGTTGATCAAGGGGATAAACTCATCACAATTATGAATGAAAGCCATGATCATGAAGAAAGTTTTGCAACAGTAACAAACTAAATCTGTGTAATGAAGAAAGTAAAGTATATGCTTTACTTTCTTTCTGATATACTTTTTATACTGTTAGGAAAGGATGATATTGCATGAAAGTCATTCAAGTCATGTTTGATACGTTAAAAAGAAATAGTTTAAATGCGTATGAAACTTCTGATATAAAAACACCGAATTTCGATCGTTTACAAAAGAAGACTGTACAATTCAATAATTTCTTTTCTGGTAGCTTACCTTGTATGCCAGCAAGAAGAGATATGCAGACAGGGCGTTATAACTTTTTACATCGTGGCTGGGGACCCATGGAGCCCTACGACGACTCGATGCCAGAAATTTTAAAGCAGAATGGGATTTATACGCATCTTGTGACAGATCATAAACATTACTGGCGAGATGGTGGTGCAACGTATCATCCACGTTATTCCTCTTATGAACTTATTCGTGGACAAGAAGGTGATAACTGGAAAGCAAAAGTGGATAAAGATATGGAAATAGAGGGGTTAGATCATATTCCAGAGGCATTTAAGAAAAGAAAGATGGCTAGTATGTCTCAAGACTTTGTTAATAGAGAGCATATGCCGAATGAAGAAGATCACTTCTTACATCGCACGGTGGAAGCTGGTATGGAGTTTCTACGAGAGAATAAAGATGCGGATAATTGGTTCTTACAAATCGAATGTTTTGACCCACATGAGCCTTTTTTTGTCCCAGAGAAGTATTTGCAAATGTATGGACTATCTCAAGATGACTTTAATGGATGGCTCTTATATTCCCATGATGATTACTCAACGGAACAATCCCAACAAATGAAAGGTTTCTATAAAGCACTTGTGACAATGTGTGATGCTTATTTAGGCAAGGTACTCGATTATATGGATGAACATCATATGTGGGAGGATACGATGTTGATCGTTAATACAGATCATGGATTATTATTAGGTGAGCATGATTGGTGGGGCAAGAACATTATGCCAGTCTATAACGAGATTGCCCATCTTCCATTCTTTATTTGGTATCCGCAATTAGGTGTGCATAATGAATCAAGAAATCAGTTGGCTCAGAACATTGATCTACCTGCAACCATATTGGAATTCTTTCATTTGGACAGACCTGATTTTATGCGAGGAAAGTCTTTGCGAAATGTGATTGAATCTGAAGATGAAGTCAATCATGATGCTATTTTGTTTGGTACATTTGGAAGCAATGTGAATGTAGCTGATCAAGAATACGTCTATATGAGAGCGCCAATTCCTGGAAAAGAAGAATACTTGTATGAATATACACTGTCACCAATGAGAATGAATAGGCGCTTTACGACGGATGAATTAAAAGATGCAGTTTTTGAACATTCCTTTGAGTTTACAAAAGGTGTCGGTACTTTGAAAATGCAAACTTCTGACTTCATGGGAAAGAGTTATCAACGTTTTGGTAATAAATTGTTTAACTATCAAGAGGATCCCGAACAAAAAAATCCATTAAATGATATAGAGAAAGAATTTGAAATGATCAATAAATTAAAAGAAATAATGACTGAAAATGAAGCACCATCATCCTTATTTACCTATTACGGATTAGATCAAATTCATACGGTTGAGGATCTGAGGAAAGAACATGAACTTTTAGATCGTGAGCAAGAAGCATACTGTAAGAATCTGAAGTTTTCAAACTACAATATAAAAGATGGGTATTTAACTGTAATTAATGCAGTCAATGATTCAACAATCGCTCAATCGTTACAAACAGATTTTGAGAAGAATATTGATGTCGTGACAGAAGAAGTATTAAGAAATTGGATTCAAGAGAACCTGGAGCCAAAAGAAAAAGCGCGTATTTTATATCAACTCGACATGACATTGAGAATAGATTAATGTGTACAATTGACGGTGCGATTGTATAATGAGTGCATTGTAATAAAGTATTTACGTCGCTAGAAAGGGGGGCTTTTTTTGGATAAAGAACATAATCAATCCTCTTGTTGTGCTGTGAGTCGTTCACAAGTGGGAAGTCATCATGATACAAAAAAGTCAATTCCCTATGTAACGGATGAATCGCTCAAGTTTAAAGACAAGATGGTTTTTCTTGATGGTGGAGAATTCTTAATGGGAACAGATGATCAAGAAGGTTTTGCGTCTGACGAAGAAGGACCTGTAAGAAAGGTGAAAGTTGATCCCTTTTATATTGATACTCATACCGTGACGAATGCAGAGTTCAAGGAGTTTGTGGATGCAACAGGATATAAAACCGAAGCAGAATCCTTTGGCTGGTCTTTCGTATTCTATCACTTTCTTACGAAGGACCAACTCGTTGAAAGTCGTCAGGTGCCAGGTGCTTCATGGTGGTTAGCAATAGACGGGGCGTATTGGTATCAACCTGAGGGACCAGGATCAACAATTACTGATCGCTGGGACCATCCAGTGATTCATGTATCTTGGAATGATGCTGTTGCTTTTTGCAATTGGGCTGGTAAACGATTGCCGACAGAAGCCGAATGGGAATACGCTGCCCGTGGAGGCCTTGAGCAAAAACGATATCCATGGGGAGATGAGTTAACACCAAATGGAGAACATTATTGCAACATATGGCAAGGTGATTTTCCTGAGAAGAATACATTGGATGATGGTTATTTAGGAACGGCTCCTGCGACATCTTTTCCGCCGAATGGATATGGCTTATATAATGTATCAGGGAATGTTTGGGAGTGGTGTTCGAATGATTTTAACAACAAGATGAATGAGCCATCAAAGCAAATATATAGCGAAATTCCTAAGGTAACGCGAGGCGGATCTTATTTATGCCATAAATCATACTGCAATCGTTACCGAGTTGCTGCACGTAGCGCCAACACAATCGATAGTTCTACAGGAAATTTAGGGTTTAGATGCGTTGTGGATATTTGAATATTTCATCAGTGTAACGAAGGCTTCTTACCATTAATTTGGTAAGAAGCTTTCGTTTGTGATTTTGCTGGCAAGAGTTTTTAATCGTCTAATATCAATCTCATATGTATTTTCGTATCTTCTAGTTATCTTTAGAATCTCTTCCTTGGCTCCATAATAAATTACATAAAAATCATCTTGAATATATTGTACCACAAATAGGTCATCAAAGTACTCAAAGGTATTTACATTAATAGAGATAAATCCAGTTGATTGAGCAGTTGTCTTAACACTTATTCTTCTTTTATTACAAATAACATCATAACCATGCTGATTTGTTTCTTTTGCTAGTGTGCCATCTGTTTTAATGGCGCAAATAAATTCTCCAATTCTACCAGTTAAGTGCCGGAGTTCGGTAGGTTTGCATTTTAATGCTTTTATTTCATATTGTAATATCTGGTTATATTCCTCATACAGCTTCATAATTTGTTCTTTGCTAATCATATTTAATTGAGAAATATTAGATGGGTCATATCTAAGACGATCCGTCTCAAAAAAGGTCTTCTCACCATTTTTCCATTCACCAACTATGACTTCATTACCACCGTTTGGTTTGTGGTAGATCAAACCCGTATAAGGATAATTTTCTCCAAGATATTTATATAAACTTCGATTAACGTACTGAAAAATATGCTTATCAAATGCAATACCACTATTATAGCGGTTGTAACAGTAGTCAGATAAAATAATACTATCTGAATTTGTCCCAAATTGATTAATGAGTTTCTCCTTTATTTCATTAGGAGAAACAATCTCGTTAATTCTATTTTGTAATACATATTTTATCTGATCAAATATATTCATATAAACCTCCTCACCCATAAAAACAAATCTAATTAAATAGTACACTAATTTCTTATCTATATTAAATATTTTGACTGCCAGTGATATTAGAATTTTTCTTGACCAATACAATGTCATGAACTTACAAAAAAGGGGTTTTATATTAGTGTTAATCAAAGGAGGATTATGTGAGAGGTTCTATGGTCAACCATCATTAGTGACTATTTAGAAGTAGAAAATCTTATGGGCCATCAATTAAATTGCATCGTTATACATTGACACAAATTGACGTTTCTGCAGTTTATGGGGCGGATCTTATATTGTATAAGGGGTTGAGATTGAAAGTGATTATGGTTGAAATGACCAATGAATTTGGAGAATATAAGCCTGTTCTTGAAATCGGTGACACGATAACGGAAGAACAGCTGTAAGATAATGAAGAAGGATTGGTTGCCCCATATATTTGGTTTATGTGCATAAAAAATAAATAAACAATTTTAACAAAACTTTAAATTGTGTTTATACTGTCTACAAATTTCTTCCTTATACTGAATAATGTATATACAAAGGAAGGAGTGGATGTAGTGATAGTTAGTAAGAACAAATTTATGGCGTTTATGTTTGCGCTGCTTGTTGGGTTGTTCATTATTCCAGGAATGGTTATGGCAGAGGGACCAACTGATCCAGCGCCTGAAATCAACCCTGAAAACCCAAATGGAAAAAGTGTGTTATTTGATAATACACATGGTCAAACAGCTGGACAAGCAGATTGGGTAATTGATGGTGCATTTTCTGATTTTGCTGAAGGAATTGCAGAGAATGGGTATCATGTAAAAGAACTGCGTCAGATAGATCCAATTGAACTGGAGGATTTAGCTCCATATGACGTGTTTATCATTCCAGAAGCGAATATTCCATTTAAGAAATCAGAGCAAGATGCAATGACGGCGTACACGGAAAATGGCGGAAGTATCTTTTTTATATCAGATCACTATAATGCTGATCGCAATAAGAATCGTTGGGACTCATCAGAAATTATGAATGGATTCCGCCGTGGTGCTTATCAGAATCCGACAAAAGGTATGGATGAAGATGAAATAACTTCGGAAGCGATGCAAGGGGTCGAAAGTTCAGATTGGCTTAGTGATGAATTTGGTATTCGTTTTCGTTTTAATGCACCAGGCACTGTGACAGCTGATCAAATTGTAGCGTCAACAGATGCATTTGGTATTACAGAAGGGGTCGATGAAGTAGCGATGCATGCTGGATCCACCCTTGCGATTACCAATCCAGATGTAGCGAAAGGGATTGTTTATCTCCCTGAAAATTTGACAGTGAATGATAAATGGGGACCGGCTGTTGATGAAGGCATTTATCATGGTGGTGGTGAAGCGGAAGGTCCTTATGCTGCGATTGCGAAAAAAGAAGATGGAAAAGCCGCTTTCATCGGTGACTCGTCACCAGTGGAAGATGCAACACCGAAATATCAAAATGAAGAAACGGGTGACTCGAAAACAACGTATGATGGTTTTCAAGAAGCAGATGACGCTGAATTACTACTGAATATCGTAGATTGGTTAGCGCAACAAGAAGATTATCAAACGTTTGAACAAACAGACATCACATTGGATGAAGTTTCTCCCATGCTAGATAAAGAGATTCCAGAAAATACAACCCAACCAGAAGATGAACCTTGGACAGAACCGTCTCAAGGTTATGATTGGTATGATATGTCTACTTTTGCTCCAGGTTCTTATGGTTCGGAGCAAGAGCCAGTGGAAGATCCGAATTATTCTTTCGATCATGCAGATGTTTTACCGAATGACCAATCGTTTACGATCGATGTGAAGGTCGAAGGATTAAATCCGGGACAAACCGTCTCTGGTTATGAAGTCGGAATCTATTTAGATGGTGGTCAACAGATTGCTAAAGTGCAAAATGAAGACGGTAGTTGGCCATCTTATTATGGATACAGTCCATCATTTTCTGTGACAGCGAATGAAAATGGTACGGCAGTTAAATCATTAACGGTTCGTGTACAAGATGGAGTAGAAGGCGATGCAAATCTTCGTCTCAGACAATCTGGCAATAATTTGTATACAACAACCGTAGCATTTGGCGAAGCGGGTGAAAACCCTGATCAAGAGCCTGAAATGTTGACAATCCAAGAAGCTCGCAACACAGCTAATGGAGCGGAAGCAACCGTCGAAGGTGTCATTACATCAGCACCTGGTACGTTTGGTGGACAGGGATTCTATCTACAGGATGATACAGGTGGTATCTATGTTTTTCAACACGACAATCGTTATGAAAAAGGACAAAAAGTTACTGTAACTGGTGAATTGACAACGTATCAAGGATTAAAAGAGTTGGCTAGCATCACTTCTATTGAGGTACAGGGAACAGAGTCACTTCCTGGTTATCAAACAGTCGACGTACTGGATGGTTCGAATCAAGCAGAGCGGGTGACGATCGAAGGTGGTACTATTGCGAATGTCGAGAGTTACTACAACGCTTTTGAGTTTGATCTTGAGGTTAACAATCAGACGACTCGTGTTCGCGTGGATAATCGTACGGGTGTTTCATTTGCCGATTTTCAATCACAATTTGAGGAAGGCGATCAGGTCTCAGTTTCAGGTATTGCATCCATTTACGGCGATACGTATCAATTGCTTCTGCTTTCCATGGATGATATTGAATCAAGTGGTACAGCACCAACGATTTCAGATCTGAATATCTCAGTTTTTGATATTACGGAAACTACAACAATTTCGCTTGATGTCAAAGATGTAGATGATGATCTCGCTTCTGTTACTGCAACAATCGATGGCGAGAAGTGGAATGGGAATCCCGTTATATCTCCGCTTCAATTTACAGTGGATGAATATGAACTCGTTGTGCAAGCGGAAGATGAAATGGGGCATATAGCACAGCGCACGTTTACAGTAGAAGCAGTGCTTGGTATGAACCAGTTAGATGAATTAATTGAAGCTGGCGCGTCCCTTGGTTATATTAAAGATGACAAAACCGCTGATCGATTAGAGAAAAAAGCGAACAACGTACAAAAAGCGAAGAACTACCGGTCTCAACGCGGTAAAACCAATGCACTCCTTCATCAACTAGAAGCTCAATCCGGAAAAAAAATAGATGAAGATTATCTCGCATATTGGCAATCGTTATATTAGGAATATGAGAGGAGAGACGAACGATATACGTCTCTCCTTATTTTTATATCTGCTTCATCAAACGTTGCGTTTTATGTTATAGTCATAATTAATAATGATTCTCAATTAGTTGAAAAAGGTGATACATGTGCATGAAATAAAACAATTAAAACCTTCTATATATTCGTTGACATTAAATCGTTTGGAGTGGGTAAAAAAGGATCAACAATATCGATTGCGATTTACTTTGAGCAATCAATATTTATTAGTCTATATCGCTCAAGGGAAAGGATTTATTTATATCAATAAGGAAAAATTATCTGTTCATCAGAAGGAAATATATTTATGCAAGCCTGGGGATACATATGCGTTTGATTTAACTTCAGGAATCGAGTTGTATGCTTTTCATTTCGACATGGCAGGTGAGCCATTGAAACAGCAGATTATGCGGTTGCAAATCGCAGAACCACTAATGAAATATTGTAACCAATTGTTATCATTAAGCGAAGCTAAAACGGAATTAGAAAATTTTCGCCTCCAGATTACATTTGAAGAAATGATCTATTTTATAGTCAGTTCTGATAAAGGGGTATCGGATAACAAATTATTAGAAGCGAAGAAATATATGGATAGTCATTATCAACATTCGATTCAAATAGAACATTTGGCAAATATTGCCCAAGTTAGTGAGCATTATTTTGTTGAATTATTCACCAAACAATATGGTGTCAGCCCAATAAAATATTTACAGCAGCAAAGACTGGTAGAAGCAAAAAGGTTACTAATTCAATCGGATGCAAGGTTACGCGAGATTGCGCGAAATGTGGGGATAAGTGATGAATACTATTTTAGCAGGTGGTTTAAAAAGAAAACGGGTCTATCCCCTAGTGTCTTTCGTAGCAATCATACGACCCATATAGCGGTGTGTCAACGCGATTTTATTGGGCAATTATTAGCGTTGGGCATTGTTCCATATGCTGCTCCGTTACATCCCAAGTGGACACCTTTTTATTATAAACATTATCGAACAGATATCCCACTACATTTAAGTGCTTATAAAGTAGACGTACACCATCAATCGAATCTGGAAAGAATACAGGAATGTCAGCCAGATATGATTATTTCGAATTATCGTGACGGTAGTAGATAGAAAAAAATTATAATACCAATGCAAGGTTTATTCACCTAAATTATGAAACAGAAACATGGCGAAGACAGCTACAAATAATAGCTAAATCCTTACATAAAGAAGAAGTGGCGAACAAATGGTTAAGAAATTTCACACAAAAATTAAATAGATTAAGAGCTGAATTAGATGTTCAATATCCTCATGCTACCTTTTTGTTTTTGCGAAAATATAAGCAATCTTTTTACCTGACAACAAGTCGTTCAGTATCGGAAATTTTCTTTCAAGAACTGGGAATGCATTCAGCCTATGGAAAATCTGTAGCTGGAGGAGAAATCAAGCTTGAAAACATTTTAGCGATGGATCCTGATCATATCATGCTAATGGTTTGTCAGGAACAGGAAACCTTATATGATTGGAATAAGCTACAGCTCTCAACTGACTGGATGAAATTAAAGGCAGCTAAAGAGAATAATATTCATTGTATTTCGACAGATCCTTGGTTTGAATATTCGGCAGTCGCACATGAGCGTATTCTCGAACAGGTGAGAGAATTATTAATTGAATAATGTTCAAACATAAATCTGTAAATAGTCCATTTTCAACTATTTTATCACACTCTATAATTGATAATGATTATTATTGTTAATTAAAGGAGTGTTAATAGATGTTACGAAAAAAGTTAATGTATCTTTTCCTGCTGGTTTCGCTAGTTATGATGATTATTGGATGTCAGCAAGGTGAAACAGAAGGTGCTAGTGGAGATGGGCAGACTGAAACAGAGACCGGTCAAGATCAAGAGGAAGATACAGAATCCGAAACACATACTATTCGCTATTTAGATGAGGAATATGAAGTGCCACAGGATCCTTCAATTGTTATTACAGGCAGTTTCGAAGCAATGGAGGATGCTCTATTATTAGGTGTGGAACCAATTGGTGCAATTACTGTCGGTGGTAAGTTTCCGGAAATATTTAGTGATATCGTAGGTAATGCCGAATCTATCGGTGAGAAGCGACAACCTAATACTGAAAAAATCCTAGAATTGAATCCAGATGTTATTTTGAGCACCACGAAATTTCCTGAGGATGTAAGTGCGAAATTGAATGAAATCACAACTGTTATACCTGTGTCACATATATCCACGAATTGGAAGGAAAATTTGTTATTAATGGGTCAACTTTCTGGAGAGACAGAAAAAGCAGAACAGAGCTTAGCAGATTATGAAACGCAATTAACGGAATTGACAGAGAAAATGTCGGATGACGTGCAGAATAAAAAAGTAGTGGTGGTAAGGATCAGGTCAGGAAATATTATGATATACTCTCCTGATACAGCATTTAATCCCGTTTTATATGAAGATTTAGGGCTTCATTTACCTAATGTGATTGAACAAGCTGAAGTACAAGAAGCAATCTCACTAGAAAAGTTTAGTGAATTGAATCCAGATCATATTTTTGTCCAATATGCTGAATCAGAGAATCCAGACAATTCGAATGCTTTAACGAATTTAGAAGAAAATCCAATTTGGCAAAGCCTAAAAGCAGTCCAAAATGACCATGTTTATGTTAATGCCGCTCACCCATTGGCACAGGGTGGTACAGCTTGGAGTAAGCAAGAATTCTTAAATGCATTTCAGGAAACCGTCTTAGCAGAATAAAAAAGGAGCAGGAGCTATGCGACCATTAAGGTTAAAGATGCCAACTATTTTCATAACAGTAGCTCCCGTTACTATTTTATTAAGTTTAATTTGTTCAATTATTTTTGGTTCAAAGTCGATTGCTGTGAATGTGATATGGGACGCCATTTTTCATTTTGATTCACTAAATATTGATCATCAAATCGTTCGTTTTTCTCGGATTCCGAGAGCGATAGGAGCCTTATTAATTGGTGGTTTTTTAGCTATATCAGGTTCGATTATGCAGGGGATGACAAGAAACTATCTTGCATCTCCCTCTATTATGGGAGTGTCTGATGGCTCTGTATTAATGATTACATGCTGTATGATCTTTTTCCCAGGGTTACCAAATTTGACAATGGTGTTGTTTTCATTAATAGGGTCTTCACTTGCTGCTGTAATCGTTTATTTATTAGCTTCCTCTATCCCGGATGGAATGAGGCCAGTGAAAATGGCGATTATTGGAACAATCATTGGTGCGTTTTTAAGTAGTATATCTACAGCACTTGCAACCTATTTTCAAACATCACAAAATATTAGTTTTTGGTATAATGCAAGGATTGATCAAATCAATCCAGAATTATTAAAGACCATTCTTCCGTTTGCTTTTATCGGTATGGTGATAGCGTTCGGAATTTCGAAACAAATGACTTTGCTATCATTGGGACGTGATGTTGCGATAGGATTAGGACAAAATGATTTATTGGTAAAGTCGCTTGCAATCTTATCTGTCGTGTTATTAACGGGTTGTGCAGTGGCGATGGCAGGAAATATTGGTTTTGTAGGGTTGATTATTCCACATATTAGTCGTTTTTTAATAGGTGTAGAATATAGTTGGACGATCCCTTGTGCTGGGTTAATTGGTGGGTTATTTCTTGTAATTGCTGATATGGTTAGTCGATTTATGAATTATCCATTTGAAACACCGATTAGTGTGGTTACAGCGACAATTGGTGTTCCTTTTTTCCTCTATCTTATTAAAAAGAGAGGAGGGAGCCCTCATGCTGGCGCGAGTTAAACGGAAAAAATTCCTACAAATTACTTCCGTATTGTTTCTGCTTTTGATTGTAAGTGGATATATGAGTTTGACATATGGTGAATTTTCTATGAAAGTATCGGAGGTATTACAGACCTTATTTCTGCTTGATGGAACCCGTGATCATAGTATTGTTATTTTTAGCTTTCGCTTACCCAGAATCATTATTGGGCTATTTGTCGGCTTAGGTCTAGGTGTAGCAGGTGCAATTATTCAAGCGCTCACTCGAAATGATTTAGCAGATCCTGGTATATTGGGGATTAATGCTGGAGCTGGTTTAGCAATTGTTGTGTATATGTTTATAGTTAGTAAATTAGAGGTGGGAACAGAACTGCTATCCACCTTTACACTTCCGATATTTGGATGGATCGGAGGAATGGGAGCAGCGTTATTTATCTATGGTTTTTCATGGAACAATGGCAAATTGGATTCCAGTCGCTTGTTATTAGTAGGTATAGCATTAGGATCTGGCTTAGGTGCGATTACTTTATATATTTCACTAAAAATGGATCCGCAAGATTTTGAAGCAGCAACGATGTGGATGACGGGATCAATAGCCAATGCCAATTGGAACCAAATCATGTCTATTGTGCCGTGGTTTGTCGTTATTTTGCCATTTATTTTTATAAGAGCATCCCATTTGGATTTGTTCTATCTTGGTGAAGATACGGCAAAGAATGTAGGGTTATCTACTGAATGGGAAAAAAGTATTTGGCTGTTAGCGAGTATTGGTTTGATTAGTGCTTGTGTATCAGTATCGGGAAGTATTGGCTTTGTTGGACTTCTTTCTCCCCATATTGCCAGGCGACTAATCGGTCTTCATCATAAAATGGTGACTGTAGTTTCGGGTATGATTGGTATGGTGCTAGTCACGGTCTCTGACTTTATAGCAAAGTCGGTTTTTTCTCCGGTCGAATTGCCGGTTGGTGTTGTCGTATCGATTGTAGGCATTCCTTATTTTATTTATCTATTACGTAGAAAAGCAAACAAATAGACATGGAGAGGAGGTAAGTGATGGACGTAACGATACCTAATACAGAGAGATTTATAATAAATGCTGGGTACAGTAATCGGTCATTTCAAATAGATGTGTTTTATCCGAACTGTTCAGTTCCAGAAAACGGATTTCCTATTATTTATTTGTTGGACGGTAATTCGAATTTTGCCACGGTTGTCGATGCTGTTCGATTGCAGTCGAGAAGACCAGAACGAACAAATGTTTATCCTGCAATAGTTGTGGGGATTGGGTACCAAATAGAGCAACCTTTTTCGAAAGAACGTTTCTATGATTATACGCTGTCAGCGCCTGAATTTGATATCAGTTCAAAGTGGAATGACCGAGAGTTGCCACCACATGGAGGTGCTGAAGAATTTGCAGGGTTCATTAAGACGGTTCTAAAACCGTTTATTGAAAATAAATACGTGGTTAATAAACAAAAACAAACGATTTTTGGCCATTCATTAGGTGGTTTATTTGTTTTGCATACCTTGTTTACAAATAGTCAAGCATTTCAAACGTATATAGTGGGGAGTCCGTCGATTCATTGGAATCAAACACTTCTTTTGCAAGAAAGAGATGCCTTTTTAGCCAACAACAATGGAATGGAGAACTCCGTATCGTTATTAATAGCTGCAGGAGAGTTAGAAGGTAACCATGCTTCGTTTATGCTGGAAAACGCAAGAACACTAACAAAAAAGTTATCTACCGTTAGCCAATTAAAAGTTGATTTTCATATTTATGATAATGAAAATCATATCTCAGTTTTGCCACGTCTTATTAATCAAGCAATCAAACGGGCTTTAAAATAATTAATAGAATACGAAGTTTTTATGAAAAACTATTGCATATTTATACATTGAAATGATATATTATGAATCACTGACAGTCACAATAAAGAAAGTAGGAGCGGAAACATCATGAAAAACAATCAAGAATCATTTACAGTCAGTCAATATATCAAGTTTTTGATCCCTTCCATCATTGGGGTCGCATTATTTTTAATTCCGATTTCGGTTGATGGAAAAGTTACCATTGGTTTAGGTATTTTAGCCGACGGATTGCAAGCCTTTCTAGGTGATTCGATTCCATATATTATGACCGTGATTATATGTTTATCTGCAGTCGGTAGTTTGATAGTCAGAGTAACGAATCTACCTTTTATCAAAAAGAATTCATTTTTAGATAGTTTATTAAATATTCCTTATCTTTGGATTATTATGCGCTTTATGGGTGCGATATTCGCTGTACTTACGTTGACTGAATATGGTCCTTCTTTCATATGGTCGATGGCAACGGGCGGCACGGTACTATATGATTTAATTCCTGTTTTGATGGTTTGGTTTTTATTTGCCTGTTTGTTTATGCCGTTGTTATTACAATTTGGTTTAATGGATTTTATTGGTACAGTGGTTCGGAAAATTATGTATCCATTATTCAAATTACCAGGTCGTTCATCGATTGATGCATTAGCGTCATGGATGGGAAGTGGGACCGTTGGCGTATTGCTAACGACGCAACAATATGAATCTGGATATTATAATAAAAGGGAAGCTGCAGTTGTAGCGACAAACTTTTCAATTGCTTCGATTGCTTTTAGTTTAGTGATTGCTCGTTTTTTAAGCATTGATCATTTGTTCGTCCCTTTTTATGTGACCGTTGTGGTCGCTGGTGTAGTGGCAGCGATGTTAGTGCCAAGAGTACCACCATTATCTCGAAAACCTGATGATTATTATGAAAAAACAGGGAAACAAATTGATGAAGTTGTTCCGAAAGGTGTATCGAGCTTTAGATGGGGTGTCGAAAAGGCAGTTGAAAAAGCTGATAAAGTCAAAAGTTACCGTAATGTGGTGAAAGGTGCGATTTTGAATGTGTTTGACATTTGGTTTGCATTGATTCCACTTGTGATGGCACTCGGAACGGTCGCACTCATTATTGCAGAGAAAACGCCAATTTTTAATTATTTGTCGTATCCTTTTATCCCGTTTTTACAATTATTGCAGATTCCTGAGGCAGAGGCCGCTGCGCCTGCGATGATTGTTGGATTTGCGGATATGTTCTTGCCAGCGGTGATCGGAAGTGGTATTGAATCTGAATTAACACGGTTTGTGATCGGTGTGATGTCATTGGCACAGTTGATTTATATGTCGGAGATTGGCATTCTGCTCATCAAATCTAAGATTCCGCTATCGATTTTTGAATTATTTATTATTTTCTTGCAACGGACGATTATTACGTTGCCGGTTGTGGCACTCATGGCGCACTTGTTTTTCTTCTAAAATCCGTTCATAATAAGGTAAAAAGCATTGGTTGTAACGCCAATGCTTCTTATTCGTTTGCAGAAAGGTGGATCAACAGCATGAATATAGATCAATTATTTTCATCCACAACGAAAAAAGCATTACAAAACGACCCGCCAGGTGAATGGATGCCGAATATACCAGCAAATTGCCTGCGTCTAAGTTCAGGATTTCCAGCACCGAATGTCGTGCCTGTTACCGAATTAAAACAAGCGGTGACGAACTTGCTCGATCAAGAACAAGATTTGCCTTTGCATTACGTTGGCACACCGAAGATGGAGTTGTTACCAGAACAAATTAAACACCGCCTAGAACAACGAGCGCTATCATTTTCCTCAGATGAAATATTAGTAACTGCAGGTGCATGCCAAGCGATTGATTTGATTGCACGCGTCTTGCTTGATGAACAATCGGTCGTAGCGGTAGAATCGCCGACTTATATGGAAGCCCTTGAAATGTTCCAAAATTATACACATCAATTTATTGAAATTCCGATGGATGAACATGGCATGAAAACCGATGAATTGGCACATGTATTAGCAGAACGAAAAGAACAAGGATTGCCCATGCCGAAACTTTTATACACAATTCCGTCGTTTCAAAATCCGACAGGGACAACTTTAACGAATGAGCGGAGGCGCCATCTTATTAAGCTGTCGGAGCACTATCAGTTTCTTATTCTCGAGGATGATGCATACGGCGAATTGTATTTCGACGAGCTGCCCATTCCTTTATCAGCCATGGATACGGAAAACCGCGTCCTCTATGTCGGTTCATTGTCTAAAGTGATTGCTCCAGGTTTACGTATTGGGTGGGTGGCGACGACGAAAGAAATGGTGCAGACCTTGTTTTGGTTTAAAAAAGACTTGGATCATCCGTTTGCACAAGCGATTATGTCACAATATCTTAACGAAAACCCGCTGGATAGGCGCTTAAAGGAGCTGCGCACGGCATATAAAGAAAAATGTGATACGATGCTTGAGGCATTAGAACAATATATGCCTCGTCACGTGTCTTGGTATGTGCCAGAAGGTGGTTATTTTGTTTGGCTGAAAATATCAAACATCGATACGTCAGCATTGCTTGATGATGCAACGAAAAATGGGGTATCTTTTCTACCAGGGAAGTATTTCTTCTTACATGAAGAGGAAGGAAGAGAATGGTTGCGATTATCCTTTAGTTATGAAGAAAAAGAAGAGATACAACAAGGTATTAAGCGGTTGAGCGAGGTATTGTCGCAAATGTAAGCGAGTCAGGGACAAAGGAATTCTGTTATTCGCTTTTTGAATATATGATTTTCCTGTTGTCCCAGCCTCTTGTTTATGCGTATTATTTGAATGCTTCTGGTATCATCGTAAAACCATCAATGACTGTATCTTCTTCGACTTCAATCATTAAGTAACGCCTTCCGTCCATTTGCACTTGTCTGACATGATATAAATCAGCTGGGCTGACTGCGATTTTGGCGATCTTTGTATTAATTTTGATTGACTTTGAATTGTATTTAGGGACAATATTTTGTGCTTTTAATTCATACGTTTCATCGTCGACAACATTTTTAAAGGCTGACGTCATTTTTTCTTGGTCGATTTCATTGACACCACTTGATTTCAGCACACGTTCCATATCTTGTGAGTCTAATCGAGGTGCATCCTCTTCTTCATTTTCTTCCACGACACGGTGAATTTCTTCATAGACACTAGCAAGCGTTGACGCATTCATTTCATGTCCGACGGCATCTCGTACCACTTCTTCAAACACGGTTTTGTCCTCTTTAGCCGTCAACGTTTCTTCTGCATTCAACACATCTTCAATAAATTGTGGGTCGGGTTCATTGGCTTTTTGCGCAGCATAAAGAATATGATTGACGTCAGTGGCATGATCAGTAAAACAAGGGAATAAAAATCCGCCAATCGGAGCATCTAAATTAATCACCGGGTCGACCACGACATTGTATTTAAATTCTTTCTCAACATAGTCAAACTGCAATTCTTTTTTCGGATCTTGCGTTTTATTTATAGTACAGAGTGTGAACGAATGGGAATAAACGGTATCACGTTCACTGTCTTCGGTTTCATCATTCGGTTTTTTCATGGGTTTAAGATATTCTCCGCGAATAAAAGTAATGACGACATCCATTTCGTATTGTCTATCTTGTAGCATTTTTTCGACCATTTGGAGCATTTGTTCTTTCCAATCTTCAGCTTCACTGCTTAACAATCCTTTATGTAAAATGAGCTGGCTCGGATTCTCCATATCGGCTTGAAACTTTAATTCAAATAATTTCTCATCGAGTTGCCCTGTGAGCACCTTTTTAAAATTATGCATAAACAGTTCCTGTTCATCTTGATCGAGCATGTCAAACGGCTGACTCTGCTGATGATAAATGTCGCTTGATTCTTTCATTACATATACGTTAAAGATGTCTTGAATCTTCATGCGATCGTTATCTATCTTAAATTGCTTGCGAATGTCTGCGATATCTTTTTTGTTCACTTATTGTCACTCCCTATTTTTAATATATGACCGCTATTATTTTAACATATCGCTTGCATCCATTTTGTTATGAGTAGTTTTTAAAATTTTGTAGAAAATACGACCAGAACTAAAAACAAGGAGGAATCATGATGCCGATTCAAAATGGTCATGAAATTGAACAATTGGCAATGCGTTCTCATGAGTTAGAACATGCGACGCGTGAGGTTAGGAACTCTGCCGATATAGAGAATATTCAAGCATTGCAACAACAGCTAAGAGAAGTGCAGGAAGACATTCAAGATGCACGTGGAAAAGCAATTAATGGGAGCGGGACATCAATGGAACCATTATTTAAGGCGCACGTGCGCGTTGAGGAATGCCAACATGAATTAAAACGAGCGCTCACAAATTTAGAAGCACAACAGGATCAAGTATCGCCTGAATAAGTATTGAAACATGTTATAATGAGATAAAAAGGTGATGGACATGAAGGATACCTATATTCGAGAAACATTAGCTGTGAAAGTCAGTCATGTATTTCCGCCTGATACGAATAATCATCACACACTTTTTGGTGGAAAATTAATGAGCTACATTGATGATATCGCATCGATTTCTGCGATGAGACATTCGCGAAGCCCTGTTGTTACCGCATCAACTGATTCTGTCGATTTTTTAGCACCGATTCGTACCGATGAGTCAGTTTGTCTGGAGTCTTGTGTCACTTGGACTGGTACAAGCTCCATGGAAGTATTCGTCAAAGTGTTGGCAGAAAATCTAATTACAGGACAGCGAACGATTGCGGCGACCGCTTTTCTTACGTTTGTTGCTGTCAATGACGAGGGAAGATCCGTTCCAGTTGCTAATGTCATTCCAGAAACAGAAGAAGAAAAGTATCTCCATGAAACAGCCAAAGATCGTGTAGAAGCACGGAAACGAAGAAAACAAGCGAGTCAAGAATTAGCAAATTTTATTCATAAAAATAAACCGTGGGAATAAGTGATAAAGGGGGAGGATGTGATGACGATTTTCTCAAGTGATGCGTTGCGTCATAGACATATTCTCATAACAGGTGCAACAGGAGACATCGGTTATGAAACGGCAAAAGTATTAATCTCAATGGGAGCGAAACTTACGGCGACAGGACGAAATGTGGACAAATTGAATCAATTGAGACGTGAGCTTCTAGAAACTACCGATGAGAAAAATTTTTGCGTCATGACCGCTGATATTACAAAAGAAGCGGATCGAAATGAATTAATGGCGTATGCTGAAAAACAACTTGGCTTTATTTCTGGACTAGTGAATGCGGCTGGAATCGCAGGCAATAAAAAAGTAGAGGATTTAGATGAGTCGATGATCGAACAAATGATGCAAGTCAATTACTTGGCCGCCTTCAGCTTAACGAAGCCAATTTATCAAAAAATGATCAAACATCAACAAGGTGATATTGTGAATATTGCATCATTGTCGGGGCTTCGCGGTACATATGGGAACACGGCATATGCCTCAAGCAAATTTGCTATGATTGGCTGGACACAGTCGATGGCACATGAAGCGATTAAACATCAAGTGAGAGTAAATGCGGTTTGTCCAGGCTTTGTCGATACCGATATGGCAGAAAATCTGATTCAAATTAAAGCGGAGCGCAATCAAGTTTCGTATGATCATGCGCTCGAACAAGCGAAACAAAGCGTTCCTTCTGGTCGTTTTACAACGGCAGAAGAAGTAGCTCAGACTATTGCGTTCTTATTAACCGATGCAGCGAACAATATCGTCGGTGAATCAGTGAAAATATCCGGTGGAAGTGTCATGCGATAATGAGAAGCCTGTTTTACTTAATGAAAGCAAATTTATAAGCTAAAATGAACAAAAAAGTGTCTTCATTATGGCGATGAAGGCACTTTTTACGTTCTCAGCACAGATTAACTGTCGTCATAGAGGCGATGAAGGCACTTTTTATGTTCTAAGCGCAGATTAACTGTCGTCATAGAAGCGATGAAGGCAGTTTTTATGTTCTAAGCGCAGATTAACTGTCGTCATAGAGGCGATGAAGGTAGTTTTTATGTTCTCAGCACAGATTAACTGTCGTCATAGAGGCGATGAAGGCAGTTTTTATGTTCTAAGCGCAGATTAACTGTCGTCATAGAGGCGATGAAGGTAGTTTTTATGTTCTAAGCACAGATTAACTGTCGTCATAGAGGCGATGAAGGCACTTTTTACGTTCTCAGCACAGATTAACTGTCGTCATAGCCACGATGAAGGCACTTTTCTCACTTCCGACACTGATTTTTTGCCTTAATCATGCCATAGGTGCTCTTTCCAATCTCGCCGTTTTTCCAATAGTTCGTCGAAGCTCATGATGTATATCGGAACGTTACTGTCAGTTCGGCTTCAATGTCAATTTTGCCAGCTTCTATCGGTGTGGAAACGCCAGCGACCATCTCTTGTGATTGAAACGAATGATACGGAATGACTGGCGGCGAAACCGTGTCTTCGATGATACGGATCGGAATTGGTTGTAAGGGCACACGCATCGTTTGGGCAAGACTGCACGCTTTCTCATAAGCATTGGATAAGGCGATTTGCAAGGCTTGTTGATAAATCTGGTCTCTATTCTTTACCGAAAATGTGATCCGTTCAATGCGATTGGCGCCATGACTTGTGGCTAGATCGACAATGGAACCGAGCTGATTGATGTCATCGGTTTGAATACGAAAAATGTGAGTCACTTGATAACCTTGAAATTGTTGAACGCCGTCATGAAAATCGTATTGAGGAAAAATGGTGTATTCTACCGTTTGTATATTTTCACGAGGTATATGTAATGAAAGAATCGATTGTATCACTTGCTGAGAAGTGGCTGCATTACTTTGTTGTGCTTGGTTTGCTTGACTTTCGATTGTCACGACCCCTAATTGAATATTTGCTTGATTCGGTTCAACAGAAATCAAGCTTTGGCCAGAAACGTTTACGGTGTAAGGATACATGTTCTTATTCATTGTCATCTCTTCCTTCCATAGGCAAGCTACTACTATGTAATGCGATGGAAGGAGAAAATATGATTAGTGTCTAACAAATGGAATGTTGATCTTACGTTCGTTTTTTAAGGAAATTTGTAGTTCATGCTTGTGATTAATGGATGCGAAAAATACATCTTCCTGTCGATTAATGCCTTGGTTGTGTAACGTTTGAATGAGCCAACTACGTGTCAGTCCTACATTCGCCAAGGGTTCCTCATAAATCTCACCTTCAATGATCACGGGAAAGGCGATAGATGATTGCTTCATTATATGAAGATCCTCAGCTAAGACAGTATTTTTTTGTGGTTTTTTTAACACGCTCAGAGCGCCGTTTGCTTCAATGATCGCTGTCTCGACTTCGCTAATATCAAATACATCTTTTTCACGAAGCATTTGTAAAATATTATCGATGGAAAAACCAATGTCTTTGATTTGATGGCGTAATAATTTCCCGTTTTGCACAACCACTGTTGGTTCAAAAGTGATTAGTTTTCCAAATTTGCGATTTGAGAGTTTCCAATGTGAAATGACTTTCTGGAGAGCGCCGATAGCAACAATCGCTATAGCAGTTGGTAGATGCTTAATATCTGGATCAGCAATATCAGCCCCCACGACCGAAGCAAGTGAAATAATAATGAGAAAATCAAATACAGGTAATTCACCAATTGTTCGTTTTCCCATAAATAATGTAACTACGAGCAACAATGGAAAAATGGTACTAACTCGAAATATGACAATGAAAATATCTTGTAAGGATTGTAACATCAGAGAACACCACTACCTTTTTGAATATCTATAGTTAGTGTTCTCTGTTTTAGTAAAAATATAAATGTCTAGCTTTTACTCTGGGAATAATAGCCAGTCAAGTAAAACATTATTATGAACTGTTTTTGAAAGTTTACGGGCTTGCTAAGCAAGTCCCTATGGTTGTAACACGACCTTCATGCAATTCTCTTTTTTTCCATTAAAGATATCATAACCGTGTGATGCGTCTTCCAATGGTAATTGATGAGTAATGATGGTCGTCGGATCAATATCCCCATTAACGATTTGACGATAAATCGATGCCATATATGAACGCGCATGTGCCTGTCCCATTTTGAGTTGAACATTCCTTGAGAAGAAAGCGCCAAGTGGAAAGAGGTTGTAGTTTCCTCCGTATACGCCTGTCATTTGTACGACGCCACATTTTTTGACAGCTTTCGTAGCGATTTGAATCGGTCCGATAGTCCCGCCTTGAAGCTTTGTCTTTTGCTCAACGAATTCGAGCGGTGATTTTTTTCCATCCATACCGACACAATCGATGACAACATCGGCTCCTCCATTGGTTATTTCCTTTAAAGTTTCTCCCATATCATCGTATTGTGTAAAATTAAAGACTTCAACACGGTTTTCTTTTCTAGCGTGTTCTAACCGATACGGAATATAGTCAACCGCAATCACTCGGTTTGCTCTTTTTTGCCAAGCAAATTTTTGTACCATTAATCCTATGGGTCCACATCCGAGCACAATAACGGTATCGCCCGCTTTTACGCCTGCATGTTCAACACTCCATAAAGCAGTAGGTAAAACGTCAGACAAAAATAATAGAGATGCATCGTCTAATTCGCAATCCTCAGGAATGAGAAATGGTGTATAATTTCCAAATGGTACTCTAAGATACTCGGCTTGTCCCCCTGGGTAATTACCGAATTTCTCTGAGTAGCCGAGATATCCGCCAGAGTCGTAATGGGGATTTGCTTGATCACACTGACTTTCATGATGTGTTTTACAATAAGGACATTGACCGCAAGCTATCGTAAAAGGGATCACTACTCGATCTCCTTTTTTTACTTTCGTGACTTTAGGTCCAACTTCTTCTACGATTCCCATTGGTTCATGTCCAATTTGATAGCCAATGGGTAGTGGAAAATTACCTTGATATAAATGCAAATCTGACCCGCAGATAGCTGTTGACGTAATTTTTACAATAACATCTTCATCATCTTCGATAGTAGGAAACGGAACTTGTGTAACAGCCACTTCATACTTGCCTTGATAAGTTACCGATTTCACTTGTTTCACCTCATTCTTTTGGAAGTAGAGTATAGTTTTTTCGTTTCAACTTATCCTTATACCATATAGGATTAAAAATCATCAGAAGTAACACAAACTTTGTCGCAAAAAGGAGAAGAAAACTTTTATGATTGATGGTTACATTGCCTAAATAAACCATATACTATATTGAAACCGTTTACAAAAAGAAAGGGGAAAAGCTGATGAAAAAATTTTTTGGTTTCATGCTTATATTCTTATTTCTACTTTTAGCCGCTTGTAGTGGAGATTCGGACGAAGAAACAACTCCAGATGCAACAACAGATGACGTAGAACAATCAAACGAAAATCAGGAAGAAACAGCTGAAGAAGGAGAAGAAGCCATCACCTTGCGTATGTCTTGGTGGGGGTCTCAAAATCGGCATGATATGACGAATGAAATCATTGAGTTATATGAGGAACAAAATCCACATGTCACGATACAGACTGAATTTACAGGGTTTGATGGTTACTTTGAGAAGATGGCTGCACAGGCTTCTGGAAACAATTTACCTGACATCATGCAACAAAATTTCGGAGAGTATGTGAATCAATATGCGAGTCAAGATTTACTCGCAGATCTTGGCCCATACGTCGAAGAGGGGACGATTGATTTAGAAGGGGTAGCAGATACGGTTATCGAAAGTGGGAAAGTTGATGGCACCCTTGTTGGCATACCAACAGGAACCAATGCTTTAGTCGCCACATATAATCCAAGTGCATATGAAGAAGCGGGCATTGAACCACCAACACATGATTGGACATGGGACGATTTTGTCGATATTGCGACTCAATACCATGAAGCAACTGGGGATTATGGTACGCGATTAGCTGAACCAGGTAACATGTTTGATTATTATTTGCGTGAAAAAGGGTATTCGTTATTTAACGAAGATAGCTCAGGATTAGGATATGACGATGACCAAGTGTTGACCGATTATTTGGCCATGAATAAAGATATGATTGACGCAGGGGTTATGCCTGGTTATGACGTGATCCAACAAGTACAGGGGCTCGAAGATGAATTGATTGTGCGCGGAGAAACGCCACTTGATCCAACCAACTGGTCCAATCAAGTCGGTACACTAGAAAAAACAGCTGGCGAACCGTTAGAGATGGTCGTTTTACCAGGTGAGAACAATGATCAAGGTATGTTCCTGAAACCTTCGATGTTATGGTCGATTGGTAAAAATTCTGAGCACAAAGAAGAAGCGGCGAAATTTATTAACTTCTTCACAAATACAGTCGAAGTTTTTGAAGTGATCGGGTCGGATCGTGGTGTACCTATAAAGCCAGAGGTTCGAGAGGCACTGCAACCGAACCTTTCTGAAATCGATCAAAAAGTTTATGAATACGTGAATTACGTCGCAGAAAATAGTTCACCTGCTGATACGAACTATCCACCAGCAGCTAGTGAAGTGTTAAGCCATTTAGAAGATATTGATGAAATGGTGATGTATGGGCAAATCACACCAGAAGAAGGGGCCCAACAATTTAGAGAAGCGGCAGAATCTGTGTTAGCAGAGTAATCTGTTTCACAAAAAGGAGGTGGTGATGCGCTCACAATCTCCTTTTCTGTCTCAGAAGAAGAGAGGTGGAATGATGGCAAATCATGTATTAACACAACCGAAGCGCAGAAAGTACCGACAATATGATAATAAAATGGGGTATTTATTTTTATCGCCGTTCATTATCGGTACGGTGATGTTGACATTATTTCCGATTTTATATTCCTTTTATTTATCATTTACTGAATTTAATATGGTCGGCACGCCTAGTTGGATTGGTATGGAAAATTATCAAGAGGCATTCACAAATGATCCAAAATTTTGGGATGCCATGAAAGTAACGTTTCTCTATGCTGGTACAGGGGTTCCGATTCGTTTGGTTTTTGCACTATTGATTGCGCTTGTGCTAAATAAAGTGGTTGAAGCGGCAGGTATTTATCGCACGTTACTGTATCTCCCCTCGATTGTGGGCGGAAGTATTGGTGTTGCGATTATGTGGCGTCAGCTTTTTGGGAATGACGGAGCGGTGAATTCGATTTTGGCTACATTCGGATTACCGACACACGCCTGGTTGGGGGATCCGAACACAGCGATATGGACGTTAGTTGTATTATATGGTTGGCAGTTTGGCTCTTCGATGTTGATTTTTTTAGCAGGACTTCGAAATATACCGACGAACTACTATGAAGCTTCTGCAGTAGATGGGGCGAGTAAACTACAGCAATTTTTTCGTATTACGATCCCGATGTTAACGCCAGTCATTTTATTTAATACGGTCATGCAAACGATCCAAGGATTTATGGCCTTTACGCCAAGTTTTATTATTACCCAAGGTGGACCAGTCAATAGTACTTTATTATATATTTTGTATATGTACCGTAATGCGTTTGAATTTTTCAAAATGGGTTATGCTTCTGCACTGGCTTGGATCATGCTTGTAATTATTGCGATTTTTACCGCATTAATCTTTAAATCATCTGAATATTGGGTTCACTACGAGGATAATTAGAGAGGAGGGAAGGAATGACAAGTAAACAGAAAAAGCTTTTTAAGAAATTAGTTCAACATGTGGGTTTAATTTTGTTTACATTTATTATGCTCTATCCGTTGTTATGGATGGTTGGTAGTTCATTTAAAGAAAGCTCGGCCGTATTTATTGATGCGCATAAATTATTTCCGGAAGAATGGCATTTTTCCAATTATGTTGAAGGGTGGAAAGGTTTTGCGGATATTTCGTTTACAACGTTTTATAAAAACACATTTATTATCGTTACGATTGCAACAATTGGCAGTATCTTATCATCAACGGTGATTGCTTATGGTTTTGCCAGAATTCAGTTTCGCTTTAAGAAGACATGGTTTGCGATTATGATGATGACAATGATGCTTCCGTTTGAAATGATTATGATTCCGCAATATGTCATGTTTAACTGGTTCGGTTGGGTTGATACCTACTTGCCATTAATCGTGCCAACATTTTTTGGGATTCCTTTCTTCATCTTTTTAATCTTACAATTTATGCGTACGATACCAAAAGAATTAGATCAAGCTGCTCGTATCGATGGGTGTAACACGATTACCATTTTTACTCGGATTATTGTACCGTTGGTTGTTCCTGCTATGATGACTGCAGCGATCTTTTCGTTCTATTGGCGTTGGGATGATTTTATGGCACCGTTGTTGTATTTACAAACACCGACGAAATATCCCGTTTCCTTGGCGTTGAAACTATTCTCTGACCCTGAAGCGGTGACCAATTGGGGAGCCATGTTTGCGATGACAACACTCAGTTTATTACCGATTATGATTATATTCTTTATTTTCCAACGATATATTGTTGAAGGCATTAGCACCAGTGGCTTGAAAGGATAAGAGGAGAGGTTTTTGCGATGACCAATAAATTCACAAATGGTATTCAAGCGTTTTGTGAGTGGGTATGTTATTTCTTTTATTTAAATGTATTTTGGATCATAGGAACACTTATGGGGGGCGTCGTGCTTGGCGCTGGCCCCAGTACGATCGCTTTGTTTGTAATTGCGCGGAAAACGGCCATGGGTGAGGAGGATATACCATTATGGCAGACGTTTTGGCATGAATATAAGCGTCAGTTTCTTAGAGGCAGTGTCATGATATGGGTGCTAATTGTATTGGCTGGCGTTTGGTATTTGGATATCCGTTTGGCGTTTATGCTCGAAGGGTGGTTTGGTCGTTTTCTCCAAGTTTCCCTTGTCATGATCGGGATAATATTGGTGATGCTAGTGCTTTATATTTATCCATTTTACGTCCATTACCAAATGTCTTGGATTCGTTATTTCAAATATGCGATGGCTTTTGGTTTTTTGCACTTGAATCATTTTCTTTTCATGATAGTGACGATCTTTTTCACCTATTCATTTTTAGCTTACCTTCAAGGCTTCATTCCGCTATTTGGGATAAGCTTACTTGTCCATTTGAATATGATGTTAGCTTATCAAGCGTTTAAACAAACTGATGACATGTATAAGAAATATGCAAAAGCGACGTGAAATCATCCGTTTGACTCTATTGAAACATTTGGCTACCATCATTCGTATCAATAGATAACAGTATATATGGAGTGACATAGATGGATATATATGAACAAAAAGCGTATCAGGAAATGCTGGAATGGGAAACGAATATTCTAAAGCAGAAAAGCTTGTTTAAAAGTTTATCCAAAAAGGCGCAAAATAAAATCAATAGCTATATACCAGAAAAAGCGCATCAAATGATTACCGAAAGTATAAAACAAATGGTCAAGGCGACGTTAATGGGGTCCGACATGACAACGAGAAAACAACAATCATTCGGCTTAAGTTTAGAAGAGAAAGAGTCACGGATAGCGGACAAATTATCCAATTACCGTAAAACGGCTGCAGCAGAAGGAGCTGGTACAGGAGCGGGTGGTATTTTCCTTGGATTAGCTGATTTTCCGCTGTTATTATCCATTAAGATGAAATTTTTATTTGATGTGGCGAGCGTTTACGGATTCGATACAAAACAATATGAAGAGCGTCTGTTTATATTGCATGTTTTTCAGTTAGCCTTCTCCAATGATGACAGAAGAAGAGAAGTCTTCCATGTCCTACAACATTGGGAGGAAGAAAAGGACCGCCTGGCACGGATGGATTGGCGCGAGTTTCAACAAGAGTATCGTGACTATATTGACTTAGTGAAACTATTGCAAATGATTCCAGGATTAGGGGCAATTGTCGGTGCGTATGCCAACTACCAATTACTTGATCAATTAGGTGAAACTGCGAAAAACTGCTATCGCATGCGGATGCTAAAAGAGTGATGGGTCATGATTCCATGATGGCTTGTCGCTTTTTTTGATAGATATAGTAACTGCCTAGAGCAATCACGGAAAGTAAGATGCCAGATACATAAGGCATGAAGATCGCCATACCATACAATATCCCGCCAAATGTCGGTCCGATGATTCTGCCTAAAGAATCAAATGATGACAGAAGTCCTGTCATTTGGCCATACCCTTTTTTAACATTTTTCGTTAATAGAGAAGACACGCTCGGTCGAATGAGTCCATTACCGATACCGAAAATGGTTAAGAAAATCGCTGCAGTAACGAAATCCTGAACAAGTAAAATCAGAGCAAAACCGATAGCTGATGTAATGATCCCTATTTGAATGACGCGCCCTTCCCCCCATTTTTTCGTTAATTTACCAACAAAGCCACCTTGTACAATAGCACCGGCCAATCCCATAATCATAAATATATATCCAAGTTCTACCGTGCCAAGTCCTGCCCGATCATTGGCGAAATAGGCAAATGTCGCTTCGAGTCCAGCTAGAGAAATCGAAACAAACCCTTGTAATGCAAACAAAAGGCCAGTGGGTTGTTGCAATGCTTGTATCATTGATGGACGTTTGTTTGTAGCTGTAACCTCTTCGCTTTGTGCCAATGATTCTTTAAGGACAAACAGTACCAATAAGAAGGTAATAAATGAAGAACCACCAGCTAAATAAAACGGAATCGCTAAACTTCCTGATGAGAAAATACCGCCAATTGCTGGTCCAAAAATAAAGCCGAGACCGACTGAAGCACCGATGATTCCCATGCCTTTACTACGGTTTTCTTCATCTGTCGTATCAGCGACATAAGCCATAACAGTTGGCATGTTTGCAGCTGATAACAAGCCACCGATGATTCTTGCGGCAAATAGCATCCATAACTGTGTCGCCAAAGCCATCATCATAAATGAAAAGGCAAGCCCGGATATACCGATCAATAACACAGGTTTTCGCCCTATACGGTCAGAGATTTTTCCCCACATAGGAGCGAAGGTGAATTGCATCACAGAATATGCTGACATTAATAAGCCTAGTTCAGTGGAAGAGGCTCCTAATTCTTCTGCATAAAAGGGGAGAACAGGTATGATAATGCCGAATCCAACCATGACAAGGAACATGACGGCAAATAATATACTGAACACTTTTTTTGATTCCAATGTTGTTGCCTCCAATAATTCGTTAAACTTGGTTCAGTGAAAATTGTTGCAATATAGCAGAATAAAGATCGTTTGGATGATCAATTGATGCATCAGGATGCACACCATGTTCCGGAATCGCTCGCTGGCGGTGATTCATCCAAATTACGTGCCATCCAGCTTGTTTCGCGCCAACAACGTCATTTTCGTACGCATCACCTATGTAAATCGTTTGATCTTTCTCTAGATTCAATGCGTTCTCCACGTGTTGAAATGCGTTAATATTTGGTTTTGATACACCTAAGTCACCAGAAACGAAAATATTTGATTCTGGAATCCAATGTGTGACCCCTAGCTGTTTCATTTTCATCCACTGATGGTCATGTTCCCCATTAGTGAGAATGCGACTTGCCAGTTGTTATTAACGATGGTAGGTAACACTTCCGTCAGACTGCTGAAAAGAGTGATTTGTTTTAGTTCTTGTAAATAGGTATGTTGAAATTGAATGGCATCTTCCTCCGTTAAGGCAATGCCAAAATCGTTACACGCCTTTGTGATGCGATATGTTTGTAATTCCAAAGCGGTCATTTCTCCGCTCATATGTTTTTCAAAAACTTCATCACTGTAATGACGGCATGCTTTATACAGACGGATCATGTCATCATCCGAAAATGACGAATCGATTTGTTGATGCACTGTATTTTTAAATGGTTGTAATTGGTCATATAAAGTATCATCTACGTCAAAAATAATCGTTTTCATGATTCTTCTCCTTATGAAGCAAGCTTTACTAAAAATGATGACACAAAAGCGTTGAAATAACAATTGATTCAACGAAAATTGTATGACTATTTGATGAACAATGATTGAAAAGTCGTGTGAAACTTGTTATAATTTTCACAAAATTACAGTGGCTATGTGTAACTGGCGAGGTATACGGAATAACCGTAGGGGAGCACATAGTATCGACAAGTCGCTCGCCTGGGCAAAAGGTAAGGATGTAGATTCCTTACCTCTTTCTGTTTGATTTATGAGAGAAGGAGTGGAGTCATAAAATGGATAGAGTGTACAATTTTTCAGCAGGTCCATCAATGTTGCCGTTAGAAGTGTTAGAGCAAGCGCAAAGTGAATTAACGAATTATAAAGGTTCTGGTATGTCGGTGATGGAGTTGAGCCATCGTTCGAAACTTTTCACAGAAATTATCACTGGTGCAGAAAATCTTCTACGTGAGCTTATGCACATTCCTGATAACTATAAGGTATTATTTGTTCAAGGTGGTGCATCGCAACAATTTGCTGCTATTCCGCTCAACTTGAAGAAAAACGGCCAAGCGGATTATGTCAATACGGGATCATGGTCAAAAAAAGCGATGAAAGAAGCGAAGAAATTTATCGAAGTAAACGAAATCGCATCTTCTGAAGATGGAAATTTTACGTATATCCCAAGCGTAACAGCTGATAAGGTAAAATCGGATGCAGATTATGTGCATATTACAACGAATAACACCATTGAGGGAACTGCATTTCGCAATATTCCTGATACAGGAGATGTACCATTGGTGGCTGATATGTCTTCCAATATTCTCTCAGAAGAAATCGATGTATCGAAATTTGGCGTGATTTATGCCGGTGCACAGAAAAATATTGGTCCTGCAGGCTTAACAGTTGTCATCGTTCGTGATGATTTAATCGGTCATGCCGTCGAGGAATGCCCAACAATGCTAGACTTCAAGACCCATAGTGAGAGTGGATCGCTGTATAATACACCACCGACATTTGGTGTTTACGTGGCGAAGCTTGTATTTGAATGGATTCAAGCACAAGGTGGTTTAACGGCCATCCAGAAACGTAATGAGAAAAAAGCAAACATGTTATATGAATATATTGCACAATCTGACTTCTATCATTCTCCTGTCAAAGAAGATAGTCGTTCGATTATGAATATTCCGTTCGTGGTGCCAAATCATGATGTGGATGCAACATTTATTCAAAAGGCCCAGGAAGAAGGACTAGAAACGTTAAAAGGTCACCGTTCTGTTGGCGGTATGCGTGCTAGCATTTATAACGCAATGCCAGTTGAAGGTGTTGAAGCGTTAATTGAATTCATGAAAAAATTTGAGAAAGAACATCAATAAGACAGGAAGGAAGCAGCGATTCTCGCATGCTTCCTTTTTTCTAACGGAGAGAAAATCTGTTGTTTAGAATAATATGTTCATTAAAGACTTCCCCATCCTCTTTATAGCTTGCTGGGAGATACTCGTGTTTGGCAATTGCTACAAGGTCTGATATAATGCGTATTTAGACGAAAAAGCAGTTCGAAACCATCCTGCTTAATCAAAACTAGGGGGAATCAACCATGTCTGATGAATATTACTTGCCACGATCTGGCCCGATGCCACGGCCCAATAGTGTTGAAGAAGGGCGAGGAGTTTTAAAACAGGAAGCCTTTGATGCACCAAATGTTCAAAGAATTACCTTCCGAGCGTTAGAATTTACCGCCATTTGTCCGAAAACAGGTCAGCCGGATTTTGGGACCGTAGAAATTGCCTATACACCGCGTGATAAATGTATTGAGTCAAAATCAATGAAATTTTATATGTGGTCGTTCCGTGATCACGGTGCTTTTTGCGAATCACTGGCTGCTCAAATAGCCGATGATATAATGTGGGCGATTGAACCTGCTTCGGTTGACGTCACCGTTTATCAAACAGCAAGAGGCGGGATTGAGCTAACTACAGAAGCATCAAGAGAATATGGCGAATAAAAAAAAGAAGCTGGGACCTATCTCTTTGTCCTAGCTTCCTTTTTATATGGAAAAACTGACTTTTTCTGGCCTGAGATTGAATCATTGATTAGTTACTATCTTCTTTTGTTGGTCCCATGATACCTGGTACGTCTAATCCAGCTTGACGAAGCAATACAGTCATTTGGCCACGATGATGGGTCTGGTGATCAATGAACGTGCGCAATACGGCACCACGTGGTAGTTGTGTACCGAATGCCTCGACCGTTTCTTCGAGTTTTTCATCGGTTAGCTTGGCTTTCGCTTCTTTTTTGACGTCTTCTGCGATTTGCTTGTATGCCTCGACGATGTCGTCTGCTTTTGTTGGCACTTGGCTCGGATCACCGGATGCTTTCACATCAAGCCTACAACGCCAGTGAAAAAAGCAGGCGCAGTTGCTAAATGCCAGCCTAACCAACCTAACGTACTGTGACCTTCTACAATGGCTTGATCCAATTTCTCATCGGTTAAAGATTCAAATACTTTGATTGTTCCTTGCGCAGCTTGTTCCCAATCATTAAGAAAGTCTTCGATCTTACGATACATAGATTCACAACTCCTATTCATAGATTTTCAGTTAGTTTTAACGTAACAAAATATAAAGCAAAGTTCACTTCAAGAGCCTTAAGAAATCATTAATCATGAAGGTTTTCTTGAATAAAAAAGTGTGATTGCTCGTAATTGTAAGTCACTTTAGAAAAGTCAAATGGCTGTCCGTTGGTTAAATGGAAGATCGTTTCAGCAAATAGTTTTGGTACACCTTCATTCAAACCTAAATATTTCCCTTCTTCTGCTGTTAGCTTATCCACATGAATATAAAGATCTGAAAACCCAATTTTTAGACCTAAACCTTCTTGAATATAATTGAAGATTGATTCTGATACAATTTCTTTATTTAAGTAAGTAACGATTGCTTTGTTAAAAAACGATTCTTCTAAACATAGTGTTTTTCCGTTAATATATCGAATTCTTTTAACGTAGTAAACATCGTCATGAATATGGATATTTAAACTGTCAGCAACTTCACTATTTGGTTTTCTTACATCTAGTTCAATCACTTCAGAAGTAATTTGAAAGTTATCAAGGTCTTTCTTGAAACCTTGATTGGAGAGCAAATTAATATAACCTTTACGTCTATGTCTTCTAACAAATATCCCGCTACCTCTAACTTGATAGACATCGCCTTTTTTTTCTAACAAATCGAGTGCATTGATAATTGTACTTTTACTCGCTTTAAATTGTGACATGAGAGATTCTAGCACAGGTAATTTATGCCCTTGTTGGAGATCATTATCTTCAATGAATTGTTTAATTTCGTTAGCAATTGCTTGATATTTTAACATCAGACATTCCTCATTACGTTATTTTCTCATGATTATTATATCATCAAACTTTTGGAAAATCATCCTAAAAATAATGTTTAATAATAAAATAATTATATACTACTTGAAAAATTGTACCGATACAATTATAATGTTTGATAATGGTGTTATGATTTGATTGTAATGAGTGAGTAAGGGAGTTGATATATAAAAAAACTTTCAGAAGGACGAATAAAAATAACTTGAGGAGGATTTGATGAATCACGAACAACTAGCAAAAGAAATTTTAGAGGATGTAGGCGGAAAAGAGAATGTGTCCAGTCTGGTCCACTGTGCCACTCGGTTACGTTTTAAGTTGAAGGACTCAACAAAGGCAAATAAAGAAAAACTGGAGAACACAGATAAAGTTTTAAGTGTAGTTGAAAGTGGTGGTCAATTTCAGGTCGTTATCGGTAATATCGTGGATGAAGTTTATCAAGAGATCGCCCCACTATTAGGTGTTACTGAAGCTGATGATCGCAGGGACGATATAGAGCAAACTTCAGAAAGTAAAGGATCATTCGTGTCTAAACTTTTTGAACATATATCAGGAAGCTTTTCACCTCTTATCCCTGCACTCGCGGGATCGGGTATGATTAAAGCATTATTAACGATTTTAACAGTCGTTGGTTGGTTATCTAAGGAAAGTGGTACTTATCAACTCTTATCGGCTGCGAGTAATGCAGTTTTTTACTTTTTACCTATATTTTTAGGGGTAACAATATCCAGACAATTAAAAGCGAACCCTTATGTAGGAGGGGTCATTGGAGCGGCGTTATTTGAACCTTCCTATACTGGATTATTAGAAGCCAGTGAAACAACAGACTTTCTAGGTATTCCGGTTGTATTAGCAGATTATTCTACCTCAGTATTCCCTATTTTTATTGCAATTGGTATTTATGCTGTATTAGATCGGGTGTTAAAGAAAGTCATTCATAAAGATATTCAGTTATTTTTAAATCCGATGCTTTCATTGATGATCATGTTACCTTTGACAGTTATTATTTTCGGTCCTTTTGGTACATATGTAGGGGGAGCGATATCGTCAGCAGCATGGTGGTTTATTGGTGTAAGCGGGACAATGGCAGGAATTTTATTAGGCGGATTACAAGCATTTCTTGTTATTTTCGGCCTTCATTGGGGCATTACACCGATTACATTGAATAATTTATCTACATTGGGCGGCGACCCAATTGAAGCATTATTTGCATGTTCTGTCTTTGCTCAGGCAGGTATTGCATTTGGTATATTCCTACGGTCAAAACGTGATAAAAAAGTAAGAGCATTGTCAGGTTCAGCGTCTTTAACAGGGGTTATGGCTGGGATCACAGAACCTATTTTATATGGCCTAATTCTAAGGTATAAGCGGACCATCCCAATGTTAATTATCGCAGGGGGAGCTGGTGGTGCTTTGAGCGGTACAGTCGGCGTTCAAATGACATCTTATGTGTTTCATAATATTTTCTCGGTTGCCGCTTATTCGCCAATGATCACCCATATTATGAGTATTTCGATCTCTTTCGTTGTTGGGGCATTACTCGTGATCTTTTTTGGTTATCAAAGCAAAGAAAATCGTATGAATAATCAACCGTCAAATGTTTCAAATGTGCATCAAGTAGACGTAAATAGCCCATTAACGGGTACTGTTAAGCCACTAACTGAAGTGAATGATCAAGCATTTTCTTCAGAAGCAATGGGCAAAGGCTTAGCCGTTGTTCCAACAACAGGTGAGGTATTAGCTCCAATCAATGGTACTGTAACCGCACTTTACCCAACAAAACATGCGATTGGTATTACTTCTGACGAAGGAGTAGAAATTTTAATTCATATTGGATTAGACACCGTTCAACTTGAAGGGGAGTATTTTAACACATCTGTACAATCGGGTGAACGTGTGAACAAAGGAGATCCGATCATGCAATGTGATATTCATGCGATCGAAAAACGAGGCTACGATATAACGACACCTATTATTATAACTAACTCTGAGCGTTATTCTGAGTTTATTATAACGGGTCAAAACAACGTTCAAGCAAAAGAATCTCTATTTACACTTCGGGAGGAATAAATATATGAATTATGACCAGATAAAACCTTTTCCATCTAAGTTTTTATGGGGTGGATCCACTTCAGCGTATCAGGTTGAAGGTGCTTGGAATGAAGATGGTAAAGGACCATCTGTGATTGATATGGCTAATCACGTGCCAGAAGTGACGGATTTTAAAGTGGCAAGTGATCATTATCATCACTATCAAGAAGATATTCAATTATTAGCAGAAATGGGGTTTAAAGCATACCGATTTTCGGTGTCTTGGGCTCGGATTTATCCAGAAGGTAGTGGCGAGTTGAATCAAAAAGGGATTCAGTTTTACCATCAGTTAATTGATGAGTTGTTATCATATAATATTGAGCCCATTTTAACGATGTATCATTTTGATTTACCTTATGCATTAGAAGAACAAGGAGGATGGTCGAATCGTAAGACTGTCGATGCTTTTGAGCAATATGCAGAAACATTATTCGATCATTTCGGAGATCGTGTGAAATATTGGCTCACGATTAATGAACAAAATATGATCATTTTGCATGGAAGCTCGATAGGTACTTCATCACAAGATAGTGAGAATCAACAGCAAGATTTGTATCAGCAAAATCATCATATGCTCGTCGCACAAGCAAAAGCGATGGCGTTATGTCATCGCAAGCTTCCGAATGCAAAAATTGGTCCTGCTCCAAACATTGCACCTATTTATCCAGCTTCATCTAAGTCAGAAGATATATTAGCTGCTAATTCTTATACGAATATTCGTAACTGGCTTTATTTAGATGCAGCTGTTTATGGTCAATATAATCATGTTGCATGGGCCTATCTTGAGAAAAAAGGCTATACTCCAGTGATGCAGGAAGGCGATATGCGTATTCTTCAAGCGGGAAAACCAGATTTTATTGCGTTCAACTATTATACGTCGCAAACCGTTGGTGAAAGTACAGGCGGTGATATGGATTATTCACATACAGGTGATCAGCATGAGACGGTTGGAGAACCTGGAATCTATCGAGGATCAGTGAATGAAAATCTCAAAAAAACGGAATTTGGTTGGGAGATTGACCCTGTAGGCTTTCGAACGGTATTACGTGAAATATATTCCCGTTATCATTTGCCTTTAATCGTTACTGAAAATGGATTGGGTGCTTTTGATCAGTTGGAAGAAGGAGATGTCGTTAATGATACGTATCGAATCGATTATCTCAGACAACATATTGAACAAATTCAATTAGCAATTACTGATGGTGTTGACGTTTTTGGCTATTGCCCGTGGTCAGCTATTGATCTAGTTAGTACACATCAAGGCTCTAGTAAGCGTTACGGATTTATTTATGTGAATCGTGATGAATTCGATGTGAAAGATTTACGTCGTATTCGCAAGCAAAGTTTCTACTGGTATCAAAAAGTCATTGCCAACAATGGTCTTGAATAATGTAATTATCCAGCTGAAGCTAGAATTATAAATCTCACGCCAGAAATATAAAAGAAAGGCTAGAAATAACCAAATTCCACCATCAACCAATAAATTTAAAGAAGAGGCTTACGT
This sequence comes from Gracilibacillus halophilus YIM-C55.5, assembly GCF_000359605.1. GTDB lineage: Bacteria > Bacillota > Bacilli > Bacillales > Amphibacillaceae > Gracilibacillus > Gracilibacillus halophilus. Next base: position 46,295 of record NZ_APML01000005.1, read on the forward strand.
GCGACAACCATTCGTAAGTCTCTTCTCTTTTGCATTCTATCAATATATTAAATCAATAAATACGCAACGAATATTCCAACAGCCCCAAATAAAAAGGAGTAAGGTAAGTTATAAAATGTAATGTAATAAGGGCTTTGCCGTAAGCTCATCGAAGTAATCGTTACTACTAATCCATACGTACCAATCGGAACTGTGGCGACACCACTTGTAATCAGGATAACGGCTAAGCTTAACGGACTTAGAATATCCATTAACATCGTACTAATCCCACCAAGAACACCCATCGTTGCAATTGGATGAACACCAAACATACTCATAAAAATAAATAATAACTGTATCATGATTAAGATCAATAATGGAGCATTCGACACAGCGATAATGGGATCTTGAATCATTTGCAAAGCAGGTGATTCATTTAATGTTCCGGTAAAGAAAGCGAGTGTGACAAATAAGACAATAAAGTTTTGCATGTGATTTAAATTGTCTTTCCACTTGTTCCATCCAATTGTCCAAAAGCTTTTGAATCGCTTCATGAACAATGACCAAACGAAAGCGAATGGAAATACGATGACGGTCACGATAAAGATAAATTCTAGGTCAAAGAGGTTGCCTAAAAGAACAACTATGACTAGGAATGATAGTAATGCAACAATTAATTGCAAGATTTTGCGACGTTTGTGTCTCGCTTTTTGCGTGTTGACACTATCCTCATCTAGCGGATAATGGTATCTTCCAAAATAATATCTTCCCCACATGCTATCAATGGCATACATAACAATCGTAATGATCATCATAATCGGTAATATTTGAGCAAAGTTAACCCCTGTAATAAAAATAGCCATTGCAACTAATACTTCTAATGGACTCCATGGAAGCGCCAATGAATAACCTCTTAACGTTGCCATCATGATAAACTTGTTGGCTACCTGTCTTTTTACTGGTTTTAAATTATCAACTAAGACATCTTGACTAATGGTAGCAGATGACACATTGAGAAAAGCCGTCAGCGACATCATGGCTGTGATACTCCGTTGATAGAGCATACCTAAATCTTTTACGTTGCCGCGAAGCAATTGCTGCAGTAACCGGTCAAATCGTCCTGCTGCAACGACACTGTTCATCCACGGTAACATGGCTAGCAAAGTAAGCAACGATAAATTTCCAGCTAAAATCGGTGGTAGCTGATGTATTGATAAATCCGCTGAAAAATAAAGTGAGGTACCCGTCACAATAAAAAGAACCCCTAATATTTGAAATAACCGTGACGCTTTATGAAAGCTAATGACGAACATGAGAAACGCCAATATCCCCAAGCAATCGTTTAGTATTTCATTCGGATATAGGACAGATATAATATGTAACAAAAACACGAATGCAAAAAAGATGTATAGTCGTTTCATGGAGCACCTTCTTTCTAGATTAAACGTATTTCCATCTTACCAAAACATATGTGAAAACACAGTGTGTCACAATAAAATGATTGATTTTGATTGAAAGTGAATTTTTGCAATTGACTTTGATTGATTTTGGTTATATAATCTATGTAAACGATTTAATAAAAAATGAGGGAGTCAATCATGTTAACGGTTGAACGTCACGCACGTATTTTGGAATTTTTGAAACAAAAGGAAACCGCTACTGTGAAGGAGATTGGTGAGGTTACAAAAGCCTCAGAATCAACCATTCGCAGAGACTTAAATGAGCTTGAAAAGAAACAGCAAATTAAACGCGTTCATGGCGGGGCGGCTTTAGTCCATCAAAAAAGCCAAGAACCAACCTTATCTGAAAAGAGCCCTCAATATAAAACAGCCAAACAGGCGATTGCGACATCAGCAGCTGCTCTGATTGATAAGGGTGATACCGTATTTTTAGATGCAGGAACCACAACGGTAGAAATGATTCCTTGGTTAACCGATCAATCACTCGTTGTCGTCACCAATGGTATTCCCCATGTACAAAAATTAATGGAACAAGGAATCGAGACCTATGTCGTTGCAGGTAAAGCAAAACAGGGAACAGGTGCATTGATTGGCACAAAAGCAGTCTCGACTCTTCAGGAGTATCATTTTGACAAATGTTTCTTAGGGATGAACGGGATTCATGCAAGTCAAGGCTATACGACACCGGATCCAGAAGAGGCAAGTGTTAAACGACAAGCTTTGGAGCAGTCACAATCCACTTATGTGTTGGCAGATGCGTCAAAATTCGGTGAGGTTTCCTTTTCCAGTGTGGCCGCACTCAGTGATGCGACGATCATGACATCAGGTGAACTGTCAGCACAACAACATAAAGAAATTAAACAATCAACAACAATAAAGGTGGTACCTTCATGATTTATACATTAACACTGAATCCAGCCGTCGATTACATCGTGCGACTGAACGATTTTCAACTGGATCAAATTAATCGAAGTCAGTCAGATGAGAAAGAAGCAGGCGGAAAAGGGATCAATGTATCGCGTGTGTTAGCGAATTTTGATCAACCGAGTACGGCGCTTGGTTTCATAGGTGGCTTTACTGGCAAATTTATTACCGATGTCTTGGATCAATTCCACATTCAGCATCATTTTGTGGAATTGCAAGATGATACACGAATTAATCTGAAAATGAAAGCAGCCAATTCAGAAACAGAGGTGAATGGCACTTCGCCAGAAATTACAGATCAAGCGTATCATCAATTGTTAGATAGATTAGGGACATTAACGGATCAAGATGTTGTTGTCATGGCTGGAAGTTTGCCTACGACGTTGTCGAGTGACACGTATCAGGCTATGATTCGATTACTCAATCAAAAGGGGGTAGAGACATTTCTAGATACGAGTGGGATAGCTTTTCAAGAAGCGGTGAAAGCAAGTCCGAGTTTTGTCAAACCGAATCATCATGAATTGGGCGAGTTTTTTAATGAAACGGTAGATGGACCAGAAAAAGCCATTCAACTGGCGCAACAATTGCAAACCACGTATCAAATTGATCATGTGTTTGTATCAATGGGCAAAGATGGAGCGGTGTATACCGGAGAAGCGGGTCAATTTCAATTAGACCCACCAGAAGGCGAGCTCATTTATTCTGTGGGAGCTGGTGATTCGACTGTTGCTGGTTTCCTTTATCAATGGCAAAAGTCTCATGATGCCAAACAAGCGGCGGCATTTGCTGTAGCCGCGGGAAGTGCAACTGCCTATTCAGAAACGTTATGTACAAAAATGGAAGCAGAAGAACTATTTGAACAAGTGAAAGTAAGTAAAATATAAAGAGAGGATGATGACGATGAACATCACAGAGTTATTAAAGCCAGATGTCATGATTCTTGATGTCGAGGCAGAATCTAAAAGTGACGTTCTTCAAGCGATGGCTAATCAACTTGATGCAGCAGGGCGATTAGCTGACAAAGAACAATTTTTACAAGCGATTTGGGACAGGGAACATCAAAACAGTACAGGTATCGGGGAAGGAGTAGCCATTCCTCATGCGAAATCAAGTGCTGTTCAGCAACCAGCGATTGCTTTTGCGCGTTCGCAGGAAGGCGTTGACTTTGAATCATTAGATGGTCAGCCGAGTCATTTGTTTTTCATGATTGCAGCGAGTGAAGGGGCCAATGATGATCATTTACAAACGTTATCCAGACTATCTACCCTTTTGATGGATGGCGATTTCCGCAAAAACTTGTTACAAGCACAATCGACAGAAGAAATTACGCGTTTCATTGATGAGAAAGAACAAGAGAAACGAAATGAGCAAGAGGAAGAAAACAATAGCGCACCAACGCAAAAAGGACCAGAGATTCTTGCCGTCACAGCTTGTCCGACTGGTATTGCGCACACATATATGGCAGCTGACGAATTAAAAGATACAGCTAAACAAAAAGGTGTGAGCATCAAAGTCGAAACGAATGGCTCGGACGGTGTAAAAAATCAGTTAACCGCTGAAGAAATTCAAGCAGCGAAAGCGATTATCGTAGCTGCGGATACAAAAGTCGAAATGGAACGTTTTGCAGGAAAGAAAGTGTTGCGTCGAGGCGTAACCGATGGGATTCACAAGGCTGATGAATTAATTGATACTGTACAATCTGGTGATGCACCAGTTTATGAAGGGGATGGTAGTTCATCAGAAAGCACTAGTTCAAGTGGTGGACGTGTCGGTTTCTATCAGCACTTGATGAATGGTGTTTCCAACATGCTTCCGTTTGTTGTTGGTGGCGGTGTGTTAATTGCGATTTCCTTCTTATTCGGAATAAATTCAGCCGATCCAGAACATCCGTCATATAATGAATTTGCAGCCGCGCTAAATAGTATAGGCGCTGAGTATGGTTTAGGACTTATGGTAGCTGTCTTAGCAGGTTTTATTGGAATGAGCATTGCTGATCGTCCAGGTTTTGCGCCAAGTATGATTGGTGGATTTATGGCCTCAACCGGTGGAGCAGGCTTTTTAGGTGGTTTAATTGCTGGTTTTCTCGGTGGTTATGTCACTGTACTTGTGAAGAAAATGTTACGTGATTTGCCACAAGCGTTTGATGGAATTAAAACAATTCTATTTTATCCTGTATTAACGATTTTTATTACTGGTATTTTAATGCATTTTGTGATTATTGATCCTGTTGCGAATATCATGAGTTTTCTTGAAACATTTTTAAATAATATGTCAGGTGCTAATGCCGCGATTCTTGGCTTAATTCTTGGTGGTATGATGGCGATTGACATGGGTGGTCCGATTAATAAAACCGCGTTCACTTTTGGTATTGCCATGATCGAAGCGGGGAACTTAGGACCGCATGCAGCGGTAATGGCTGGTGGTATGGTGCCACCGTTAGCCTTAGCGATAGCGACCATATTATTCCGCAATAAATTTACGAAAGAAGAACAAGACGCAGGAAAAACAAACTTCGCACTGGGTGCCTTCTTTATTACCGAAGGTGCGATTCCATTCGCCGCAGCTGACCCTGGACGTGTCATCCCATCCATTACGGTTGGTTCAGCTATAGCGGGTGGCTTATCGTTACTATTTGGTATTGGTTTGCAAGCACCACATGGCGGTATTCTAATTATTCCAACGCCAGCTACAGAAGGAATGTGGCCACTTTATGTGCTAGCCATTGTCATCGGTGCCATTGTTTCCGCATTAATGATCGGTTTCTGGAAAAAACCCGTTAACAAAAAATAATTGATATCCGTACAGGCGATTCAACGATAAGCGTTGGATCGCTTTTTTTACTGGGAAATCGCATCAGAGTCACATGCAGATTTTCCAGTAATATGTGATTTACCGGGAAAAGTAGGTAGAGCCACATGCAGATTTCCCAGTAATGTGTAATTTACCGGGAAAAGTAGATAGAGCCACGAGCAGATTTCCCAGTAATATGCGTATTACCGGGAAAAGTAGGTAGAGCCACATGCAGATTTCCCAGTAATGTGTAATTTACCGGGAAAAGTAGGTAGAGTCACATGCAGATTTCCCAGTAATATACGTATTACCGGGAAAACCCCCATCATTAACCATGGATCACCCTCAGTTCTCTTATGTATACCATCTCGTATTTTGATTACTATAAGACGGTATTCTCCATTTTAAATAATGTCAACATTCCCCTTGTCAAAACCACATTTTTATTGCATTGATTGTCATATGCAAACGCTATATTCTTGAAGTAAGGAATTATTCCTAATATTTATTGATTACGTGATAGAGAAAGGAGAAATCGTCATGGCACAGAAAGGTTTTCGTGCAAAAGTTCAACGATTTGGTAGTCATCTGAGCGGTATGATTATGCCAAACATTGCTGCATTTATTGCTTGGGGACTAATCACCGCATTATTTATTCCTGATGGGTATTTTCCAAATGAAGAATTAGCTTCACTCGTTGGACCAATGATTAATTACTTATTACCACTACTTATCGGTTTTACAGGTGGTCGTCTTGTATATGATATACGTGGTGGTGTCGTTGGTGCAACCGCAACAATTGGGGTCATTGTTGGCGCTGATATCCCGATGTTCTTAGGCGCTATGGCAATGGGGCCACTCGGCGGTTATTTAATCAAAAAGCTCGATGATGTATTCCAAGATAAGATCGGTCAAGGTTTTGAAATGCTTTATAATAACTTCTCAGCCGGTATACTGGGTGCGGTATTGGCAGGAATCTCACTAAAAATTATTGGGCCGATTATCAATGGTATCACTCAAGTGTTAATAGCAGGGGTTGAATTTTTAATCAATGTCGGTTTATTACCACTTGCGAATATTATTATCGAACCAGCTAAGGTACTATTTTTAAACAATGCAATTAATCATGGGATCCTCAGTCCGATTGCTGCAGAGCAGTCATCTGAGACAGGGAAATCAATTCTTTTCTTATTAGAAACAAATCCAGGACCAGGTTTAGGTGTATTATTAGCATTTATGGTATTTGGTACGGGAGCTGCAAGAAGCTCAGCATCGGGTGCTTCCATCATTCATTTCTTTGGGGGGATTCATGAAATCTACTTCCCTTACATTCTAATGAAGCCGGCACTTCTTTTAGCAGTGATCGGTGGCGGTGTCAGCGGTGTGTTTACGTATACAATTTTTAATGCAGGCTTAACTGCTACACCATCTCCAGGTAGTATTGTAGCGCTTATGCTGATGACGCCTCCAGGAGATCATTTCATTATTGCTCTAGGTGTTATTGTGGCAACGCTTGTATCATTCTTAATTGCATCTGTTATTTTGAAGGCAAGCAATTCAGAGGGAGAAGACTTATCGAAAGCAACGAGTCAAATGGAAGAGATGAAAGGTAAGAAGAGTAAAGCATCTGATTCGTTAAGAGGGAATGAAGAACAAGCATCTACTCAACAGGCAGAAGATGTGAATAAAGTAGTATTTGCGTGTGATGCTGGCATGGGATCAAGTGCGATGGGCGCTTCGTTATTAAAAGATAAATTTAAAAAAGCAGATATCGAAGGCATTGATGTTACCAATAAAGCCATTAATGATTTAACCGATGAAGCCGATATCATCATCACGCACAAAGATTTAACGGACAGAGCAAAGGAGAAAATTCCAAGTGCAGAACACATTTCTGTAGAAAACTTCTTAAATAGTCCGAAATACGATGAATTAGTCAATCGCTTAAAAGCAGACGAATAAATAAAAAAAGAGGTTCCTTGCTAATATTCAAGTAGCAAGGAATCTTTTTAAATAATGGCAAGAAGTCAATGGACGAAATCATATGAATATTGTATTGAATGTCCTGTGTTGTCATGGTTACAATAAACGTATCGTCTTGATCTTATTAAGTTTTGTCACGGTTGATAAACGCTGTTGATATACGGGGGTGAAATCTGATGTACTTAACGGGTCGTGAAAGGCAGTTAATCGATTACTTGCTAGCACAGAAAGGTCCGATTCCAATTCGTGAATTAGCAGAAAACTTAGATGTCAGTGAACGAACGGTTCATCGGGACATTAATCAGCTGCTAACAACGCTTGAAAACTATGGTGTAACGATTCAAAAGCAGTCGGGTATTGGTATATCATTAAGCGGATCACCCGAGCAAAAAGAACAATTAAAGGCAAGTTTATTACAACAAACGCATACAGATTTTACCCCAGATGAACGGAAAGTCATGATTCTAATCACTTTGTTAGAAGCGAATGAACCAATAAAATTAATGGCAATGGCAACGAATGTAGATGTTACCATCGCAACAATTAGTCACGATTTGGACACGATCGCGCCCTTTTTAGAAAAATTCGACCTGCAATTGATTCGTCGAAGGGGATATGGGGTGAAAATAGAAGGTTCAGAGGCTAATAAGCGCGCAGCTATCAGTGCGTTAATTTCAGATTATGTAGATGAATCGGATCTACTCATGTTACTGCGAGAAAATATTGAGAGAAAGTCGCAAACGGTAACGGATACGATATCTAATCGTTTATTAGGATTAGTAGATCAAAACAAGTTACACGCCATCGAACAAACCATTGATCGTGTGAAACATGAAATCCCTTATCAATTAGCCGATAGTGCCTATATTGGTTTAGTCGTCCATCTGACATTAGCGATCGAACGTGTACAAAAGGGCGAAAATATTGATTTTGACACGGACTATTTAACCGAATTAAAACAATCTGAAGAATTTGCGATTGCTGAAACCATTTTAGAGGAATTAGAACAAGTATTTCAGATGAAGATTCCTAGAGCTGAAGTTGGTTTTATTACGATGCATTTATTAGGAGCCAAGTTACGTAAAGATCATACGCCATTCCTTGAAGAAAACATGTTAAATATCGGTGTGCAAACAAAAGAATTAATGGCTTATGTTAGTGAATCGATGCGCATGAATGTCACACAAGATAAGCAAATGTTATATGATCTTGTCGCTCATTTAAAACCAGCGATGTACCGATTAAAACAAAACATGCCGATAAAAAATCCATTATTGGCAAATATCAAGCAAGACTATCCCACGTTGTTTCATGTGTTAGATGAAGGTGTGAAGCAAGTGTTTCCGAATATCCGTTTTCCAGAGGAGGAAGTTGGATATCTCGTATTACATTTTGCTTCTGCTATGCTTCGCGTGGAAGAAGATGTATCGGTCCATGCGTTAGTGATTTGCTCGAGTGGGATTGGAACATCGAAGATATTAGCATCTCAGATATCACAACACATTCCAGAAATTCAATCAGTGGATCATACGTCCTTGTTTGCGATGGAAAATCAAGCATTGAATCATTATGATATTTTTGTATCGACCGTCCCTATTGAGCACTTTAAAGAGGATTATATATTAGCTTCACCATTTTTAACGGATGCAGATATTTATGAAATCCGTAAACAAGTGAGACAAAAGAAAATGCAAGTAGGCCTGTCACAAAATCCATCGTTCTCTTCGCAAAAAATAGAGACAGTCAATAAAGAAGAGCGTATGAATCAGATTAAAAAAATCGAGCAATATGCAAAAGTGATCTATACGATAGTAAAAGGATTCAAATTGGAAAAGCTAACAAAAACGCCATCGAAAGAATCAATGCTGTATGATATTTGTGAAAAGCTTTCGACAAGAGAAATCGTTCGTCACGTGCAGGCCTTGTATCAGCAGTTGCTTGATCGTGCAGAAATCGGGGGACTTGCGATTCCGAATACGAATATGGCATTATTCCATGCGCGGAGTGAGCATGTGTTAGAACCATCATTTACGATTCATGTATTAGATGTACCTATGCCATTAGAAGGTATGGATCAAACGGTGATAAATGTAGAAAATGTGTTGCTTATGTTATCGCCAAAGTCGCTAAGTGAAGAAGGATTAGAGGTTCTTAGTCATATTAGTGAACTGCTGATTCGTGATGAAAATCATCGCTTGATTTTCCAGTCAAAGGATGCTGAGCAAATTCATCAATTACTGATTCAAAGATTAGATCAATTTTTAACTAGCAAATGATAAGGAGAGTGTACAGCATGGCAAAAGACATGTTAACAAGTGAAAATATTGAACTGGGAGTAGCATTAGAAACGAAAGAAGAAGCCATCCAATACGTCGGCAATCTGTTACAGAAAAATGGTTATGTAGAAGATACTTATGTAGACAAAATGCTTGAACGCGAAGAAGTGACTTCAACTTATATTGGCAATCAAGTAGCGATTCCTCACGGGACAGAGGATGCAAAACAAGCAGTGAATGAAACAGGCTTAGCAGTAGTGACGGTGCCAGAAGGTGTTGACTTCGGTGGGAATTCAACGCATATCATTATCGGTATTGCTGGTAAAGGTGATGAACACTTAGAGATTCTCTCCAATATTGCACTCGTATGTGCTGATGAAGCGAATATCGAAAAAATGAAACAAGCAGATTCCAAAGAAGCTATATTAGACATTCTTGGAGGGGTCCAATAATGCTCGCTGTTCATTTTGGAGCAGGAAATATCGGGAGAGGATTTATCGGTTCACTATTACATCGTGCTGGATATGAGGTGGCTTTTGTTGATGTCAATGAAGACGTGATTCATGCGATTCAGACAAGAGGACAGTATCGAGTCATTTTTGCGGGCGAGAATCAAGAGGAAGAAGTGATTGATCAGATATCTGCGATTAATAGTAGCACGAATCCAGAGAAAGTAGAACAAGCCGTTGCTGAAGCTGATCTAGTTACGACGGCTGTTGGGCCAAATGTTTTGCCTGTGATTGCTAAGGCCATCGCGAGTGGGTTGACACAACGTTTTCAACAAACAGAGGAGCCGTTAAATGTGATTGCATGCGAAAATATGGTTGGCGGTAGCTCGGTATTAAAAGATGAAGTCTATAAACATGTCACAGCTGAAGAACAGGCTTTGATAGCACAACGGGTTGGTTTTCCTGATTCAGCCGTTGATCGGATTGTTCCGAATCAAAAACAGGATGACCCCCTCGCTGTTGCGGTTGAACCATATTATGAATGGGTTGTCGAGCAACCAGCAATCAGAGGTGAGGTACCAGATGTCCCTGGAATTACGTATGTTGATGAGTTGAAACCTTTTATTGAACGAAAACTGTTCACTGTCAATACAGGCCATGCAACGATTGCTTATGCCGGTCGCTATTATGGCTATCAAACGATTAAAGAAGCATTAGAAGCAGAGGAAGTATATGCATTAGTCAAAGGTGTCTTGGATGAAACAGGTAAGGTCCTCGTCACGACGTATGGTTTTGAACCAAAAGAACATAAGGATTATCAAGCCAAAATTCTCGAGCGATTTCGTAATCCATATATTTCAGATGAAGTAACACGAGTGGGAAGAGGCCCGATTCGAAAACTGGGCAATCAAGATCGTTTTGTACGACCAGCGTTGTTATATCGAGAGGTGTTTAACGAAACGCCCAACTATGTAGCAAAAGCCATTGCGGTTGCGTTATTGTATAAAAATGCTGAAGATCAGGAAGCCGTTGATTTAGAAAACAAAATCAATCAACAAGGCTTTGCATCTGGATTTGCCGAAATTGCAGCATTAGAAGAAGATCACCCACTTGTCAAAGAAGTCGTCAAACAAGTCCAATCGTTGTAATTGATAACAAGTTGAAAGAATGGAAAAAACACCCTCACCAGATTAGGTGGGGGTGTTTTTTTCAAGTGTTGATGTTTCACCTTAGCGTAATTGACAGAATGTACGAAAAAGTTCGTTTATTGCGTCGTTTCTTTATGAAAGTCTAATCCCGTATAAACGGCATCGACATAGCCTTTGCGAACGACGAAATCACCGAAATGTTCTCCTTCATCTCGCTCTTTTGCATAAATTTGAAAGATTTCATCTAACGTAGATAGAATTTCTTCTTCATTAATATTCTCTTTATACAATTGGTTGAGTCGATCACCGATGAAGCTGCCACCCAGATAAAGGTTGTATTTTCCTGGCGCTTTACCAATAAAGGCGATTTCTGCTAATGCAGGACGTGAGCATCCATTTGGACAACCTGACATACGAATTACGATTTCTTCTTCGATCAATCCCTCTTTTTCCAGAAGTGCATCGATTTTATCTAATAATTCAGGTAAATAACGTTCGGATTCAGCCATCGCAAGTCCGCATGTTGGAAACGCAACACAAGCCATTGAATTTCGACGTAAACCGGAATAATGTTTTCCTTCCGTTAATCCGTATTCATCGATTAACGCTTGAATCTGTTTCTTTTTCTGAGCAGTAACATTAGCAATCACTAAATTCTGGTTTGGTGTGAGACGGAAATCACCTGTGTGAATGTGAGCAATCTCACGCAAAGCCGTTTTTAATTGAACTTCATCTGTATCTTTTACACGACCATTCTGAACAAACAAGGTAAAATGCCAACGATTTTTTCCTTTGACCCAACCGTATCGATCACCATTATGATCGAAATGATAATCTTTGGCTTCCTCTAAGGCCCAGCCAAGACGATCGGCTAATTCTTGTTTCAACCAATCTAAGCCGTAACGGTCGATGGTATATTTGAAACGGGCATTTTTTCGATCGGATCGATTACCATAATCACGTTGAATCGTAACGATTTTTTCAGCGACATCGATCACATCTTCTTTACGGCAATAGCCTGCGATTTTCCCAACTTGAGGATATGTGTTTACATTGCCATGAGTTGATCCCATACCACCACCAACGACGACATTAAATCCGACGACTTCATTATTTTCAATGATCGCAATAAATCCTAAATCTTGAGAAAAGATATCAACATCATTAGACGGTGGTGCAGCAATGCCGATCTTAAATTTACGTGGCAAATAAGTGGATCCGTAAATCGGTTCTTCTTCCTTGCCATCCACTACTTTCTCACCATCTAACCAAATTTCATGATAAGCATTCGTTCTTGGTGATAAATGATCGCTAATTCGCTGCGCCCAATCTTGAATTTCTGCGTGAATGTCTGATTGGTATGGATTTGGATTACACATCACATTTCGGTTTACATCACCGCAAGCTGCAATGGTCGTCATTAATTGGTCATTGATCGTTCGAATCGTATCTTTCAAATTCCACTTTAAGATGCCATGCAACTGAAACGCTTGTCTCGTCGTTAGTTTAATCGACTGATCGCCATATTTATCGCCTAACTCATCGACGCTTAACCATTGTTTCGGTGTAGCAACTCCGCCTGGAATGGCGACTCGTAACATAAATTGATAGGCGGGTTCTAGCTTTTGCTTTCTTCTTTCATCTCGTAAATCACGGTCGTCTTGTTGGTAACTACCATGAAATTTTAATAGTTTTGTGTCATTTTCAGATATGGAGGCGGTGATTGGGTCTTCTAATCCTTCTTCAATTGTTCCACGTAAAAATTGACTGTCGGATTTCAGTGCTTCCATAGGGTCTAACTTCTTCTGGTCATTTGCCAATTCAAACGCTCCTTTCAGTCATTTAATAAACGTCTCGCTGGTATCGTTTTTCCTGCTTTAATTGGTTCAAGTACGCTTCAGCTTCGGACGCACTCAAATTCCCTTCTTCTTCAATGATATCAAGAAGGGTTTGATGGACGTCTTTAGCCATCCGTTTCTCATCCCCACATACATAAAAGTGAGCCCCTTGTTTTAGCCAGTCATAAATCTCTTTGGATCGTTCTTGCATGCGGTTTTGTACATACACTTTCTCTTTATTGTCTCTAGAAAATGCGACATCCATCTTACTTAAAACGCCACTGTTAAGCCAGTTTTGCCAATCGACTTGGTATAAAAAGTCGGTGCGGAAATGCTGATCACCAAAGAATAACCACGTTTTCCCTTCTAGCTCTAATTCTTCCCGTTCTTCTAAATAGCCACGGAATGGAGCAACGCCAGTACCTGGTCCCACCATAATGACAGGTGTTTCTTCGTCAAGCGGAAACTTGAAATTCGGGTTTTTGTGGACGTACACATTCACTTGGTCGCCTGGTTCAATACGGTCTGCAATTTCTCCACTGCAGACGCCATCACGGTCTCTTCCGTAACTATGGTAGCGAACCGTGGCAATGGTAAGGTGTACTTCATCTGGGTTTGCTTGATAACTGCTGGCAATTGAATATTGTCTAGCAGGTATCTTTCGCAAGAAATCCATAATGTTATCAGCTTTTAAATGATTCGGTGGATAATCCGTTATCAGATCGAGCAAATCACGCCCGTCAATATAGTCCTTCACTTTTTCCGCATCACTGATTAATGCATCCAATTCATCATTAGCAAAATAGCTTTGTGCTTTTTCAATTGAACTTTTTGTTAACCGAGTAATCTCAAAAATAGATGTTAAGGCCTCTTGTACAGAACGAATTTCTCCTTGCTTATTAATGGGGATCGATTGTTCAGCATCCCAATCTAGTTTATCTATAATCTGTTGAACGAGTTTTGGATCATTTTTCGGATAGATAGCTAAGCAATCACCAGGCTCATAGGATAAATTCGAACCTTCAAGTGATAGTTCAATATGACGTGTTTCTTTTTCAGATCCTTGCCCGCTCAATAAAATGTTGTCCAAAACCTCTGCTGCAAAAGGGTTGGATCTTGTGTATACTGGTTGGTCAGCTGGAACGTCTTGATTGGACGATGCGCTAGCTACTGAAGGAGTGGGTTGATCTTGCTTTAATTCCTCGACTACCCCATCCATCCACTCTGCTGCTGGCTCATCGAAATCTACATCGCAGTCAATGCGCGGTTTGATTCGTTCAGCTCCTAATTCTTCCAATCGCTTATCGAAATCTTTTCCCGTTTGGCAGAAATGGTCATAGGATTCATCACCGAGTGATAAAACAGCGAATTTGACATCGTTTAATTTCGGTGCCTTGCGGCTGTGTAAAAACTCATGGAATTGAATCGCGTTATCAGGAGGATCACCTTCCCCGTGTGTGGCAGTAATGATCAGCAAATCTTCCACTTCTTTTAACTTCTTTGGTTTAAAATCATCCATCGCTGAAACAGTTGTTGTTCGGTTTAATTCATTCGTTTTGTCAGCAAGTTGTTCGGCTAGCATTTGACTATTGCCAGTTTCTGAACCATATAAAATCGTAACGGTTCTGCTAGCAGGCGTTTCAACAGCGGGAGCTACTGTTTCTTCACCACCTGCTTGCGATCCAGATCCCATTAAATACCCTGCCAACCATGTCCGCTGGTCGGAATTTAAGTTGGGAACTAACTGATTGATTAAGTCCGCTTGTTTTTCATTAAACGGACTATTTTCCACTTTTAGGGTCAATCCTACCACCTCGTCATCATAATTATTCCGATAAAAATACTTAAGATTAAATATAAAAATAAAGTTGCCTATTGAGAACCTGAAGCAACATGTATACCGCATTCTGTCTTGTTAAATCCAGCCCATCTTCCAGAACGTTCTTCACTGGAGTCAGTTACTGGTTGAGTACAAGGGATGCATCCGATACTTGGGAATTGTTGGTCGTGCAATTTGTTGTATGGCAGTTGGTGTTCGTCGATATAATCCCAAACGTCGTCCCAAGACCAATGGATTAACGGGCACACTTTGACTGATTTAAATCGTTCGTCTTTGTTAATAAAGTTTGTGTTGGCTCTGCTCGGAGACTGTTCTCTACGTAAACCAGATACCCATGCTGTAACCCCTGATAAAGCTCTTTCTAATGGTCGGATCTTTCGTAAATAGCAGCATTGATCGGGATTTCTGCTCCAAAGCGCTGGGCCATACTGTTCTGATTGCTCATCGACGGTTAATTCCGGTTGTTGCATCTTAATTTGTAATTGCGGATAGGTAGTTTTTACTTCCTCAATCAAATCATATGTTTCTTGAAAATGCAAGCCTGTATCGAGAAAAACAAGTTTTGCATCTGGCTTGGCTTTGGCTATTAAATCAATGAGAACCATGCTTTCAGCTCCGAAACTGCAGGCATAAACTAAATCATCACCATAAGTGTCATAAGCCCATTGTAATAATGTGCTTGCACCTTTTGTCACATCGTCTTTTGCCGGACGAAAACTATTCCACTCGGTATCATCGAATTGATCATAAGTTATCATTAGATCAACGTCTCCTTTGTAAATGGTATTGTTAAGAGATCGCTGTACGATTTATATAAAATGGCATTACTAAAATTGATTTTAATCCCGATTAAACTTATCGGAATATATTACTATCTTATCACATCAGAAAAAAATGTCAATAAAAAATATTCGTTATGTATGGCTGGATTCTCTAATGTAAAGCTTATCATTTTATTTATCCCTTAAACAGCTGTATCTAAGCCATCTATTTGAGTGATAAATGGATTTATGATGCAAACAAACGCCCTCATTTCTTCTGTTTGATGCATATATTCATTTTCGATGCAAACAGATATTTCTTTCAACTCAGTTTGACGCGTTTATGCATTTATCATGCAAATAACTACTCTTGCTTTTTTGTTTGACTTATAAGCTGTAAGAAAAGGACTTCAGCTAAAACTTACTTTTGCGAGCAATTGCCAGTCATGCCTGTGGGAAAGAGTTTTAGCTGAGTGACTCATCTTTCATGAATTGGTAAGCGGTTAATGCCCGTTCTCGTGCTTCCTTATGGTCGACCATTGGATAAGGGTAATCATCACCTAAAGTAATATTTGCTTGTTGTAACACATCGTCAGGTGCCTGTTGAGGTGCATATGTATACTTTGCAGGTAATTGTGACAGTTCGGGCACCCATTTTTTGATGTATGTAGCATCAGGATCGAATCGCTCAGCTTGTCGTATGGGGTTAAAAATTCGAAAATAAGGTGTCGCATCAAATCCTGTGCCAGCGACCCATTGCCATCCAAGTGTATTGAGGGCGATGTCATGATCGATGCTATTTTCTTGAAACCAATATACGCCTTCCAACCAATGAAATAAAAGATGCTTTACCAAGAATGAACCGGCAACCATGCGAACGCGATTGTGCATCCAACCTGTCTCTGCTAATTGACGCATTCCAGCATCAACGAGCGGATAGCCTGTTTTTCCTTGTTTCCAGTCTGTGAATAGTTGTGGTTGTATTTTTTGGTAAGGAAACGCTTGATATTTTGACTGTAAAGGTTGAGTTGTAATATGCGGATATTCGACTAGTTGATGATAGGCAAAATCTCGCCAAGCTAATTGTCTAAGAAACGCTTCCACACTATCGTGATTGATGTTGCCACTTGCTTCCACTGTTTCCTGCGCATCGTGCCAGAGGAATCGTGGGCTGATTTCTCCCCAAGCTAGATGTGGAGAGAGCTTTGAAGTCACATCAATGGCAGGCATAGTACGATAGGTGAGGTAATCGCTCAAACCATGGTGTAGGAAGTTTTGCCATTGTTTTATGGCCATTGGTTCACCAGGCGTCCAATACTTGTGGAGATCGATGTCATCTGTGTTTATTTTAGGCATATCATTGGTGATTGTTTCGTTGGACCATTGAATCGAATCTGGTTTTGGTAATGGTTTTGGGACAGGAATCGAACGTAATGCCTTCCAAAAGGGTGTAAAAATTTTAAATGGTTCGTTCTTCTTATTTCGGATGGATGTTGGTGGAAATAACAGGTTCGCTTCAAATCCTCGCAACGTTATTCTCGATTGACTAAACAGATGATGCAACTCGTCTTGTTGCGTTTGAGCATCGGGCTCATAACGAACGTGATAATAAATGGCTTGTGCTTGGATTGTATGAGCCAATTCGTATAATGTTTCTGGAGTAGTGCCTTCTTTTATGATCAAACGACCACCTATTGCTTTGATCTGTTTTTGGAGAGTACGAAGAGATTGTTGCAACCACCATAATCTATGCGGTGGTAGGCTTTGATATTCAGACGAAAGAATAAAAACAGGGAGTACTTCACCGTCTTGAGCGGCATGATATAAAGCAGGGTGATCCAGCAATCGCAAATCATTTTGAAACCAAACAATAATTGTAGGCATAATCAGATGGATTCTCCTTTATGAATGAAATCAAGTATCGTGCGTTTACAATTATAGTATACAAAAAGTGACGACTGATCACGACTAAAACAGTTTGGGATAAAATGTATATAAGGAAAGCGATGTGTTTGATAAAGTGGGACATCGTGAATCGTATCAAAAAAAGAACTTTATCTAGTGAGAACCAGATAAAGTTCTTTTTGGTTTTGGATAAAATCTTTTTGGATTTAGATGACGCCTTGAGCGATCATTGCGTCTGCTACTTTTGTAAAACCAGCAATATTTGCGCCAACAACGAGGTTACCGCTATGGCCATATTCTTCAGCAGCTGAGACACTGTTCTTATAAATATTGCGCATAATTTCTTGAAGTTTTTCATCCACTTCTTCAAATTTCCAAGAAAGACGAGCACTATTTTGAGCCATTTCTAGAGCAGATACAGCTACTCCGCCAGCGTTTGCTGCTTTTGCTGGTCCGAATAAAATATCTTTTTCTAAAAATACATCAATAGCCTTCAAAGTAGATGGCATATTCGCACCTTCGCCAACGGCTTTAACACCATTTTTGACTAATGTTTGAGCAGATTCTTCATTTAACTCGTTTTGCGTTGCACATGGTAACGCGATGTCACATGGAACGTTCCAAATACCTTCAAAACCAGCTGTATATTCTGCCTCAGGATGTTCATTCACATATTCTTTAATTCGTTTTCTCTCAACTTCTTTTAGACGCTTCACGGTTTCTAGGTTGATACCGTTTTTGTCATAGATATATCCGCCAGAATCACTGCAGGCAACCACTTTTGCGCCGAGTTCGGTTGCTTTTTGAATCGCATATGTGGACACATTACCTGAACCGGATACAACAACTGTTTTTCCGTTGAAGCTATCACCTTTATCTTTTAGCATTTCTTCTACGAAATAGACGGTCCCGAAACCAGTTGCTTCTGGTCTTGCTAAGCTTCCGCCAAAGTTTAATCCTTTACCAGTAAGAACTCCCGCTTGGAAGCTGCCACGCATTTTCTTGTATTGGCCGAATAAGTAGCCAACTTCGCGTCCACCAACACCAATATCACCAGCAGGGACATCTGTGTCTGGTCCGATATGTTTGCCTAGTTCACTCATAAAGCTTTGGCAGAAACGCATAATTTCACCATCAGATTTTCCTTTAGGATCAAAATCGGATCCGCCTTTGCCACCACCAATTGGTTGACCAGTTAGTGAGTTTTTGAAAATTTGTTCAAAACCTAAGAATTTGATAATGCTTGCGTTTACGGATGGGTGAAAACGCAAACCGCCCTTATATGGTCCAATGGCACTGTTGAACTGTACACGGAAGCCTCGGTTTACTTGAACGTTTCCTTCGTCATCAACCCATGGCACACGGAAAGAAACGATTCGTTCAGGCTCAACCATGCGTTCTAAAATACTTTGCTCCATATAAACGGGATGTTTTGCAAATACAGGAACTAATGAGTCGAAAATCTCTTTGACAGCCTGATGGAATTCGGTCTCATTTGGATTTCTCTGTTTGACCGTTTCGAATACGTCATTTACGTAGTTTTGTGCAACTTGATTTGCATTTGTCATATCTTATTTGCTCTCTCCTTACTTTTTGTATTTTTATGTAAAGCATAAGCGTGACACCAAAAATGTAATCGGTTCTATCTTTCTCTAGGAAGTAGAAGAACATACAGTGAAATCAATCGAATCATTCGATGTGTTTGATCACTATAATTTAGTGTATTATAGCAAATTGATCTAAACAATATGTATGCGAGATGAAACCAATGCTTTTTTGAGATAGGTTCGTCTTGCTATTGACTTTTGATCGTTTGGTCAGATGGTACAAACCTAAGCATAAGCATGCCCATCACAAAAAGTACTACTAAACTTAGAATGCCCGCATTGGAGTGACCTGTGATTTGCGCAGTTGCCCCCATAAGCACCGGTCCACTGATAGACGCGAATTTTCCGAAAATATTATAAAAGCCAAAAAATTGATTCGCATGATTGTGAGGAATCAGTTTTGCAAAATAGGATCGGCTGAGTGCTTGGATACCTCCTTGAGACGAAGCGACAAGCATGGCCAAGATCCAAAAATCAAGAGCCGTGTCTAAAAAATAGCCATAGATACAAACGATGATATAGATCGTCATCCCAACGTAAAGCATACTTTTGGCAGAGAATCGATCGGATAATTTGCCGTAAATCACAGCAAACGGTGCAGCGACAACTTGTGTCACAAACAATGCGATGAGTAAGACATTTGCATCTAATCCGACATCAGTACCGTAAGCAGTTGACATGGAAATAATCGTACCAACACCATCTATGTAAAAGAAGTAAGCGATGAGAAAAATGGTGACATATTTATATTGTTTGACGTGTTTCATCGTTTGCCATAAATTTTGAAAACTCTGCTTCATCGGTTGAGGACTTCGTGGCACATAATGCTTTTGCTGAACATGTTTCATCATGGAAATCGAAAAGGTGGCCCACCAAATCGCCGTAATGAGAAAAGCCATTCGACTCGCAGCAGCACTGGAAAGAGGTAATATCTCCTGTTGGGCGAGCAAAATAATCGATATGCTAATAAGAAAAGGAATGGTACTACCGATGTAGCCAAGTGCAAACCCACGTGATGAGACGTGATTCATCCGCTTTTCATTGGTGACATCGACTAAAAAAGCATCATAAAAAATATTAGCACCGGTTGATCCAAGTGAGGCAAACGTATAACAAATGAGTAAGACAAGCCATTGTCCTTGTGGGACAAAAATTAATGCAATCGTCGATAAGATACCTACTGTCATAAAGCCGACAAAAAACTTTTTCTTAAACCCTTGATAATCGGCAACCGTACCTAAAATCGGTCCAAGAACAGCTAAGATAAACGTAAAGATTGAAATTGTATAGCCGAGATATGCCGTTGAATCAGCAGCGTTCACTCCAGCTTCGGTCGCTTGTGCTTTATAAAATATCGGAAAAATAGCAGTCGTAATAATGACTGAGAATGCCGAATTTCCCCAATCGTAAAACATCCAACTTCTTTCAGCCTTCGAAAATGTGCGCATATTGCATCCCCCCACTACCATTTTACTAGAAATACGGAAAGAACCGATATGAAATATAAAAATTTTACAAGAAGTTTATAATCATTGAAAAAGGGGGGACAGTAGATTACATAGGATCAGTAGAAAGGGTGATGTGTGAATGTATAAATCGTTGCAAGCATTTTTTACATCAGAAGATGATGCTGAAGAAGTTCGTGCACAGTTCAATACGTTGAAAACCAATGATATTCGGATTGATTACGTTCCTGATCTAGGACAAGACTTGTTTTTGACGCCTCTTGCCTACTCTGGACATGGCACGAGTGGCATGGGAGTAGGTGGTGGTATCGTCGCCTCATTTACGAATCATCAAGGGATATTGGCTAATGAGGCGAATAGAACCATATGGTTGAATGTAAAGTCGAGGAATCTAATTATCAAGATGCATTGCAGATTATCATGGAAAATGACGGATATGTTGATAAAGGAATCTTTCGTGAGAAAAGCTAGCTTACCGCAAA
Organism: Gracilibacillus halophilus YIM-C55.5; assembly: GCF_000359605.1. Lineage (GTDB taxonomy): Bacteria > Bacillota > Bacilli > Bacillales > Amphibacillaceae > Gracilibacillus > Gracilibacillus halophilus. The sequence goes on from NZ_APML01000005.1 coordinate 67,203, forward strand.
AAAATTCGCTTTTTCGCAAGAATGATGGGTATTTTCGCAAAATTATAATGAATTTCGCAAAAATGATAGACATTCTCGCGAAAATACAAATTTTAAATTGACAAACTTGTATATACAGGATAGAATGAAAACGTAATCATAAAACTTGTATATACAAGGTAAAACAAACAAGAAGTAAAGGAGGAAACAACATGAGTAAATACTCAGAACAGGCAAAGGAACTGTTGGATAAGGTTGGCGGCAGTGAAAATATATCAGTTGTCACTCATTGTGCAACAAGAATGCGCTTTGTCTTAAATGATACAAGTAAAGCAGACGAGAAAGCGATTGAAGATATTGATATTGTAAAAGGAACATTTACTTCAGCCGGACAATTTCAAGTGATCATCGGAAATGAAGTCGCTTCCTTTTATAATGAATTTACGAAAATTTCTGGTGCAGATGATAGTTCAAAGGATGAGGCGAAAGAGGCAGCGAAACAAAATATGAGTTTGATTCAAAGGCTCGTCTCTCATTTAGCGGAAATTTTTACACCGATCATCCCAGCGTTAGTTGTCGGTGGTTTGATTCTAGGTTTCCGTAACGTCATTGGTGCGATTAATTTGGTAAATGACGGAACGCAAACATTAGCAGAAACGTATCAATTTTGGTCAGGACTTTATGATTTTCTTTGGTTAATTGGTGAGGCCATTTTTCATTTCTTACCTGTTGCCATTACATGGGCGATTGCTCGGAAGATGGGAACGACGCAAGTTCTTGGAATCGTTTTAGGTATTACGTTAGTCTCGCCACAGTTGTTAAATGCCTATAGTGTTGCTGGTGCAGAAGAGATACCATTTTGGGACTTTGGGTTTACGCAGATCGATATGATCGGTTATCAAGCGCAAGTAATTCCAGCCATTCTCGCAGGATTCGTCCTTTCTTATTTGGAAATCGGTTTGCGAAAAGTTATTCCAAGTGTAGTATCCATGATATTTGTACCATTTTTCGCACTCATTCCTGCTGTACTCGCAGCTCATGTCATACTTGGCCCGATTGGTTGGGAAATCGGATCTTGGATTTCTGATATTGTGTATTCTGGTTTAACTTCGGCATTTGGTTGGCTATTTGCTGCTGTATTTGGTTTTGCGTATGCTCCGTTAGTCGTCACTGGATTGCATCATATGACGAATGCCATTGACTTACAACTAATGAGCGATTTTGGTGGGACAAATTTATGGCCGATGATTGCGCTTTCCAATATTGCTCAAGGTTCGGCCGTAGTTGCGATGATTTATTTGAATCGTAAGGATAAGCAGGAACAACAAGTGTCTGTTCCAGCTGCGATCTCCTGCTATTTAGGTGTTACAGAACCCGCGATGTACGGGATTAACTTAAAATACTTGTTCCCGTTTATTGCAGGCATTATTGGTTCATCTATTGCGGCTGTTATATCCGTCGGTTCAGGGGTGATGGCGAATTCAATCGGTGTTGGCGGTCTACCTGGTGTACTTTCGATTCAAGTAGCCGATATTTTAGCCTTTTGTGTAGCGATGATCGTAGCTATTGTCGTCCCGATTTTACTAACGATCATTTTAGCGAAGACGAAAATGGGTAAAGACGCTTATCAACGACTAGGAAAATAGATGTAAAAAAGGGGAGCAATCACTCCTCTTTTTCCTATTCATGAGGTGAAATATAAAGAGGAAGGTGACAAGCATGAATCAACAATGGTGGCAACAATCGGTTGTTTATCAAATTTATCCGAAAAGTTTTAATGATACAACTGGAAATGGTATTGGTGATATTCAAGGGATCATTGAAAAGTTAGATTATTTACAAACTTTAGGGGTCGATGTGATTTGGTTGACGCCGATTTATGCCTCGCCACAACGCGATAATGGCTATGATATTTCCGATTACTATTCCATCGATCCCATGTATGGAACGATGGCTGATTTTGAAGAATTGCTTCAACAAGCTCATCAAAAAGGGATCAAAGTCATTATGGATATCGTTGTCAATCATACATCGACAGAGCATGAATGGTTTCAACAAGCGAAACGTTCCAAGCAGAATCCGTATCGTGATTTTTATATTTGGCAAGATGGAAACGATGGTGATGTACCGACCAATTGGCAATCAAAATTCGGTGGTTCTGCTTGGCAGTATGATGACACAACGAAACAATACTATTTACACTTATTTGACGTTACCCAAGCGGATCTCAATTGGGAAAATGAACAAGTACGTAATGAAGTGTATCAAATGATGAATTTCTGGTTAGATAAAGGGGTCGATGGTTTCCGGCTAGATGTGATCAATCTGATTAGCAAGGATCAACGGTTCCCGAATGATGTACCGCCAGGGGATGGTAGGACGTTTTATACCGATGGCCCCCGCGTGCATGAATTTTTGCATGAGATGAACCAAAACGTTTTTAAAGGGCGCCAGACGATGACGGTGGGAGAAATGTCGTCAACGACCGTCGAAGATTGTGTGAAGTACACACGTCCTGAACGAGAAGAGTTAGATATGACCTTTCAATTCCATCATTTAAAAGTAGACTATCCAAATGGTGAAAAATGGACAAAGGCGCCATTTGATTTTCTTGAGCTGAAACGAATTTTATCAAAATGGCAAGTGCAAATGCATCAAGGCGGCGGTTGGAATGCGTTGTTTTGGTGTAACCATGATCAGCCAAGGATTGTCTCCCGTTTCGGCGACGATCAAACCTATCATAAAGAATCGGCAAAAATGTTAGCCACAACGATTCATATGATGCAGGGAACGCCATATATTTACCAAGGCGAAGAGTTTGGCATGACAAACCCAGGTTTTGATTCCATTACTGATTATCAAGATGTGGAATCCATTAATATGTACAAGATGAAAAAGGAAGAAGGTATGCCAGAAGAGGAGATCCTGTCGATTTTACAAGAGAAATCGCGTGATAATTCGCGAACCCCCGTGCAGTGGAATTCACAACCTCACGCTGGGTTTACAACGGGCACGCCATGGTTAAAAGTTCCGTCTTCATATGAAGAGATAAACGCACAGAAAGCAGTGGATGATCCGTCTTCAATATTCTATCATTATCAATCATTAATTCATCTTCGCAAACAATACGAGGTCATCACAGACGGAGATTATCGCTTGATTTTCCCTGATCATCATGCTATTTTTGCTTATATACGAGAGAATGACGATGAGCAATTACTTGTGATAAATAATTTTTATGGTGAAGATACGGTGTTTGCATTACCAGAGAATATAGGTCTCGTTCATCACGCAGGAGAGGTCTTATTGGCAAATTATCCAGATGTGAGCCGTTCATTTAACCAGCTCACACTAAGACCATACGAATCCATCGTTTATTATCTAACTAAATAAATGGAGAGTTCTATGCGGAATAAGTATTTTATCATTTATCAAGACATGGTGGAACAATTAAATAAAGCGAAATATGTGCCGAACGAGTATTTACCTTCTGAGCATGAATTAATGGAACAGTTTCAAACGTCGCGCGAAACTGTTCGGAAGGCATTACACTTGCTGGCGCAAAACGGTTATATTCAAAAGATTCGAGGGAAAGGATCTTTAGTTATTGACCGTAGCAAGTTTGATTTCCCTGTATCCGGATTGGTCAGTTTTAAGGAGCTAGCAGAGAATTTAGATCAAACGCCGACGACGACAGTGCACCAATGTGAACGAATGACACCGTCTGACTTTGTCCGTGATCAATTGCGCCTGGCTTATACTGATCAAGTGTGGGAAGTGGTTCGCACGCGATCGTTTGATAACAGTCGTATTATTTTGGATAAAGACTATTTAGCGGAAAAATATGTTCCTTATCTCACGAAAGACATTGCCCAAGATTCGATTTATGCTTATGTAGAAGGTGAATTGGAATTAACGATTAGTTTCGCGAAAAAGGAAATTGTCGTTGAGGAGCCAACAAAGGAAGATCGATCGTTGTTGGATCTAGAAGGCTTTCATAATATCGTTGTGATTAAAAACTATGTCTATTTAGAAGATGCGAGCTTATTCCAATATACGGAGTCGAGACATCGTCCTGATAAATTCCGCTTTGTCGACTTTGCCAGACGGAATCAATGACACAGAAAACGCCTCTTTCGTTGCTAGGTGATTGACCAACCTAGTACGAAATGGAGGCGTTTTTCATGTCTATGATTTTAATAACAGATAAATGAAGTAAGGTGCGCTTAATAAGGCAATGATGACACCGACGGGAAGCGAAGTGGGTGACAGTAAGTTCTCGCTTAAAATATCTGCTGTTACTAAGATAAAGGCACCAATTAACGTCGCGACAGGAATCATATATTGATGCATCGGACCGACGAGTTTTCTTGCAATATGCGGTGCGACTAACCCTAAGAAGCAATGCCGCCACCAGCTGCAACTGAAGCACCAGCTAAGGACACTGCCAGCACTAGAAGAATCAATCGTTCTTTCTCCACTCGAGCCCCCAAGCTTGAAGCGACAGCATCCGTCAATGTCATCACATTTAAGGCATGATATTTCCAAATCACGATCGGAATCAGTAAGATCATCCATGGCAGTAATCCCCAGACAAACATCCAACTCGTATTCCAAATATCACCCGATAGCCAGACTGTCACTTGACGAAAGTCTTGTGGATCCATTTTGAGTTGAAAAATGATCAGTGCCGCTTGAAATGCTGCATTGACGCCGATACCCACTAAAATCAGTCGTACTGGGCTAATTCCTTCTCGCCATGACAGTACGTAAATCACGACGGCTGCCACTAATGCCCCAAGAAAAGCAAAACCAGGCATCGAAAACACTGAAATCAAAGAATCAGTGTTCATCTCACCTTGAAAAAAGTAGATAAACAATACGATAGAAAAGCCTGCCCCTGCATTGATCCCGATAATACCAGGTTCAGCCAGCTCATTTTGCGTAATCGATTGTAAGACAGCACCTGAAGTCGCGAGTCCAGCCCCGATTAATATAGCTAGCAAAATACCAGGCAGTCGAAATTGAAAGAGAACGAGTGCTTGATCCTCAGTGCCATTACCTGTAATGGTTTGCCATACTTCGAGCGGGGAAATGTTCATCGTGCCCACATTTAAACTGATGAGACTGCTAATGATAATTGCTGTTGTACATAATATAAGAATCAAGATGAATCGTTGTTTTCTCATATATTTGCACCGCCTCTCCCTCGCGCTAAATAAAGGAAAAATGGCACACCGATAATTGAGGTGATCGCTCCCACAGGCGTTTCAAAAGGAGCGTTGACCGTTCGCGCTAAGATATCAGCGATGACTAATAGAAGCGCACCAAAAATAGCCGATGACGGAATAATCCAACGGTAATCAGTGCCAACAAGAAAGCGCATGATATGAGGAACAATCAAGCCAATAAAACCGACGGCTCCGGCAGTTGTGACGGCTGCCCCTGTTAATATAAATACGGCAATAATCGCAACGAATTTGATCCACACATTTCTTTGACCGAGCCCTGAAGCGACATCGTCTCCGAGCGATAAAAGTGTTAATGAATGTGCAATCAATAGCGCTAGAATAAATCCGATACTACCAGTGATGCCTAGAACATAAACGGAAGTCCATGTTGTATTCGCTAAGCCACCAGCAATCCAAAAGCTTAACTGTTTTTCTAATTGGAAGTGTAAGGAGATAATCGACGTAAAGGATTGTACAAAGGTCCCAATTGCTACACCAGCTAACGCGAGTTTTACAGGTGTTAATCCACCTCTTGATGCATTTCCGATCATAAAAACGGCAATAACAGTAAGTCCAGCTCCAATAAACGCAGCGAAAGTTTGTCCCATATTTGAAAGAGATGGAAAGAAAGCAAGTGCTATGACTAGCCCAAATGCAGCCCCATCGGTTACCCCCATAATCGAAGGTGAAGCTAAGGGATTTCTTGTCATTCCCTGCATAATGGCACCTGCTGTGGCGAGGAAAGCTCCAACAAAAACGGACCCAATCCCTCTAGGTAATCGAATATCACGTATAACAAGATGTTCTGAATTTTCTTGATGAAATTGAAATATACTATTCCAAACGGTTGTTATATTAATATCAGTCGCCCCGTACGTAATGGAAGCCATAAGGGCGAAAAATAACAATACAAACCCGATGATGATAAAGATCAGATTGAACCGTTGTGGACGGCTCTTTAATCGGTTCGTTTCTTGCATGCATATCCCTTCTCATAAACGATGATAGAGGTAGTATATCGGCAAATCAAACATTCATCAATAGTTGAAAAGAAATGCTTGAATTTTTAATTGAAAATGATTATCATATTCGTTAGGGAATTTATCATAAATAAAGGAATGATGCACCGATGAAGAAATATATTGTGTTGCTTGCCATGGGCTTCGTGTTGTTCTTAACAGCTTGTGGTAATAATAACGGACAAGAAGAAACCGATGGTGAGGGTGAGTCGACCAATACATCCGATCCTATTATCGTATCAGGCCAAAATGGTGTTGAATTAGATGCTGTCCCTGAACGAGTCATCGCACCGTATATGGAAGATACATTGGTGGCCCTAGGTGTTAAACCAGTGGCTCAATGGGCAATCGGGGATACGGTACAAAATTATTTACAAGATGATTTAGAAGGCGTTGAAAAAATTGAGTGGGATTTACCGCCTGAGTCTGTATTAAGTCATGATCCAGATTTAATTATTTTAAGTGCGTTGGATTCTATGGCAGGTCAACTCGAGGATTATGAAAATATCGCACCGACATATGTGTTTGAACCAAGCGTACATGCGGATCTGCGAGAGCAAGTACTTACTGTCGGCAAACTATTGGATAAAGAAGATGAAGCAGAAGAACGCTTAGCGGCTTATGATGAGCATGTTACGCAAGCAAAGGAAACATTATCTGATGAAGTGGCAGATGAGACCGTAGCGATGATTTGGGTAAGCGGTGATCAATACTTTATGTTTGAAGAAGATCGTCACGCAGCTAAAGTGCTTTATCAAGATGTAGGTCTAACGCCGTCTGATGTAACGAAGGAGTTAGGTGAAGCCGGTGAGAATTGGGATCCTATCTCATTAGAAAAATTATCTGAACTACAAGCGGATCATCTATTCTTACTTGGCAAAGAGGATGCAGCTGGCATGGAAACATTAGAAAACAGTAGCATTTATCAAAATCTCCCTGCAGTCCAAAATGAGCAAGTATATCACATCGAAGACCAAAGTAACTGGACCAATAAAGGCATTATCGCTTATGAACAAACCCTCGATGAAGTCGTGGACGTTTTTACCGATGAATCATAATGTTGGATCGAACATTATGCATATAAACCTCATGAATATAAACAGGGAACGACTGGCGATTCGCGGTCGTTCCCTTTTTGATTTACCAGAAGAAAAATGGCAAGAATGCAACGGTAGCGATGGCGCCTAAAGCAATACCTAGTCCAAGTCCCCGGCCGTATCCTCCATAAGGACCATAATAGCCCCAGCATATCCGCCTGGACTTGCGCCAAGTGGTTCAATGAAGACGCGAGACGGTGTCACTCTTTTAATCACACCTTTATGCATTTTTCCATCATGGGTAACGATTTTCGCCGGTCGACCGATGTTTTTACAACACATATCATAGTGTCTTTGTGACATAGACGTAACTCCTTTCATCCTAGCGTAATAGTAGACTATGTGAACATCACTAGGATTGCGTGGACAAATGCCAAGGGAGATACGCCCTAATTGTTCGCTTTGTCATCCGTAAAGCTTTCTAAAATGTCTTCATTGTGCGTATAGAGCAATTGTTTTATGGAACATTGGTGCTTCTGGCAATAGTGCCGAATGATATGATAACCCATATGATACCCGAAGTTTTTAGGTAGTGTGCCGCCACCATACATGATTTTGTCGTGTAAAGGATGAAAACGGGTGATGTGCTGTTGAGTCTGAATCCATTTTTGCCATAACGTTTGTGCTTCTTGTGCGCTAAACTTCTCCAACCATTGATTGCCATAGTCGGCCCCGAGGATTTGTCTTACCGTATACTCGGCAATCCCTTCTAACAAAATGGCATCCGTTACATCAAACGCATCGTCTTCTTTGCTTAAATAATGAAGCCTGCATGTATGGTTATATTCATGAATCAATACCGCTGCCAACTGTTTGCTTGATGCGGTTGTACTGACAAAAAGAAATACCTTATCTTGAAAACTTAATCCAGCGTTCCCATGAAACCACTCTCGTAATTCATGACTCCGTTCATCAGAAGGGAGGATAAAAACAGTTGTATCTGGCCCGTTCCATTGTTTGCGAAGTTTCTGAAACAATTTGTTCACAACTCGTCGGTAGTTTCGCTTTACCCATTTTTGAATCATGTGTTTATCATGAACAGTTGGAGAAAATAAACCGTGACGAATGAAATGCTGTTGAATCGTTGTCGCATCTGTTTGTTGAAAATAGTGTTGTAATGGTTGGCAGATGGATTGAATCTGTGCTCTCGCAGGTTCCATTGCTCTTGTTTCGATTTGTCGGGTGTAGTCAGCGAGCCATTTTTCGGTTGGTTTAATACTCACGTTGCTCCCTCCGATGGCTTTACTACATACAATCCCGCTGCGAGTTGATCATGATATGTTGCGTTAATGATCTGGTGTGTACGTAATGTTTCGAAGGCGTCTTCATCCCATTGGAAGTTCTCATTCTTTTGCAACCATTCGCCTTTCAATTGCTTATCGAGATATTCAAAATGCTGGATGGTACAATCATGCTGGCGAAAGATGGATGCCCATTCTTCATAAGTGTGTAAGGAAGGAATGTCATAAAAATCTTCAATTAATTGTTTATCTGCATCGGTTAACGTATCGCTAGCCGTCATTTCTACAAAAACCATCGTTCCTTGAGGGATAATAAGGCGCGCGAGTTCTTTCATGCTTTGTGATGTGTTGGTAAACGACAGAACCGATTCAGCAATGATGAAGTCAAAACTTTGATCTGCGTATGGTAGTTGATGCACATCAGCTTGTTTGATCATGATTTGGGGATAATGATGAGTGTTCGTTTTCGCCATGTGAATCATTTGTTCATCATGATCAATTGCTGTAATCGGCGCGTTTGTCAGTCGAGTGAGTTGTTTTGCCGTTTCGCCGATGCCACAGCCCACTTCTAAAATATGAGAGAAAGCGGATATATCGAGCTCCTCTGTCCATTTTTTCGTTGTATCGCTTCCACCAGGATGGGCGTAACCAATGCCAAGGTTGGCTATCAATTGTTGATAAGACACGATCCGCACAACTCCTTTCTTTCATAGTGGTTTAACTTTGATATGAATTGTAGTAAGATTAATTATGTCGTTGAAAATAGTGTATACTTCAAGGGTAAAGAAGGTGAATCAGTTGAATGAAAAAGAAATTGAATTGCTGAAATTGTTAGAAAAGAATGGAAGACTTGATGCTGAAACGATTGGCAAAATGCTTGATGTATCAGCTGATGAAGTTGAACAAATGATTGCCAAATTAGAAAAAGAAAATGCGATTCTTGGCTATTCAACATTGGTTGACTGGTCAAATGTTTACGAATATGAAGGCGTAGCTGCTCTTATTGACGTAAAAGTGACACCAGCAAGAGGAGTAGGCTTTGATAAAATTGCTTCTCGTATTTATCGTTTTCCTGAGGTTAAGGCGGTTTATTTAATGTCTGGGGCTTATGATTTAAGTATATCAGTGGAAGGCAAAACGATGATGGAAGTGAGCCGTTTTGTTTCAGAAAAATTATCTACGTTAGATACGGTGCTTTCCACAACCACTCATTTTATTTTGAAAAAGTATAAACACGATGGCATTATCTTTGATGAAGATGATGACCAAGATAAAAGGATTATGGTGTCGCCATGAGTTCATCCTATTTAGCAGACCACGTCCAGACATTAAAACCATCAGGCATTCGAAAGTTCTTTGATGTTGCTTCCCAAATGGAGAATGTGATTTCTCTTGGTGTCGGAGAACCAGACTTTGTGACACCATGGAATGTGATTGAAGCTAGTTATCATTCGTTAGAACAAGGGTATACCGCTTATACAGCAAATGCGGGATTGCCAGAATTACGAGAAGAAATTAGCGAATATTTACGCCAAACGTTTACGGTTACGTACCAGCCAGAGACGCAGGTATTAGTTACCGTAGGGGCGAGTCAAGCGATTGATTTAGCTTTACGTGCGATTCTGAATCCAGGCGATGAAGTTATCGTCGTTGAGCCTAGCTTTGTCTCTTATGCACCAACTGTTGGGCTTGCTGGTGGTGTGGTGAAAGTCATTGATACCAAGCCAGAAAATGAATTTAAAGTAACACCAAGTCAAATTGAAGAAGTCGTTACTGATCGTACGAAAGCGATTGTGTTATGCAGTCCCAATAACCCAACGGGAACAGTACTGTCACCTGAGGAATTAGAAGGCATTGCTGCTGTACTGAAGAAACATGATATATTAGCGATTTCTGATGAAATTTATGTAGAATTATCTTACGATCAAGCAGCAACCAGTTTGGCAGCTGTAGATGGCATGAAGGAGCGGACGATTTTAATTTCCGGTTTCTCCAAAGCGTTTGCGATGACCGGTTGGCGTTTAGGCTACACAGCAGGTCCAGAAGAAATCATCCAAGCTATGACGAAAATTCATCAATATACGATGATGTGTGCTCCTACAATGGCTCAACATGGCGCGATTGAAGCACTTCGTAACGGTAATGAAAGCGTCATTGAAATGAAGTCAAGCTATCGCCAACGCCGTAATTTTATCGTGAAATCGTTCAATGAAATGGGATTAAGTTGTCATACGCCAGGTGGCGCTTTTTACGTCTTCCCGTCGATTAAAGAAACAGGCTTGACGTCAGAAGAATTTGCCCAAAAGCTATTGGAAGAACAACGAGTCGCCGTAGTACCAGGACACGTCTTTGGTGATAGCGGTGAAGGATATATTCGTTGCTCTTATGCAACATCATTAAAACAATTAGATGAGGCAATCACACGAATGAGTGAATTTGTCCAGAAGTATATCTAGCTAGCAGTGTGAGCTGCTAGTTTTTTCTGTAATGGGCGGCATGATGTAATTTAGGTTTTGAAACCTTGTTGTATCAAGGTATGATCCGCCTATTCATTATAATAACATCCGAATAAGTGACCGATAAAAAGATTCCATTCAACTCGAATGGAATCTTTTTATGAATTTAATAATCCTTTAATTATAGTTTACTTAATATGAAGTTTTTAGATAAAGTATCTTTCTGTAAAATGCAATTATATAGAATGAAATAAAAATATTACCAAATAGTATTTACTTTAAATTTAGAATGTTTTAAAATCATGATATGTCTAGGGAATTTTCCTTGATGACGAACGGATGTCCTTCTGACTGTATTCATATACAGTATGGCAGACTCAAAGTTGAAAATGAATATATATGCCAAATTTGTGGAACAACCACTTTTTTGCCTGGTGGTAATAGGTATGCTGAGGGTCATCATTTACAACCATTAGGTGGGAATCACCATGGTCCTGACATTCTTGAAAATATCATTATTCTGTGCCCTAATCATCATGCAGAGTTTGATTATTGTTCGATTGCAATAAACCCAAATACACTATATATTGAGCATGTTGATACTAATGATTATTATTATAATCGTCCTTTAGCTTATCAAAAAAATAACTTATCAATGGAATTTTTAGAATATCATTATTTTTTGTATTTAAATGGAAAAAATATTTGAAATACAGAGATTAAGAACCTGTCAAGAATGAGGGGGCATTTCAAAATATTTCGACTTAGAAGGGGATAAGACTTTCTGTGTCGTATATTTTGAATGTAAGTCTAAATAATTATTAGGAGCTATTAGCTACATCTTCTTATTAATTTTGTTAAGGGGACAATATAAAATCAGAGAATATATTAATTAAATTTGTGATTTTTGCATTGCTTAATAATCAACAAACGGACTGATTGCGAATTAACTCTTATTTCTTAGTAGACTTTATACTGCGTAATAAGAGTCTTCACGTATAAGAGATTTTGTGAAAGATTATACTTAAGCTCATTGGCAGTTCAGTTTAAGAAAATACATTAATATAGGGGGAAATAATGAGAAGAAATAGAAAGGGTCTTATGCAGTCTTTTATCATATTATCGGGTTCTAATTCCAATATTGTTGATTTAAAGGAAGTTAACAACACATCTCAAAATGACTATATAATAAGAGGGTCTGCCTTAGATGGTAAAGTATTAGTTATAGGAGCTGATAATAAAAGCTCTCTTGAATCTATTCGTAAATCGAATGGAACAACTCTGAATGCTTCAGTTGCTCTAGGAAGAACTCTTTCCATTGCAGCAATGATGTCATCTATGCAAAAAAATGGAGTTTCGACAAATATACATATTAAATGTGATGGACCAATTGAAGGCATTACTGTAAAGGCAAATTCTAAAGGAAAGGTTCAGGGGTATGTAGAAAATCCTAATGTGAATTTAATCCTTGATAATGATGGAAAATTTGAATTAAGTCCTATTATAGGTAAAGGCAATATTGAGGTAATTATGACGCAGAAGAATGGAGAAATTGTAAAAAAAGACTCTCCTATTGTTTCTGGAGAGATAGGTGAAGACTTCTCGTACTACTTTTCAGAGGTACAAGGGATACCTTCTGCAGTAGCAGTTGGAGAATTAATTGATACTGATGAAAGTATAATGGTTTCAGGTGGTTTTATAATACAAATTTTAGAACCCCTGACCGATAAAAATGTTAAAGAATTGGAGAACAGATTAAATCAAATGGAACCACTTTCTACTCAGATAAGCAAGGGAAAAACTATTCATGAAATCTTAGAAAATATAGTTGGTCCTGTTAAAGTACTAGAACGGAAAGAAATAACTAATTAGAGAATTTTAATCTGAATAAAATATTAACACAGGGACATGCATTGGAAAACAAGCAATCAAAGAAATTGAAAACGCAGCAAAAAATGGGTGGTTAAAAAATGGCTCTAAAATATATGGTGGGGTATCAGTAATTTTCTGATGTAACAATATTTGTCATCTCAAGGCAAAAAGCACACCTTTATGATCATCTAGTTCAATGAATGTTAAACAAATGACGTTTGGATTTTTTCAAAACGTCAATCACTTATCAAATGCTTTTTGGTGATCAAAGCAATAGATTTGACCTTTGAATTTCTGATTAGATAGACAATATGCTTTGACTTTTGCCGATACAGGTTTATGGCAAATTTTACATTTTGCTCCCTCTTCTTTTGATTCTTTATTCTCCTTCTTCAATGAGTCTACATGTTGCTTTCTTATAGTTGGATCAGTGATATTTGCTTGTTCTATTTGAGCATAAACCTGTAGGATTTCACTATCTGTTAAAAACGGCTCTTTATATTGATGCTTGTTAATAGATACTTTTCTGGCAATATAATCTGATAATTCAACGTCATAAACTAGTAATTCGTTGGAAGCAATTTTTCTTAACTCTGTATCATTTAATTTGAAGGTACAGCGTTTTGTAAAAGATACCATTGATATAAAAAATGGATGATATTTTTCATCAACGAATGCTTTCAATGCTTGTATATGACCGTAATTTTGCTTAAATGGATTCATCATTTTAAATTTACCATTTACCGACCATACTTTTCTGTCTTTTCCACCATAAACTGTCCCTTGATAGTTTTTCGTTTCTATTACAAAAATTCCATATGGTGATATCATGATATGATCAATCTGAGAATAACCAGTTTTGCCTTTTGTATTCGTAACCATGACATCTTTGATATGTTTATAGTTCTTTGGAAGTTGATCTAATTGGATATTTATTTTATATTCGCCAACTTCACCTTTGCGATTGGCAACATGTTCGCTATTTATCTTTTTTGAAGCTGTAGTTTTTTTAGTAGATTGAACACTCTTTTTTTCTGTATCATTTTTTTTACTACTGAATAAATTTGATAAAAACCCCATGTTATTCTCCCATTCTTGTTGATTTTTATCATAATCTTATCATGTACCAAACACTATTACTAGTAACTATTTCCTAATTATAATGATGCATTAATAATTCGTTTCACTCACCCATTAAACTTTTCTTTTCAGTAACCCTGGCTGGAGCAGAGCTTGGATTATTAAAATGTGGGTATCTTATCATACCTACTCCTTAAAAAATGAAGTAAATGATCCGATAAATAAAGAGATACCCTTGGGTAATCACTTTTTGTTTATGATCCCTTGAAGCAAGAGAACTGACTGACCCCACTATACATATTACAAAGCTTTAACAAACAAGATGATAATTGATAGACAATTATTCATTCATAACTGGAAAAGTTCGCAATATGCTGCATAATTCAGGGAAATAAATAGGGATATTTTCATCAAAGGAGAATGTACATGAAGAAATATGACATTAACATTGTAAATGACAAAAATACAATTGAAATTGAAGTGCGTGGCAGTTTTGAAGAGGAAGATGTTCAAAATTTTGTACGGGATTATCAAAGCGCTGTATCCGCAGTAAATGTTGAAGACTTCACCTTAGAAGTTGATTGTACAAATATGGATATTTTACGGCAGGAAATGATCCCACAACTGGAAAACTCTTTTAAAATGTATAAAGAGTCTGGCTTTAATATCGTACAATTTAATACGAAATCCAATGCAATCTTAAAGTTACAACTCCATCGTCTTGCACGAAATGTTGGAATGAAAAACGCGAAAATTGTTGAAGTTTAAATAAATGGGGCCAGTTGTGGGGAAAGCACTTTCGTTTGTTTTTCCTTTTTTTGCGAGAATATATATATCAGTTATCGCTTATATTTTTCACTATCATAATGAGATAAAGGGGAGACTCAACTAGAATGAGCAGTATAAAAATTAGAGACGTAGAAATCTACCATCCTGAAAAAGTAGTAAACAATGACTATTACATCCAACATTTTAAAGAGAAAAAAGATATCTCCCACTTCTTAGAGGTAATGGGTAGAGAAAATCGATATGTTATTGATAACGAAGAAGAAAATGGATTAACAATGGGGATTGATGCGAGTAAAAAGGTTCTTAAAAAAGCCAATCTAACCGGAGAAGATATCGACATGATTGTATTTACAACGCAGGTACCGGAAACGACATTCCCTACAAACGCGACGTATGTACATGATGCAATCGATGCTAATCATGACACCATTATCTTTGATACAAATGCCAATTGCGCTGGTATGACAGTTGCCGTTGAACAGGCTTCCTACTACATGAAAGCGAACCCTTATGTAAGTAAGGCCTTAATAATAGGATCTGATTACAACACCCTCGTCAGTAACCCTGAAGAGGAAATTACTTATGCGTGTTACGGAGATGCCGCTGCAGCAGTTATCTTAGAAAAGACCGAGGAAGAAGATACTGGTTTCATCGATTCGATTTATTTCACCGATTCGATTAACCGTGATATGATCAGATTCCCGAAAGAGGGTTTAACGAAAAGTATTTTAGAAAATAAAAGTGTTTCTTCTATTAGTTGGCTGCCATTCGATGGTGGCATTGCCTTACCACCGACCTATGAAATGTTCAACAAAATTTTAGAGCGTAATCATTTAACCACCAAAGATATCAAAGCTTACTGCTTATCTCAGTTTGCTTTAAGCAATATACTTAAGATCCAGGACCACTATACTCTTCAGGATGAACAGCTCATTTATGTTGGGGATCGTTTTGGTTACACTGGAACAAGTAGTCCTTTTATTGCTTTACATGAAGGGGTTGAAACAGGGCGTATCCAGCGAGGGGATTACATTCTTTTTTGGACAATTGGGTCAGGTTATGAATTAGTTGCTACCTTATTTAAATATTAAGTCGTTTTCTAAAAAAGCCAATTGGTAAAAAGAGCCACCAATATAGTAAGTTGGGGGAGGGAATAACCTCCTCTTTTCTATGTTCAAATACTTGTCTGCATTCTCATTTCTACAAAATAGAGTACCCAAAGAACATGCATAGCTTACCGTGCTATCGTCTTTGGATACTCCCGTTTACTTTATATTAGCAAATTCGACAATGTTTTCTTACTTTAACACTGATTACAGTTTAAAACGACGTACTAGGCCGTTTAATTCTTCCGCAAGTTTGGATAACTCCTCAGAACTGGACGCAACTTCCTGCATGGTACTACTTGTTTGTTGTGATGCTGAGGCTGTTTCTTCAACACCTGCTGCAGCTTCTTCAGATACAGACGCAATTTCTTCAATAGATGAATTCATATTTTTGCTTGTTTGGGACATCTTAACCAGATTTTCCGTTATAAATCCAATACTTGAGGCCATTTCATCGATCGCTATACTGATTGTTTCAAACGTATATTCCGTAGATTGAATTTGGTTTGCACCTTTTTCTACCTCACTATACCCATCTTGCAGTGATTCGACCACGTTTGAGGATTCAGACTGAATACTACCTACAATTCCCGTTATTTCGGTTACCGAATTAGAAACCTGCTCAGCCAATTTTCGAACTTCATCGGCTACTACTGCAAATCCTTCACCATGCTCTCCTGCTCTGGCCGCTTCAATGGCAGCATTTAAGGCTAACAGATTCGTCTGATCAGCTATATCCTTAATAACGGTGACTAATTTTGAAATTTGATTCGATTGTTCGTCTAAGCCTTTCACTTTTTCTACTGCTTGTTCAACAATCTCGTGAATAGATTGTATTTGACCGACTGACTTGTTCATCAGCTGTCTTCCATCGTTTGTCATTTGCAATACTTGTTTCGAAGCATCATAAATGAGTTCACCATCTTCGTTTGCTTCGTCTACTTTAGTAGAGAAGTTCGTGGCATTGTCTGCTAACTCACTGGCATTGTTTGCTTGTGTTTCAGAGCCTGAAGCAATTTCTTCCATGGTCGAAGAAATTTTTTCTGTTCCACTCATGACTTCATTGGCTGATTGAGTCAGCTCTTCACTGTGGCTTGAAACAGTCTCTGATACCGAGTTGATTTTACCTAGAAGTTCCCTCATATTATGATTCATATCATTTGTCGCTAAGACAAGGTCGCCGATTTCATCTTTTGTTTTCGGTTCTAAGTCTTCACCGGTTAAATCCCCGTCTGCTATATCCTTCATGCGCCCTATGACTGTTTTAAGCTGTCTCATCATACTTTGAGAAAAGGTAATAGCAATCGCCATTCCTACAATCACAGCTAAAATTGTGATGACTAAACTGATATTGTTGTTCACACTGCTTGTATTGATAATTTCATCTCCATCTTCATGGATAAGCCCTTCCCGTTCACTTGCCCGTTCTTGAAAAGCGTTAATTAATTCATCCGAGAGAGGCTGTACCTCTGTGCGCATGATTTGCATGGCTTTCTCTTTGTTGCCATTATCATATGCCGTAAAAACCTGATCAGTTAGCTTTCCCCATTCAACTTTTTTGTCAATAAGCTTTTGTACTTTTTCAGAGTCACTAAGCTCGACTAGTTCATTTTCCAATGCAATACTTTTATCAACACCAGCTTCAAATTTGTCTCTTAATTCCTTATCTTCATATAGTAAAAATCCTCTTATAAGGTTTGTTCTTTGGGACATATTCAAAGCGATTTGTTCATCTTTAATTAATAGGTTTAATTGCTTTTCAGTTAAATCTTCCATCTTATCCGTTGTATTCTTATTAAAACTAATGGTCGTGATTCCTAATACTAATACGAGTAAAATAATAGCTGCAAATGCTGTTATCATTTTGGTTCTAACGCTTTTAAAGTTAAAAATTCTCATTGATGCACCTCTTTAGTTTTCTTATTTGATATAGTTGTATGGTTCGTATTTCTTATAGAGTTCAATTTTTGTAATCTAATCATATGTATGTATGCCTATGTGCTTCATAGATTCAGATTCAAATATCACCTCACATTACATGATAAACAAGCCTTTATTAATCAATTAGACATGAATCGCCAACTTACCACAATATATGTATCGACTTGTATGGCATAAAATTAAATATATATCCAAAATTCACATCTGGATGTACGCATTTCCTTTATATTAAAGGTATAGAAAAGAACGGATGAAAACAGCCATGAGAAGAAGTCATATCTTCCCATGGCTGTTAACCGACCTAATCCAGGTGTTCACATTCACGTTGTGCATTCAATCATGAAAGGTATGTAAGAATCTAACCTCGTTTACTTATGTTCAGAAATCTGATATTGATGATTATTTAAAATGAAGTACGGACCATATCGTCTAATTGATACTTGATATAATTTTTGCTTCTCCTGTGTGACGACCTTTAGGTAAGAATAAGTGAGTCTCTCTCAACTTACCAAAGCTACTTTTGAACGCGGTCTAGTAAATTGAAACCACTGAAAACAAAGGATAAAGATTAAAATAGCATCCACCGCATCACCACCGTAATACATTAGCATTGCCCCTATCTCAGCCTGTTCTTGAGAAACACCAACAGGCGGGTTTGCAAAGATATATTTAGCTAGGATTCCATGTCCTGCTAAAGCAATAACTAACACAATAGATCGATAAATGAAGCCTCTTCGGTGCGAGGTAGGATCTATGTAAATAATAGAGGTAGTAAATAGGTAGCCTGCGAAAAAAACGTGGATGTTAACAAACAAATGTACAACAAAATTTTGCTGCATGATTAGATATAAGTCTGTTGTGTATAATACCCAAAGTCCACCCACATTAAGAAATGTTGCAAACGTAGGGTCAGTTATCAAACGAAATAGTTTCCTTCTTAATAATTTTGAAATTTGACGAGCAATGCTAACTTGTACCGTTCTTAGTATCAATGTTACTGGTGCAGCCAATGCTAATAGGAGTGGTGCTAACATGCCTAGTAGAATATGCGCAATCATATGGGCACTAAAGTTGTGATGGGCTTCTTGAGCTAACGGGCCAATCATTGTGATTGCTAAGAAAGCAATCCCACAAAACCAGAAGAAGTATCGACGTAACGGCCAGGGTTTATGTTTTTTACTAGATAAAATACCAGCAAAAAGATATGTGAATAGCAGTAATACGAATGGAAACGCAAGAAAAAGTTGTACGTTCATATCAATAAGTATAAGATTCATTTGCTTCTCTTTCCTCCATTATGATAAACGGTGCTACCAACAAGATATGAACCGAAAACAAGTAGAATAATCGCAATCAAATTCCAAAATAAGTCGTACACCCAAACGTTTTCTACGTATCGAATTTGATGAACGCGCATTAGTTTGTGGTGAATAATACCATCATATAACTGAAAGAATCCATATCCAACAAGTACAAAGCCCCACCATTTTTTCATCACGAATTCTCGCCGTCTACGAAGATCTGCAAATAAAAACAGTCCTCCAATGGTAGCAAACCAACTAAATGCATGAAATATGCCATCTGAAATTAATCCCACTGTCGTTGTTGACTTATCATAGAAGTGATGCCATCCCAATAATTGATGAAATACAGCTTCATCAATAAAAGCCGCAAATCCGATACCAAATAGAAAACCAGACCAAAAGTTACGATTCTTATAGGAAAGATTTTTGAGATTCTTTGTTATCATAATCCGAAACACCTTCTTTTTTGAATTCAACCACCTATTTCTCTGTTTATCCTATTTTCAAATAATTTATCCATATTTTCATTAATATAAAGATATAGTCCTTATAATCTTTATCCCTGGAGCCAGTTAAGTATACTTTGCTGTGATAGGCAGCATATGCCATAATTTGCTCTTTCGTCGCACCATCACTACGCATGTTGTAGTATACACTGTCTGAGTCTAGTTCATTAGCAGCATAAGCTTCTTCCATATATTGAATCGATTGATAGATATCACTATCTTTGGCTGGATGTTCGCTGGCAGGTAAACCGAATGTAGACCAGGAGATGGTAATATTAGAACCACCATTTTCGGTATCAATGAGTCCATCTGATGCAACCGAGAATTGACAGTGATCAATCCATACGTTGTTGGCACCATTCACTTTAATAAAAGTCCAACCTACTTCTTTATGTCTCCCTGTGTCATCCCATTGCCAATGAATAGTAGTGGTTACATTATTTGATTATGTGGGAGAAAACAAAAAACACAGCAACTGTTGGTCATAGGATAGAATCACCTATATTTATACAATAATGAATTGAAAAAATATAATAAATATTTTAAAATGTACTTGATTTCTAATTTATTCTATTAATGTTATAATTTAACATCTTGAAGAATAGCGTGGGAGGTTAATTATTGGTGGCTTTAAATAATGTGCAATTAGTCTTTATTAGTTGGTTTTATACCTTCAAAAATCAAATGGAAGCAAGATATTAAGATGTCGTGGACAACAAATTTATTATCTGGGTTATCGTATTAATAGCAGTCACCGGAGGAATAGGATACGCTTATTACTGTACAAGTAAAGGATACACTTTCTCGGGACATGTTAAATGGAACTGGCCTAAGGTTTGGGATATTGGTATTGGTTGTAAACTTAATTAGGAACGATTAAAAATAAGTTATTCTCCAAGATTGTAAAATTAAAAAAAGTTAGGATTGAAAAAATGATCAAAATATTTCAACTGAAGAAGTCATATGAAGATAATACAGTTTTAAATGATTTGAATATGACCTTTAATTCTAATGGAGTTGATATTATAGTTGGTATAAATGGTTCTGGCAAGACAACTCTTTTGAATTGCATATCTGATATAACACCTTTTGAGAGTGGTACATAGAAATTGATTCGGTTAGTAGAAAAGAAAAAGAAGCTAAACTAAAAATGTATTATATTCCATCCGATTTTTACTTGCCGGAATACTTATCAGGAAAAGAGTATGCTGAATTTGTATTTTCAAGATATGAAGAAACGGATCGTAGATTCTTCGACTTTTTGATCGGATTATATCATTTAAAATCTTCATTAAATAAAAAGATAAGTGATTATTCCTATGGTATGAAGAAAAAGTTACAAATCGCTACTTCTTTAGCGTTGAATATTAACTATATTTTGGCGGATGAAATATTCAATGGTTTAGATTATGAAAGTTTTTTACTAACTGAATATTTAATAAATAAATTTTCAGCAAACCGGAAATTTATTTTAATATCACATAACATGGATTATATTAATCGTAATACACAAGCGAATGTATATTTGATGAGCAATGGGCAAATGGATTTGATAAAGGACATTAATAAAATCGAGGAAATAGTAATTAATATTGGGGAATTAAAAAACTATTATGAAGAGATTGACGGATTCTTACGTAATTACAAAGATATTAATGAATGAAGTTTTCAATAACATTTTATCAAATAATATCTTTAATAAAAAAAGAAATAAGTGCATTTTATTCATTATACTGACCATCGTGTATATATCCTATTACATACTGAATATCTCTCAATTGAATCAAATATTCATTAGTGAAGACCAGAGTAGTAACTTCATGAAAAATAATCTTTTTTCAAGTTTAACTAACGTCATCATAATAATATCTGGTTTCATATACTTAATTGTGACCATCACTTTTTCTTTGACTAATAGAATGCATTATCAATTAAAAATACTTCCTTTTGAAAATGGAAGTATTTGGATGGGGAGTATTTTCTTTAAATTAATCCTTAGTTATGGTTCATTTTTGATTATTTTCGCTATCATCGTACCTCTTTTGAAACTTTTTTACTTTTCTCTAGCTCTCAGCTTGCTCGTTTTCTTATATTGTCAGTTATTATTTTTTTGCAGTCTATCATTCTTTTATTTTATGTTCTATGTCATAAGTAAAAAAATGGAGTTGACGTACTTTAATATTAACAACGGTCTGTTAGTCATATTACTTTTCTTTTATTTATTTGTTTTACGATTTCGGATAGATCAAAAATTTCAGGAAATGAATGTGATCATCGATATACCATTCATGCTTCTTTTAATAATTACACTCATCTTATTCACTATTGTATTTTCGTTAGCGATCTATTATTCGAACATAAAAAGTGAGGGTATTTACAGCTCCAGTGAATTTTATTTATTTAAAATACCTATAAAAATGGATCACTTGTCACTTATATTTTTAGGTATAATCAGAAATAAACTTACCCTAAAGCTAACAGGGATAGTTATTGTATTCTTTGCATTGTCCTTATTTGACACCAAAGATTTTTTAACTGCACTAACGACACTGGCTTTTATTTATCCAATTATATCATTTACAGGAATAAGGTATTATAGCACAACGATGTCATACAGGAAAATGAATCCTTTTTTCGGCATCACTCCTATGAAAGAAACGTTTATTACATTGTTCATTAACGTCATCATAAATGCTCCATTAATATTTACTGCTATACTACTGTCTGGTGACTACGTAAAGACTACCTATTATGGATTTATAATATTTGAATCGGCATTGATCATGAGTATTATCTTTCCTAAAAACAAGAGTTCTGTCAACGAATTCTCAGCATCGATACTATGCGCTGTGCTAGCTATAAGCTTATACTTGATTTCTAATAGTTTTCTTATATTCTCGCTTATCTTTCTTTTGATGACTTCTGTAAAATACTACTTAATAAAAAGGAGCTTTTACGATGAAATTAACTAAATTTGTATTTATCGGAACAATCATATATCTACTTCTCTTTCTAATAGATTATTTGGTTACATTATTTTCAATAGATAAATCAGGGGTGTATAAATCGAAATTAGGCTTAGAGATCGATATGACGATGAATGA
Organism: Gracilibacillus halophilus YIM-C55.5; assembly: GCF_000359605.1. Classification (GTDB taxonomy): domain Bacteria; phylum Bacillota; class Bacilli; order Bacillales; family Amphibacillaceae; genus Gracilibacillus; species Gracilibacillus halophilus. Next base: position 89,928 of record NZ_APML01000005.1, read on the forward strand.
AGAAGAATTGTTCACGACTTTTTCTCTGACTCCTCAAGTCCTGATTACTTATTTTACATGGATAATTATTGTATGCTTAGGCTTCTTTATGATTCAGAAATTAAGGAATAGAGGAGCTCAGTAGCGAATGGAAAACATTATTATCCTATTAAGGGAGTTTATTTTACTTTATGTTCTTTTATTGAGTGTATTATTAATCCATGAATTGATTCATTTTATCTTTATAAAGGTTTATGGGAAACAGATTAAGTTTTTAAAGTTAATTTATTCGGTGGTAAAATTTCATATTTCAACGATCATAAATATATAGAAATTTTAATTATCTCGGCCGCTCCTAACATTATTCTTCCTATCATCGGCTTTTTAATTTTATATTTGGATATAGGTATATACATAAATGTATTTGCTGTTATGTGCATGATAAATCTAATCAATTTAATCCCTTTCACTTCGGATGGTTCCGCCATTTTATATAGCTTTTTGAAAATGATAGAATGAATATGATGACATCAAGAGGACTCGCCAATGAATTACGGTTTTATTTCCACCGGGAACTGCCCTATCATAAGGGCAATTTTGATGTGTAATTCTAGAGAATAAGCCAGATGCATTCTAGTTACTTATCTCTAGAGTAGGTAGGTCAGACACTTTATTGCATCTAATAGAGTGATGCTCACCTAATTTAAAGGTGAGTCCCACTCTTTAAGGGGGTGCCCCCTAGCCCTACTTGATTTAACAGATTATAATCGAATAGTTACACGTCCCCAATGCTTAAAAGTTATAAGGATGAGATGAAATATAAATTGTAAAATAAAAAACTTGTATGCATGAGTTGGTTTATAATATAATGAATGTAAACGATAAGTTGGGGAGGACATTGAAGTGAATGTAAAGCGATTACATGAAGTGGAAGTGACAACAAATGTGGGAGAGGTTCCCGAATTACCTACAAGCGTCACAGCTGAGTTGGAAGGAGACGTAAGGGCTACGTTTAATGTTTCCTGGAATGCAATTGATCCATCAAAGCTAGACCAGCCTGGGACATTTGAAATTACAGGAAATGTTCAACATAAGCATTATCCAAAACCTTTTATAGAACAACGAGCAGATCCATATTTATATAAACATTCGGATGGGTATTATTATTTCACAGGATCGTATCCGCTATATGACCGTGTGGTATTACGCCGTGCTAAGTCACTTGATGAACTACCACAAGCCGAAGAAAAAGTGATTTGGTGGAAACATGAATCAGGCATTATGTCCGAGCATATTTGGGCACCTGAAATTCACTACATTAATGGAAAATGGTACATTCATGTAGCAGCTGGGGATAAGGATGATATTTGGGCGATTCGTCCGTATGTCTTGGAATGTGAGGCGGATAACCCATTAGAAGGTGAATGGGTAGAGAAAGGACAAGTCAACACAGATTTTCAAAGCTTCTCTCTTGATGCGACAACGTTTGAACATCAAGGAAAGCGGTATCTCGTATGGGCGCAAAAAGTCGATAATGATACGATTTCCAACTTGTATATCGGTGAAATGGAAAATCCGTGGACGATCAAAAATCAAATTTTGCTATCGACGCCGGAATATGATTGGGAACGAATTGGTTTTGATGTCAATGAAGGGCCGGCCATGATCAAAAGTGACCAACGCATATTTATTGCATTTTCTGCGAGTGCGACGGATGAAAACTATGCGGTAGGGCTGCTGCATGCAGATATCAATAGTGATTTGCTAGATCCAAATGCTTGGACGAAAGAGAAAGAGCCCGTTTTTGTATCAAGTGACGAAACGAGCGAATATGGTCCTGGGCATAATAGTTTTAGTGTCGATGAAGAAGGAAACGATTTGCTCATCTATCATGCTCGTCCATATAAAGGCTTTAATACAGAGAATCCATTATATGATCATAATCGTCATGCACGCATTCAGCGATTGTTCTGGACAAATGATGGGAAGCCGTATTTCGGTAAGCCCGGTGACACGATTGATTTCTCCAATCATCCAGCAAAAGCGATTATACGCGTGAAATAAAAAGTGAATTGGTGCGTCTAAAAGCTACCTATTGCAAATAATAAAAATGACTATCAAAATGAAAGTTAGTTTGGTAGTCATTTTTTGTCTTTATACGACTTTCAAGTATCTCTTGTACTTATTGTATCAGGAATCTATTTAAAAAGTTGTTCCATCATCTCGGTAATGAAGACAGAAAACCGGATGAAAATCGAGAAAAAGTGCCGTCATTCCGGTGATGAAGACAGAAAACCGGATGAAAATCGAGAAAAAATGCCGTCATTCCGGTGATGAAGACAGAAAACCGGA
>NZ_APML01000006.1 GCF_000359605.1 Gracilibacillus halophilus YIM-C55.5
GGCGATTATGCAACGGCAATCGCCCGTTATAACGCTATTTTAAATGCGCCCGGAGTCAATGACGCATTAGTAGCACAAACCGAGAAGCATTTAGCGCGTGCTGAAGAGGAAAAATCTGTACCAAAAGCAGATGCTATCTATGAAGAGGCAACGACGAATAATACTGTATCTGGTATTTTCAATGCCTATCTCAAAGGATATAACTGGTATCCAAATGATAACCGTTTTGTTGAAGGACTAAAGAACAGCGAAGAGCAATTGTTTGATTGGGCGGTCAGACAACACCATAACGCACGATATTCAACTGCAATTAAAAGATATGAAATGATTATCAACGCACCAATTGCTGAAGAAGATTTACTCAATCGTGTGAATCGTAAGATGGAGCAAGCTCAAAATGAAGAGCGTCCAGCGGATGTGATCTATCAATTAGCTCAAGAAGAACCGACGGCATCTGGTAAACTAGAATTAAATCTAGAAGGTTATGAGACTTATCCTGATGATGATAGATTCAATGAAGGATTAAAAAATAGTACGGATGCATTGTATAAATGGGCAACATCAAAACATCAATCTGGTAACTTCGAAACGGCTAATGATCGTTATGCAAAATTATTAGAAGTACCGAATTTAAGTTCAGAACTCGAAAAATTAATCCAGATAAGAAAGAGCTATGCAGAAGATGGCCAACGTACACCATCCGTTTCCGGTTTTCTGAATGAAGCAGAAAATGAAGATTATTCTTCTGCTAAACTTAATGTGTTAGCTGATGGATATCACATCCATAATGGCAATCAACAAATTGTAGAGCACATCAATCAGGCAGCCGCTTCATTATTGAATTGGGCAACTTCGAAACATTTGGAAGGTGAGTATGATACTGCTGAAGCACGGTATCAAAAAGTTCTTAATACACCAGGTATCTCTGACAAGAATAAAGAAGTAGCAGAAAGTAAACTTCAATATGCTGAAAATGATGAACCACTACCAAATGCTGATGACTTGTATAATGAATATGAGCAAGAAACAACAGCATCTGGTATGCTAGAAACGAGCAGTTTAGGATACAGACTTTATCCGAATGATCAACGTTTTGAAGATGCGCTTTATGAGAGTGTCGATGCCTTGTTGAATTGGGCTACGAGCCAACATGAAGAGCAACGTTATGATACAGCTGCTGATCGTTACAGTAAAATTTTAGCTACACCCGTCATTGATCAGCTATTGGCGAATGAAGCTGAAATCAAATTGGATTATGCTGAAGATCAGCAATCTATTCCTTCAGCAGACAATCTATATAGCCAAGCTGAAAGTGATGGGACAGCATCTGGAAGTTTTGAATTATTTGAGAAAGGGCTGATTTTATATCCTGATAATCAGGAATTATTGTCAGGTCTAAACTCAAGTGCGATGAACCTATTCTTATGGGCGAAAAATCAACATGAAGACCGCCGTTATCAAGTTGCTATCAAACGGTATGACAAATTGATCAATTCGCCTGTTGTCTCAGATAGTATTAAAAATATCGCTTCTAGAAATAAAGAAAATGCACAGAACCAGGAGTTACCTACAAGACAAATCATTGATCGTACGTATTCTCAAGATACCATATTCGAAGCATTGAATTCACAATTAAGTCTGTCGATACCACCACAAACGGATAAGTATCGTAATGACACAGGATATATTCATAGTGATTATGTATCCAGTGAAAATACTGGAGTCATCACAGGTAGTGGTGTTAATTTACGTGTAAATCCGAACCTGAATGATGATCCACCATACAATGTTGGTGAAGGAACTACTTTCAAAATGCTTGGTACAGTTGATGGAGAAAATGTGTCAGGTAGTACGAAATGGTATCACATTAAATATGACGGTGAAGAATTGTATGTTCATTCGAGTTTAGCAAAAGAGACAAGTGGATTGAGTCTGACACAGACGGCAAACGTATATGAAAAAACAAGCACCGATAGTCATGTATTTGACACGTTAACAGTAGATGACAATTTAACGGTGGTTGAAAAAACTGGTGATTGGTATGAAGTTGAATTGGGTCTATGGACAAATGCAAAATCATCAGAGGTGATGAGCTATCTTAATCCTGAAAACAACGACGTATACCAACACTTAGTTCTTGATTCAAGCCCTGGCGTAACCGCGAATCAGCTCAATCGATTGTTAACTGGTAGAGGAATATTAGAAGGAGCGGGACAGGCATTTATTGATGCTGGGTTAGAGCATTCGGTAAATGAGGTTTATCTGATTTCTCATGCAATACTAGAAACTGGAGCTGGAACAGATAATGTATCACCACTTGCCACTGGAGTCAAAGTTGGTAAAAATGATGATGGTGACTTAATGTTAGTTTCATCTGAAAACGAAGATAATTTAAGCTCAATCAAAACAGTTTATAATATGTTTGGTATTGATGCAGTAGACGATAATGCTTTATCAGCTGGAGCACGCAAAGCATATAGAGAAGGTTGGTTCTCACCAGAAGAAGCCATTAAAGGTGGGGCAGAATTCATAGGTGAGAGGTACATCCATAGTTCCTATAATCAGAATACACTCTATAAAATGCGTTGGAATCCAGAGAATCCTGGTAACCATCAATATGCAACAGACATGGGATGGGCTGTGAAACAAGTAAGTACGATGAAAAATATGTATAACCAGTTAGACAACCCAATCTTGCACTTTGACATTCCAGAATACCGCTAACAAATAAGCCTAGACAGTATTTTTAACTGTCTAGGCTATTTTTAGTATCGATTTTATCTAAAGTTATTTCTATATGTTCTTGCAATGGGGGAGCAAGTGTTTTGGCAAATGTCGCACTGAAATGGTGTGAATCACGATACACGATAATATTATTTAATACAGGATAACAAGTATCGTCATCGCAATAATAATCACTTAAATCTGCAAAGGTTACATTGTTAGGTACATCCTCTGTGTTTTCCCATGGTTTTGTATCTGCTAAGACTTTATCACGGTCAGTAGAGCATTCTTCGATACCTTTTTCCTCGATACATTGCGGTATATCCTCTGGCATATATGGATTATCTCGGACAGCAAACACATGTGTATTCCCTTCGAGTTTTTCCCACATTTCGAGATACCCCTGTGGAATTGTTTCTCCCTTTGAAACACTAGCAGTAGTAAAAACTAAGTCAGGGTTACTTTCAATTAAAGGTTCGACGACATTCTGATTCCAAGTCATACATGATTCAGATAGCACACCGTCAAAATCTTTTGTTGAGAATCGACAAGCATCTTTAATATATAAGTCAATTTGCAAATTCAAATTCTTTGCAATTTCCATGAGTGGTGTATACCAATGTCCTGAATGTGATCCCCCAATGAGGGCAATGGTATAACTAGGATTTTCCGTTTCACCAACGGAACAAGTCTTTACTTCAGTTTCGGTCATTTTTGTGTAGCACTCGCTTCGATCGTAAACTTTTGATAAATCTTCAGGTGCCTTAAGTAGACTTGGTATTAACTCATTGTTTGAAGATGTTGTATCACTATTTTTAGCTAACCGTGTACTCACTGTCTTAATCGAATCTTCGGTTGTACTTGCTGTAGTTGATTGTGTAAAGTACATATTCCAAGCTGTTGACATTGCGATGACCGGAATAAGAAATAATAATAGAATTGTCGTTAATCGTAACTTCGCTGTTTGCACACTTACCTTTCTTATTGGACTTTCTATTATTCTTGAACTAATGAAGGACAGCACAAACGCAATTAAAATGATATATAATCCATCGACAAACGGCACAGAATCGACATTGAAATGAGTGTAATAGAATATAAGTATGGGCCAATGCCATAAATAAAAGGCATAGGAAATACTACCGAAAAAAAGAAATGGTCGTGTCCCTAGCAAATGATGAACACTAAACTTATGATTGTTCTCAGCAGACACAAGAACGAGAATCACAGCAGTTGTTGGAATTAATGCTGCAAAACCTGGAAACGTGTTGGACACAGGAATCATCACACCAGTTAATGAGATAACTGCAACACCCATCCAGCCAATGATTAAATGAACCATACGGTTAAATTTTAAGTACGGTATAACGAGTGCTAATATACCACCTAAACTAAACTCCCACACTCTAGCAAAGGAATCAAAATAAGCCCATGACTGATTATTGGATGTGATATACATTGAATAGCCAAGTGATATGATAAAAACGAAACTTAGTGAAACGAGTAAAGTTTTTCGAATAGGTGTTTTTAACAATCGTTTGCTAACAAAAAACACAATTAAAATCAGTAAAGGCCAAGTAATATAAAACTGACCTTGAAGTGACAATGCCCAAAAATGTTGCAAAGGACTAGCACTATTATTTTGAGCAAGATAATCGATAGCATTGTTAGCTAATTGCCAATTTTGATAATAGAAAATCGAAGCAAATATTTCTGGGATCGTTTCTCCCCAACGCGATTTAGGTAATAGATAAATAGACATGACTGTTGTGAAGAAAATAACAATTAGAGCTAATGGAAGCAGTCTTCGAAACAGTCCAAATAAATAGTCGAAAAAACGTATTGTCCCATCTCTCGTAATTTTTGATACTAACGATGTTGTAATTAAATAACCAGACACAATAAAGAAAACATCTACACCACCAGATACAGAATTGATCCATATATGATAAATCGCTACTAATAATGCTGCTAGTGCACGTATTCCTTCTATTTCTGGGCGGAACCTTTTGTCTGGTATACGTAAATCGTTCATTTTATACCATCTCCAATAATGTTAAATAATTGAACAAAATTCATTTTATATGAATTAAAGGTAAATTTAAACCTTACATGTAAAAATTTTATAGAAAAATTCTTTAAAAAGAACTACTGAAATAACACAATTAAAATATACGCTCCCCCCGTAATTATCTTTTAAAAATGCGAACATTATGATATGATACGATTTGTAATTATACTGCAGTTTTTTGGAAATAATAGAAGTGAGTTAAAATATGGTAAGAGGAGTTGAAAGCTTGCTTAACGAAAAAGATAAAGATTATTGGAACCGCAGGATGTATATGTTTTATTATCAATATATCGATTTTTTAGTACGAGCTTTTGCTTCTGATGCTCACCGCTTATTAGACGTAGGGACTGCGAACACACAATATATAGAAAATTTTGAATGGATTCCGGAGAAATTCTCATTGGATATCGAAAATCCTTATCAATCACCAAACGTAACAGCAATTGAACAGGACTTTTTTCAATATACACCGGCTAGGGATTTTGATTTTGTTACCTGTCTACAAGTATTAGAACATATACCCAATGTAGAAGATTTTGCCCAAAAATTATTAGCGATCTCAGACAAAGTTTTAATTTCAGTTCCATATATGTGGCCAGAGGGATCGGAAGAAGGGCACATTCATGACCCGATAAATTTAGATAAAGTGAATCGGTGGATGGGTAGAGAACCATCATATTATATTATTGTGGAGGAACCTCTAAGGAATCCAAACACAGGAAAAAGCAAAAGGTTAATTTGCTATTATCAAAAAGACAAAATGAATTATGGCAATGCTTGGAAAAGGCTAAAAATCATTATAGGAGAATGAATATGGGGAGTAATTTAAAAGATGATATGAATATAGGTCAGAATCAAAATGATTTAATTGAACACATTAAAGAATTACTACAAGAACAAAATAATAATTATGAAATTTTAAGATTAGAAATGAAAGTACAAGACGTAAGAAATAGATTAAAATCTCTAAAAAATAAAAATAATGAGAAGCAACAAAAGATAATACAATTAGAAGAAAAAATTCATCACATGCAAAGGAAAACTTCAATGTTTAAAAGAAAACAAAGGCAATATCAAGAAAAGTATGATGTATTAACAAGCAGAAAGGCATGGAAATGGACCGCGCCTATTCGACGAATTGGAAGTATTTTGAAATGAATGCGATATTGCTATTATCTTTTACCGATAATGGAGGAGTTTAGAATTGAAAAACCATGATACAAATAAATTAGATCATAAAAAGGATACAATCACTAACTTGATTGATTTGATAAACGATTTAGAAACTGACCTGGAACAAGAACAGAGGTTGGAAAAAGAATTAGAAGAAAAAATTGATAATTTACAGATTGATCATGATGTAACGAAAGCACAATATAAAAAAGAACTTATAAAGAAAAAGAAAGCTGAAAAAAAATTATCTAAAGTAGAAAATAGTAGATCGTGGAAATTAACTTTTCCAGTAAGACAATTTCTTGCGACTATTGGTAATAATAGCAAAAGACGGAAAATTTCGACCGAAAATAGTAGTTCTGACAATACGCTAGCAGTAAAAGATGATAGTTTGAAGTTGCTAAATAGAAAATTATGGGGTGGGTTTGCAGAATATGCACTTGAGGAACTGGAGAAAGTCAAACAGTCACCTACACAACCTAAAGGCGAAAGAATAAAAGCTGCACGTTTCGTAGCACGTTGGTATTATGATAAGCAAGAGTATAAGAAAGCTCTTGAGGGTTTGTATTTCATTACAGAGATTAGTACTGAACGGATAACATTGAACCGTATTATACCTGAGGTCAAAGTGTTATTAAAGTTAAATGAGGTCGAAGTTGCCAGACATAAATTATTAAAATTACTTGATCATATCGGTGTAGATTCAGAAGTGTTACTTGGATTTTCTCACGTTGAAAGTCACCCTGAAGAAAGAATGAAGTGGCTAAATCTTATATATGAAAAGAATGGTTTTGAGCAAATCCAAAAGATAACAGACGCTTCACCCATCTCTCTACAGAATATCGAGTCTAGGAAAATCGATAAAAATGAGAATTTGGAACAATATAAAGTGACAATTCTAATTCCAGCTTATAATGCAGGAGATTCGATTCATATAGCTTTAAATAGTTTACTGAACCAAACAATTACGAATGTAGAAATTATCGTGGTGGATGATTTTAGTACGGACAATACAGCGGATGTTGTTCAGAGTTATGTAGATAATGATACTCGAATTAAATTAATCAAAAAAGAAATAAATGAAGGAGCATATGCTGCTAGAAACACAGGTTTACAATATGCAACTGGTGATTATATTACGGTTCATGATAGTGATGATTGGTCCCACCCACAAAAACTCGAAACTCAGTTGAGAGAAATTGTAAGACATCCAAATGCTATTGGTTCGATATCTTATTTAATCCGTGTATATGATGATTTATTTCCATTAAATGCTGGAACAGTGTTAAATGAACGTTTTAACATTATGAATTATTCATCACTTTTGTTTGATAGAAAAATACTTTCTGTTGTTGGTGGATGGGATAGTGTCCGAGTTGCTGGGGATTCTGAATTTGTATGGCGAATAGAGAAAATATTTGGAAATGAAAGTATATTACGTGTAGAACCAAAAATCCCATTATCATTAGCTTTATCTGCTCCGCAATCACTTACGGGTCAAAAAACGACAAATATTAAGTCCATTCATTTTGGGTTGAGAAAAATTTACAGAAATTGTTTCCAATGGTGGCATGACTCAGTGAATGATATGGACGAGTTGTATCTTGATCCGAAAAAAATAAACAGAAAATTCCCTTGTCCATCTCCTAATTTAATTCATAAACCAGAACATAATGTTTATGATGTAGTATTTATTGCAGATTTTACATTTGATAGAGATGAACAACCTTTGAAGGAGCTTATGGATGATGCGATTGCATATGGAAAAAGTATAGGTATCTATCATTGGCCATATTACCAAGAAGATGATATCAATCAGCCGATGGCTGATTATGTGTATGCTTTAGCTTTAAAGCATAATATACGCTTGCTTGTCCCTAATGAAGAGATAGAAGCAAGCAAACTATATGTAGGCACATCTCATATTTTGGATTATAAATTAGAAAGCGGTCCTAAGATTAACACAACAGATGCAGAAATATTAAACGACCAGAAAGAAAATAAGGCAGTAATTGAGCAAAGAATAGAAAACTTAGCAGAAGTTTGCTCTATTCAAACAAAAGCAATTTCCTATAAAAAATAACATGAAAAATAAAGGAGATCGGGAAAAAAGAGTAATTGGACAGGAAAATCCGAACATAATAAGCGTAGGCAAAATACGGAGACTCCTGTGGAAACTCACGCGAGCTGAAGATCCACAGTGTGAAGAACTCTTCTTTACACAGTTAGCTGAAGCCGTGTCCACGGAAAGCGAAGTATTTTGCCGACGCGTTATGTGTACGCAGAGATTGTTCGGATTTCGTTCTTCCTATTTAGTTTTGTCCCAGTCTCTGTTTTTTTTATGACTAGGATAATAACTGATTATGTACACATTCAATAAGTTGTCGCATAAAATATTAGATTTTTTATCTAAATAAAGTGAAATCAGTCCTATATTACTAGTACTAATTTTAGTATAATAAATGAAAATGTGGTCAAAAGGGGGAATCTAGTTTGAAAAAATCATTACTAACTATTCTTTTAATTTTGTTTTTGTTATTGCCGTTAACGATTCAAGTATCAGCCGAAGTAGAGTTCGACACTGTAGATGAGTGGTTGACATATGCAGAATCACATAATAAAGCCTCAAAAATTTTAGATGCTTATCAAAATGCATATCAACAATACCCAGAGAATGAACAGATTATAGCTGGATTGCAAGATGGAGCCTCTCAGTTGTTAGACTGGGCAACTATTCAACATGTTAATGGAAATATAGAAACAGCAAGAAATCGATATGAATTTATCTTAAATACGCCTGAATTAAACGAAAATATTCAAACTGAAGTGAACAAGAAATTAGAATATGCTGAAAACGATCAAGTGATACCGACTGTTACAGATATTCAAAATCAAGCAGATCAATTACATAAAGCATCTGAAATATTGAATGTATATAAAAAAGGACATCAGTTATATCCTGATAATCAAATGATTGGATCTCGTTTAAATGATAGTGCAGAATCTCTTTACCGTTGGGCGAAGACAAAGCATAAAGCAGGTGAGTTTACAACGGCTGAAACCCGCTATCAACGTATTTTAGACGTACCGACTTTAAATCAAGAGTTAAGAGGAGAAGTAAGTAAACATTTAGAATATGCTTCTAAACAACAGAAATCGCCGAATCAATTATTAGAATTAGCTCAATCTTCAAATTATGCCTCTGAGATTGTAGATCTTTATCACAAAGGGTATCAGTTATATTCTGAGGATACTAGATTCCAAGATGGATTACGAAATGCAGCTGAGAATTTGCTTGATTGGTCAACAAGAAAACATATTGATGGGAATATTGAAATAGCCAAACAACGCTATGAAAAAATCAATGCTCTGCCAGTATTAACGGATGTGTTAAAAAAAGAACTACGATTGAAACTAGATTACGCTAATGATAATAGAAGTCTACCGACTGCATCAGATATTATTAAAAAAGCAAAGAATTTATCAAAAGCATCAGATATAGTAAACACTTATCAAGAGGGCTATCAATTATATCCTGATAATACTGATATAGTAAATGGCCTACAAGAAGGTGTCCATTCTTTATTGAGTTGGGCAGAAGGTCAACATAAATTAAAACATTATAATACGGCGGTTGACCGCTATGAGAAAATCATAAATACACCTGCTTTAGAGAATGATGTGAAGCAGAAAGTAGAAAATAATCTAGCATATGCAAAGAATGAACAGATTTCTCCAAATCAATTGCTGGAAATGGCAGATGACACAAATAAAGCTTCCAAGATGCTGGAGATCTATTCTGAAGGCTATGAGTTATATCCAGAAGAAGACCAATTTGAAAAAGGGGTACAAGACGCAGCTAGAGCCTTGCTAAATTGGGCTACTTATCAACATCAAGAAGGTCGCATAAAAACAGCAGAAACTCGTTACCAACGCATTATAAATAGTCCAGTAAGTGATGATATGATTCATAAAGTTGAACAACGTCTGGCTTATGCAGAGCAGGGCGACATGCTTCCTTCTGTAGCAGAATTTTATGACAAAGCAGAACAAACGAATAAAGCATCAGAACAATTGCAAATATTTACGAATGGGTATGATTTATACCCTAATAATAGTGATTTGAAAGATGCATTAAAAGATAGTGTAATTAATTTATTGGATTGGGCAACCATAAAGCATCAAAAAGGGAAAATTGAAACAGCAGCACTACGTTATGAACGAATTAAAGGAAATCCTGTTTTAAATCAAACATTAAAAACAGAGTTAACTCGAAAAATAGATTTAGCTGAAGAAGGGAAGTCCTTACAAACGGAAAATGAGTTAATCAATCAAGCAGCCAAAGCTTCTAAAGCATCAGAGCAGTTGGACATTCTTGTGAATGCTTATCAATTATATCCTAGAAATGAAGAACTGGCACAAAAGTTAGAGCAAAGTGTTATAAATTTACTAGATTGGGCGACAAGAAAGCATCGAAATGGATCAGTAGACACGGCAAAAATTCGATATCAACGAATTTTAGATACTCCAAACTTAAATAAACAAATTAAAGATGAAGTAGACAAGAAATTAGCATATGCTAATAATTCACAGCCGTTACCCGAAATTCGTACTATCTTAGATAATATTAAACAGTCTGATAGAGCTTCAGAAATGCTTTCTATTGCGATTGATGGTTATGATTTATATCCTCGTAATCGACAAATAGAAAATGCATTAAATGAAAGTGCGCAAAATCTACTTAATTGGGCGATGAGTCAGCACCAAGATGGTGACTTTTCTACAGCGATTGATCGATATGAAACTATCATTCAAACTGAAGGAGTTAACTATGGAATTATATCACGAGCAAAAGAGTCACTAGCATTAGCTGAAAATAAGGAACGTATACATCTAGTCAATGATATAGTTAATGGCAATGTCGCTAACTACTCTTATAAGCAAATGAGATCAGATATTCAAAAGTTAGAACAATCTTATGGCGATCTGATTGAAACACGTATAATAGGAAATTCTGTTGATGACCGCAACCTTTATGCGGTGAAATTGGGAAATGGTGATCAGGAAATTTTCTTTAACGCTGCACATCATGCACGTGAGCATATGACGACAAACGTCTTAATGGAAATGATTGACGAATATGCACAAGCATACAATTTAAATGATCGATATAATGGTTATGATGTAAGAGATATATTGAATGAGGTATCTATATGGTTTGTTCCGATGGTAAATCCAGATGGTGTTATGCTTGTACAAGAAGGAGCATCTTCAGCGGATGACCCGAGCGAAGTGATTTCGATTAATAACGGCAGCAGAGATTTCGATCGTTGGAAAGCCAATGTGCGTGGGGTAGACTTAAATCGACAATATCCTTATCTATGGAAAACGGTAGCGAATAATCCTGGTTATCCGAATTACATGAATTATAAAGGTCGTGCTCCTTTAACGGAACCAGAAACAAAAGCGATCTATGACTTTACCAATAATCACAATTTCTTAGCTGCGATTGCTTACCATTCGTCCGGTGAATTAATCTATACAAGATATGGCTTCGATTCACATTCTAGAAATGTAGCTGAAGGTGTCGAACGAATTACTGGTTATCAACCAATTGATTTACAATCAAGCACAAGTGGAGCGGGTTATACTGACTGGTTTGTAAAAGAGAAAAACCTTCCGGGTATTACACCAGAAATATCCCCTTATGTCGGTGAAAGACCTGTACCTTTGAGCAATTGGAACAGTATTTGGAATGAAAACAAAACAGTAGGGCTGTATATAGCAGATTATATTCGTGACAACTTTTAACATGATCCCCCTTTTTGTGACTAAGGGGGAGGGGTACTCTTGGTTGTACTTAAGATTAAATTTATGTTAACAATTACACAAAATAAAGGAGATAAAATAATAAAATTCTTTTAAGTAGAGGTATCAAAAATGTTAGGTTTTAAAGAAGTTTCAACAAAATTTAGAAAACTGAAAAAAGGTCAGTTAGAATTTTTGGATGAACCGTTTATCTTATCTGTAGAAAAAAAAGGTGTAAATTTTGAATTTTTAATAAGAGTAAATAAAAGTAGTGATAAGGCGATCGCACTCGGATCAGGAGCATATGATGCTACATCTGACTTGAACCCCCCTATTTTTCAAAGACACAAATGGATGAAACACTTTGGAGAGAATTTAATTTACTATAATGATCCTACACTGTATGCAGGGCAAATTAATATTGGTTGGGGATTTGGTGATAAAAAGAGACACTATCTGTCGGAAATAGCGGAAATTATAGATATACTACTGTCATTAATGGGAATTGACAGGAAAAAAACATTATTTTATGGAAGTTCTGCAGCTGGATATATGTCATTAATGCTAGGTGGGTTCCTACAAGGATCAAGTGTGTTAGTTAATAATCCTCAGACGATTGTATGGAACTATTATGATCGACACGTAAATTCGATGTTTAAAGCGACTTTACCGAAACTAACAAGGGAACAAATTATTGAGAGGTATCCGAAAAGATTGAATGTCGCTGAATTTTATAAAGATATTGAATATGTGCCTCCAATACGGTATTTGCAGAATTTATCAAGTACGAGAGATGTTGATAAACATATGAATCCATTTTTTTCTGGTATTGCTGGATTGGAAGATCGAGTATATTCACAAGCGATTGACTTAGTTTTGTATGCAAATGCGGAACTTGGACATAGTCCTTTAAGTGCAAAGGATTCATTATATTATATCAATAAAACGTTAGATGAGATGTAAAGAAGAGCACACAATACTTTTTGCTGTATTGTGTGCTTAAAATATACTCTTGAGTATCTTTTCTTCATTTGGTTTAACAAGAACTTTTATTACGGAGTTGTTATCTGTTGCAAATGTTACGACTACGGTTTGTTTAGGGATTTCTAGGTTTACTAAACCATTCGCATAATATTTGACGCTGGCATTGTCCTTGTTTTGAACCGTATGTTGTCTACTCGTATTCAGTGATAGGAAAGCCATCTGTCGTATTGATTCCTTTGAATAGTCCCCTTTTGCTTCTACATATTGTTCAATCTGTGTTTCTAGATCTTGGTATTGATATTTTTGATAAAATGTATCTAAGTTAAATGGATCTTCTATAGGAGTGGTTTGAACTTCTCGAATGATTTCCTTATCTTTGTATTTAACAACTGGACCATAAGTATTAAAGTCATATTCCTTAGTTGGGACGATACTATTATCCCTTGTTAAGAAAAAAAAGGCTTGATCATCGGCCTGTAGCAACTCTCCATAATTGTAGGCTATTACTTTTTCTGATTTTGCTTTTTGTAATTCCTTTTCCGTAAAGTTGAACTTCTCATTCATATTCATCGTCATCATATATTCATATTTTGTGATGATAGCCCCTCTCTTAATAATGGTAATGATCTGATTTTTTTGTAATGAATCATTATAGGTATCCGTTACTAGTACTTTTGCTTTTGTATATGCCATTTGGTTCTTTTTATAAATGAAAGATTTTGTTCCTAGGATCCTTCCTTTAATTACAGCATCTGCATTGTAAACGAAATCTTCCAAGGTCGATTGATATAATATATCCTTAGTACTTGTTGGTGTCTGTTCAGCTGTATTAGGAAGAGAGCTTGCCTCTATTTGATAACCTTTGTCTTCTAACAGACTTTTTTCATAGTTGATATTGATTGTTGGCATTTCTTTGGTAGCAATAGAGTCCATACTGTGGCTGTCATGTAACGTGTAAATGGGTGATTGAATCGTCCATATGATGAAGCTTATAACAAGCATACATATAGCCGGTACGCTCGCCAACCGAATAAAGTGTTGTCGTCTCTTTTGTTGATTCGCATGAGACCATATATCAGAAAAATGAACGGAAGTTGATTGTAGATTTAGATTATCGGTCATTACCTTCTTAATCTCTTGATTTTGATCATTAGACATTTCTTATTTTCCTCCCATCCTATGTTGTATCATTTGTTTCACAACTTGCTCGTTATTTCTTAATTTATTTAATCCATAGTGCAGTCGAGATTTGCAAGTGCCTAAAGGTATACCTAATATGTTAGCTACCTCAAAAAGGGTATACTCAAAATAAAAATGTAAGATAATGATTTCTTTGCTTTTTCGTGGCAATCGTATAATTTCGGACCATAATTCTTCATTGGATTCTTTAGTAAGTACCGTATGTTCTATATGCTGTTGTTCTGTCGTGATGTTCGATTTACCAAAAACAGAAAAAAGTTTCTGTTTCCGCATGACATTACGGGTAATGTTTATTGTGATTTTATATATCCAAGGTTCTATGTTTCTTGAAGGATCATATAAGTGATATTTGCGAATGATTTGTATAAATGTTTCGTGAGTGATGTCATCAGCTAATCCTTTAGACTTTGTGAGAAAATAAGCAGTGCGATATACGAAGTTCGCGTATTTCTTATATAATTCCGAAAAATATTCTTTGCTTGGCGAATCATCCATATTTTCGTTCCCCCCTTCACCCTTACTACACGTGAAAAGCATAAACGGTTCGGTTTTATAAGCAAATTTCTTAAAAATAAAGCCCTTAACGTAATCGAAACGTTAAGGGCGAGTTTCATTTAATCGGTTTGTTCTGTATTTGCCTCGTCATTTGATTGGATAGATTCATCTACGTTTGATTCTTGTCCATTCTCTTCTTCATCCAACTCCAAATGTTCTTGTAATGTCTGTTTTTTCTCGGCTAGGTCGGCTTCATTTAATTGGTAATAGTAGATGCCTTCTAGCATTAAATCACTGCCATCAAGCGTAAATGTCTCAATGTCAAAGCTGCCAGATGTACCGTAGGAAACAAGACTTTTCATTTCATCGAATGTCATGTTCGTTGTCATGTTGTCTCCGACGGCTTCAAGCATTTCATCTAATTTTAACAAACCATTCACGGACGTCCCTTTTTGAATGATGGCTTGTAAAATATCTTGCTGTCGTTTGCCACGTTCAATATCATTATCAAGCTTACGCGTACGTGCTAGTGCTAATGCTTCTTCACCATTTAACTCTTGTTCACCAGGGTATAAGTGAATCGAATTTTTCTCATCATCAGAATTAGACTCAGAAAATTCATACGGAACTTCAGCGGTTATACCACCTAATGCATTAATCGCATCGACAAATGCATTGAAATTCAGCCGTACATAATAATCAACGGGAACATCCATCATCGTTTCTACAGACTCGATAGTAGCATTCACACCCCCAAAAGCATGGGCATGTGTAATCTTATCTTGATAACCGACTTCCGGAATTTGTACATAAGAGTCTCTCGGAATACTTAACATTTTAATACTGTTATCATTTTTGTTTAATGTGGCTAGAATTAAAGCGTCTGACAAGGCATTTCCTTCATTATCTCGGTGTTCACTGTTATCAATACCAACGAACAAAATGGACACGTGATCTTTACCGGGATCGACTTCTTGTGCACGTAATTCTGATTTTTCCCGACCATCATCTTCATAAGAATCATCTGCTACTTTCTGAGCTGTCGTAAATAAATCATAGGCATACACCGAAGTGACAGCAACAAGCAATAGCAGAGGGACAAGTATTGAAAACAAAATAATTTTGCGTTTTCTCTTTTTCTTCGTATGTTTCAATGTTTTACGTGAATCGACATCTTCTTTAGCCATATGCTCTCCCCCATAATTTCCTGAATTTCAGATAAACACTAAGCTATATTTTACTATGAAATGTAAATAAGGTAAATTGTTTCATAGAAAAATATTGACATTTTTATATAAAAACTTACATAGATTTTAACTTTCATAGAATAAGACGTACAACTGTCAAAAAAAGTTTCACCTATTAAAACATTTATTAAAAGCTATCTAAATCATGCAGAATATGTTAATATATAAGATGTTTACTCACGATAAAATATAAGAATCAAAGAGGGATTAGAAATGAAACTTGCTGTAGCAGGAACAGGATATGTTGGTTTATCCAATGCGGTATTGTTATCACAACATCATCAAGTGATGGCTTATGATATTGTAGAGGAAAAGGTCAATCAAATTAATAACAATCAATCACCGATTATTGATGAAGAAATACAAGAATATTTAGAAAATAAACATTTGAATTTAGTAGCGACGAACAACGCAGAAAAGGCATTCCAAGATAAGGATTTTATCATCATCTCAACGCCGACCAATTATGATCCGGACAAAAATTATTTCGACACAAGTACGGTCGAAGCGGTGATTGATCAAGTATTGTCGATCAATTCAGATGCAACAATGGTGATTAAATCTACGATTCCTGTCGGTTATACATTGGAATTGCGTGAGAAGTTCCAAACCGATAATATTATTTTTTCACCGGAGTTTTTACGTGAAGGAAAAGCTTTATATGATAACCTTTATCCTTCTCGAATCATTGTCGGCGAACAGTCTGAACGGGCACAAACATTTGCGAACCTTTTGGCAGAGGGTGCCATTAAAGAAGATATTCCGATCCTCTTCACCGATTCAACAGAAGCAGAAGCGATTAAATTGTTTGCCAATACGTATTTAGCTATGCGCGTTGCGTTTTTTAATGAATTGGATACGTATGCTGAAGTAAGAGGGCTTAACACCAAACAAATTATTGAAGGTGTTGGTTTAGATCCTCGAATTGGCACACACTATAATAACCCGTCATTCGGCTATGGTGGTTATTGCTTACCGAAAGATACGAAGCAACTATTAGCGAACTATGAAGATGTACCGAATAATATTATGGCAGCGATTGTGGACGCGAACCGTACCCGGAAAGATCATGTCGCTGCGAGTATTTTGGCAAAAGACCCTGATGTTGTCGGTATTTACCGGCTGACAATGAAAACAGATTCGGATAACTTTCGACAATCGGCGATACAGGGTGTCATGAAGCGGCTGAAAGCAAAAGGTGTCGAAGTGATTGTATATGAGCCTGCGTTAACAGATGAAACTTTTTATAATTCTCGTGTCGTTGGTGACTTTGAAGAGTTTAAATCGATCGCTGACGTCATTGTTGCTAATCGTCTGACAGATGACTTACAACCTGTGAAAGACAAAGTTTATACGAGAGATCTGTTTAGTAGAGACTAAAGGAAGAGTGCTCCAATCGTGAGCATTTTTCTATCTACCGACGAATACACTGAAGAGGATACGAATTTTTTATAGAGTAGATGGTTAGACTTGTTAAGAAATTTATGTTAAATCGGTTGGTAATATGTTAAAATTTATAAACGGTCAACCTTATCGTTAAGTAGGTGCTTAGTATGTATAATATTATGGAGTTAGTCATCGCATTTATCATTTCTTCAATGGTTGCGTTTGGCTCAACACCACTCGTCAAAAAATTAGCAATTAAATTAAATGCAGTTGATATACCAGATGAAGATCGGAAGCAACATGAGGAGATTAAAGCAAGCCTTGGGGGCATATCGATTGTAATCGGTGTTGCAGCGGGGCTCTTTTATCTTCAACCAGAGCATCCGCATATGTTAGAACTAATCATCGGTGGTTTAATTATCTTTGCGACCGGATTGATAGATGACTTAATTGGCTTAAAAGCATACCAGAAACTTATTGGACAAGTTGGAGCAGCTCTTGTAGTTGCCTCGTCTGGTTTGATGATTGATAAATTAACAATGCCGTTTCTCGGTACTGTTCATTTTGATAATTTCGCCTTTATTCTAACGATTCTCTGGGTCGTTGGTGTGAGCAATGCGATCAATTTAATTGATGGCTTAGATGGCCTTGCTGCAGGTGTTTCAGCAATTGGTCTTACCAGTATTTTAATTATCGCAATCACGGATTATCGCATGATTGTCGTGTACTTAGGGATTATATTAGTCGGCAGTTGTCTAGGGTTTTTATACCACAATTTTTACCCGGCAAGAATTTTCATGGGAGATACCGGCGCATTATTCTTAGGGTATTCGATTGCTGTGATTTCCATGCTTGGTTTATTTAAAAATGTGGCCTTATTTAGTTTTATAATCCCGATTATTGTAATTGCGGTGCCTATTTTTGATACGATGTTTGCGATTATCCGACGCATGATCAATCGTCAAAGTATCGGAAAGGCCGATCACAAACATATTCATCACCAATTGGTTGAAATGGGATATAGCCACAGCACAGCCGTTTTAATCATTTATGCGTTTAGCGCATTTTTTGGTATGATGGCAATTATCTTTAATAGTGCCACAATGCTTACTTCACTAATCATTATTGCTTTTATTATTTTAGGGATTCAAATTATTGCCGAGTTGTCCGGTATTGTATTTAATGGTCAAAAACCGATTTTAACTAGCTTGAAGAAACTTGTTGGCAAAAATCAAAGAATATAGCGCAAGCAAAAGTCAGTGCAAACTGGCTTTTTTTTATGTTGGTTAAGGGGTGATTCGTGTAATTTTGGTCTCATGGGTGATAATTCTGTCGTGAGTTGAAGAATTTACATTTTACACACCTCTTTCGCTACCGGATTGATTATAGGGGTGAAAGGAGGTGAGCGATATGGCCGTTACAGAAAGAACGAATTCGCGTCTCCAGCTTGTGTTTGAAAACGGCGTTGATCCAGTGTCTGGTGACACCGTTTATGCCACACGTTCATTCAACAATGTCAAACTGGACGCGACTGCTGATCAATTGTTTGCCATCACCGAGGTCTTAACACCACTTCAAAACCGCACGCTGAACAAAATCGAGCGTGATGATACGGAATTAATCATGGCGGATGAGTAATCGCTGGCCTGTAATCGAGTGAAAAGGAGGTGATTGTTGTGAAAAAGATTGAGTTGAAATTCGAAAATGAAGAAGGTCATACAGTCAACGTGTCGCTGGATGATCCAGTGGAACCAGTTGATACAGCAGCGGTGAACGAGGCGATGGATACGATCTTAGCTCAGAATGCATTTTTCTCTTCAGGTGGCGAACTTGTAGGCAAGAAAAGCGCCCGCATCGTTGAACGAAATGTAACTCCAATTGAATTATAATGGAAGTGAGGGAGTTTGCTATACGCAAACTCCTTGGAGGTGAATGAAATGGATGAAACGTGGATGTCGTTTATCAAAGATTTGGGCTTTCCGATCGCGGTGACTTTTTATTTATTACACCGCATCGAAACCAAGTTAAATCGATTAATCGAATCCATCGTCGCCTTACCTGAAAAAATGAAATAACGTAAGTGCGTCACGCGGGAATTCCGTGCGTCAGGCTAGAATTATGTGCGTCACGCCAGAATCCCGCACGTCACACCAGAATTCCGTGCGTCAGGCTAGAATTATGTGCGTCACACCAGAATTCCGTGTGTCACGCCAGAATCTCCCGCGCCACACCAGAATCCCGCATGTCACACCAGAATTACGCACGCCACACCAGAATCGCACGCGCAGACATCACAACCACCCTCTATCCAAACAAACCTCAGCTAACCACTTGCGTTAGCTGAGGTCATTAAAGAAGGCAGTCAGACGGTTGGTTCAAAGGTTTGGCAATCGGTCTCTTTCACATCGTTTGCCTGTTTCCCGTTATGGCTCACGATATAAATGTTCTCGGCAATACAGCGATTACCCTCTTTCCAGTACTTACAATTGTTAACCTCACACATGACATCTTTCGCCATCCTACCCACCTCCTATAGCATTATTTTTTCACGTAGCGCTCTCCTTATGTCTGGTGTTTCGTGGTAATTTTCGTTCGATATCGTTCACGCGCCTCTGCTACAAGTTCGATCCCTTTTAAAAAATACACAGCAGCTCCCTTATAATTGCGTTTGTTATGATACGATTGGCCGATGAATTTATAGCAATCGAATCGGGCAGGATAATTTCCCGTCTTCTCATAAAAAGGGATGATTTCTTTTTCAATATGGTCAATTGAAGCGCGCCCGTTGATATTGTATTTCAACATTTCCAAATGATAGCGATACGTTTGATTCTTTTGTATCGTTAACCCTGATTCTACATAATCTAAAGCATGTTCATACTTACCCATTTCAAAATAGATCGTGGCCACATGATACACGGAAATAATCCGTTTCTCTTGTCGACGCTCCAATTGAATGGCATCACGTAGATGTTGAAGCGCTGGTTGTACCTTATTTTGTTGAAATTGCGCTATCGCTAATCTTCGCAGGAACAAAATTTTATACATGCTTAATCGCGGATCGTTAGGAAATTGATAAATCAGTGAGGCCAATGCCTTTTCAGCGTTTTCGTGATTTTTTCGTAGAATATCATTAGCAGAGAGTACTAAGAAGCAGAAGTACGTAGGAATGAAGTTGTAATCTTCCCGATATAGCCTCATGGCGTAGCGGGCATGATCGGTTGAATTGTGCGTCATTTCCATATGATATTGTAAAAAAGCAAGCAGCAAATTAATTTCGGGATCGTTTTCGTAGAAGTGGTTGTCCAAATCGATCGCACGCTTTAAATAGTGGAAGGCTTTTAAGTATTCGTGTGTTTTCAAATAGTACAGGCCGATCCATTTCAAACATTGGAATGAATCTTCCTTCACTAGCAGCGTAGCCAATGATTCCATCGAAACAAGCTTTAGGTTCGCTTCTTCCATGTCGTTCATGAGTAATACATGGCGAAATCGATAAAGGGAATAGAGATGATTGACATAATGTGAATGAGATGTGGGGAACATCTTCTCTAAGCGTTTCGCGATCGATTCAGCTTGATCTAAGTACATTTTGTCTAGTGCGTCTTTCCAAGTCGACAATTCTTGCTTCAATTGTTCATCCGTCTGATAAATGGTTGAAAGTTCCTTGACGTGTAAAGCTTCTGCCAGTTGATCCAACAATTCTTGTGTCGGCGTGTGTTTCCCTGCTTCGACTTTACTAATCTGAGAATGCGAGCAATTGACTTTTCCAGCTAAATGCTTTTGCGACCAGCCTAATGCTTTGCGGTAGTCGCGAATGATATGTCCGATCTCATACAAATCTTTCCCATCCTTTCCAATTTTATTACAATAAAATAATTCGATAGGAAATGACAGATTCCTGCCTATTTTTAGAAATTTATCGGAATTTGTTCATTTTTATCCAACCTTCAACGACAAATCCGACCATCACGACCACTAAAAGGATGAGAAACGTCTTCATTCCAATCATCGGCACGACAAAAATAAGCCACGGCACAAACACGATGAATCCGAAAATCATCATAAAGAAAAAAGAAAAGATGTCACGCATGTTGATCCCTCCTTATATCATACGCTATGACAGATGCCTTGTTTTGGTGCGTTTGTTTTGAGTGGTGGTGATAAATGTGTTTATAATAGAGTGGTAAAAAAATAGACAGGGGGAAATCTATTATGGCTAACATAAATGTACAAGATTACCGAAAAGCGGATTACGCAATTGATGATATGTTTTTACAACGTTGGTCGCCGCGTGCATTTTCGGATGAAGAGATTGACGAAGAAACGCTCATGAGTGTATTGGAAGCAGCACGCTGGGCACCATCTGGTAGCAATAAACAACCGTGGCATTTTGTCATCGCACGTAATCAGGAGGATCGCGAGCGCTTCCAATCTTTTATTATGGATGGAAATCGTGTGTGGTGTGACAAAGCACCTGCTTACGTACTCATTCTATCCGACCGTGAAGCAGGCGGTTCGCACGCATTCGACGCTGGCACTGCTTGGGGCTTCCTTTCTCTTCAAGCGATGAAAAAAGGATTGATCACACACGCAATGGGTGGCTTCCATAAAGATCAAGCACGCGAGGAATTAGGCATTCCAGAAAAATATGATGTGCACGCTGTGATTGCGATCGGTTATCAAGATGAGATGGAAAAACTCGATGAACAACTCCAAGAGCGTGAAAAACCATCTGACCGCCGCAAACTCGCCGACAGCCTCACCGAAGGCACCTTCAAAGAATAACATCCTCCCCCGCGAGGATGTTTATTTAGTGTGGAGCGTCAGGCTAGAATCCGGTACGCCACGCCAGAATCCCGCACGTCAGGCTAGAAATCCGCGCGTCACGCCAGAATTCCGCACGTCAGGCGAGAATCCTGTGCGTCACGTTAGAATGTTGAGCGTCACGCTAGAATTCCGCACCTCACGCCAGAATCTCGTGCGTCACGCTAGAATATCGCACGCCACGCCAGAATTCCGCGCGTCAGGCTAGAATTCCGTGCGCCACGCTAGAATCTCGCACGCCAACACACCACACGCATAATCCACCCTCATTTCCCTTTTTCCATAAAATAAACGCTCCCTTTCGTCGAGCCATCACGCGCTAACATATCACTACTATTCATGAGCGTCCATGCCGTATGTGACTTCTCAATCTGCAAAAAACGCCGACAATCCATATTCGTCATTTGATCACTAACAAAATAAAAATAATCAATAAACGCTTCAATATGCGCATCCCTCGAACGACAACCGCAATGCTTGCATTTCCAGATATACCGCGACCGTTGCATCCCCAGCCGCTGACACGAAGGGCAAGCCGTACCACACAAAATATCATCTGCATCCACTTGAAAATCAATCCGCGGCTCACAATGCGCTTCCATCAATCGCTCACCGATCTGCACCACCTCGCGCATACTCAATCGTTCGCGACGATACTTCTCATAAAAGGTAAGAATCGTCGACTTTAATCGTTTAAAATGCATAATCTTTTGATGAACCCACTGACTACTTTCATCAGCATGAACACTCGCACGCGCATCAGCCAACCCCACCAAATAAAAAATCGGATAATTCGACACACGTATCCATTTTTGTAACTGATCACGCTGCTCTTTGGCTTGATGAATCGGGTCGTCCATCGGATACTTCTCATAATGGAAATTGTTCGCATTTTGGGTAAAAGTGAAGCGGTCGTTCTGACTTTTGACTTCGATAATGCAACCGAATGAGGGCGTAAGAAGTAAGCAGTCGATTTGAAAATGGGAGCCATCAGAAGCGGGTAAGCGGAGATCATGAAGAATGACCATCTTCCTAATGTCGGCATTGATGCGCCGAATGTAGTAGGGCAAGGCAGCCTCAGCTTCGTAGCCTTTTTCAAGATTGTTCAGCTCTTGCAACAACCGTTTGCGATGCGGGCTCTGCTTTTTCAGCCGTGATAACAGCCGCCGCAGATAGTATAACCGCTTTGGCACGGTGAGTTTTTTGATAATCATGATTTCACCTCCTTTTCATACGCTACATATATTCGACAATTTTGGGTAAATTCCTTCTTGTAAGAAAAAGGTCGTGAAAATTCCTGTTTTGTAGAGGATCTGGCAGTGTGGGGTGCGATAATTCTAGCGTGGTGGGTGAGATTCTGGCCTGGCGCGCGGAATTCTGGCGTGACGCACGGAATTCTGGCCTCACGCACAGGATTCTGGCCTGACGCGCGGAATTCTGGCCTGACGTACGGAATTCTAGCGTGACGCACAACCGACTCATAAACAAAAATTTAAACATTTCTAACTAGTTTAATGACAATTTATGTAATTAAACGGTAAAAAAGTATGAATTTCCGCTTTATTCCAATGATTTTCTTGTCAAAATAAGGCGAAAAAGGTATTATAATCATAGTGCAAAAATTCCATACAAGAGATAACTAATCGAAAGCTTAGCCTACTGTATAATCCAAAAGGGCTAATTCTATCTCGCTAGAATTAGCCCTTCAATGTATAAAAATGAGTGCAAACATCATGACCAACCTCCCTGGATATCTCATTACGAAAGGAACATTTCAAAGGAGGAATTAATAGAATTATGAGAATTGCTGTTATGAAAGAACCATCTGTGTACAGAGAAGGACTAGTCGGCGTGCTTCGGAGTGCATTTCCAAGATATGAAACAGTCGTTATGAATCCGCAAGAAGAAGAGAAATTGTCGAAATATATTGTTGATTTGCTCGTTGTCGATATCGACTCACATCACGACACCATACCACTTATCCAACACTATGCAGACCAAGGGAAAAAAATCATCGTCTGGACAGAAAACTTACAACACCCAGGTTTAGTCGATCTATTTCGACTCCAGTTACAAGGTTACTTTTTCAATGGAATGGAGAAAGACGAACTTGTACATGCCATCCAGAAGATCTTGATCGGCCAACCATATGTGCATGAAGAACTATCATCCGTTTTATTAGGTACTTATCGAGAAATCAATAATCTGAAAGAAACTCGTCCGGTAGGCGTGTTTACAAATCGTGAGTGGGAAATCATGGGGCTACTTACCAAAGGATATAACAATGAAAAAATTGGCACGAAACTATACATAACTGAAAAAACCGTCAAGAACCATGTTAGCTCCATTCTAAAAAAACTAGGAGTTCCAGATCGAACCAACGCCGTACTTACCGCACTACGAAATCGCTGGTTCACCATTTCTTAAAGTAAAGTTCCTCATTACAGGTGCTTTACTTTTTTTCTTTTATTATTTTTTTGAAAAGCTTATCACAAACTTAATAGATTATGTTATAATTTCTTTTGTGCTTACTGCTTACATACTCAATCTATTTCGGGGGTAAAACGAGTTATGGAAGAAACAATTTCACTGAAAGAAATATTTGAAGTATTAAAAAAACGAATCGCATTAATCATTCTTTTAACGATAGGAGCTGCAATCGTAAGTGCAGTTGTTAGTTTCTGGATCATCACACCAACTTACGAATCATCGACACAATTCATTGTCAATCAAGACTCAGGCGAACAAGAAACGGTGAATTTAAATGAAATTCGTTCCAATGTAGAAATTATCAATACCTATAATGATATTATTACAAGTAATCGAATTCTAGACCAAGTAGTGGAAGAAGTGAATTTAACAATTTCACCAGGAGCTCTTGCAGAAAAAATAACGGTATCAAGCACCGATAGTTCACAAGTCGTAACATTAACGGCAAACGATACTGATCCAGATGTGGCAACAGAAATCGCCAATACAACGGTCCAAATCTTTCAAAATGATTTGCCTGAATTAATGAACGTCAATAACGTCAACATTCTCACCGAAGCAACGGTTTCGAGTAACCCAACACCTGTGAGCCCGAAGCCGATGCTTAATATTGCGATTGCGATTGTGCTTGGCTTAATGATCGGTGTCGGACTCGCCTTCTTACTTGAATATATGGACAACACGATTGAATCAGAAACCGATGTCGAAGAACGTATGGAATTGCCGATTCTTGGCGTCGTGTCCCATATTGATGAAAAAGACATGTTAAAAACATCCATGAATCAACCGTCAGCGCAAGGATCGTCAGCGCAAGGATCAGGATCAATGGCTAGAAAAGGGGAGAGAGCACATGGTTAAACGAAAGAAAAAAGCAAACCAATCAACAGCTCGTCACTTAATTACAAAACTGAATCCTCGCTCGCCAATATCGGAACAATACAAGACGATTCGTACCAATATCCAGTTCTCATCAGTTGATGGCGAATTACGTAAAATGTTTGTCACATCATCAGGTCCATCAGAAGGGAAGTCATCAACCACAGCGAATTTAGCCATCGTGTTTGCGCAACAAGGAAAAAAAGTGTTGCTCATCGACGCCGATATGCGTAAACCGACATTGCATTATACATTTCGTGTGGACAACCGTCGCGGGTTAAGCAGTGTGTTAGTTGGTGAATTATCATTAGATGAGTCCATCAAACATAGTGACGTCTCTAATTTAGATGTTCTTACGTGTGGTCCGATTCCGCCGAACCCGTCTGAACTTCTTGGTTCAAAATCGATGGAAATTGTGACAGAACAGGCTCTAGAACAATACGATATGGTCATTTTCGATACACCGCCAGTCCTTGCGGTAACCGATGCACAAATTCTTTCAAATCTTTGTGATGGTGCCGTCCTCGTTGTTCGCAGTAACCAGACAGAATACGACGCAGCCACGAAGGCAAAAGAATTACTAGAAGTAGGGGACGCGAAATTATTAGGCGTTGTGCTTAACGACCGTGAATTAAAACGAAGCAATTACTACTATTATTATGGGAATTAACCATATATCTATTACGAACGTAAGAACTCCAGCTTAGACCTACAAGCTGGAGTTTTTTTAGTGCAAGTCACCACATATTCGTTCGATAAACTAAACAGTCCTACCAGAAACATAACCGATATTACCAAAATAACCCATATATAAACCAAAAGTAATGTTCTTAAAATAGAACAAAATCCTTCTCAAGACCTATATATTATGTTATTCTTTAAAAAGAACAATATTAGAAGTAATAAAGAACGGAAAGGAGCTGTTAACGCTATGATCGATATCCATCCGTATATCCTCCCTTTACACGAAAATGGACCGAATCATATGCAAGGTGCTGTAGAGATAGCGCGAGAAGCAGAACGTGACGGTGTTCATACTATCATTGCAGCACCGAAATATCATCCTGATACATCTGAATTCCTCATCAACGATATTCATACAACGGTAGATGGATTGAATGCTAAGCTAAAAGAAGAGAACATTGAAGTGATCATATTAGCAGCAGAGACTATTCGTCTCCATGGTGATCTTCTAGAAGAAGTCGAGCAACATCACGTAACAGCTATTGGAAGTAGTGAGAGTTATGTGCTGATAGATGTACCGAACCATCAACTGCCGATGTATTTTAGTGAAGTGATCTATGATATGCAGTTAAAACAGTACAAGCCTGTGTTCATTCATCCGGAAAAAAATTCACTATTTATCGAAGAACCGAACGCAATATACGATTTTGTCAAAAAAGGTGCCCTTGTCCAAATTAGCGCTACGAGTTTATTAGGGAAAAATGGGCGAAAAATTCAAAAGTTCTCCCGTAGATTACTAGAACATCAACTCGTTCACTTTCTTGGATCTGGAGCAAAAACACCAAATGATTATGCACTTGAAAAAGCGTATCAATATATCACGAAAGAATTTGGTGCTCACCAAAGTGAACAACTGCAATTGAATGTAAAGAATATGTTAAGAGGGGAAACGGTCATTAGTGATGAACCCGTACGATTACGTAAGAAAAAATTGTTTGGTATCATTTAACTTTATTTAACAAATAAATTATACCCCAGCCTGTTTCCTTCCTGGTAGATTCCTGTTATAATTATGATAGATTTGTGACGAAAGTAATGGAATGGACAATGATAAGAACGATCATTGTTCATTCTTGAAAAAGGGGATGAATCATCTGTGATCGATATACATTGTCACATACTACCAGGTGTAGATGATGGCTCGAAGCATATGGAGCAAAGTGTCGAAATGGCGAAAACTGCCGTATCAGAGGGAATCCGCACGATTATTGCGACGCCTCATCATAAGAACGGCACGTATGATAATTATAAATTCGAGATCATTGAAGCCGTTCAACAATTAAATACGCGTTTGCAAGAAGAGAATGTACCATTAACGGTTCTTCCAGGACAAGAAACGCGGATTTACGGAGAAATGATCCAAGGAATTGAAGACAATGAATTGTTACCACTGAACGAGACCAGTGGATATTTGTTTGTAGAGCTTCCATCCAATCATGTCCCGCGTTACACGAAACAGTTAATGTACGATTTGCAAATGCAAGAGATCAAACCGATCATTGTTCATCCAGAACGAAACAAAGAAATTATTGAGAACCCAGATACATTATATGAATTAGTGAAACATGGCACCCTTACACAAGTAACCGCAGCGAGCCTTGCGGGGAAATTCGGCAAGAAAATTAAGAAATTTAGCACGCAATTAATCGATGCGAACTTAACGCATTTTATTGCATCCGATGCGCATAATACAACTACAAGAGGATTTGTCATGCAGGAAGCATATCGTATACTGAAAGATGAATTCGATGCTTCATTAGCTTACTGGTTCATGGAAAATACACAATACTTAGTGAATGGTGACTTTGTTGTCGGTGATCAACCCGACCGCATTAAACGAAAGAAATTTATGGGAATCTTTTAGTTGAAAAGTCCTAATATTTATTATAAAATGTAAAATTGTTGAATGTTTTCGTATATGAAGAATATATTTCATGATGGTGGAGGAATGAGTACGATGAAAAAGGTAAGAAAAGCGATTATCCCAGCAGCTGGTTTAGGGACGAGATTTTTACCAGCAACAAAAGCAATGCCGAAAGAAATGCTTCCAATTGTAGATAAGCCAACGATTCAATATATCATTGAAGAAGCGATTGCGTCAGGCATTGAAGATATTATTATTGTTACAGGAAAAGGGAAACGTGCAATCGAAGACCACTTTGATAACAACTTTGAACTAGAAGATAACTTATACCAAAAAGGGAAACTCGACTTACTAGAAAAGGCACAACAACCAGCCAAAGTCGATATTCACTATATCCGCCAAAAGAACCC
This sequence comes from Gracilibacillus halophilus YIM-C55.5, assembly GCF_000359605.1. Lineage (GTDB taxonomy): Bacteria > Bacillota > Bacilli > Bacillales > Amphibacillaceae > Gracilibacillus > Gracilibacillus halophilus. The sequence continues at coordinate 28,300 of NZ_APML01000006.1, forward strand.
GCTTGGCTTAGGACATGCGGTATGGTGTGCGCGTAAGTTTATTGGCGACGAACCATTTGCGGTATTACTCGGTGATGACATCGTTCAATCCGATGACCCGTGCTTGAAACAACTCATCGATCAGTATGAAGAAACAGGCGGATCAATTATCGGTGTGCAGCAAGTCCCTGAGGATGAAACACATCGTTATGGTATTGTCGATCCCAAAGAACAAATCGGTCAGCGTTATTCGGTTAATAAATTCGTAGAAAAACCGGAAAAAGGAACATCACCATCTAACCTAGCCATTATGGGGCGTTATGTACTGTCACCAAAAATCTTTAAATATTTAGACGCACACGAATTTGGCGCAGGTGGCGAAATTCAATTAACCGATGCGATTCAGAAAGTGAACGAATCCCAAAGCGTATTTGCCTATGACTTTGACGGCCGTCGCTTTGACGTTGGTGAAAAATTAGGTTTTATCAAAACAACATTAGAATTTGCACTAGAGAATGAAGAAATTGGGGAAGACGTGAAGGCGTTTATGAAAGAGCTCATGGAGAGTGAAGCGAACGTGTCAAATTAAGATGAAGAGGTGAAGGAATTGACTGTATCGACTTCTAGACAATCAACAGTCACACAACAAACAGTAGTTCAAGAACAATCCATAGTAGTAAATGATTCACCCTTTTATCTATTCATGAAACGGATGATGGATATTTGCTTATCCATCATTGGACTTATTTTATTATCACCTATTTTTATCATTACTGCTATTTTAATTAAAATTGAAGACCCTAAAGGTCCGATACTTTTTAACCAAAATCGCGTTGGAAAGCTAGAGAAACAATTTAAAATGTACAAATTTCGATCGATGGTTTCTAATGCGGAAGAATTAAAATTAAGATTACTAGATCAGAATGAAGCAGAAGGTCCAGTATTTAAAATCAAAGATGACCCTCGAGTAACGAAAGTCGGTCGTTTTATAAGAAAAACGAGTATTGATGAGTTACCTCAATTAATCAATGTACTTAAAGGGCAAATGAGTTTAGTCGGTCCACGCCCACCATTACCCGATGAAGTAGCACAGTATAATACATATGAAAAACAACGGTTATTAGTGAAACCTGGACTTACGTGTTATTGGCAAGTAAGTGGTAGAAGTAATTTAGGGTTTGAAGAGTGGGTGGAGTTGGATGTTAAATATATTGAAGAGCGAAATCTTTTGCTTGATATCAAATTAATATTTAAGACATTTATCGTCTTATTCGGATCCAAAGATGCATATTGAGGAATGATATAAGAATTTAAAAAATATTCATGAAGAGTAACAATAAAATATAAAAGCTTCAATACAACCATTTTGTAATAGAAATTGAAAACTAAGAGATTTTATCTAAATTTGTATTTTATTATAGTAAACTAATTTAAATAATTTATAGTATAAAATAGAACATCATTAAACTAAGGAGTTCTAAATGAGAATAGTTTTTTTAAGTCATACACATAGAAATTCATTATTTAAAGTTGGGAGTTTTCATTTAGCAAAAAAATATGCTGAAATGGGACATGAAGTGTTATTTGTATCAATACCAATATCAATAATAACTATTTTAAAGAATATATTTAACAAAAAGACTTCGAAGCAAAATGATCTTCATAGTAAAATTTCATTAATATTTGGTAGAAAGGATGATGTATATAAAAATATAATTGACTTCATCCCCTTTTCTTTTATCCCATATAGCCGATTACCAATTCTTGATAGTAAATTTGTTGCTCTATTTTGTAGCTCAATCACATTTCCTAGAATAAAGTCAATTTTAAAAAAGTATAACTTTGATTATGCTGATCTGGTTTTTATGGATGAGCCGTCATTCTTATACATGAGAAAGTATATAAAATCTAAAAGATGGGTTTATCGAATTACTGATATTTATAGTCAAATGCCTACAGCTAAAAAAAGCACTTCTAAAATAGAAAAAAATATATCTGAATTTGCTAATACATTCGTAGCTACTTCTAAGCCAGTAGCTGAGTATTTTGAAAATAAATATAATAAAAAGACTAAAGTATTAGAAAATGGTGTGGACTTTGAACATTTTCAAAGTGTTCAAAAAAAACCACAGGAATATAATGAAATGAACAATCCGGTTGCAGTGTATGTCGGAAATGTTGATTCAAGATTTGATTGGGAGTTAATAATTAATTTAGCAGACGGGAATTCACATGTGAATTTTGTGGTTATAGGTCCGGTTTCAATATATATACCAAATACTGACAACCGTAAAAATGTATGGATGTTAGGGCCGAAGACATATGATTTAATCCCTGCATATTTAAAATACGCTGATGTGGGTTTATTGCCTTTGGTACAGGGAAATAGTAACTCTGGTAGAAGTCCAATGAAATTATATGAGTATGGCGCCGCTGGATTGCCAGTAATAGCGACAAGAACCCCAGAACTAACCAGAAGAAATTTGCCTTTTGTATATTTAGCAGATAATTATAAAGAATTTAATCAAAAGCTAAAAAAAGGAATACAAAATAAACAACGTCTTGTTGACATTGCGAAGATAACTTCAAAGGAAAAATCATGGGATAATATAGCAATTGAATTACTCGAAGAATGTACTAAATAACCTATTGAGTAGAGTGTAAAGATTTTCATGAAAGTTTTTGCTCCTCAGAACTTTTTATTTAAATACATAATCGAAAAATCATTGGATAAGAGGGGGAAGCGAAAATTGCAAATTAAAGATACAAAAAAAATATGTGAAGAAATTTGGCATTTAGAAGATAAATATAAACTATTTGATATTCAAATTAATGGAGTTAAATTGTGGGAATTAATTAGACTCCCAGTTTTAAATGAAATAACACGTCAAAGAGAAATATTTGGACAAGCACATACTACCAAAAACTCTCTTTCGTCTAAATTTAAAGCATTACCAACATTTATCTATAATTCGTTAACTAAGAATCCTTTTTTTAGTAACAGGGAAGTTGATGTAATAATTTTTGATCATGAAAGAAAGGTGAGAGTAGATAATAAATATATAGACATTTATACAGATCCTATAATAAAAAAACTTTCAAGTGATAAATACGAAGTTATTGAAGAAGATTATTTAAAGAAACACTGGACTAGCAGAAAGGATAGTTTTAGAAATTATAATGATTTTTATTTTTTTTATACCTTTAAGGATAGAATGCTCCTGAGAGTGAAATTTACAGAGGAAGAAATATTTAAAATCACAAAATTGCAAAAAATTATTAATAACCATTTTAGTGTAAATTTAGACTTATTTAACCAATCCAAAAAAGCTATTAAGGAATTTAAACTAAAATATCGTTATCACTATAATTTATTAAAGATAAGAAAACCAAAAGAAATCTTTCTTGTTGTTTCTTATACCAGACAAGGGTTAGTTAAAGCAGCAAAGGATTTAGGAATATTAGTAAATGAAATACAGCACGGAATAATTTCTCCGTACCATCTAGGTTATAATTATCCAGGGAGTAAAAATCAAGAATATTTCCCAGATGTTCTTTACTTGTTTGGTGAGTATTGGAAAGAAGCATCAAACTTTCCTATAAAAAAAGATAGATTAAAAGTATTAGGTTTTCCTTTTCTATATAATAACATTATAAAGAAAAAAAAATTAATGGAGCATAAAAAACAACAAATTCTCTTTATTTCCCAAGGAACTATAGGTAACAAACTTTCCACTATTGCTTTAGAAACGGCAATAGCTATGAGTGATTACAAAATTGTATATAAATTGCATCCTGGAGAATTTGAGCGTTGGAAAACTACATATCCTGACCTTGTGAGAGCAAACAAACTGGAGAATTTTCAAGTTGTAGATAGTAATGAACGAGACTTACATACTTATTTGGCTGAATCTAAATTTCAAGTAGGAGTATATTCAACTGCAATATATGAGGGATTAGCTTTAAAATGTAATACAATTATTTTGAAAATTCCTGGATATTACTATATGGAGGAATTAATTAAACAAGGCTTTGTTTATTTAGTGGAAGATTCAGACGGACTTATGAACGTAATTAATAATAGCGGTTTTTCAGATATAGATTTGTTTAATTTTTTCGGTTCACCTAACCTTGAATTATATGAGGGGCTAGTAGAATAAAATCATTTTGCTACTGTATTAGATGCTTTAGTGTCACAACCTATATCGAAAGTAAACGTGAGAGGAAATGTATATGTATAATAAGTTGTTATATAATGAAAGAGAATTTAGTTTAGTATTAGTCTTAGTGAACTTAATACCAATAATTTCTTTATCTTTTCCACTAAACGGTTTTCAGTATGGTAATACATTATACCAAATGGGTATTCTATTATTGATAACTATACTATATATAGTTGTATTTTTCCATATATTAAGGCAGTTACTTATACATAGGTTAGTATTAATAATGGCTGCTTTGTTAATATCAGTTATAGGATTAGGAATCTTAAGGGATTTTAATTTTAACTATATTTATTTAGTTTATTTTATTGGAATGATATACCTGCTAAGTTTTCAAGTAGTTAAACTTGAAGTATTATTAAAAATAACTAATAGAATTTATAGTTTATATGTGCTACTTTCCTTTTTGTTGTACTTAGATATCATTAATTTAAACGGAAGGGAACTAAACAATTTTCACTATAATATATTTGGATATAACTTCGAAACATTCATTGGGTATTATGGTTCTACAGCCTCAATTGATTCAATAAGTCTGTTTGTTGCTTTGTTAAACTTATTATTTAATAAAGGCAAATCTAGATGGTTAATAGTTGTAATTACAGTTATTATAAGTATTGGTACTTTACGAGAAACACCATTTGTTGCATTAATCCTGTCCTTATTCTTTATACAATGTATAAAGTATATAGGTAAGTTTATTAAATACTTTATCCCTATGTTTATTTTTATTGCATTTTTTATTCCATATAGTATTATCCAGATTAGTAATAGCGCTTCTATAATCAAAGAGTTTTTTGTAACAATCACTAGTGCAAGAACCCCTATATGGAATCAAATGTTAGACATTTATATTAATTCAAATGTTTATGGGAAATTATTTGGTTTTGGAAATACTGAGTTGTTTAAAATAACACCTTTTGGCAAATACGATATAATTAGTGGATATCAAATGATTGAGGTGATTAATCCACATAATAACTATTTTACTATACTTATACAATATGGCTTATTTGTGTTTTTTGGCTTCTTAATTTTTATAATATATAAATTAAGGAAAATTGATGATTTCAAGTTTCTATTAATTATCTTTTATATATTAATAATTGCAATCACAAACAATCAGATATTTACTTTTCATTTTCCTATATATTTAATTTGGTTAATATTATTATTGAATAATAATATTATTATTAAGAACAAGGGATAGGTGATTTATTTGAAGATTATGATAGATGCCACTAGTTTAGCTCGTACAAAAACTGGAATTGAAGTTTATACAGAAAATTTAGTAAGTGCTTTAATCGATAAGTTAAAAAATCAGGATACTTTATATATTTTATTAAGAAAAGAGGTGCCTGAATGGATAACTGAGATAACGAAAGATAACATTTTTCCTGTTTTAAGTCCAGTAAATTCTCAGATATTATGTGAACAACTATGGATACCTTTAATCAAATTAAAGTATAAACCAGATATAATCCATTTTCCTGCTTTTCCACCTTCAATATTTATAAAACATGATATCTTCTTTACTATGCATGACGCAACGATGTGGAAATTTCCAGAAACACTTTCATATAAAAATAAACTTTATATGAAACCATTGTCGAAGATAGCCCTTAACCGTGCAAAAAAAGTATTAACAGTCTCTCAAACTTCACTTGACGAAATCTCTAAAGCATTTCCTCAAGTTAGCCATAAAATCATAAATACTGGAATATCCATTAAAAACGACTTTCATAAAGTGACTGATAGAGAAAGATTAAATGAAGTGAAAGCAACTTATCATTTGCCAGATAGATTTTTATTAACTGTGGGCAGTATAGAGCCGAGAAAAAATTTACCTTTTTTAATAGAAACATATAATCAATTCCTTAATGATAAAGAAGAAAATAAAAAGATAAAGTTAGTTATTACAGGTAGGAGTGCTTGGGGAAGCAAAGAAATAAAAAATATTATAAAGCAATATAGTCTTGAAAATCAAGTGATCTTTACTGGATATGTGCCCGAAAAAGAGTTAAAGTCTCTTTATAGTTTAACTGAATATTTTGTATTCCCATCAATTTATGAGGGATTTGGTTTGCCGTTATTAGAAGCAATGGCATGCGAGACACCAGTAATAACATCTAATGTCTCTTCATTACCAGAAGTTGCTGGTAATGCCGCTAAATACTTTAATCCGTACGACAAGCAGAGTCTTTTAGAAGTATTATATGAATGTATAGATAATCAGAATTTATCTAAGGACTTATCAAAAAAGGCGCTTCTCAGAAGGGGAGAATTCTCATGGGATTTAGTTGCTGATAAAATATATAAAAATTATCAGAATTCTAGTTCTAAATAAAATATCAGGGTGATGTCATGAAAAAAGTCAGTCTCTTTAATATAAATTTTGATAATTATGATTTTAATGACCTGTCCAAATTTATCGATAACTCTATAAGTAGAGGAGATAATAGATTTATTGTAACCTGTAATGTTGATCACATTATAAAATTAAGAAAAAGTAAAAGTTTTTCAGAAGTATATAGAGCAGCTGATGTAGTAGTTGCTGACGGTGCTCCAATTGTATGGTCATCTAAAATATTAGGTAAACCACTTAAAAGTAAATTATCTGGTTCTGATATTCTACCCATACTAGGTAGTTCTTTTGAAAACAAAAAATACAAAATATTCTTATTAGGTGCTAAAGAAGGAGTTGCCAAAAAGGCATCTGAGAACTTAAAAAAAACCTTTCCTAATATAAATATAGTCGGTTATTACTCTCCGCCAATAGGTTTTGAAGAAAGCTCATATGAAAACGAAAAAATAAAAAAAATGTTAAAAAGAGCTAAACCTGATATATTATTTGTAGCTTTGGGTGCACCAAAGCAAGAATTGTGGATTTATAATAATTATCAAGATTACAATATCCCTATATCTATTGGAGTTGGAGCTACGCTAGATTTTATCGCCGGGAATATAAAACGAGCTCCAGTTTTTATGCAAAAAATAGGTCTTGAATGGTTTTGGCGACTATTGAAAGAACCAAAACGAATGTGGAAACGGTACTTAGTTGAAGACAGTAAATTTATTTACATTTTTATCAAGGAATTACTAAAGAAAAAATAAAAATTAAATATTATAAAAGGGTTTATGCAATGTTTTTTTCGTCAGGACAAACGATTTCTAAAATACTAGATAGTTCAGGTCGCAACTACATTGTCTAAGTGAATAGGATTTAGAAGGAGGATTTACTAATGCGTTTAGTCTTATTGTCGGGGGGATCTGGTAAGCGTTTGTGGCCATTGTCAAATGATACAAGATCCAAACAATTCTTAAAATTGTTAAAAAGCGATGATGATAGCCTCGAATCGATGGCTCAAAGAGTTTGGCGGCAATTAAAGAAAAGCAACTTAGATCAAAATACAGTAATTTCAACTAGTCAAGCACAGTTAGAAATGATTAGAAGTCAATTAGGCGATGTACCAGTTATAACGGAGCAACTAGAGAGATACATTTCCTGCTATTGCTTTAGCAAGTGTTTACCTATACTCGATTCAGCAAATTAGCTTAGATGAGACAGTTGTGATATTACCAGTAGATCCATATGTTGAAGATAGTTTTTTTGAAACAGTTAAAGAAATGGAAAAGGCGCTTAACCAGTCTAATTCAGAATTAGCGTTAATGGGAGTTAAGCCTACTTATCCATCTGAGAAATATGGATACATAGTACCAAAAAAAACTGAAAATAGTGATTTTCAGTTTGTCAATAATTTCAGAGAAAAACCCGACAAAGATACTGCTGAATATTTGATAAAACAAAATGCACTATGGAATTGCGGTGTATTTGCTTTTAAGATGGGATACATTATTGATCTATTAGTGGATAAGGAATTACCCATAAAATATAATGATTTAATAGAGCAATATGAGGATATGAAAAAAACTAGTTTTGACTATGAAGTTGTAGAGAAAACAGAAAACATAGCGGTTATACCTTACAACGGGTACTGGAAAGATTTAGGTACTTGGAATACATTAACTGAAGAAATGTCCAATGATATTATCGGAAATGGGAAAATGGAAGGAAGTATTAACTCTCATATTTTAAATGAAACAAATATTCCAATCACGTTATTAGGACTGGATAATACCGTGGTAGCTGCGAGCTCAACAGGGATATTAGTTTCTGATAAGGAATCTAGTCCTAAAATAAAAGAATATATAGATGATACTTCAGAGCATTTGATGTATGCTGAAGAATTTTGGGGGTCATATTGGATACTAAATCATTCTAAATACGTAGAAGGGACAGAATCTTTAACTAAACAAATCAATTTAACATCAAAACATAATTTACCTTATAAAGTACATTATAATAAAAATAAAGTATGGACTATTGTTCGAGGTGAAGGAACAGTTGTTTTGGATACACATGTACAAGAAGCAAATGAAGGCGATGTTATTCAAATTTCTTTTGGGGTTAAACACGCCATAAGAGCTATTACTAATTTAGAAATAATTGAGGTACAGATAGGTACTGATTTATTAAAAATAGACCCTAGCGAATTGGCATATAACTGGGATGATATCACAGATATCACAAATGGTTTAAAAGTGTATGAGTAAACTTACTATTTTGATTTCAATTTCAAAGATCAAATATAATATCGCACTATCCTAAATATTTTGAGTTAATTGAGAGAGGTTACGGTTTCGATTAAATGAATTGAACCATGCAAGGAATTAAATTTTAGTTAAAGGAGTTCTCATTACAATGAAAAACATATTAATTACTGGAGCAGAGGGGTTTATTGGAAGTCATTTAACCGAAGAGCTAGTAAAAAGAGGAAATAAGGTAAAGGGATTTGTATATTATAATTCATTCAATTCATGGGGATGGTTAGATACATTACCTGAAGAAATTATGAAGGAGGTTGAAGTGTTTACAGGTGATATAAGAGACCCAAATGGAGTCAAAGAGGCAATGAAAGATATAGATGAAGTATATCACCTTGCCGCTTTAATTGCTATACCATTTAGTTATCACTCACCAGATACTTATGTCGATACTAATATTAAAGGTACATTAAATGTACTTCAAGCTGGCCGTGAACTAGATGTATCGCGTTTGTTAATTACATCTACTTCTGAAGTGTATGGAACTGCACAATATGTTCCTATTGATGAACATCATCCATATCAAGGTCAATCCCCATACTCTGCAACTAAAATAGGCGCTGATCGTTTAGCTGAATCGTTCTACAGGAGTTTTGAAACTCCGTTAACAATTGTGCGTCCTTTTAATACATATGGACCTCGTCAATCAGCAAGAGCTGTAATACCTACTATAATTACACAACTTTTGACTGGCAAAGAAGAAATAGAATTAGGGTCATTAACTCCTACTCGGGATTTTAATTATGTGAAAGATACTGTAAATGGATTTATCGAAATTGCTAAATCAAATAAAACAGTAGGAGAAGAAATAAATATTGCGACTCAAAAAGAGATTTCCATAGGCGAATTAGCAGAAGAACTTATTCGACAAATTAATCCAAAAGCTAAAATCGTAACGGATGATCAACGTCTACGTCCCGAAAAAAGTGAAGTCAATAGATTGTTAGGTTCAAATGATAAAATCACATCATTAACGAATTGGAAACCAAATTATACCTTTGAAGAGGGACTAACAGAAACAATTGAATTCTTTAGAAAGAATTTAGAGAAATATAAAACCGATATTTATAATATTTAAGTAAAAGAGGGGTTTTATGACACAATCATTTATACCATTATCAGTTCCAACTTTAAATGGTAATGAACTGACGTATGTGACCAAAGCAATTGAAGATGAATGGGTATCTACTGCGGGTCCGTATATAAAGGATTTTGAAAATGAAATTAAAGATTATGTGAATACAGGTGGAGCAGTAGCAGTGCAAAATGGAACTTCAGGTATACATATTGCATTAAAATTATTAGGTGTTACTGAAGAGGATGAAGTAATAGCCCCTACTTTAACATTTATTGCAGCAATAAATCCTATTAGTTATTGTGGTGCATCACCAATATTTATGGATTGTGATGATTCATTAGGAATGGATGCTGACAAGCTAAGAAATTTTTTAGAAAATGAGTGTTTTGTGAAAAATGGGAAGATAATAAATAAAAAAACAAGTAAAGTAATTCGAGCTATTATAGTAGTGCATGTCTTTGGAAATATGGCAGACATGGAATCAATCATGGAATTAGCAGACGAGTATAAATTACCTGTGATTGAAGATGCAACAGAAGCAATTGGTACTTATTATACAAGTGGCTATTTAAAAGGAAAATATGCAGGTACTATTGGTACAATTGGAATTTACTCGTTTAATGGCAATAAAATAATGACAACTGGCGGCGGTGGAATGATAGTTTCTAATAATAATGAATTATTAGAGAAGGCGAGATACTTAACGACTCAAGCCAAAAGTGATAATTTATTCTATAGACATGATGAAATAGGATATAATTATCGCATGACCAACCTTCAAGCAGCCTTAGGTCTAGCTCAATTCGAGCAATTGGAAACATTCATAGACACGAAGAAAAGAAATTATCACTTGTATAAAAGTGAGTTAGAGTCTATTGAAGGCTTATCACTAATAGATTTTAGAGATAATACTAGGCCAAATTATTGGTTCTATGGATTAAAGCTATCGGATGCATATCAATTAGGACGCAAAGAGTTGATTAAGAGACTGGCAGATCAAAATATACAAGCTAGACCAATTTGGGATTTAATACATGACCAATTACCATACAAAAATATGCAATCTCATCAAATTGATAAAGCTTATCATTATTTGAGTAGTATTATTAATCTACCTTGTAGTTCTAACTTGACTTCTCAAGAAGTTAACCGAGTACTAAATGTGTTAGGTTAAATAATAAATGAGGAGGATATATGTGGAAGTAAAACAGTTTATGATAGATGAAGAGAATACTTTAGTAGAAGCTATGTCCCAATTAGATAAAGTGGCAAAAAAAGTGTTATTTGTCAGTCGAAATGGAGCATTGGTTGCAGCTATTACAGATGGTGATATCAGGAGGTGGATTTTAAATAAAGGTGATTTGGATGCTACTGTTCAAAACATCGCTAATTATGAACCCAAGTATTTATTCGAACAGTATAAACATCTTGCAAAGAAAAAAATGAAGGAATTCTCTATAGAGGCAATTCCAATTGTTACTGAAGAAAAACATTTAGTCTCTGTAATTACATGGACAGATGAAATTGCAAATAAACCAAAAATTGATACGCCTGTTGTAATGATGGCAGGAGGATTTGGTACAAGGCTTTATCCATATACTAGAATACTACCTAAACCTTTAATTCCAATTGGAGATGTTCCGATTGCCGAGCATATCATTAATCGCTTTAACAAGGCGGGAGTCAGTGAATTTCATTTAATAGTAAATCATAAAAAAAATATGATTAAATCTTACTTTAATGAAATTGATAAGAACTATCATATTAGTTATGCAGATGAAGAACAGCCGCTTGGCACTGGAGGTGGATTAAGTTTATTGAAAGGGAAGGTAAATACAACCTTTTTCCTTACAAATTGTGATATCTTAATTGAAGAAGAGTATCATAAAATATATGATTTTCATAAAGAGAAAGGAAATTTAATAACCATGGTTTGTTCTTTAAAAAATGTTTCCATTCCATATGGGGTGGTTGAAGTAGGTGACGATGGAGAAATTGAAGCCATGAAGGAAAAACCAGAATTCTCTTTTTTTACTAATACTGGCATGTATGTAGTAGAACCTATTATTATTGAAGAACTAACTGAAAATACTTCTATTGGCTTTCCTGATATTATTAAGAAATATCAAGAAAAAGGTGAGAAAGTAGGGGTTTATCCAATAAGTGAGCATTCTTGGATGGATATGGGTCAGCATAATGAATTAGAAAAAATGAGAAAGAGACTTGAAGACAATGAATCGTAAGTTATTGTTAGTTGGAGGAGGAGGACATTGTAAATCCATTCTTGATACGTTATATAGAATAGGTGAATATCAAGATATAGCGATTATTGATAAGAAAGAAAATATTGGAAAAAATATACTTGAAACACCAATAATAGGTACTGATGATGATTTAAAGAATTTATATATTGAAGGATATAAAGAGGCATTTATTTCTATCGGTACAATAACTAATTTTAATACGAAAATTAAATTAGTTAACCATTTACATAAAATAGGTTTTTATTTGCCTAATATTATAGATCCTACAGCCATTATAAGTAATTATTGTGAGATAGGAAAAGGAATATTTGTAGGGAAATCTGCTATTGTAAATGCAAACACAAAATTAGAGGATTTTTCAATTATTAACTCTCAAGCAATTTGTGAGCACGATGTAACCATTGAAAAATATACACATATTGCTCCAGGGTCAGTGATATTAGCAATGCCATAATTGGTAAAAGGATACATGTAGGAGCAGGGTCAATTATACAGCAAGGTATTACAATAGGATCAGATACAGTGATTGGTATGGGAAGTAATGTGATTAGTAATATAAACTCAAATTCACTTGCTTACGGTAATCCATGTAAGGTGGTAGATTATATATGAGCGTATTTATAATAGCAGAAGCAGGAGTGAATCATAACGGTTCATTAGAGTTGGCAAAAAAATTAGTTGATGCAGCTTGCTATGCGGGAGCAGATTGCATCAAATTTCAAACATTTATAGCGAAGAACACAGTTGCCAAGGAAGCGAAAAAAGCTTCATATCAAGAACAAAGTGACAATCTAGACGAATCACAATTAGAAATGCTACAGAAACTGGAGTTATCTTTTGATGAATTTAAGAATTTAAAACTTTATTGTGATAAAAAGAATATTACTTTCTTATCAACGGGCTTTGACATAGAAAGCTTACATTTCCTAAATGATTTAGAAATGCCATTATGGAAGATTCCTTCCGGTGAAATTACAAATTACCCATATTTAGTACAAATAGCGAATTTTAATAAACCTATCATTCTATCAACAGGAATGGCTACACAAAAGGAAGTTGAAGATGCAGTTAATGTACTAAAAGAGAATAAGGTAAATAAATTAACAATTTTGCATTGTACAACTGAATATCCAACACCAATGAATGAAGTGAATTTATTAGCAATGAGAGATTTGAAAAATAATTTTAATTTAGAAGTCGGATATTCTGATCATACAATGGGTATTGAAGTACCAACTGCAGCAGTTGCACTAGGAGCTTCAGTAATAGAAAAACATTTTACTTTGGATCGTTTAATGGAGGGGCCAGACCATAAGGCTAGTTTAGAACCAAAAGAATTAAGGAAAATGGTTCAAAACATTAGAAATATCGAAAAGGCTTTAGGTACAGGCGTTAAAGAACCCACATTATCAGAACTAAGTAATAAAGAGGTTGCACGAAAGAGTATTGTAGCCAAAACAGAAATTTTAGAGGGAGAACTTTTTACTGAAGATAATATTACGGTTAAAAGGCCAGGCTATGGAATTTCGCCTATGAAATGGAAAGAAGTCATAGGCAAGGTTTCTAAAAAAAATTTTAAAGAAGATGAGTTGATTGAGATATGATGAATATTGCTGTATTAACAGCTACTAGAGCGGAATATGGATTATTAAAGCCATTATTAACTAAAATTAATGATGACGAGGATTTTCATCTTAATCTAATCGTAACCGGAGCTCACCTCTCTCCTGAATTCGGTCTTACATATAAAGAAATAGAAGAAGATGGATTTATTATAGATAAAAAAATTGAAATGTTAATTAGTGCTGATTCATCCGCCTCTATATCAAAATCTATGGGGTTAGCTTTAATGGGGTTTGCAGATTATTTTGCAGATAATAAACTTGATTTATTGATTGTATTGGGAGATAGATATGAAACTCTAGCTGTTGCATTAGCAGCAATGAACCAAAAAATTCCCATTGCACATCTATATGGTGGGGAAACTACCGAAGGTGCAGTAGATGAGTCAATCAGACATGCTTTAACAAAATTAAGTTATTTTCATTTTACAAGTACTGAAGAATATAAAAAACGTGTAATTCAGTTAGGAGAGAGCCCAGCAAGGGTTAATGTAGTGGGTGGCCTTGGTGTTGAGAATATAAAGAGTCAATCTTTATTACCTAAAGGAGAATTTGCAAAATACGTCAATATAGAAGAAGGTAAACCATATGCTATGGTAACATTTCACCCTGTTACATTAGACGATAGTGAGAATGCAGGATATCAAGTTGATGAAATGTTAAAAGCAATAAATGAATTTCCAAATATTAATTTTTTAATAACAAAAGCAAATGCAGATGCTAATGGCCGAATTATCAATCAAAAAATAGATGAGTATGTGTCTTTAAATGAACATGCTAGAGCATTTACTTCATTAGGGATGAAAAGATATTTATCAGGTTTAAAATACGCTGCCTTTGTATTAGGGAATTCGTCAAGTGGTATTTTGGAGGCACCAAGTTTTGGGATTCCTACTGTTAATATAGGTGATAGACAAAAAGGTCGAATTCAATCGGACAGTGTTATTAATTGTGAACCATTAAAAGTCAGTATAGTGGCTGCAATAGAAAAGGCAATGAATGTTGAATATAGAAAAAGAGCGAAACAAACGATAAATCCATACGGTAAGGGAAATGCATCCGAAAAGATTATTAAGTTTTTAAAGTCAAATAAGAATTTTAAAAATATAAATCTAAAAAAGAATTTTTATGATCTAGGTGAAGTACATGAATAGAATTGCTATAATTCCAGCAAGAAGTGGATCAAAAGGATTACCGGGGAAAAATATAAAAAAATTAAATGGGAAACCACTGATAGCATATACGATTGAAGCAGCGAAGAATTCTAATGAATTTGATGAAATAATTGTTTCAACAGATTCACAAGAGTATGCAAACATATCAAAATCATTTGGTGCAAATGTGCCTTTTCTAAGAGATAATTCTTTAGCAACAGACAAATCCCCTACATGGGATGCAGTGAAAGAGGTTTTAACCTGGTTTCAAGAAAAACGAAATATTAACTTTTCGACAGTTTGTGTTTTACAACCAACCTCACCTTTAAGAGATAGTCATGATATAATTAAAGCGTTTAGTGTATTTAAAGTAAAGCAAGCAAAATCTGTAGTGTCTGTCTCTGAAGTTGATTATAATCCTAATTTAACGAACATATTACCTGATAATCATTCTTTGAATGGATTTATATCAACAGATAATGAGAAAAAAAGAAGGCAAGAATTAGAAGAATATTACAGGTTAAATGGAGCAATTTATATCAGAAGAGCAGAAGAAATATTGAAAGATGATCCTATTTATACTGAAGAGACTTATGCCTATATTATGTCTAAAGAAAATTCTATTGATATTGATGATTATATAGACTTTTTATTCGCAGAGGTAGTTATGAAGTACAAAGAAGGTAGCAATTGTGATAAATAAAGTAAGGCAAAATAAATTTTTAAAAAATTCTATATTATATACCATAGGTGGAATGATGACTCCATTTATCGGGTTTATTATGTTGCCGGTTTATACTAATTATTTACCTCCATCTGAGTATGGTATAATGACGACAATTCAAACCTTAGTAGGCATGCTCCAAATACTCCTATTATTGTCTTTAAATGGAGCCGTGACTAGATTTTATTATGACTATTTGGATAATAAAAAAGAACAAAAAAAATATTTAGGGAGTATATTCATATTTGTCTTTGCATTTTCAACTATTATGGGGATACTAATGATTATTCTTCATGAACAAATAGGTAATATAATATTTTTAAATATACCTATTACCCCTTATTATTTTTATTTTATAGGATTGTCATGGCTAAATGCTTTATTGGCTTTAACTTTGTCCCTATTCCGTGCTCAAGAGCGGGCTGGTTTATTTGTAAGTATTAACATAATAAAAGCAATATTAATTATGCTATTGACTATGTATTTTATTATAATAATGGGATTTGGTGCAGAAAGTGCTTTATTGTCACAATTTATTGTGCTTTTCATAATAGTAATAGTTGTAATGTTATATTGTGTTAAATTTATTTCATTTAACATAAATTTAGGTTATATTAAATCCAGTTTGATCTTCAGTTTACCATTATTGCCACATGTTGCAAGTGGCTGGATTATATCCTCATCAGATCGAATAATATTGGAAAAATTTGTGACATTGGATCAATTAGGAATCTATTCATTAGCTGTACAAATATCAATGGTATTATCATTATTCTATACTAGTGTCAATAACGCCTTTGTACCTAGGTATACTAGATTGCGTCAAGAGAATAGGCAAATGCAATCACAACAATTATTGAAAATTTTCTTTTACGTTGTAATTATATTTGGTGTTATCTCCATACCAATTTCAATGTTTGGTACTAAAATACTGAGTGATGAATCCTACAACGGAGCAATATGGCTAATTCCATTTTTGATTGTAGGTCACATATTAAAAGGTATTTATTATGTACCGGTTGCCAAGCTGTTTTACAGTAAGGATACTAAAGCTATAGCGACTAGCAGTACGCTGGCAGCAATTTCAAATGTAGGAATAAATTTCGCGCTAATCCCCTTTATTGGAATTAACGGGGCGATTGTTTCTACTATATTTGCTGAAGTTTTTCGCACATTACTTATATATAGAGCAAGTGAAAAGTAAATAGATCAATGTAAAGTATTGAAAAAGACAATGTGTCAACAACGGTTTGAATTTCCCTATTTTCAACGGAATGAAATTCCCCAAAAATAACGGATAATCATTTTATACTTTAATACTTAGGAGTGATGTTAGTCTAAAAATTGGACACGGTAAATGGGGAGAATTTCAAGTATAATGAAATTAACAATTTTACAGGAGTGTCCATAGAATGAGAAAAACATATGATAAAGAGTTTAAATTACAAGCAGTCCGTATGGTCAAGGAGGACGGCAAGAGAATTGTGGAGGTTGCACGGGAATTAGATGTAGCTGAACCAACTCTTCATAATTGGGTGAAGAAATACAATCAAGGTAAGGATGATGTCTTCGTTGGTAGTGGCTATGTACAACCTGAAAAAAAGATGGAATATGACCTACAAAAACGAATCCGTGATCTAGAAGAGGAAAATGCTATCTTAAAAAGGCTATGGGCATCTTCGCAAAAGACCAGAAGTAATCTATGACTTCATCTACAAGCACCGACACGACTTTCGTGTAGTGAAGATGTGCGAAGTATTAGATGTTTCAGTGGTCAGCTTTTATAATTACAAGCGCTTAATCAATACAGCTGTGTAGATGATATTACCCTCTCTGGTAGGTGAAGGGATGTTCCCCTTCTCCTACCAGAGAGGCCAGCAAGTGAAGCGCGGTAGGGGAAAACAACCTTCTTCCTATTCGCTGTGTCTATTTTCTTGACATAATATCAAATAGTAAATATTCATTCTTGGTAGCTATGGAATTTTTTATTTTAAATATAAGGAACGGACATAATTGATTGAGGGAGGTTTTCACATGAAAAAACTGGATTTTTTAATAGTTGGAACCATGAAATCAGGTACAAGTACTTTAAGTGATTATTTATCATTACATAATAATATTTTTATTCCAGATAACGAACTTCATTATTTTAATAACGACAAATTATATTTCAAAGATAAGAAATATTATGATAAATATTATTATAATGCTCAAGAAAGCCAAATATGTGGTGAAAAAACGCCCACATACTCCTATCTTTCAAAAGTTCCACCTAGAATATATAATATGAATCCAAATGCAAAATTAATTTGGATATTTAGGGAGCCAGTTGCAAGAACCTATTCAAATTATTGGCATGCAATTGTTCGAGGAGCGGAAAAGTTATCTTTTACAGAATGCGTTGAAAGTGAAAGTGAATTTATGAAAGAAAATATTTTCAGGGGGTATGTTAATAGAAGTATTTATATAGAACAAGTCAAAGAATATCTAAAATATTTTGATATAAAACAAATGCATTTTATATTATTTGAAGAGTTGGTTGCAGATCCCAAGAATACTATTTTAAATACTTTAGATTTTTTAGAAGTTGAAAAGAATTCCTTTACTTTCCCAAATAATAAAATAAAGTCAAATGAAAGGAAAAGTCTACCGAGAAGTAATCTCCTTCAATATTATTCAAGAAAGCTTCTTAAAAATACATTCCTTTTTAAGGTATTTGATAAAATAAATCAAAAACCAGTTAACAAATATCCACCTATGGATAATGATTTAAAGAAAGAATTAATTGAATATTTTATGCCGTATAATAAAGAGTTGGAAAAGATCGTTAATAAAGATCTTACTTCAACGACTTCTTATTGGCATTATTAATAAATTGGATTCATATGCAGAAATACGTGGACTGAATACGAAACAGATTATTGAAGGCGTTGGGTTAGATCCTCGTATTGGTGAACATTATAATAACCCATCTTTTGGTTATGGTGGCTATTGTTTGCCGAAGGATACAAAGCAATTGCTAGCGAATTACGAAGACGTGCCCAATAATATGATCAGTGCGATTGTGGATGCGAACAGTACACGAAAAAATCATATAGCTGATCGTATTCTAGCGAAGAACCCAGAAGTTGTCGGGATTTATCGTTTAACAATGAAGACTGATTCGGATAATTTCCGTCAATCGGCGATACAGGGAATAATGAAGCGTATCAAAGCCAAAGGTATCGAGATTGTTGTTTACGAACCATCATTGGATACAGAGGAATTTTACGGCTCAAAATTGATGAATAACTTCCAACAATTCAAACACACTTCAGAAGTCATCGTTGCCAACCGCCTAACAGATGACCTAACAGACGTGGAACATAAAGTCTACACAAGAGACCTATTCAGTAGAGACTAATTGGACGAGGGGATCGGATCCTCGTCCACATTTTTGTTCTTTAGGCGTGAGTGTCGCACTTGTACAAGTATTTTTTAAAATTATAGGAACATGAATTTCATCTAGTATTACATAAGGTGTGATCAGTATAATGTTATCAGATTACGATTATTCACGATTTAATGAGATCATTCATGAACAAGTAAAAGATGCTGATGGTGTTAATTTCATCAGATACTTAACAGGATCTCCAGATAAAAAGTATTCTGTTATTTGTGATTATGAGGTGAATGAAAATTACGTTTTCCCTTTTGATAATGATAGTAATCATAATGATAAGATATATTACGGTTTGCATCCTACTTTTGATTCGGAATTAGTCATAAAAGGAATATCGGATGGTAGTTTTCGGAATGATCATTTATTTGAGCAATTTTTACTCAACAATCGTGATAAATTCTCACTTCATGAAGAATATCAATCATTTGTAGAATCAATCTTTGCTATGACCGTACTACGAATGGCTACTCGATTTGGGTATAAATTTTCTTATACAGAGAAAGCTTTAAGAACGATTCGCAAACTAATTAAAAGTGAAAGCGTTGAATTAGTAGAAGCTGTTACATATAAATTCATGTCAAGCACGAAGGAAATTGCTTTTTTAGGAGGATTTACCGATTCACTTTTAAAAGTTCTTTCAAAGTCGAATCTTGTTTGGGAATTTGGGCAGAACAATTGTTTACAGGTCATGGATAGATCTGAAAGTCAAAAGGGTTATGATTTTCAATCTTTTTATTGTTATGATGTTTCTCCAGAATTATGTACAGGTAGTGTCTACTATTCTGGCGTTTTACCCAGGACTTATCATGTATCAACTAAAGAGAGCACTTCCAATAAGGACATTGAAACGATCATATTACATGTTGAAAGGACAACTTTTGCAACTTTAGATGCATTTGATAATGGTGAAGTTTGTAATCACCCGCTCTTGCAAACATCTAGGCAAAACATTGCGGAATTTTTTTATTTAGAAGATCAGGCGCAGGAAATTCTATTTCAAAAACATCCTAATCAAATATCCCGTGAGGAAATGTTTCAATGTGTCAATAAATATCTAAAATATTCTCCGAATACACATACAGTAGCTGTGTCGGGTAATATTTTAGATTTTGATGGTAATTTATTATTAGGAAGACGTCACGAAGATTCAATTGACCCTGATACATATTACTGTTCGGTAAATGGACAGAGCGAATTTGCTGATCATCACGTTAAATTCTATAAAGAATCTGTATTTGAAGATTATCCAACTCTACAGCCTAATGCCTTGGCGCGAAATGATTTTAATGGAGAACTTGATCGTGAAACAGAAGCCGAATTAAATATTGATCGTTTAAGTAGGAATTGGGAGTATTACGGAATATCCCTTTTAGGTATACGAAATAATAAATCAATACCGGATCAAAAAAGGAGAGTACATTTTAATATATTAGCTTTTAACAAAGTGAATGAATCCTTTTATGATATTGTAATGAAATCACAAACAGCAACAGAAAAATTTGAAAATCAACGAATCGAAAGTTTATCTATATGGTTTTACAAAAACTGGATAAGCCGATTCACCCACTATGTAAATGGAGTTATTGCATGGATCTCAGAATATAGTAATATTTTAACGTATCTTATTGCATTTTTATACTTGTTTTTGATTGGAGATATAGAATCATTAATAAGTGGTCAAACAAAAGACATTGTCATTAACAGTGTAACTTATTTGTTAGCATTAATTGCTCTGTTACATGCAGTTATCAAAGGGGTAAAGAAATTCTCCTACAATAGAATGATCAAACCATATAAAATAAAATCAAAATATTTATATGGGAATAGTAATCCTATCGATCGATTATCTTATTGGATGAACAAGCAATCCAAGATACAAAATGCACATCCGATCGCAACATTAATGATTTCCCTTTATATACTCCACAAACTAAAGAAATAACGGTAATTATAGCGCTTTAATCTTAACATTGAAAAGGTGATTCTGTGTTTATTCATAACGTACACCGAAAAATCCGCCCTCGATTATTCGTCTAGTTGCTCAAACACAACCTTACACATCCCCGCACGATCATACTGAGTTTGCAAAGTGTATAGAGAAATGTCGATGTTCAATATGCGCTCATTGATTAAACGAACAGCTGGGAGACCGTCTGGTTGAAGAAAAGTATCTTTGATTCCGTGGAAGAAAAGCCAGCTGCAATCATAATTGTGTGGTGATTCGGTGGGGATGGCATATAATCCTTTGGAGACTGCCATAGGAATCGGTGTCTTTTGGTGGAAGTCTAAGTGGTGCTGTACAGATTTTTTTCGACCTTCATAGTTGGCACCGTAATGGATGCAGTTTTCTTTGATGATTTGAAATGGAGCAGAGGTATGATCGATCTCTTGCTCCATTTCAATAATTTCAGTTCGAACGTGTACATCTCTTTTTGGCAGAATGGCTAATGTTTTGTCGGTGATTCGATATATGGTCGTCATTTCTTTTTCTTTTCCTTTCGATTGGCCACTTGTCTGACTTGTTCTTGAAAGGATGAATAGCCATATAATTTGAACTGTTCATTTATAAAGGAATAGGGTACGTCTAATAATTCTGCCAATGGTACGAATCGGGTGATAGCTATGTTTAGCTCGCCTTTTTCTAATTTCTGAATCGCACGAGTGCTCATGTTCACCGCCTCCGCCACTTCTTCCTGTGCCCATCCTTTTGTGATACGCTGCTTCTTGAAAAATTCCCCTAATACATATAGAAAATTATCCTGTTCAAATTCATTCATAAAAATACAACCTCTTACTTCATTTTCCTAAAATGCATAATTGGTTGTAACGAAATATATTGCGTATTATGGGTTAAAATGGAAAATAAGAAGAGGAAGTCAGATTCTCGGCTATATGGGCATATCAGTCCGTAAGTGGATGTTTTCAAATGATCTGCGGCTGATCATTTGGATCATATAGTTCTAATCACTTAAGAAAATTCCTTTTTAATACCTATTCTAGTAATAGAAGGAATATAGTAGAATATAATTGATATTATTTCCTTTTATGACTGGAGGTAGGAGATGGCCAATCGCCAGGTGCATATTGCAGAAGTAAGAGCTTTTCACGATGAATTAAAAAGAAATACAACAGCCATCCAAGACCAACTACATGAGATTCAATCAAATATCGATCAAATCATACAACTCGATGATTTTCAGGGAAAGTCCGCAGATGCGGCAAAGGATTATTTTCAAGTCTTTCATGGTACACTGATTCAAGCGTTTCAAGGAATATTTGAACAGCTCGAAAAAAATGTATCGAAACACCTAGAGGACTTTCAACAAGAGATTGATCCCCACCAACATGCGATTATTCAAGAGGAGTACCTAGAAGCACAAGAACATGATATCATCAATACATACGAACAATTGGATCGACTGGCATATGACGCTCGTCAGATCATCCATAGCGTTTCTGACCTCACGTCAGCGACGGCGCCATCAACTGCGCATATGGTGGAAAGCAGAGATGATAGCCTTCAAGTCATGAACAAGCTTGATCGGCAAACCGAGCATTTTTCCACGAGTTATAGACGTGATCATGAGCAGATGCAAAGCGCATTTCAGGAAATTGAGTCATTAATGAGTAAAGTGTCGAGTCATAAGCCAAGTGAACGGACAACAGACTGGTTTAGCGATCAATTACCTCGTGTTCAGTCTTTTGTTGCAGAAGCAAAGGAACAGGCCGGATTTCAGCATATGCTCACTAATCAAAAAGCGTTCACGAGAAATGTCAATATCCTGGAGCATAGCATAGGGCTCAAACAGTACGTAGGAAACACTTTTATGGCGCGTTCATCTAGTACAAGCGGATATGCCTTCATGTCAACTCAATTACAGCGAACAATTGAGGACAATTGGCGGTATCACTCTCTATCAAATCAAGTCACTCTGATGAAAAAACAAACCGACTTTTTGCCATTGACGCATCAGCGGGATACAAATTCCTTACAAGATAAGATGGAACGTTTACGTCAAGAGAGTTCTATAGATACCAATACCATGTCTGAAGAAGAAAAAAGAGCGATACAGTCCTATTTGCAAAAACTAGAGAACGGAGAAATCGAGAGCACGTCAAATGTCGAGGATTATGAACTGGGAGATTACCCTGAACCGAGTTTCAGAGATCAACAAAAAGTACTCGGCGGCATGCGGAGAAATGAGCCCGGTAATTTTGGTAGAGGGGTTTCAGCCACATTCGATTTCTTTACCGAAGATATGGCCACTATTGTTGATCCGAATGCTAGCGCATCTGATAAAGCTCTTGCGTCCCTCTTTACATTTGTGAAGCCAGCAAAGTTGATGGATAAAGCCGGTGATATTGGAGGAACGGCCACAAGAAGGTTTGGTAATAAGGGTATAAATAAGGCTAATCCTGAAAAAGTTGTTAATGCTTTATCAAACTTCCAAAGTAGGAAGATGACTTTTGGTAATCAACAGTTCTTACTAGATAAAAAAGGTATGAAACATATATTAGAAAGGCACCACCCCGAATATTGGAATGGAACTGTTAAAAAGAGCCAAACATTTCTTGATAAAAACTTATCGGTAGATGATGTGGCAAATATTACACAAAGTGTAATGAAACAGAACCGAGCTACTTTGATAAATCGTGGTACAACAAGTTCATATCAAATATCTGGAACTGTAAATGGAATTGAATATGTAGTAGGTTTAAATAAGGGGAAAATAGGTCAATTATATTCTAAGTAGGTGAGTTTATGTTTAATATTAAGACATTTATTAAAAGACCAAGTATGCAAATTGACAATTTAAATGAGGTCATTGAAAATCCAAATAGATATTTCATTAATATTGACGACGAAATAGAAATAAAAAAATATAATCAATATTTAGATTTTGATTATATAAATGGTGCTATAACCATCGAATACTATAACAATCTCATAATGGATTTTAGTCTGTGGGATTTAGTTGACCAATTATGGAGCTATTTAATTCAGTTAGTAGAAGATGTAGTGCAGACTGGATATGGTATGACTTATTTTCCAGACCAACCAGTGAAAATTGAAATGAAAGTTGTTTCAAAAGATTTATTATTATTTGCCCTTGATGAAGGGGAAATAATAAGAGAATTGTTACCAATGCAGGAGTTTATAAATGCTTTATTTAAAAGTGCTGAAAACTTTTATAGTAGTTTTATTGCATACTTTGAGAGAGAAATAGATTTTAGTTATGAATTAAATAAAATAAAAACTATTCAGGAACAAATCAATTAATTGATTTCATACCATATAACTTAATTTGTGGCGAGACTGGGACAAAAGAGTAATTAGAAAGGAAAAATCCGAACATTACTCTTGCTATTTAGTTTTGTCCCAGCCTCGTCTTTTTTGTATGGGGCGGAGTGCCGATTAAACCGCTTTTTACTTGGCGGAATAGAGATAGCCCTTGTAAGCGCTATATAGTATTTTGTAAAGTTATTGTGGTTTGCGTTCATACGAGGAACAAACAGCTGAGAATGCATCAGCCTATTACTCAAAAGCCACATCAGCAAAACAATATGATTTTTCGGCGTATGATAAAGAACGGATTGGAAATATGTGGGTCCTGAGTAAAAATGGGAAAGTCGATCAAGAGGCAGCGAGGGCTTCCGAAGCTTATAATGAAGCGATTAAAAATGGCGAAATTCAGTTAGAAGGACCAGA
>NZ_APML01000007.1 GCF_000359605.1 Gracilibacillus halophilus YIM-C55.5
TTCTATCGAACATCTTATACTATTGTAACAAAGAACAGACTGCATTCGTAGAACGATTTGTTTCACGAATACCTAATTGGGTATAATATGTAGCAAGACATCTTATGATGAAACGGAGGAATGTACAAATGACAAATCAAACAGTATCAACGGACCACGTAGCAAAAAAAATTCTTCAGCAAAAACCAATGTATTTGCTCGATGTTCGCAAAACGAGCGACTTTAATGATTGGAAAATTGAAAGTGAATCATTTACTTATAAAAATGTCCCTTTTTCAGAAGTGAAAGAGGATGTTGACGCCCTTGTAGAAGAATTACCAAAAGACCGTGATATTATCATCACTTGTGCCAAAGGGATCTCAGCAGGTAAAACAGCTGAAAAACTAAAAGAAGCTGGAATGGAGAATGTCTATCCGCTAGAAGGTGGGATGCGTGCTTGGAGCGAGCACTTAGAACCCGTAAAAATTGCTGATATTGAAGGTGGCGCGATTTATCAATTGATCCGTCTCGGTAAAGGTTGTTTATCCTACATGGTGATATCAGGTGATGAGGCTGCCGTTATTGATCCAACACGGATGACTGATGTATTTGTTCATTTTGCAAAAGAAAAAGGCGCGACCATTCGTTACGCCATCGATACCCATCTACATGCTGACCACATATCTGGCGGACAAGCATTAGCAGAACAAACTCAAGCTCGTTATTATTTACCGCCAAAAGACGCCACAGAAGTAACATATGAATACGAGCCACTAGAAGGTGGAAATACGATAACTGTTGGTGAGGCTACCATAGAGGTAGAAGCTTTATATTCACCGGGGCATACGATCGGGTCAACTTCACTCATTGTGAACCAACAATTTTTATTCACGGGGGATATTCTGTTTATTGATTCGATTGGACGTCCGGATTTAGCAGGAAAGGCAGAAGACTGGGTAGGGGATTTGCGTGAAACGCTTTACAATCGCTATAGGAAACTTAGTTCATCATTGATCGTTTTACCTGCCCACTTTGCTACGAATCATGAAATGAATCAAGATGGTTCAGTCGCAAAAACATTAGGCGATTTATTTGCCAATAACCACGGATTAAATGTTGAGGATGAAACATCGTTCCGAAAAATGGTCACTGAAAACTTACCTCCTCAGCCAAATAGTTATCAGCAAATCCGTGAGACAAATATGGGAAAAATCAATCCTGCTTCAGAGGAAAAACAGGAAATGGAAACAGGTCCCAACCGTTGTGCCATATAATTTTCAGATATAGCTGACTTTTATTAAACATTTTCTTTTCTATCATAGTTTATAAACATAACGTAACTGGAAAAATACGCTCGCTGCGGGAACTTGGCACTCTCGGGTTCCCCTAGCGTCTCGTATATTTTCCAGTTACTTAGATCCATTCACGACTTCTTTATATTTCTAAATGGCTATTATTCAACGCTTATGTCTGGTGTCCAGCCATCGAGTACATTTTTCACCGTATATTCTTGAGCTTCTTCGTTACTTAGTTGTCTTCTACTATCATTTACGACAGCGCCTGGCCCCTCATTATTGTATTCATATAATCGAGCATCTTCAGGTTGAAAGCCGCCCATTTCCGTCCAGCCTTCATCTTTAATATGCTCACCTAAATGACTGTTCATATAGACCACATTCGCGATTGCGCTTGGATTACTACTCGGCTGCCAAGGCCTGCCGAGATACACCGTATTTTCTGGTGCATCACTGGTCAGTGTACTATTCAAAAACAAAAAACCAAATGGTTGGTCCACTTGAGTGCTAGCTGCGGTGATATAACCATTATTGCTATCAGATCCTCTATCTAACGAATGGATCGTACAGTTTTCAAATACCGCACGCGCTGCACCAAAGATAAAATCGACATCTCCTTCTATATAACTTTCATAATAATATTGTGAACCTGAGTGAGCGAGCAACGTGTCTTGATTCCCTAATAATCGTACATTTTGAAAAACCATGCGTTCTCCTGATGCATTCACCGCAACAGCTTGCTTACCTTCTACATCTAAAGATTCATCAAAGCTGTTTTCAATCGTCAAATTTTTGATCGTCATATCATCTGCTCGTAAAAACGCCGTTGCACTTCCACTTGTTCCGATCGTTCCACCGACACCGTTCTCTTTACCTGCATAATTGTCATAACGAATAACTGTATTCTCTTCATCTTCCCCAATCAATGTGACATGCGGTTTATCTGTAGGTATATCGATCACTTCTTCATAAACACCCTTTTTAATTAAGATCTCCACCGGCATATCATTTCCTTCTGGCACAGCGTCTACTGCAGCTTGCACCGATTCATAATCACCAGAATCATCTTTTGCCACAACGAGTTTATTTTCTATCGCCTTCATATTCTCAGTAAAATCCTCCAATTTTTCTACTTGGCCTTCAACAAGAGAACGTCCTTTTGAATCTGTACTACTTTCTCCCACGACTTGAGCATACACATTATGAACGAAATATCCTGTGGTTTCTGCTGTTTCCAATAATAACTGGCCGTAGCTACCACCCCATTGGTATCCGTTTCTTCTTTCGGCCTCGATCTCATGAATATCATGTTTAATCACACCATCGCGTCCAGAAAAGATTGGTTTATTCGTACCAATTTCATAAAATCGATACCAAGTGACTGCATCTTCATCTTCAACAAAATACTCACCGTTTTCATTGCCGCCACTCACATAGCGAACTCCTTCTAATTTCACTTCATCATACCACTGCAAGGCCGCCTTTACCGATTCACGAATTTCAGAAGACTCATCCATTCGTTCCATCAAAAAGCGTGTAATACCAACCGATTCGCTACCAGAAATCGAAGGATGCTCGTAACTGCGAGCGCCGACGGGTTCATACGTTTCAGGGTCATGTTGTTGCCCCCACGCTGTCTTCACCCCATCCACTTCAATTTGCGCTTGTAAAATATAATCAACTGCTTGATCAATTCTTCGTTCTATTTCCTTGCGATCGCTATCCGAAATAATATCGGTATGATATGGGTAGCTTTGATTGACGATATCATCGTACATGTTCAATACACGAATCATAGCTTCATCATTAAACGTCACCATATCAGAATAATTCCCGCGTCGTGGATAGACTTGAGCAAAACCACCACTTTCATATTGAAGGTCATATAAAAAGCTGAGACCTTTCTGAAAACTTTCTCTATACTTTTCCTCCCCAGTCGCAGCATATACTTCAGCTAAAAAAGCCATTTCCTTAATCGTCGCATCATTATCGATCATGCCCAGTTCTACTCCATCACTGTTGCTCCATTCGGAACGAGGGGCTTCACCATCCCACGAAGTACTATAATCAATACCTTTAGACCAGCCACCATGATCCATCTGCCAACTAATCATATGGTCCGCTCGCTCTTTGGCCGACTCCACATCTCCACTAAAAGAAGGTTCCTCTTCTTCTAGATAAAAGTGGCTACCATCTAACGTTTCCATCGTTTCATAAAGAATCACCGTATTTCCGAAACGATCTGTTGTCACTGTAGCATATGGTGCGCGCAATGTTCGGTTTAAGAGTGGCGACAAACTATCCCAGCTTCCCGTTGGAACAGATAACTCGATATCATTTATGTCTACTTCTCCTAGCGACCCATTCATCGTCACAGCGATAAGTTGCTCATCCAACGCATCGACTCTTGCCACACGAAGATGATCATTCGTTTTATCAGATTGATCTGTTAAACGATCAACCATTTCTTTCGCTTCCGCCCAAGTCATGTCACTCTTAATGCCGTAATTATTTGGAGAATTCGGATTCATAATCCCTTGCCTTGCTAACTGTCCTATCATACCGGATTTTTCTTCCTCTTCTGGTACCATGTCCATCAAATCACCAATAATTAAAGCAACTTCTCTCTTGCTTAATGATGAATTGATCGGCAAGTCTTCCCATAAAAATGCTGGAACGTAATGATTGGCTTTGGCAATCTCTGCAGCATAAATTCCCCAATCGTCTTTCTCCACGTGACCAATCGACGTACGTGGATCCATATTTTGAAATTTTTCTTGATCACTAAAACCGAATGCTCGATTGATAAGTGCTAATAACTCAATGCCTGTAATCTTCTCATTCTGTTTATTGCTTATGTCTCCCACAACGCCTAATTGTCGTAATTTCTTTAGCGTCAAACCATCAACAAGCTCTTCTAATGGGACTTCTTCTGTCTCTACCGGCGCAAACTCATTATCCGTAGTGATCCGATTATGAATATTGAGATGATCAATATTTCCGCCACCCTCTGCACCAGTTGCCGTTAATCGAATCGTTTGGTCACCTGCTGGAAGATCAATCTCTGTTGATGCTACCTTCCACTCGGCCCAATCACCAGTTGGTGGAAATGGTAATTCTTGTTTCACTTCCCCATTCACACTAATTTCAGCTGGGCGATTGCTACCACCGGCATGAGCATAGCGAAAGTCCACACGATACGTACCTGCTACCGGAACATTGACATCCCATTCAATAAAACCACCTGGAGCATTTGGATTATAATCAACAAAACCTGTCCCCGTAAAACCTTGATGTTTATTATCTGTAATAATTCCTTCTCCTTCAGCATCTTCCGCCTCTTCTATCATATCGACGGAACGATAAACATATAAATGGTCAATATTTGCACCACCTTCAGAAGCAGTAGCTGTCAAACGAACCGTATGAGTACCTTCAGATAAAGCTACCGTTTCGGTCGTATACATATAATCGTCAAAATCACCTGTTTGTGGGAAATCTTTTTTCTCATTTACCATCTCGTCATCTACTTTCAATGTTGCATGACGATTATCAGGTTTACCATGTGCATAACGTATCGCCAACACATAGTCTGCTTCTTTTTCTACATCAATGGTCCATTCAACAAATCCTCCTGGTTCATTGGGATCAAAATCAATAAAACCATCACCTGTAAAACCCGTATGTTTATTATCAACAATAAATCCATCGCCCTCGGCATTTTCCGCTTCATATAATTGCCCTGGGTATTGAATCGTTTCTTCTGCTTTCATACTATGACCTGCAAATGCCCAACAAAAAATGATACCGACTACGACCAAAGCAACCTTCCAACACTGATTCAATTTCATAGCATCCACCTTTCTATTAATAGATAGCGCTTTCATAATTTAGTATAGCAATAAAGGGAAAACATTTTTTGCAGACTTTTGGTCAGTTAGATTACATTTTTTGTTGGTATGATATGCCCATATAGTTGACTATATTTATTCCTTTTTTCGACGAAACGCACTTGGAGCAATACCGACGATTTCTCGAAACATCCTGTAAAAATGAACATTTGTGGTGTAACCGACTTGAGATGCTATTTGATTAACTTGAAGATTCGTTTCCTTTAATAGACGTTCAGCTTCGGCCACTCGTATTCGATTGACATAACTAGTGAAACTATAACCAGTAACTTGTTTAAACATGCGACTTATATAATGCTCGTTAAGATGGAAGCGCTCTGAAAGAAAACGAAGTGAGAGGTCTAAATAATAGTAAGAATGAATAAACCCCAATAGTTCAGATACATGGTGCTGATACCGCTTATCAACAAAGATATTCTCTTCATGGGTTGTGAGAATCCGTCTACTTTCAATTAACAATTGTGATAGTAGATTTTGCAAATAGAGTTGAGCATATGGATCATGCGCCTGGTATTCTTCAGTCATTTTATAAAATAACTGATTGAAGAGTGCAATGTCTTGATCCGGAATCGTCAATACATGTGGCCCTTCCGCAAATAATTCTTGTATGATTCCTTCATACGACGACGTAAGAAAACTTCCATGAAAATTGAGTACAATTCGTTGATGCGCGACTCCCTGTTTTTCAAATGTTTGATGCAAAGTATTTCGATCAATGAATACCATTTGGTTTTCATGTACTTTAAATTCCTGACCTTGGATACGATAAAAACGTTCTCCTTGTACTAAATAATAGATTTCATAATCATGATGTAAATGCGGCACCTTCATTTGCTTTGTATTTTGTTGATCGGCTACATGGACATAAATCGATTGATTCCGGATCGATGTGTTCACCTTTTCCACCGATATCCCGCCCTTCTATTTTACGCTATATACTAGATATTTACGTGACAGAACAAAAAATTCCTGCTAAATGAATGAAAAACGGGTCATTATAACTATCATATTTTGTTATAAAGTGGTGTGACCTATATCGTAAACATTGCGTCTATTATATGTATGATAATTCCAAATTTTGAAAGGAGAATGAATATGAAGGCAATGGTTCAATTGTGCATTGTAACGATGGTCATATGCGTAGGGGGTGTTCTGTTTACTTCCACTCTCGTTGCTCATGAGAAACCGACCTCTGATCAAAAAGACAACCTCATTTCCATCCAAGCGACTGACTACATTCTTGCTGGTGAATCAAGCTTACGGGAAGCTGGTGATGATTGGCTTACTACTAGCTGTCGTACCCGAGCAAAAGTCGACGTTAACCGTATCTCCTGTCATATCTTCTTGCAATACTGGAACTCATCATCTAGTGAATGGCGTAATACCGGTGCGAGTCAAGAATATGTAAGTTATTCTTCCGATGATGTTAGAGGCTATCCTGAATTTTCAAACCTCCCAAATGGGTACTATTATCGAATTCAAACATCCCACGTTGTTAGACATCTTGGCATCTATGAATCTTTTACAAGTACAACTTCATATGTTTTGATTGATTAGAAAATGATCCACTGGGACAAAAGAGTAATTAGAAAGGAGAAATCTGAACATTAAAGTTTAAGTTCACACACCACTTAGGCAAAATCCTTCGCTTAACATAAAATTGTTCGGATTCTTGCTCTCGCTATTTAGTTTTGTCCCAGCCTCCCTTAATGGATCGAGCGAGCAATTGAAAGAATTTTGTCACGACTAATATTTCCTTCCATCCGCCAGTGAAACGTATGGTCTTGCCATTCCACTTGGTAAAATTCTTCTTTATACAAGGTCAGTGTAGCTTGATAATGATTGATCTCAATTTTCTCAACCGACGTATCCTGATTGTCAATAATTTGAGAATTTGACAAACTTTCACCAGGAGCAGATTGCTCAACCATCAAATACTGTTCATCATCACTCATATAATTCTGCTGTACTCGTTGTATGTGATTTTCCTGATGATAATAAACAACCACTTGATCGAGTGAGAAGTTGTCTAGTAATTTGCTCGGTTGATGAAGGTCAAAGTCTGTTATTTGTTGTGCTTTGCTCCAACTCATTTGTCTATTTTCTATCTTATTTTTAGATACATTAATGTTGCTAAATTCCTTATCCACTTGATTCGGTTCCATCGATGGATCATGACTTGAATTTGTAATCTGAGTCACTTCACCTTGCTCTTGAATAAAATATTTCGTAATCCAACCAAAGGCTTGCATATCGCTGGCATATAAAAATACGGTCCCTATCAAACAAATGAAGAATATGGAAACCGCCGTGAATAGCGATCGATATTTTCTTTTCGGTCTTTCACGTTTCAACCGCCCAACGATTTGTTCCCAATTTTTTTCCTTTTGATCATATTCATCTTCTACTTGATAATACTCCTCTGTCAACCATTGCTGTAGTTTCGAATCGTGGCCATGATCATTCATCGATTGTCACCACCAATCCAACTTCGTTTCTTATCACGCTCGATCATATCTTTCAATACCTTTCTAGCCCGGTATAACCTTGTTTTGACTGTTCCCATTTTTACATCTAGAAAATTAGCGATCTCGTGAACCGACCATTCATGAATGTACTTTAACAAAATAATTTCCCGATACTCAGGCTTTAATTCGTTAATAATCTCTAACAAATCTTCTTTTATCAGTCGCTGTTCCACAATCGTTTCCAGTTGAGCTACTTCTTCTGGATTATAGTCAATTAAGTTTTCGTTCGATTGATCGATTTTAACTTCTGTTTTACTTTTTCGCTTACGTAAAATATCAATCGCTGTGCGAGTTGCTATCGTCGATAACCAAGCACCAATTCGCTCTTTATCCTCGATTCTATCCATATGTTTATATGCTTTTACAAAGGTTTCTTGCAAAGCATCTTGCGCTAAATAAGTGTCTCTCGTAATAAAATAAACATCACGATACACCCTCGAGTAAAACATATCATAGAGTAGACGGAATTCTTCTTCAGTAGGTTCCGTTTTTTTAAAAAATTTTCGCCACATATCCCATCGCATCCTTACCTCTATTCAATCAATATAGAAAATTATAACATTTATCCCATATTATGAAGTGGGTTTTTGTAAATTTTTTATATTTTTTATCATAATAGGTTTGAATGCGAAAAAAGAGCATGCGTAGCTAACGCATACCCTTTGTTTACATTAAAGTATCAGTAAAAATTTCAAAAACTTAATTAATGAACAACTGCTTTATTCTTTTGTATAACATTCGTGAACACAAATCTCACAAGTGGCCCCATAACTAATAATTGAAGCGGTAATGCAAGGATGAAATTTTTAATAAATATCGTTCCATACATTCCTAACATACTATATTCACTTAATCCTTGACCGACATATGTCATAACAAGCCCAAATAAGGACATAAAAAAGACCATGCCTAAGATCATGAAAGCTGATATATTTAACACAACCAAAAGCTTCTTCGACTTATCAAATGGAAGGGCAAAGGTGATTTTCTTCGCTAGCGGACCCACAACAAACAAATCTAACAATAACGCTAAAACAAATCCACACATCACTTCTATTAAAACAGTATGAAAGGTTAATTCCTCTACGGTACCGATGACAAAAAGGTTGTACGAAGCCATCACCGCAACCATACCTGAGCACATCATTAAACCAAAAATAAAACTTTCCTTCTTATTTGTTGGCATAACAAACATCTCCCCCTCAATCACTTTTCTAGTTGCTTAGTATAGCAATCATTTCCTTGTTATATAAGTGAACATTTTGTGAACATTATCAATATATAATTACTTTCGTACATACAAGGGGGATAAATTTCTCAAGAACGCAACTATATCGTTATTTCATATTAACAAGTATTCTCCCACGAATGTCACCTTTTAATAATTTTGGCAACATATCTGGAAGTTGTTGTAGCGTGATTTCTTGATCAATGAAATCTTCGAGGCGATTCGGTTTCCATTGAGTGGCTAATTGATGCCAGATGTCTTTACGCACAGTCATCGGACAATAAACAGAATCAATTCCTAATAAACGAACGCCTCTTAAAATGAACGGAAACACTGTTGTTGGCACCTTGGTTCCTGCTGTTAGCCCACTGACAGCTACCGATCCACCGTATTGAATTTTGCTTAACACGGCGGCCAGCGGATCTCCACCCACTGAATCAACCGCACCGGCCCACGTTTGTCTGGCTAACGGCTTAACTTTTCCTCCATCAACATCTTCACGTGAGATCACCGAAGAAGCACCGAGTTGCAACAGATAATCCGTTTCTTTATCTTTCCCTGTGCTTGCTTCAACGTGATAACCTAATTGGGATAATATCGAAACCGCAAAGCTGCCGACACCACCAGTCGCACCCGTTACGAGCACTTTGCCTACATCAGGTGTTAGGTTCGACTCTCGAAGTTGTTGCACTGATAAAGCAGCAGTAAACCCTGCTGTTCCTATAACCATAGATTCCTTGAGGGAGAGACCATGCGGAAGTGGTACGATCCAATCGGCTGGAATATGTGCATATTCGCTAAAGCCACCAAAGTGGGACACACCGATCTCATAACTCGTAGCGATCACTTGATCCCCTTTTTGAAAACGTTGATCCGTTGACGCCACAACTTCACCTGCTAAATCAATTCCTGGAACCATCGGATAATGTGAAACCACGCCTCCATTTTGAGTTGTAGCCAAACTGTCTTTATAATTTATGCTAGAATAAAAAACACGTATTAACACTTCGCCCTTAGGCAAATCATCTAGTGTAAGTGTTTGAATATCTACTGAGAATTGTTGCTCTGTTTCATTGACGACAAGTGCTGAAAATGACTGATCCATTCTTCATCCATCCTTCCCATATGTAAAAACTTGATCTTATTTCACTTCTTATGATGATTATAAATCATAATCAAACATAAAAGCACGACATCCATCCCCTAGTCAAGTCCAGAAAAAAGCCTCGTTATCATGTGAAGTTTTCCCAGTAAAATGAGTATTACTCGGAAATTAGCAATCGATGCTAGCTACATTTCCTAATGAAACATCCGTTAGCCTATTTTTCAATGCAAACATGATTTACCACAACAGCTATTTGAAGCATACATGTATTTTCCGTGCAAACAGAATTCACTACAACAGCTGTTTGAAGGATAAATGCATTTTCGATGCAAATAGAAGCCTGTTAGCTCATTATTTGACGCATATAATCATATTCGACGCAAACAGCGATTTCCGCCTCCTCTTTTTGACGCATATCACATATTATACAAAAAGATTTACATAAAAAAGATGAGTGCTCACCCTGCACTCATCTTCATCGTTTAACCTTTATTTTTGTTATATACATCAAAACCGACAGCGATTAATAGGACCATACCTTTAATAAACTGTTGCCAGTCGATACCGATACCAATTAAAGACATCCCATTGTTCATGACACCCATGACTAAGCCACCGACAATGGCACCGATCACCGTACCGACACCACCAGCCATAGATGCACCACCAATAAATACGGCAGCAATCGCATCTAGCTCAAGCATTTCTCCAGCAGCAGGTGTTGCTGAATTTAAACGAGCTGCAAACATCAAGCCCGCTAAAGCAGCTAATATACCGTTATTGACAAACACACCAAACACGACACGCTTGGTTTTAATACCGGAAAGATCTGCCGCCTTTTTATTACCACCTGTAGCATAAATATGACGACCCATGACTGTATTTTTCATAATAAACGTATAAATAACGATTAAAAATAAAACGATGACTAACACCATTGGCATACCTTCATTTAAAGCCAACTGGTAGGCGAACCAATTAATGACAAAAACTAAAATCGCCAGCTTTGCTAACGTTATCCAAACGGGAACGACCTCAAATTTATATTGAAGTTGTGTCTTACGTCTATTAAACTCCAAATAAATCAACACTAGCGAGATAACGGCGGAAAATACGAGGGTTAAAATGTGTATATCACTACCACCGAACAAATCAGGTAGGAATCCACCGCTAATGTTTTGAAAAGACTCTGGGAAAGGGGCTAGTGATTGACCATTTAATAAATAGAGCGTTAACCCTCTAAATATCAACATGCCAGCCAATGTTACAATAAATGATGGAATCCCAATATAGGCAATCCAAAAACCTTGCCAAACCCCAATAACAGCCCCTGCTAAAATTGACAAAACAACCGCTAGCCAAACGGGGACATCATGATTAATCATTAACACACCTGCAATCGCCCCGATAAAGGCTACTACAGAACCGACTGATAAATCAATATTTCCGGTGATAATGACTAACACCATACCGACTGCTAACACGAGTATAAATCCATTTTGTAAAATCAGATTGGTTAAATTTAAAGGCGTAAATGTAACACCATCGGTTAAAATCCAGAATAAACCTGTAATTAAGACTAAAGCAATGATCATACCATATTCTCTTAAATTATTGCGAAATAAATGAATGATCGTCTGCATGCTATTTCCCCCCTGCTCCTGTCATATAGTGCATCATATTCTCTTGATCCGCTTCACCACGGTTGAATTCACCCGTGATCTCGCCTTCATTCATGACGTAGATACGATCAGATAATCCAAGAACTTCTGGCAATTCTGATGAAATGACGAAGATGCATTTCCCTTGTTGCGCCAGGTCATGAATCAATGAATAAATCTCAAATTTAGCACCTACATCGATGCCTCGTGTTGGTTCATCGAGAATAAGTATATCTGGTTCCGTAAAAATCCATTTACTTAAAACCACTTTTTGTTGATTGCCCCCACTTAAATTACCTGCTACTTGATTAATCGATGGAGTCTTAATATTTAATGTTTCCGTTAAATGTTGCGCATCTCTAATTTCTTGATTGGCATCAACTACTTTACGTCGTGCGATACGCTGAAGGTTCGCCAACGTAATGTTTCCTTTTATATCGTCAATTAAATTCAAACCATATGTTTTGCGATCTTCTGACACATACGCCATTCCATGAGAAATCGCATCACTTACTGTATGAGCTTGAATTTGCTTTCCATCTTTATATAATTCACCGCTAATTTTCCTGCCATATGATTTGCCAAACATACTCATGACAAGTTCCGTTCTTCCAGCACCCATTAAACCAGCTAATCCAACAATCTCTCCTTTGCGAATCTTCATATTGACATCTTTAATCAATAATTCATGTGATCGTTGTGGGTGATATACATGCCAATTTTTCACTTCAAAAACGGTTTCGCCAATATTTGGCGTTCGTTCAGGAAAACGGCTCGTTAATTCTCGACCCACCATACCCTTTATAATCCGTTCTTCCGAGATATCTTCCGTTCTCGTATCCAAAGTCTCAATCGTCTTACCATCGCGGAGAATTGTAATCGAATCCGCAATTGACGACACTTCATTCAATTTATGAGAAATAAGAATGGAAGTAATTCCTTGTTCCTTTAAATCAAGTAATAAGTTTAGTAAATTCTCACTATCTGTTTCGTTTAATGCTGCTGTCGGCTCATCTAAGATTAATAGTTTTACATTTTTTGAAAGAGCCTTTGCAATTTCTACTAATTGTTGTTTCCCAACCCCAATATTCATTACAGAGGTTTCCGGTGATTCTCGTAAACCAACTTGATCAAGTAATTGTTGCGATTGTGAAAAAGTATCTTGCCATTTCATAATTTTGTTCGATTGTCGCTCATTACCTAGAAAGATATTTTCAGCAATCGACAAATAAGGGCTTAACGCTAATTCTTGGTGTATAATCACAATGCCTTCGTTTTCACTTTGTTTAATATTTCTAAACTGACTTTTTTCACCTTTAAATACAATGGAACCCTCATACGATCCATATGGATGCACACCACTTAATACTTTCATTAGTGTCGATTTCCCAGCGCCATTCTCACCGACGAGTGCATGAATTTCACCATGTTGCACTTTAAGGTTTACGTCATCTAGCGCTTTTACACCAGGAAATGTTTTGGTGATGGATTCCATTTCCAAAATATAATCCGACACAAGCTCA
This sequence comes from Gracilibacillus halophilus YIM-C55.5, assembly GCF_000359605.1. Taxonomy (GTDB): domain Bacteria; phylum Bacillota; class Bacilli; order Bacillales; family Amphibacillaceae; genus Gracilibacillus; species Gracilibacillus halophilus. The sequence continues at coordinate 13,231 of NZ_APML01000007.1, forward strand.
CCACCTTTTCATACTCAGCATTTGTAGAACGTCTGTAGTGGTATTGTAATCACCACTACAGACTGAGCTTTTAAACGTTACTCAAGTTCTTCTTCTGAATAGTAACCGCTATCAATAACAATTTCCTGATAGTTATCAATATCAACAGACACAGGCTCCACTAGATAAGAAGGTACGACTTTTTCACCGTTATCGTATGTTTCCGTATCATTTACTTCTGCCTCTTCACCATTTAAAATCGCTTCCGTCATATCGATCGCAACGGCAGCAAGATCACGCGTATCTTTAAATACGGTTTGCGTCTGTTCGCCAGCAATAATTGATTTAATGGATGCAACTTCAGCATCTTGCCCAGTGATGACAGGTAGCGGTTGATCATCGGTACCATAGCCTACCCCTTTTAATGCTTGAATGACACCACGACTAATACCATCATATGGAGAAAGCACGGCATCTACCGTTTCGCCTGAAGCATAAGAACTGCTAAGAATGTTCTCCATACGCGATTTTGCTTTGTCACCTGACCAGCGCATCGTTGCTGTTTGCTCCACATCTGTTTGCCCACTTTGAACAACTAACGTTCCATCGTCAATATACGGTTGTAATACAGACATCGCGCCATCCCAGAAAAAGTAAGAGTTATTATCATCAGGAGAACCGCTAAACAATTCAATATTAAAAGGCCCTTCTTCCTCTTTCAGATTTAACGCTTCCTCGATATATGAAGCTTGTAACACCCCCACTTGGAAGTTATCAAAAGTCGCATAATAACTAACATGAGGTGACTCCATGATTAAACGGTCATATGCAACAACTTCAATATCTTGCTCATTTGCTTTTTCTAAAACATTGGTTAATGCAGTACCGTCAATGGATGCAATAACCAGTGCGTCCGCTCCCTTTACAATCATGTTTTCGATTTGTTCTATCTGTTTATCCACATCATCTTCGGCATACTGAAGATCTGTTTCGTACCCCTGTTCTTCTAACTGCTTGACCATATTATTTCCATCATCTACCCAGCGTTGTGACGACTTTGTCGGCATTGCTACACCAATAAGTTGATCGGCATTTTCGCTCGCTCCTTCTCCACCATCTCCAGATGTTCCTTCATCGCTTCCACAAGCCGCTAACATAAGGACAAAACTGAATAATAACATTAGTAATCCAAAGCGTTTCATAATGTAACCCCTTTCAAATTTAAGTTTTATTTTCTTCATGTTTTACTTTAGCATCGTGATATCATGAAAGGCTTTACATTATCTTGATCTATTTTTATAACATTTTAGCTTTGTTCATCTCACAGAAAATGAAGCAATAGAAACATAGCATTAGGCAGAACCTAACGTATGTTTATATTGCTTCGGTGATGTGCCTGTTATTTTTTTAAATGTGTTACTAAAATAATGTTGCGAGTCATAACCGACATATTCTGCAATTTCTCGAATGCTAAGGTCAGTCTTTCGAAGAAGTTCTTTCGCTCTTTGTATGCGAAGATTCGTTAACAAATGGACATAAGAAATACCAAGTTCTCGTTTGATCATTCGGCTTAAGTAAACCGATGATACATGCAATACGCTGGCCAATACTTCTAATGTTAGATTCGAATCATTGTAATGTTCTGCTATATACTCTTGCGCTTTTTTGACAATAGGAGACATCTGAAAAAACTGATCGACTTCTTGTTTAGCCGTTTGATAACAGTTAGGTACAGATTGATAATCCGCTGCTAATTCTACTGTTTTCAACACCACTTTCCTCCCTAAATAATTCCATATGGCATGTTTTATGTGCTGATGCTGATCAACAAGAGACAAATTCCAAATCATTACAGACATCATGTCTTGATCAATATGAGTAACTAACGTAGCAGGTGTATGAATGATTTCCGGTAGCATATTTTCGATCGCCGAAAAATAGATTTGTCGGTCATTCTCATTAACAAAAGCTGGATCGAGGCGATCATCCGTAAATTTGATCAATAGCAAATAACTGGGTGACTCTATTGGCAAATGGAGAAATTGCAGTTGATCTTGAATGTCTTGATTTGTTAGTTTGCCATCCAACCAATCTTGGATCAATCGCTGTTTTAAACGGTCACGATTTCGTTCTACCTGTTGCTCAACTTGATCATAAAACTTTTCCTGTTTCTTTTCTGTTTCTAATTGATGTTGAACATCGGTTAAAATATCAAAGAGTTTGTCTGGGTCGATCGGTTTTAAGATGTAATCTTCTACTTGTAATCGAATCGCTTCTTGCGCATAACGAAAATCATCATATCCAGAGATAACGATCATTTTGCAATGTGGAAGTGTGCGTTTGATCTGCTTCATAGCTGTGATCCCGTCCATAATTGGCATGTTCAGGTCTATAAAAATAATATCTGCTTGATACTCGATTGCTAGTTCTACTGCTTCTTCACCATCTTCTGCTTCTCCGACGACTTTCATTTGCAGCGCCGCCCAGTCAATCGAAGAGCGAATACCCTCACGAATCATCCATTCATCGTCAGCGATCAAGACGTTCCACTCCATCACTTTCATCCCCCTTATCTGTATCATTTGGTAACAAAGGTAGCCATAATTCAACCGTCGTACCTTTTCCTTCCTCACTATTAACGTTCATCCCATACGAATCACCAAACGTTAATTCAATCCTGGCTTGAACATTTAAAAGTCCGTATCCTTTTTTATCTCGTGTGTTTTCAGGATTTTCTGTTCGATTAACCGCCTCTTTTAATGCTAGTTGCATTTCCTTTAACTGATCTTGATTCATCCCCACCCCATCATCACGAATGATAAAATGAAGCATGCCTTGTTTTCTCTCTGCTTGAATTTCAATCATGCCAAGGCCTCTTCGTTCTTTAATACCATGATAAATCGAATTTTCAACAATCGGTTGCAAGATAAATTTCAACATCTTACTCGATTGAACCTCTTCTTCGACATTCATTTGATAATCGAGTTTATGACGATATCTTGTTTGTTGAATACGTAAATAACTTGAAATATGTTCGATCTCCTGTTCAACTGTAATCATATCTTTGCCTTTGCTTAATCCAATACGAAACAGCTTGGCCAATGAACCAACAATTTCTGCTACATCCGTTGCATCTCGTTTTCGTGCCATCCACTGAATCGTATCTAATGTATTATAAAGAAAATGTGGGTTAATATTCGCTTGTAAACTTCGGAATTCAGCGTCTCTCTTTTGTCGTTCTTGTTTTTTCGTTAAGCGCATCAGCCCATTCAATTGCTGAATCATTTTATTAAAACTACGCCCTAACAACCCTACTTCATCATCACGTCTCTCTTGATAGCGTACCTTGAAATCACCAGCTTCTGCTCGTTGCATTAAGTTCATTAATTGTGTAATTGGTTTTGAAATCGAATGAGATAAAAAATAAGAAGCTGAAAAACCAAATAACATGATAATAAATATAAAGATGATCAAATAAAAACGAATTTCACTCATTTCTAACAAGGTTTCTTCTTGTGGGAAAACACCGATTGTCGTCCAATTGGCGAATGAAGATTGTTGGTAAATATACTGAATGCGTTTTCCGTTCATTGTTTTGGAAAATTCCCCAGAAGGCTGTTCATTCACCCACTCCATTGGTATATGCTCGACAATTGGGTCACTCGGTTGATAAATATTTTGTCCCTTTTCATCGATTACCATTAAATAACCAGTTTTTCCTAACCGAACATCTTGTACGGCTTCGGCAATGACTCGAAGTTTTAGATCAATAAGGATGACACCCTTCACTTCATTTGTAAATGGATCTGTCACAGCACGAACGACAGACACGACCTCATCATTCTGGTAATTGACAATTGATGTGAGCCGTCTTCCTTCTGGGCGGCCGATAATTTGAAAGATACCTCGACTTTCTATCGCTTTTTCATACCACGATGCTTCTGTTAGGTCCATCACTGACGGAGCATACAATTCATTGCTAATATACTCTCCTTTATGATTAACCACCATGATTCCAGCAACTTCTGGAGACAACGTAGTAAAATGGCGTAAATAACGCTGAATCTCAAATGTTTGATCTTCCTTTGTTTCCGCTGCGAAAAATTGATCGACTTTTTCATCCCCAGCTACTAGATACGTAATACTTTGCAAATTGTTCATATAAAATGAAAATGTTTCATTTACTTTGCTAATTAACTGCATCGTATGATCATTGGCTTGCTGTTCTAATACTCGTTCTGTTGTCCAATGAAACAAAAATCCTAAGCAGATAATAGGAAGAATACTAATCATTAAAAAATGCGAAATCAGTTTATACCGAATGGGTAAATTATTAATTTGTGTCCAACGCTTCATTTTGAATCAGTCCCATTCCTAGTCATTAATCTCGCGGGTAGTAATCGCTTACATCATCTTTCGTCACAACATGAATCCCTGTATCCATATAACGCGGTAACTGTACATCTTTTTCTTTAGCAGCCAAACCATGTTGCAAATGAAATAGAAATTGTAAAGACCAATATCCCATCTCCCATGTTCCTTGCGCCAAAGTTGCCGAAATCACGCCTTCTTCTACTAAATCAAGTGTTCCCTTATCTGTATCAAAACTAATAATCTCCGTGGTTTCCGTTTTACCCACTTCCTTGATCGCTTGTCCCACTCCAACGCCTCCGTTTGCTTCCGTTGCAAAAATACCATCAATATTTGGATATGTTGCGATCATATCTTCCGTCACTTCTTTCGAAATCATTTGATCTCCCCGTCCATCTTTCACTGAGACAATCTCCATTTCTGGATAATGTGTAGATATTGTTGTCTGAAACCCACGTGTTCTTTCCTGATGGTTTAACTGATTAGGGTGTGTGACAATACCGACTTTTCCTTTCTCACCTATCAATTCAGCCATATGATGAGCAGCTTTCTCCCCTGCATACAGATTATTCGTACCTAAGAAAGCATATGCCTGACTCTTCGGCGCATCAGCATCAAAAGTAACGATAGGAATTCCTTGTTTCACTGCTTTATTAATGGCAGGATTTAATGCTTCAGGATCCATCGCTGATATAGCTATTCCTGCTGGTTTTTGTGCTATCACCTGTTCAAGGACCATGATTTCTTCGTTTACATCATATTGCGTGGCTCCTCGATATTCTACGGACACATTTAATGCTTCAGCTGCGTCTTCGAAACCTTTTAACGGGCGTTTCCAATAGTCAATTCCCGATAAAAAAGTGACCATTACATAGGTTTCGTCCATACTGCCTTTCAACTGATTTTCTGACCACTGATTACTTGACACATCTCGCGTTTGGTATTGATATACATAAACAACGAAGACTGCGATCAATATAAGATAAACAAATAATAGCTTACGCAAATTTGTAACCCCTTTCATTTTGTGAAGTGTAAAGGTAATCACCGCTTGAATCAACAACATACTATTTTATATCGGCATATTTCCAGTTACTTTCAACTGCCACCACTACAATACATATGTTAATATGCGGGCATTCTTGCTACAATAAAAAAATGCACCAACCCTTTTTGATTGGTACATTCGTTATGGTATGCCAATTAGTATGTCCAAATCAATCGTAACATCATCAAATTGTTCGGACCATTTCTCAAGCTGATTACTGTTGCGATGGTGCCACGTTAATGGCGTCATGGTTAATAAATCTGGTCGAATATCTGGATCAATATATCGCGTATATTGCAACCGATGAGTAACGACTTGACGATATTGTTGTTTAAACTGATCTATTGTTGCTCGATTATTATGCGATTGCTGACTATCGTCGAACACGAGCGAACGAATCTCCTTCAAATAATTTTGTTGTGGAACAACTTTAATCACCATGCCTTCAGGTTGCAAAATACGATGGAAGTCTTGATAATTTGCTGGTGATAATAAATTTAGGATGACATCGAATTGATTGGATTGAAATGGGCTATTCGCTAGATCACCAACACACCAAATGCAATCGGAATGATATTTGGCTGCTGTCATGATACCGTCCTTCGCAATATCTAAACCAATACCTGTTACCTGTTCAAATGGTTGGAGTATATGTGATACATGGGATCCCTCACCACATCCTGCATCTAACACAGTGAAGTCGTCCTTACTACTATTCTCCTGTATCAACATCTGGATCAGACGATGAAGTTCATCATATAATCCAGCTTGTATTACTTGGTATCTAGATTCAAAAAGTGTTTTATCATAGTCTGCTGGAGATGATTGCGTATAAAGATTGGCATATCCTTTTTTCGCTAAATCAAAGTGGTGACCTTGATAACAGGTTATTGTGGTTCCTTTTACAGTCATCATCGATTGACAAACTGGACAAGCAAAGATTGTGTCATTGGATGCCATTAATTGTGCCGCACGTTCCACCTTTTTCATTATTTCACGCCCTAACATTTTACGATTGTTCATTTATCTTAACATAGATTGCTATTTATCTGAATATAGGGCATACCTTGATTATTATGACCATGTTTGTTGCTGTAATATTTTACGTATGTCAGCGTAATCTGTTGCTTTCACCATTTGTTGTACGATTGATCGGCTTTCGATGACCTTTCCTAACATGTTATACATATTTTGTAGGTCTTCGCGACTGTTCTTCGCTACACATAGTAAGCAAACAAGTTGCACAGGTTTACCCATCCACATAATCGGTTGCTTCAATGTACAAATGGTTAAAAAGGTCGTTCTCGTTTTGGGTGTAATCGGATGTGGAATCGCAACTAAATTTCCATACGCAGTAGGTGCGACTTCTTCTCGTTCATGAATGGCTTCTAAAAAGCCAGGATCTACTAGTTTCTTCTCTTCAAGTTTTTCGTTAAGAAAGTGTAATACATCGTCCATTGACGTAAGTTGTTGCCTTAAAAAAGTCAATTCTTTATCAAAATATTGTTCAATCTCTTGATTTTCCTGCAATAGATGACTTTCGATTTTGCGAAAATCCTGATGGGTTAGTATCGCATTGACTTCAATGACTGGAGGTACTTGTTTCTCTTCAATTGGAATCGAACTAATAATAAAATCAATTTCCCCTAAATCGAACTGATGAAGTAGATAGTATTCAGTAGCACCAACGATATCTAAGCTCTGGCCAAATTGTGACTGTAATTTATAATAAATTAATTGAGAGGTTCCCAACCCAGACGCACAAACGATTAAACACTTTTTTGATCTTGTCACTAGCTTCCTTCGTTCCAGCGCTGAACCGATATGAATGGCTACATAACCCATTTCATTTTCATCAATGGTTATTGACGTTTGCTTCTCTATGGCTAAACTTGCAACAATAGCTGCTTCGTACGCTAACGGATAACTTTGCTTGATATCTTCTAACATTGGATTTCTAATGTTCATACCATATTTGAAACGGTGGATAGCTGGTTTTATATGCAAATATAATGCCATAAATAATTCCTGATCTTCTGCGATATGTAAATTTAGTTTTTCTTCTACTTTTTGTAATGCGTGGCGTATCACCTCTACAATAGCTGGGTCCATCATGTGTTCTACTTGATCACTGGATTGTGTGATCATTCTCGTTCCTAATAAATGCATCGCAACATATGCTGTTTCTGACGTTGGAAATGTTATTTGATAAGTGGATTCAACTTCATGAACCATTTCTTTCGCGACAGTGTATTCGGTTTGATCTGTCAATTCAAGTAAATCCTTTTGATAGAAATTAACATGTTTTCCGCTTTTTACGCGATAGTAAGCAATTAACATATGAATTGCCAAATTATTGACAGCAATATCGGATAATGTCATACGATGTTTATGAATTTGATCCAGTACAATTTTTGATATCGCATTCATATCTTCTGATGAAATCACTTCTGAATCTACTTCGATGATAGGTTCCTTGCGATCAAAAATATATTCGGCCATACAAAAACGTATATTTAATTCATCACCCGTAACTTTCAACCCATGATTTGGACGTGCTTCTAGAGAAAGTTGATAGGTTTGTAACCTTTTTCTTACTTCTTTCATATCATTCTGAATGGTTGATTTACTAATATAGATTTCATCAGCTATGGATTCGAGTTTTACATAGTCATCTTGTAATAATAGCCGTTTCATGATATAGACAATTCGTTCTTCAGGGTGACGAGGTAAGTGATTTGTACTTAATTTATCTTGATGGAAAATCGTACTTAGCATGGAGCGAAAATGATGATCGTTTGTAATTTCGAGTTGGTATCCTTTACCCATGACCGTTTGAATCGCACCACCATTTTCGCTTAAAAAATCATTCAGTTGTTTCATGTCACTTCTCGTTGTTCGAGACGTCACTTGGTTCACTTTAGCTAAATACCTACTAGATACAGGCCCTGTTTCAGCTAATAACTCTCGTAGTATATGTCTCAACCGAGTATTCAAATGGAATCACCCCCCCTCTTTTCCTAGATATAGAAAATCCCTCTATCAAAAACCATTTTGTTCTGATACTTTTTGAAACCAGTGTGCGCTTTTTTTCAATGTACGTTCTTGGGTTTCTACATCTACTGATACAAACCCGTAGCGATTTTTATAAGCATTCGACCAAGACCAATTGTCCATAAACGACCACATGTGATACCCTTTCACATGACTTCCTTCCTGAATTGCTTGATGGACCCATTTTAAATGCTCACGGATAAAATCGATGCGATAATCATCTTGAATTTCACCTTTTTCTTGAAATCGATGTTCGCCTTGAACACCCATGCCATTTTCAGATATAAACGATTCGATATTTCCATAGTTTTCTTTTAAATTCATTAAAATATCGTAAATGCCTTTTTCGTAAATCTCCCATCCACGATAAATATTCATTTTCCGACCAGGCATCTGATAGTGATCAAAATACCATTCTGGCATAAATGGACTATATGGATTTGGTACATATTCTTTTGCCTTTACCCTGCGTGGTTGATAATAGTTCACCCCTAGTATATCAACTGTATTCGAGCGCAACAGTTCTCCGTCACCTTCTTGCACCTGAGGCAAAAGTTCATTTTCTCGTATAATGTTGATTAATTCTTGCGGATACGCACCTAATACCGATGGATCAAGAAAGCTTCGATTAAAGAATAAATCCGCAATGCGTGATGCTCGTAAATCAGATGGATCACTACTTCTTGGGTAAGAAGGCGTTAGATTTAAGATAATCCCAATTTTCCCTTGATCGATATTCATTTCACGAAATGCGGCAATGGCTTTTGCGCTAGCAATCGCGGTATGATAAGCCACCTGTACCGCTCGTTTGGCATCAACAACGTTAGGATAATGAGCGTCGTACAAGTATCCATTTTCCACAGGCACAATTGGTTCATTGAACGTGAACCATTTACGCACACGATTACCAAACAATCGAAAAGCTTCTTTCGCATAGGCAACATAAGCATCGACAACGTCTCGACTCTCCCAACCGCCTTCATTTTGTAAAGCAATTGGCATATCAAAATGATATAAATTGACAAACGGGTCAATATCATTGGCTAACATATCATCAATCACATGTTGATAGAATTCGACGGCTTCTGGGTTCACTTCCCCTCGACCACTCGGAATCAGACGTGACCATGAAATGGATAAACGATGGGTGTTATGACCGATTTTCTTCATGAGCTGGATATCCTCTTGATATCGATGATAAAAGTCCGATGTTTCTTGTGGACCAACATGGTCAAAAAAACGATTCGGCTCTATCTCAAACCAATGATCCCATATATTTTTTCCTTTTCCTCCTTCATTTGCTGCACCTTCAATTTGTGTTGCAGACGTAGCACTCCCCCACCAAAAATCTTCTGGAAATTGATATTGTAACGACACGTTGATTCCTCCTTATTTATTTCGGTAAAGCTCAATAATCTCAATCGCTAAATCTTTTACAGTAATTGCTGTCATTAAATGATCCTGAGAATGGACGAACATCACATTCACTGAAGTCTCTTCACCACTTGCCTCTTCTTGTAAAATGGTCGTTTGATAGTGATGTGCTTTTCCTAATTCTTCAGTCGCTTCTTGAATCAAGCGATCCGCATCGGTAAATTGCTTCTCTTTTGCCTTTTGAATCGCCTCCATAGCACAGGATCTCCCATTTCCAGCATATAAAATAATTTGGAATGCAATTTCAGTCATTGTCCCCATTTTTTCACCTCTACTCGTTTTTACAAATCTTAATATCTATTTTATCGATGATATACACCTAAGATGGTTCTTCATTTTCGTAATAATTTTTGTCTAATATTTTCAAAAATGGCCACCAGATCAAACAAACCACCATTAAGTTAAACGCCTGTAAAACGGCACCTTGCCATGCGTTACCAGTTGCTAAGAATCCACCGAGTATTGGTGGTGTTGTCCACGGAACAATAATACCCGCTGGTTTGGGTACAATACCGGTTGCCATTGCAAAGTAGGTGATTATCGTAATAACGACTGGTGCGACTAACCATGGAATGATGATTAGTGGATTCATAATAATGGGCAGCCCAAAAATAATGGGCTCATTCACGTTAAAAATACCGGCTGGCGCTCCTAATTTACCTAATTCTTTTAATTGTCTACTTTTTCCAATGACAAAAATTAAAATAATGACAGATAGCGTCATACCCGATCCACCCATACCGACTAAAAATGTATCGATAAATTGCTTCGTCACAATGTTCGGTAGTTCCGATCCAGATTGGAACGCTTGTAAATTCTCATCATTTAACGCATACCAAATCGGATCAAATACGGAATTAATAATAATCTGTCCATGTAAACCGAAAAACCAAAAAATTTGAATCAGTAAAACGGCGATAATGGTTGCCGGCAACCCACTGCCAAGTGCTGTTAATGGTTGTTGAATAACGCTATAAATAAAATTTTGTACAGTATCAAACGGTGTATAACTAAAAATGATTCGGATCACGAGAAAAACAAATAATGTTAATGTAATTGGAATCAATGCGCTAAAGGAGCGCGACACAGCACCAGGGACACCATCGGGCATTTTAATCGTCCAGTTTTTTTGGACAAAAAAGCGATATAACTCCGCTGATATAAAAGCCGTAAGAATACCTAAAAACATGCCTTCTGCACCGATACTCGCAGTAGGAATCACACCTGATACGTCTTCCACTACTTGAGGGGTCAAAATGAGAAATGCTGCGAGTGCAACAACACCTCCATACACCGCGTCCAATTGATATTGTTCGACCAATTTATAACCGATCCCGACAATGACAAATAACCCCATAATACTAAGCGTAGCTGCTGAAGCGGGATTTAAAGCATTTTGATAGGTGGTAAATGCCTCTTCTGTCAAAAGCTGATCCAAGAAAGGAAAGTTTGCAATAACAACAAATATCGAACCAAAAATAATCAATGGCAATGCCACCATAAATCCATCACGCAAAGCAGTTAAATAACGATTATTATTCAACTTATCTGCTACCGGTAATAGGATTCTTTCCAATATCCCCATCACTTTCTCCATATTCGTTCTCCCCCTTATGAATTATTCGTTGAAAAACGCTAATGCTTTCTTTAAAACCGACTCACCATCAACCCTTCCGTAAGCAACTGGATCAATCACATCAACAAACACTTTTTCTTCTTTGGCAGCCCTTTCAAATTTCTTCTTCATAAAGCGCATCTGCGGACCAATTAATAATACATCTGCCTTAGCTAATTCAGAGAACGCTTTATCTTGACCAACTGCCCAAATGTTCACTTCTTCGCCCTTGGATTTTGCAGCTTCCTCCATTTTTGTTACTAAGAGACTGGTAGACATTCCAGATGAACACGCTAACAAAATATTTTTCATTCACTTGTCCTCCTACATTTATTCGTTCTACTTTTATTTTAAGAAGAAAAGGATAGAAGATGAACATATTCTTTTTCCTTCATAGGTAGGAAGTCTTTGAAAACGTTGATATAAGGAGGGGAGTAGGGGATACTTATACAGCAGTCATACACTTTTCATTTTAAACATAGAAAAACTGGTGCTTTTCTGATGGCACCAGTTAACCTCTTACTAATCTAGATCGAATATGATTTGAAAACAGTTCAACGATTAAAATTAATACGACTAAACCAATTAAGATCGACCCAACTTCATTCCATCTGTAGGCGTTCATGCCGAAAATCAATGGAGCTCCAATTCCTCCTGCACCCACCAAACCGAGCACAGATGCTTCACGCAAATTCATATCAAAGCGATATATGGCAATCGACAAGAAGCTAGATAATAACTGCGGGACGATACCATAACGAATTTTTTCAAAAGTGGTGCACCCTAATGAGTTCATCGATTCAAAAATGCTTGTATCCAAATCTTCAATCGCATCAACAAAAAGTTTAGCAAGCATCCCAATCGATAAGAAGCCAATGGTTAGCACACCTGCAAATGGGCCTGGCCCTGTTACACGAACAAACATTAAACCATAAACAATGGCTGGGATTGTTCGTATCATAATCAGTAATAACCGTGTCACAAACGAAATGGGTTTCGGTACGACATTTGATGCTGATAAAAAAGCTAATGGTACGGCTAAACAAGCACCAATAATCGTACCTAGAAAGCCAATCGCTAGCGTTTCGACGAGTAAATACAACACACCTTGTCTAGTCAGATCAAATAATAAATCAAGATCAGGATGCACCAATCCAGATAGTATATTCACCGCAACTGACCATCCATTTTCCACCATTTCATCAAGATGAACAGTCGACAGTGACCAAATAAACAAAATCATCGTAATCGCAATGACAACAATGATATATCGATAGTTTCTAGGTGATGAATAAAGTTGTTTCTGTACGAGATCCATATCGGATAACTCCTTCTATATGAGCTTTTTTCGAAAATGTTCACTAATGGTTTCAATGATATACACGGTCAGTATAAGCATGAATAATATCATACCTACATTTGTATAATCACGCCAACCTATATTTTCATCTAATAGTAAGCCAATCCCACCTGCTCCGACATATCCTAAAATCGCAGCATACCTCACATTCCCTTCAAAACAAAACAGAGATGTGGATAAAAAGTTTGGCAGTACTTGTGGGAAAATCGCATAACGAAAGGCCTGTCTTCGAGTCATACCTATTGATTCCATCGCTTCAAAAGGCTTCATATCAGCATCTTCAATTTGTTCATACAATAGCTTTCCTACATAAGAAACTGTGAATAAAAAGATCGCCACTGTTCCTGCAAACGTTCCTAATCCAAAGATTAATGTAGCAATCAATGCTGATACTAATGTTGGTAACGTTCGTAAAATACTCAAAAAAACTTTCGTCAGCACAACAATGGGTTTGAATAATACAATATTAGATGAAGCAAGATACGCTACCGGTATGGCCACAATCGAGCCGATAATCGAACCTAAGAGCGACATCTTAATTGTATCCATTAAAGGCTGCCAAACTTCAGGCAGATAAGACCATGTCGGCGGAATCATATCAGCGAAAATAATCCAAAATTGTCTCGCTTCACTGATGATTGTTTGCATATCAAAATTTGTCAATTGAACCGAGAACCAAGTTGCAACGATTAATACAAAAAAAATGAATGGTGTTTTGGACCTTTTTTCTTCAACAACTTTACCATTTGGCAGCGTCCACTTTTTTGAAGGAATGATTTTATTGTACATGAGCTTGTTCTCCTTCATATGTTTCCCTTAATTCTTCAACATTTCCTTTATATATATGATCCAATACCTCTTGGGTGACGTCCTCGCTTTTTCCATCATAGACAATTTCCCCATCCCGCACGCCAATAATACGATCGGCATAGTCAAGCGCCATTTCCACATGATGTATATTCATAATGACAGAAATATTCATATCTCGATTAATCCGTTGAAAATCGTCCATTACTTGTGCTGATGTAACAGGATCCAACGAAGCAATCGGCTCATCTGCCAACAAAATGTCGGGATATTGTGCTAATGTTCGAGCAAGTGCTACCCTTTGTTGTTGCCCGCCAGATAATTGATCGACTCGAACATAGGCTTTATCAACAATCCCTACTTGATCCAAAGCAGTCAGTGCTTTTATTTTATGCTCTTTACTGAACAAACCAAGCATTTTTCGCCAAAATGATAGTTGTGGCACAAAGGAAACGAGCACATTTTTTAGCGCAGTTGTACGTGTAACCAAGTTGTATGATTGAAAGATCATACCTATTTTTTGTCTGAATTTACGAATCTCTTTACCTCTTAAATGACTTACTTCGACATCATCGACGAATAATTGCCCACTCGTGATATCATGCATTCGATTGATACAGCGAATCAGTGTCGATTTACCCGCACCTGATAGTCCAATAACCGCAACAAATTCGCCTTTATCTATTGTTAAATGAATATGTTGTAAGGCCTTTACATTACCTGGGTATATTTTTTCAACATCGTTAAATTCTATCATGACGAACCACCTTATCAAGAAAACTTGGCTTCTCACCAAGCTTATGGTGAAAGCCTTCGTTGCTTTATAAACCTTCCACTACTGAAACTGTTAGAAAAAGAGAACCCCTAACGCAAGGCGTTCTCTCCTTTTCGTTTTATTGTTTTAAAAAGTGTATTCTACTCCATATCTTGTACGATTTCTTGCGCTTCTCTTTCTTTATCGTAATCAGATGAAGTTGCTTTTTGATAACCTTCATGATTATAAATGGAAATCACTTCTTTGCCTTCTTCTGTTTCAGCAATGTTCATAAACGCTTCTTGTAATGCCGTTTTTAAATCTTCATCCATTTTGTCAGAATTTTTACTGACACTTATCGTATCGTTATAAATACCTGGAGTTACACCAATGACATTGGTTTCATCCCAGATGGAAGCTTCACGTTGAAAATCACCTTCCCATGTATCTGCATTATCTCTTCTTGCATCTGCATAAGTGACCATGACATCGATTTGTTCTTGTGCCAATCGAGCAAACGCATTACCATAAGAATCTGTCTTTACTACATTTTCTAAATCCGTAATTGACTTGTCGTAATGATCACGCAACCAGATTTCGGGATAAATATATCCTGCTGGTGACGACGTGGACATAACAGCCCATGATGCATTATTCAAATCTTCGAATGTCAATTCTTCATCATTATTCACTTTTTCAGCTAACGCTTGACCTGTTTCAGAGGGACCAGCAATCAATAATGAACGATAATATGTTACCTGCTCATCACTTGCTTCCGTTGGCTTATTTTCATTCCAGTCTTTCGGATTATCAGAGTCATTGTTTAAACCAGCACGTGTAGCTGTCAAAATAACTTCTGCACCGTCATCGTACAATACATATGTACCACCTGGAATCAATCCTACATCTAAAGAACCAGCAGAAAGCGACTCACCGACTGCCTCATAACTCGTACCTACCGAAATATCTACTTCATTAATATCATATCCGAGTGTGCTCATCTCTTCTTTTAACAAATTCTTTAATGGCTCAGTTGCTGTTTTAATTTCTTCTGGTTCGCGAGACGGAACGAATCCAATCGAGAGTGTATCAATGGTTTCATTTGAAGCTTCTTCTTCTTCCTCCCCATTGTCAGATGCATTTTGTTCTGTATCTGCTTCTTCTCCCTCACTTCCAGACGCTTCTTCCTCTGTGTCACCACATGCAACTAGTACTGCTAACAAAGCAATAAGTACAAAATACCACAATTTTTTCATCATATTTCCCCCTAAATAATGTGTCATGACTCTATTATTTATCCTAACAAGTAGTTTTTAAGGAAATATGTAGTTATTGTTAAATCTATGTAAATTTATGGTTTAAGACATATAGAAAATATTCAAATAGCCTATTTGATAAAAAATAGCCTTCTCCTCACTACCTGTAAGAAGAAGCTACATAAAATCATTTTTATATATGCCATACCCATTCAATGAGCTGGTAGATTAGGTTTTTACGATTTAGACGTTTGAAAAAGAACTACTGGGAAATGTTTTATAGATATGGGGAGTTTTCCCTGTAATCTAGAAACTTACCAGGAAATCTTTAATGGATGATATGGAGATTTCCCTGTAAAAGGCGAATTACTGGGAAATCCAAAGCTTATTATGCTTCGTTTTCCTGGTAAAATCCAAATTACTGGGAAATCGGTACGTTTAACTGACTGGATTTCCCGGTAAAACGCACATTCATTTTTTATAATGCAAACAGCTTCAACTAAATCACCTGTTTGATGAATAAATCGATTTTCGATGCAAACAGCTACGAATCAATTTCCTGTTTGACGCATATATTCATTTTCGATGCAAACAGCTACTTCCATTGATCACGTTTGACGGATAAACTGTAAAAAGCAATTCGCAAGAGAATAATATGTATTTCCCAATCCCTTCAACGAATATTTCACCAAAAAAATAAAGGCCAAACGCTAGGTTTGACCTTTATTGTTATTCATATTCCTTAGCTATATCTTTTGTGCTACGAACAGTATCAATATGTCGAACCATATTTTCAATCTGATCGCGTCGGTCTTCTAAAAATGGTGGAAGTGACAATTTCTCACCTAAGGTTTCGTATGGTTCATCACCCATAAAACCGGGTCCATCTGTTGCCAATTCAAATAAAATTTGCGGGGCAACTCTCGTGTATAACGACCGGAAAAAGAAGCGATCGACATAACCTGATGTTTGAAGACCGAACTTACGATAATGCTCGTCCCACGCATATAATGTTTCCTCATCGTCAATACGGAATGCAGCATGATGTACAGTCCCATAGCCTTGACGGGCGACGGGTAATACAACATTTTCTTCGACAATCACTTGCGCTCCATTACCACCTTCTCCAACTTCGAACAAGTGAAAGGATCCTTCTTTGTCGATTTCTTCAAATAATAATACTTTTTCCATGACTTGTTTGAAATATTTAAAATCCTGAATTCGAACAAATAATGGGCCTAAGCCTGTAATTGCATATTCTAAAGGAATTGGTCCGTCTTGCCATGGTACACCTGCTTCTGTTCCTTGATTGTTTTCATCCGAGATCAATTGATACTGTTGATCGTCAAAGTCAACAAACGATAAAACTTTTTTGCCGAATTGTTCTTGAATGCCTTCATGCTTGATCTCTAATCGTTCAAATCGTTTCACCCAATAATCAAGCGCCGCATCACTTGGCACACGAAATGATGTTTTATAAATTTCATTTGTCCCATGGGTTCCTTTCGGTATACCTGGAAAATCAAAAAATGTCATATCTGTACCGGGATTGCCTTTATCATCTGCGAAAAACAAGTGATACGTTTGAATATCATCTTGATTCACTGTTTTTTTCACGAGGCGCACACCAAGAATGTACGTAAAAAATTCATATATCTTTTCTGCACTGCTTGTAATTGCCGTTACATGGTGCATCCCTTTGATTCTATTCATCGATTTCATCTCCTAACCATGATATTTCGAATTCGAGATAAACGTATCATACAACCATTCTCGTTTCAAGAAAAGGGAGGCTACGCTCTTCCTCCCTTTATGATTTCCACCAATCGTCAAAAACAGTCACTGCTTCTTCACGTTTATGCATGGTTTTTTTATACCAATTCTCGATTGTTTTTGCATCTTCTGCATCTACTTGCTTTCCTTCTAGATAGTTGTCAATCGCTTCATAACTCACCCCTAACGCTTCTTCATCTGGAAGCTGCGGGCGATCACTTTCTAAATCTGCTGTCGGTTTCTTTTGATACAAATGCTCTGGGCAACCGAGCATCTTCAAAATTGATTGCCCTTGTCGTTTATTTAAACGATAAAGCGGCAAAATATCAGCGGCACCATCTCCATACTTTGTAAAAAATCCCGTCACTGCTTCGGCTGCATGATCTGTTCCCACAACGACACCGCTTGTTGCTGCGGCAATATCATATTGTATTTTCATTCGTTCACGTGCTTTCGTATTTCCTTTGACAAAATCACTAATCGCGCCAATTTGAGATTCAACGGATTGAACACTAGCTTTGACAGCTTTCTCAATATTTACACGTACCGTTTGGCTCGGTTGAATAAATTGAATCGCATCTTTACAATCTTCTTCATCCGCTTGTTCACCAAAGGGCAGGCGTACACCAATAAACTGATATTCATTCGATTCATTTTCTTCATTTAATTCATTGACCGCTGTTTGGCATATATATCCGGTTAACGTAGAATCTTGACCTCCTGACAATCCAAGCACAAAAGTCTTTAGGAAAGAATGGTGTTTCGCATAATTCTTGATAAACTCTACACTACGGCGAAATTCTTCCTGTGGGTCAATTACTGGCTTAACTTTTAATGTAGAAATAATCTCTTCTTGTAACGGGTGCATCTAAAAACGCCTCCTTCTCCATCTATTTTACCATTTCTTTTACTTTTCGTTTAATTTCTTTGATTCGATTCATCTTATTATTCCAACATTCTTCGCTTAAATCAACTGGATATTCTTCAGGATTCATCGTTCGTTTATACTCTTCCCAAAGCACACCGAGATTCTTTTGAGCAAAATCCTGCATATCTTGCACACTTGGACTTTCATATTGGATGTCCCCGTTAACGACGACCGATTCATGTAACTCCCACGCAGTAAAGTCAGTGATAAACTTACTGATGTAAGTGTGCACGGGATGAAACATCTTCAATCGATCCTCTGCTTGTGGATTCTCATCAGCAAGCGCAATATAATCACCTTCTGAGTGACCGTTGTGATTATTAATAATTCGGAATACTCGCTTTCGAGCCGGGGTTGTCATTTTTTCCGGATTGGCAGAAATTTTGATCGTATCGACTAACTCACCTTGCTCATTCTCAATCGCAACCAGTTTATAAACACCGCCGAGAGAAGCTTGATCGTATGCGGTAATCAGCTTCGTTCCAATTCCGTATATATCAATTTTTGCCCCTTGTGCCTGCAAATTCATAATAGTATATTCATCTAAATCATTGGAGGCGATGATCTTTGCTTCAGTAAAACCAGCTTCATCTAACAATTTTCTTGCTTTTTTCGATAAATAAGCAAGGTCACCGCTATCTAACCGAATACCAATAAAATTGATGCGATCCCCTAGTTCCTTAGCTACTTTAATCGCATTGGGAACACCTGAGCGAATCGTATCATACGTATCGACTAAGAAGACACAATCTTCATGCGTTTCAGCGTACTTTTTAAATGCTTGATATTCATCTCTATACGCTTGAATCATAGAATGTGCATGCGTGCCAGATACAGGAATGCCAAATATTTTCCCAGCTCTGACATTACTCGTTGAAGAAAAGCCACCAATATAAGCAGCACGCGTTCCCCAAACCGCTGCATCTGTTTCATGAGCACGTCTAGAACCGAATTCCATAACTGTCTGTTCACCGACGACATGTTTAATTCGCGACGCTTTGGTGGCAATTAACGTCTGATAATTGACCATATTTAACAATGGCGTCTCAATTAACTGCGCTTCAGCTAGCGGAGCCTCCACCCGCATCATCGGGACATTATGAAAAGCTAATTCACCTTCTTTCATCGAATAAATCGACCCAGTAAATCGCATATGTCGCAGATAGTCTAAAAAATCATCATCATATTCGCCGACTTCCTTTAAATACGTAATGTCACTTTCACTAAAGCCAAAGTTACGGATAAACGCTAAAACCCTTTCCAACCCAGCAAAAATCGCATATCCATTATCAAACGGCAAGTTGCGAAAATATAAATCAAACACAGCTTGGCGTTGGTCAATGCCATCACGCCAGTATGTTTCTGCCATATTAATTTGATATAAATCCGTATGTAACATTAAGCTATCATCTGTGTATGTCATGTTTTTTCCTCCAAATTCCTTCACTGATGCTCCTAATGTATGTTGAATCACCATTCGTTACATCTTTTCCGTCTATTATAGCAAATCTTACGAAGTTTTTCTGTCATTTTGGTATCGAGAAATGATTTGATATGATGATAGATAACAAGGAAAATTATAGGGATGGAGGCGAATCATTTGGGAAAAAAAGTTGTCATTGCTGGCGGGACTGGATTTATTGGAAAATATTTTAAAAGTCATTTTCAAAAGTTAGGCTACACCGTTTATATTATTTCTAGAAACGCAAATATAACATGGAATCAAAAAGACACCATCCGCGACACATTAGAGCACGCTGATTTGTTAATCAATTTAGCGGGGAAATCGGTGAATTGCCGATATCATCGTAAAAATCGAAAAGAAATCTATCAGTCAAGAACGGGCACGACTCATATCCTCGGTGAAGCCATTCAACAATGTGAACATCCTCCACCATTATGGGTGAACGCAAGTACGGCTACTATCTACCGACACGCTGAAGATCGACCGATGACAGAAGAAAACGGTGAATTAGGCACTGGTTTTTCAGTTGATGTCGCAGAAAAATGGGAACAAGCATTTTTCCAGTTTTCACTATCTGAAACAAGACAAGTCGCTTTACGCATTGCAATTGTCTTGGGGCCAAACGGTGGGGTTCTTACACCTTATAAACAATTAGTGAAGTTTGGGCTCGGTGGAAAACAAGGTTCTGGCAAGCAAATGTTTAGTTTCATTCATGTGGAGGATTTATTTCAGATTGTTTTATTCTTACAAGATAAAAAGGAGTTACATGGTATATTTAATTGTTCCGCACCTCATCCAGTCAACAACAAAGAATTCATGCAAACTATTCGACAGTCGATGAATCGTCAGTTTGGACTACCTGCACCGAAACCACTGCTTGAGTTAGGCGCATTACTTATTCGTACAGAAACAGAATTAATGCTCAAAAGCCGTTGGGTGGTCCCGCAAAGACTGACTGATGCTGGTTTCTCATTTCGATTCCCAACGATTGAACAAACAATCCAAGATGCCATTGAAACGTAATCAATATAATTTACAAATCATGCATATTTGATGTATAATAAAAGTAGAATATGGAATGAGTGTGAGCATGATACCCACACTCATGTGGTCTTATGGAGATCGTCGCTTGGCAGAGCGATGATCTTTTTTGTTTAGGCGTTTGAGGTTGATGACTGCTGTGATTAGGTTTAACACCGCAACCAGTATACTTAAACTGACTGCCAGAAACGCCAGCACCACTTCCACATCTACCACCCCCTTTCTTGAGAGGGTCGTCCCAAGTATAACACAAATACGAACACTTGTTCTAGTATTTTGTAAAAATTAGTGCTTTATACATAACAGAAACAGAATTGATCTCCTATTTTCCTGGCTTCACTAAAATTTTTCTAGCTTCATATACAATCAAGTATTTACGTATAGAAAAAGCCCTGCCATTTCTATGACAAGGCCATTCGTTAAAAGTTATTAAAGAATAGACGGATGACATCGATGCCTCCGATAAAGGTACCAAGCGTACTACCTAAATTCGCAAGCACGACAATTAACAAAATACGTGTCACTTTATTGCGCCAGAACCCTTTGACCGTAAAAACATCCTCCGATAAGTTATCAAAATCTGACACATACGGGCGTTTGACAAGCGCTTGGACAAAACCTGCAAACCAACCAGCAGCAATTAACGGATTCAATGATGTAATTGGGGCTGCAACAAGCGCTGTTAAAATAGCCAACGGATGCCCAAAAGCTATCGCCGTCCCTAACGCTGAAAAACCACCATTCCATACAAGCCAGCTAATAATTTGTTGCTTGCCCGCTTCAGGGTTCATCAAAAATGTTGAAATAATGATGGCCAAAATGATAATAGGAATGGACCACGCAATCACTTTTGGCGCCTTTGACTTAGGTGGTAACTGATTGAGTTTATTCAAATCTTGGTCATTCTTCATTTCTTTTTGAATGCCTGGTACATGAGCAGCACCGAGCACAGCTACAATTCGTTTACCCGGTGCCTGTTTAATTTTTTGCGCCAAGTATTGATCTCGCTCATCAATGAGTGGTTTCTTTAACTTTGGAAATGCTTCTGTAAATTCATTCAGCACACTATCAATGGCATCCTGACTTTTCATTTTTTCTAAATCTTCTTCAGATATCGTTTCTCTTGAAAATACGCCACCGAAGACTTGAGTAAGCAGTAGCAGTTTTCCTTTCAAACCAATGCCGCGCCAAATTCTCGAAAAAGTCACTTGAATATTTCGATCGGCTAATACTAGCTCAGCACCGACGTTCTCAGCAGATTCGATTCCTTGAATCATTTCTTGGCCTGATTGAATACCAAACTGTTTTGCCATTCGCTTCTGAAAGGATGATATGGCTAAATTCATCAACAAAAGGGACGCTTTCTTCTGCTTAATTACTTGGAAAATGTCCATATCCTTCCATTGATTACCTTTGACAACAGATTCATACCGTTGTTGATCCAATTCCACACATACAGCATCTGGTTGTTCAGCTTCAATGACTTCTTGTACTTGTTCAGCACTGTGCTTAGAAACATGTGCCGTTCCAATCAAAATATATTCTTTTCCATCTTGTTCGATTCTCGTTATGGTTTCATTTTCTACTGTCATAAGCCATTCCTTCCTTTACAACTCTCTACCGTTTAGTATAAAGGATTTGATGCCAAATGAATAGTTGAAACTATGAAATACCTTCTGATCATCATGTCCAAAAGGATTCGATTACTTTTTGGGCAGTTTCTTACCATATATCGCATATTTCTTTTGATACAGCAGTAAGTATGTGTAGTAACTTACTTATGATAAAGGAAGAACGGTTATGTACAAAAAACAAGTATCCCTTATTTTAGTACTCATTGTATGCTTACTGTTGTTGACTGGTCACCGCTTCACCCCAGAACAAGCAGCTTCCTTACAAATAGAAACAGAACATGTACAATTCATGAACCACTTTAAAATCGACGATACGTTCCTCTATGTATTTAAAAACGAAAAGACGAAAAGTTATGTCACAGTGACCTCAGAAAAGACAAACTTGCTTTATCGTAGTCGAACCGTCAGTAAGATATCCGCTCACAAAAAAGATCTACAAATGATCAGCACATATACACATTATGATCAACCTTTCACCTTTTTTGTTGTTCAATCATTCGATAATAACATCGGTTATATTCAAGCAGGTAAAAAAGGCGAGCAACAAATAAAAAGTACACAAAACCGTGATATGATTCCATTCTTTTTTTCCGGTTCTGCAAACATTGCATCACTTCAGCCAGTTGCACTTAATCATGAAAAAGAAGTGATCTACCGATACGATGCCGCAAGTAAATGGTACAAGCCGTAAAAACAAGCATTCTTCTTCTCCTTTGGTACAAATTCTCTACAACAAAACATGATAATTTCGCTCCTTTTTACAAAAAATGATCACGAAAGGAGGCGAACAAATATGCGAGCAAAAATAGCATTCATGATGGCGATTATCTTGATAATAACTGGATGCACACCAGGAGAAAACGAGATCGGTGATGAAACGATTCAGAATATGGCGATGAGCGACAATATTCAGTCCATGTTCTCAGAAGGTAGAAAGGAAACGATACTAAATGACCCAGAAGCACGAGACCAAATTTTAAAAAATAATCTAATCGAACAAGAAGCCATCCTTTCAGACCCGAATTTGCGAAAGGATATGCTACGTATAAATATAGAAGCCAATCAGCTATTAGCGAAAGATAAACAGGGACGGGAATCTTTAAAACAACAGACCGTTGACATTTCGAAACAAATTCAAAAAGACAGTAAACGGAACAAAACAATGGTTGAAACCAATCTAAAAGCTCGAAAAAAAGCGTTAGAAGAGGACAAAACGATTCAGTCGAAATTGCTGCAACAAAATGTAACCGAACAAGAATTGGCACTAAATCATCCCGATACGAGTCAACAAGTGAAACAACTTACATTGAAAATGAATCAAGCAATAGCAAAGGATTCCGATCTTAAAGTAAAGTTAATGGAACAAAATATTGAATTATTTCAAGCCATTGCACAGTCCCCTGACATGCGCTCAAAAATGGCTGATGCGATGCTATTACTTATGAAAGATCCAAAAATTCAAAGTGAAATGAAAGCAATGATCACACAAGCTGTTAATCAAGGAATAGCAAAACTTAAACAAGAAATGACAGCAGAGATGGAAAAGAAAATGAATGACATCGAACAACAAATACAAGGAATGAAACAAGAAATGAACACATTGAAAGCAAACCAATCGCAACATAAGGAACCTCCAAGTCAAGAACAACCAGCCAACCCGGAATCTCATCCTGAAGATCAAGGCGAGGGAGAGCAAACACCGCCATCCGATTCAGACAGTGAGAACACTGAAGAAAACTGAAAGCGATCCATATATAAAGAAGACAGGTGACTTCGGAAGCGAAGAAAACCTGTCTCTTTTAGATGTATATATTATTAGTAATGAATACCGGCACCTGGGCCTACTGGTAAACCAAATACCATCCATAAGAAAAGCAAAATGATCCAGCCAATCGTAAAAGCTGCAGAATAAGGAATCATGATCGATATCAATGTTCCAATTCCCAGTTTTTTCTCATACCGTTGCGCAAAAGCAACGATGACTGGAAAATACAACAGCAAGGGTGTGACCATATTTGTCACCGAATCAGAAATCCGATACACAAGGGTTGTAAATTCTGGAGAATATTCTAAATTCATCATAATCGGCACTAACACAGGCGCCAATATGGTCCATTTCGCTGATGAACTACCGATGAAGAAATTAATCAACATCGTTAAAGCAATAAAAACAAGAATCAGGCCAAAGCCGTCGAAACCTGTGTTTTGTAGAAATTCAGCACCCTTGAACGCGATAATTGTGCCCATATTTGTTTCACGGAAATAGGCAATAAACTGGCCAGCTGTAAATGCTAGCGCAATATACCCGCTCATGCTTGCCATGGTATTACCGAGTAATTTCGTTAAATCCTTGTCATTGGTGATCGCTTTCGTCGAAATACCGTACACAAGACCAGGAACAAAGAACAGCACGAAAATTACAAATACCAATGAATTGAAAAATGGCGATTCAAGATACGCGCCATCTCCACGCAAAGGACCAAAAGATAAATAAGCCATAACAGCCAGTGTGATAAGAAAACCGATACCAGCTTTTTGCATTCCTTTTTTCTCATGATGCGTTAACTGTTCGACTCCGTCTGCTGTTGCTTCCCCTTCATACTTCCCTAATCTCGGTTCGATAATTTTATGCGTTACCCAAGTACCAATGAATGTAATCAGAACAACAGAAACTGCGGCAAAATACCAATTCATCGACACTGCAATAGAGTCTGCATAGGCAGGATCAATGGTTTGAGCTGCTTCTGCCGTTAGCTCTTTTAAAATCGCGTCGGTCGATGTAAGAAATAAGTTTGCACCAAAGCCACCGGATACACCAGCAAACGCTGCCGCTAATCCTGCAATTGGATGCCGGCCTAACCCCAAGAATAATACGGCGCCTAATGGCGGTAATACGACATAGCCCGCGTTTATAGCCAGACTCGACATTACCCCTGCAAATACTAATGCTGCTGTAATCAACCGTTTCGGAAAGGCAAAAACAGTTGCTTTTAGAAAGGCATGTACAAGTCCCGTTTGTTCAGCGAGACCAATACCTAACATCGTCACCAAAACTGCGCCCAATGGAGCAAAACCAATAAAATTACCGACTGCATTTTCAAAAATATATTGAATCCCTTCGGCACTAAATAGATTCGTTACTTCGACAGTTTCATCAGAAGTTGGATTCGTTACCGAAACACCGGAAAATATGCCTGATAATCCTATGACAATAATCGCTAATATAGCAAATAACAATAAAGGCGATGGCAACTTATTCCCCAACCACTCAATACCGTCTAATATACGGAACAAAAACTTTTGCGACCGATTCCTTTTATTTGTTGCTGCCACTTTACACCCTCCTATTCCTATCATTTTAATCAGATTTAGAATCTATCAAAAAATAGAGAGTCAGTAAAGCAATGTGCATCCAACCCGCTAGGCTATGTGATATCACATCACGAATATTTCATAAAAAAAAGAGGCTGTCCCATCTTGAGACAGCCATACCTTCATGAACTTAAGATACCATTTCTTCTTTGACTTTTTTCTTCTTCGTTTTCTTTGATTTCCACAGTTCACCGATTTCTTCTAATGTTTTATTTTTTGTTTCTGGTACAATGGTCATCACAAAGATAAAGCAAATGACATTGATGGCAGCGAACATCCAGAATGTAAAGGCACTACCCATATTGTTAATCAACATCGGTGTGAATTGTCCTATCGCCCAGTTGGCTCCCCACAGGAAGATGGTGGCAATACCGACTGCTTTTGCGCGAATATGATTTGGGAAAATCTCTGGAATCATAATCCACGGAATCGGCCCCATCGATACACAGAATGAAGCGGTAAAACCGGCAATTAAAATAATTAATAACACACCTGCATTAGCTGGGTCAAAATAGAACACGCTTCCAATAAGCAGCATAAATACAGCCATCAAACTTGATCCAATCGCCATCAATTTCTTACGACCCAATTTATCAATTAACATAATCGCTAAAATCGTGAACAAAACTTGTACGCTTCCGATAATACTCGTTGCCAAGAATTCAGTATTATTTTCAAAACCAACGCTTCGGAAAATGTCTGGTCCGTAATATGTCACCGCATTCATACCAATCACTTGGTTGAATAGTGCTAGAAAAATACCTACACCCATTGCCATACGCAACCCTGGTTTGATTAGTTCTTTTGCGGACGTACTTTTTTCAACTTCAATCGATGCTTTAATCTCTTGCTCTTCTTTTTTAGCTATTTCTTCACCATTAATACGCTTTAATGTTTGATAGGCTTCTTTGTCTCTTCCTTTTTGAATTAAAAATCGTGGGCTCTCTGGAATAAAGAATAGTAACACCATAAAAATGATTCCTGGTATTGTTCCGTAACCGAGCATCCAACGCCAACCCAATTCTAGTCCCCATTCATGCGTCCCACTATTAGCCACACCATAGTTGATATAAAAAGTTGCACAAATACCGAAGATAGTGAATAGTTGATAAAGTGAACCTAAACGTCCACGAATTTCTGGTGGTGCACACTCACTAATGTAGGTAACTGATAAAGCGGATGCAAAACCGATACCTAAACCGCCTAAGATACGAGCGAACACTAGCATCGTTACGTTTATTGCAAGTGCTGATGCTAACGCAGAAATAATAAAGAAAATAGCGGAAACCATTAATAATTTTTTACGACCATATCTATCGCTAAGAAATCCTGATAGAGCTACGCCTGTGACACCGCCAATCATCACACAAGAGATCACCCATCCTTCCATAGCTGGGCTTAAGTTATATACTTCTTGTAAGTAACCGATTGCACCAGAGATAACAGCTGTGTCAAAACCGTACAATAAACCAGCCATACCAGCTGATGCTGCAATTAAAATCACATACCAAAAAGAATGCTTTTTTTTCATGATAAGTCCTCCCTATATTCAACCTTTTTTGTTTGTAGATCGTGACAATCATACAACCGCTTTCTTTATCCGCTTTCATAATTTCAAGTAAAGAAAGTGATCGGTTATGCGAAGTGATTTTAATGTAACATGTATCGCACGTTATCAAATTGTAATCGTCTTCATTTTTTTGCAAAACACTGGACATTTTTGTTCCTATCAAAAAAACCAACGACCGCACACGATCGTTGGTTTTTTATGTCTGGTGTTTATATCGGTATTGACTAGGGGAAAGTCCCATTTCTTTTTTAAACACTCGACTGAAATAGTTGGGGTCTTTATAGCCAACGGTCAGCGCAATTTCTTTTAATGGTAAACGTTGATCTAATAATAAATCCTTCGCTTGTTCGAGTCGCTTATTGGTTAAATATTCAACAAAACTTACGTGAAAATATTCTTTAAACAACTTACTAAAATAATATGTGCTAATCCCTACGTCTGTCGCAACTTCCTCTAGTGTAATTTGTGTATGATAATATTGATCAATGAAATCTTTTGCCTGTATCAGCATACCTTCTATACCACTTACGCGCCACTCGTTGATTTGATCAATCACATATAAGACATGTGACTTCGCCGCTTCTTTCATTTGCGTTGTCGTTTCAAAATGATCCAAACGAAACTGGAGGTCTTCTTCGAATCCCAATTGTTTCATAACTCTTGTGAGTACGATAAAAAAATCTTCCATTGCCTGTTGAATCCAATGTATTTGGTAATTCGCACGTTGAGAAATCCAGTGAAAATAATCCTCAAACGCTTGTAACCCTCGTTGTCTATCACCTTGCTTAATGGCATCGATGAGAACTTTTTCTGTTTCAAAAGGGAGCAATTCATTACGCTTCTCTTTTAATTCTTCTGTATAAGAAAGGTACGAGGCGTTCGTTTTGTATCGAACGAGTTCTAACGCATCAATCGCTTCTTCATAAGAACGAGAGAACTCATCAATGTCCAAGACTAATCCCCCCATACCAACTTTGATCTGACACTGATCAAGAGACTTCTGAATGACAGGAATTACGTTTCTTGCAAAAGCATCCCGCTGTGACTTATCAGATGAACTGGCTACAAAGACCGGTACTTGAAATCCTGTTAATGGTCCAATAAAGCATGAAGCAGATTGCGCCTTCAACTGTTGCTTAACGATTTGGTACCACTTACTCTTTTCTTCACGACTCGGATTTCGTTGATCGGTGACAAATGAGAATACAGCCGCAAACCCTTCTGTCTTATCAATTTCTAACCATTCATTCCAATCATCTGCACCAATCTCTAAAACATGATCCATCATCAATGACACGATGAACTCAGCTTCAATAATGGAACTGGCTCGTTCTATACGTTGATGAAGTTGCATGCGATCGTTTGCTTCTTGACGTTCTTCTTCAATTTCCTTTACCAAGCGATCATAGGCTTCCAATACTTCTGATACTTTACTTGGTTTCAATAAATATTCTTTCACACCAAATTTCATGGCACGCTTTGCATACCCAAACATATCAAAAGCAGAGACCATGACAAACTTCGTATTAGGTTGTTGTTCGATGATCTTTTCAATCGCTACGAGCCCATCAAATTCTGGCATTTTAATATCCATAAAAACGAGATCAGGATGCTCAGAAAGTGCATAGTCCACCGCTTCTTTCCCATTCTTCGCTTCTGCTACGACTTCAAAGTCCGAACGATTCTTACGAAGGATCATCCGAAGCCCTTCACGTTCAATGGCTTCATCATCTACCAACATCACTTTCACCATGATCCCGCTCCTTTCTAAGACGAATCAGCACAGTCGTTCCTTGGCCGACCGTTGATTGAATGGTGACATTGCTTTGTTTATCGAATAACTCCAGTCGATCGATGACATTTCGAATACCAATACCCGTTGAATGACCTTTTCGTTCGGTTGCTTCCGACGTCCCATCACTACGCTCATTCATTAGTCGGTTCAACGTGTCTTGCTCCATTCCTACGCCATTATCTCTGATTTCAATCCATACATTTCTTTGATCTTGTGTAATGTTAAGGGTGATTTCAGCGCCCTCAGACATTTCCTCGATCCCGTGCATGAAGGCATTTTCTACAATCGGTTGTAACGTGAGACAAGGAATCGGGGTATATAAACAATCCTCGTCCACTTGCTGATGAAATGTCACACGATCGCCAAAACGTGTTTGCTGGATAAAAAAGTATTCATTCACAATATCTACTTCATCTTTGATATAGGTTTCTCGATCAAGACTGCCAATATTATAGCGTAAGAGCCTTGATACGGATGAAATCAAATGACTTGTTCGTTCAGCATCCTCAATATAAGCCGTTTTTGAGATTGTATTCAATGTATTAAAAAGGAAGTGGGGATTAATCTGGTTTTGTAAGCTTCTTAATTCCATTTCTTTTACTAATTGTGATAGTCGCGCTTTTTCCTTCACTTCCTTCACCGACTGTCTAATGCTGTGCTTCATTTCATTAAATGTATGGGTTAATATCCACAACTCATTTCGTTGCGAAGTCTCAACATCTTCTCCCGAATAGTTACCTGCTGACAACTCTTTCGCCGCGTGAGTCAATCGATCAATCGGTCTTGTGATACTATTTGAGAACCATAAAGCAAATAAAATACTTGCTAGCATAATTGAAATAAAAATGGTTGTACTCATATTTTTCGTATGCTTGACTTTCTGATCTTCGAGTGAAATCAGTTTTTGATAAGCGGTTAAGTCTTGATTGATTAACTCTAACGTCTTTTCATGAATATACGTTGCTGTATCGTTTGCTTCACTTAAATGACGTGAATATTGTTCAATGTGATCCTGTTTCACCCCTTCGACTGTTTGATCGGCTAATTCGAGAAAACTTGATAGTAAATGGATATAATTCTTTCTGTCGATTGTCATTTGTGTACGTTCTTCAAACCGTTGTTGTAGTTCCTTTAGTTCTTGTTTATCCTCTCTATAGTAGGTGACATTTTCTTCGATCGGCTCATGAACATAAATCTGTAATGACTGATACGTTTGATCTGTTACATCAGTAATTTCATTTAATAAAAAATTATAGTCGGTACTTTCATCACGTAAATCCATTAATCGTTGAACACTTTGTTCCCTAACAAAAAACATAAGTACAACTAACACAATAACCGCCGCAAAATACAATAGCAATTTCGTACGTATTTTCATCATGGCAAGTCACCCAATTGATCCTTGATGGCATTGACATTATTTTGCCGAACAACGGATGCCTCCGTATGATAAACATCTTGAATCATATGACCCTTCATTAGTTCTAACATCAATTCCACACTTCGCTCTCCCATTTCATACGGTTTTTGTCCGATAAGCACATCGACTTTTCCTTGTTCTAATAACGCGATATTTTCAGGTAATGTATCGAACGTAGCCATGTATAAGTCTTGTAATTGATTCAACGACTCTGCCGCTCGGACCATTCCGATCCCGTCCAGTGCACTAGTGCCGTACAAGGCATTGATATCAGGATATTCCTGTAACATTTTATGTGCTTTCTCTTCAGCAACAACCCGAGTAATATTGGATTCCTCAATCGTAACGACTTCAACGTTATCTGCTTGATCAACCACACTTCGAAAACCTTCCACGCGCAATTGATGATGCGTATTACTAAAACTGCCTGTCACAATGCCTACGTTCACTTCACCACTTGTGTCCTCTAGTAATGCTTGTCCTGCTAGTTGTCCGGCTTTATAATTATCTGTTCCTATATATGTTGAACGAAGACTATCTGGCGCATCTGTATCAATCGTAATGACAGGAATCCCGTTATTGACCGCCTGATTAATTAGCGGCTCAAATTGATCATTTAAAGCTTGCACAATAATACCATCTACTTGTGATTGAATCGCCATATCAAGTAACTTTAACTGTTCGTCTGGATTCGAACGCCTCGGTCCTTCATATTCAATAAACACGTTATGATGATCCTCCATTGCTTTCGCTCCCTGTCCCACTAAGCGCCAATAATCATGATCCATTTCCTCACCAATCAAAGCAAAGTGATATTTCGGAAGCTCATCCGAGGAGGCATTCGCTGTTTCGATTTGTGCATCATAATGTTGTACTTGTTGATAAAAGTAAACCGAAAAACCTACGGCTACCAATAAACCAATAATTAATCCGATATATATTAAACGACTCGTACGCATAAGTACCTCCTTTGCCTAAATCATAGCATATTCCATAAAAAACGACGACCCTTAACTTAGTAAGGATCGCCGCTCATAGATGTTCTATATAACTTTATAACGAAAATTTCTTAACAAGATCTTCTAAATTATTCGCCATATCAGATAATTGTTGTGTAACAGAATTTATTTCCTCCATTGCTGCCATCTGTTCTTCAGCAGAAGCAGATGTTGTATGTGCACTATCTGCAGCTAATTTCGTCACTTTCTCTAATTCGTTTACGTTATCAGTGACTTGTTTTGTACCTGCTGAAATCTGTTCACTAATACTGGAGATTTCCTGAACTTGCTCAACAATTTGTGTTGTTGAGTTCTCAATACTTTCAAAAGCCTCGTCAGCCTCTTCACTAATTTTCATACCTTGACTTAACTGGTGATGCACATTACCTTGCATCGTTTCGGTTGTCTTGTCCACAATATGAATCATCTTCTTGATCGTCTCATTAATCCCGTCTGCTACTTCTTTTGACTGGTCAGATAGCTTGAGAATCTCATTTGCGACAACTGCGAAACCTTTGCCGTATTCACCGGAACGCGCTGCTTCAATGGATGCATTTAAGCTTAACAAATTGGTTTGTTCTGCAATATCGCCAATCGCGCTATTCATTTTGATTGCTTCATTTGAAAGGTCAGATAACTGTTGAATCATGTCTGAAGACTCTTGTACGGCACCTTGAATTTGATTCATCTGTTCTCTTACATTGGTCACTGTCTGACTGCCATGACCCACATTTTGTTCGGCCTGGTTCACTGTATCTGCAATCACTTGAACCGAATCCGTAATCGACTGCATACCTGTTGCCATTTCATTTACTGCTTCAGATGTTTTCTCTGTTGCTTCTGCTCCGCTTGAGGCGGTTTCAGCAGTTTCTTGGATCGTATTGACGACTTCCTCAACCGATTTTGTCGTCTCATCCGTGCTTTCTTTAATCGATTTTGATGTGCTCGTTAATACCGACGAACTCTCTTTTACTTCTTTTACAACTGTGCGTAATGAACCGGTCATTTCATTAAAGTCTTCTGCTAATTGCCCTACTTCATCATGACGTTTCACTTCGACTTGTTCATTCAAATGACCATCACGAACATTTCGAACACTTTCACCTAGTTCTCTTATTGGCACTAAGACCGTCCGTAACGTGGCAATAAGTAATAGAACACCGAGTACTGCTGAGATTGCAAGTACAATTAATACGATTTTTAATATTGGTGCAGCTGCTACGTTATAGTCATCTAGTGCGATTAAACCGGTGATCGTCCACCCAGTCGTTGACTCTGTCGTTTCATAAAGTTCTGTTGGCATGGTGATTTGAACTTCACTTACCCTAACCTCTCCATCTTCAGTTGGTTCACCACTCGCTATCGCAAAGTTATCCCCTTGCTGAATCTCTCCACTATCAAATATAAAACCCGTACCCGTTACGATGTTTCCATTATTATCTAATATCGCCATAGTACCTGTATCACCTAATTGAGTGGTTTGTACAGCTTGTGCTAGCGGTGCTAAATTAACCGTCAATTGTACAACACCTTGTTGGTTCGGTAATGGCTTAGATAAACGAACTGCCCACTTGTTTGTCGAATGACTCTGAACTACATTAGAGATAGCTACGTCCCCATCAGTTTCAGTCGCATTTGTATACCAATTAGCCTCAGTAGGATCAAATGTTTCTTCATCGTTTGTCGGTGTTCCTACATATGTACCATCTTGCAATGCAACGGTTGTTGATAAAATGTCCTCATTACTCGTCACATAATAATCCATTAATGATGTGATATCCACTTCATCATCTGGTATTGAATACATGCTAAGACTATCTGTTAATACATTTAAATTCTTTGTAGCCATATTAATAAATTGTTCTGTATTACTTTCAACAA
The DNA here is from genome assembly GCF_000359605.1 of Gracilibacillus halophilus YIM-C55.5. Taxonomy (GTDB): domain Bacteria; phylum Bacillota; class Bacilli; order Bacillales; family Amphibacillaceae; genus Gracilibacillus; species Gracilibacillus halophilus. Next base: position 46,786 of record NZ_APML01000007.1, read on the forward strand.
GAGTAAGACTCGATTTCGCCCCATTTGAAATTTGATTATGGACTTCATCTTTAGCGGTTACATAGGAAAAATAACCTATTATGGTACTTGGAATAATTAATATGGCTAAAAAAGCAACCATTAATTTTGTTCGTAATAGCCCTTTCTGTTGTTTAATGACCTGCCACCATTTTTTCGGATTCCATTGAAATTTCACTTGATCACACCCTCTTGATGATTCTTTTATACTATAACTACACACCTATGTATCGACATAATTTTCCGAATCTTTAATCATTTACAAAAGTTTCACGCTTTCTAGGTGCCAAAAATATATAATTCTAGTAAACTAGATATAGTTGTGATCATAGGGGGACAAACCATAATGGTATTTGCTATTTTTCTGACCGCGGCCATTATCGTCATTTTTGCTGCGATCCAATTAAATAAATACGGTGATGTGATTAACCAAAAATCAACTTGGAATGGAGCAATGGTGGGAACATTTCTGATCGGTGGCGCAACAAGCCTACCCGAGTTAACGACTAGTCTAACAGCGGTCTATATTGATAACCCAGACATCGCTGTTGGTAATATGCTCGGAAGTAATGTATTCAACATTTTAATTTTAATGGCGTTTGACTTTATTTATCGGCAAAGAAAAGTCTTCAATCAAATTGAGGTAAGCTCCCATTTACCGATTGCCAATACGGGATTTGCAATGACTGGCTTACTCGTTGTTGCGATATTATGGGATCACTCACCCAGCTTTCTATCAGTTGGTGGCGAGATGTATTTGCTGATTTTCATTTATTTAATAGTCATGAAAAAGCTAGATGGCGAAGAGGAGGAAGTCGAACAGACATCTTCACTATCGTTAAAACAAGGAATCTTTCGTTTTACTTTAGCAGCTCTCACCGTTTTTATAGCAGGTAGCGTGCTAACGATTACGGGTGATATGATTGCACAACAAACAGGAATGAACGCAAGCTTTGTCGGTAGCTTTTTAATCGCTGCATCGACCTCTTTACCAGAGTTAGTAACTGTTCTTGCTGCTTTTCAAATGATGAAGTATTCTTTAGCGATCGGTTCGATTTTAGGTAGCAATATTTTCAACCTACAACTTCTCGTCGTCACTGATATATTCTACCGCGAAGCATCGATTCTCAATGCTTCTAGTACGTCGAACCTAACAACCGCATTACTAGGACTGGCTATGATGGCTCTAACCATTTATATATTATTACGTCCATCAGTCAAACGGATGATTACGTATGCTCTGCCGTCTGCGGCCACAATTATCTTGTATTTTATCGCATCTTACGTCATGTTTTAAGTAAAGACTGAAAATGGATCTTACGGAGGGAATATTTATGAATAAGGAACTCGACCACATTGGTGTAGCCGTACGTGATTTAGACGGTAGCATCGATTTTTATACAAATATATTAGGTGGAACGTTGATTGACCGGTATCGAAGTGAAGCAACGGGTGTCGAAAGTGAAATTGCAATCATTGATATTAATGGCACGCGAACAGAACTCTTGTTGCCAACTAATAATACAACATCTCCCATTGCCCGATTTATCAAACAAAAAGGAAAAGGCGTCCACCATATTGCTTATCACGTAGACGATTTGGATCAAGCATTAAAGGAGTTACAAGCAGAAGGCATTCGTGTCATGAAAGATACCTTACGAACCAATAAGCACGGTAGACGACTCATTTATTTAAATCCTGCTGACACCGAAGGTACCATCATTGAATATTGTGATTATCCATCACTGTAAACGATAAGAATTCTGGCCCTCAAGCCAGAATTCTTACACTCACGCCAGAATCATTTGAATCAAGCGAGAATTATACCACTCAGGCCAGATATCTTTTCTTCAGGCTAGAATTACAGACTTCAATCCAAATATATCCAAACGAGACTAAATATACTTAAAAAACACGAAAACACACTATTTTATTTACTTTCTAAATAGTGATCATAAAATATATCTACCTGTTTAAATATGTCTTGTATTTGGCTTCTAGACGTAAAAGGGTTAAGTAACACTGCCCTTAACCATCTCTCTCCACGATACAACGGAAGTGATACAAAGGTATGCGAGGCATCTAACAGTTGTTGTTGCAATTCTCGATTCCAATCATCCCATTTTTCCTTGGGCAAATAAGCTGGTTCTCCTCGAAAACAACAAATATTCGTTTCTGGCTCAGCCTGAAGCACCAAAAAAGAACGTTTGCGTACTTCTTCGGTAAATATCTTTGTGAACCGATAACCTTGATCAATGAGTTGTTGATAACCATTTAACCCAATATATTGTAATGATAACCATAACTTCACGATATCAGCATGCCGCGTTCCTTGCACATTAATTTCACCAAGGTTTGTAAATGCCACCTCATTCATATAAGGAGCTGATATACGAAAGTCACCTTCCAATACTTGTCGATCTTTAAACAAAACCATTGCGCACGTTTTCGCGATATACATCCATTTTTGAGGATTAAATGTAATTGAATCAGCCTGTGCAATACCTTTCAAGCGATGTCTTTCGAGATCAGAAAAAACAAGCGCACCTCCATACGCTGCATCTACATGAAGCCACAATTGATACTTATCCGCCAATTGAGAAATATCGAAAATCGGATCAATATTACCTGTCACTGTCGTTCCTGCTGTTGCTACAATTGCAAATGGACGTTTTCCTTGATCATATGCTCGCTCAATTTGAAGCTCTAAATCATGAACGTCTAATTTTGAGTGGTCATTGGTTTTAACAGAGATGACCGCTGATGTACCCAGTCCTAAAAGCATACAAGCTTTTTGAATCGACGCATGACAAACGTCAGATGCAAAAATAACCGGTTTTCCTTTAATCTCGGTTAGACCATTTTCCATTACTGAAAATGCTTGATTACGAGCAACAGCCAGTGCCTCTAAATTTGCCAAGGTGCCACCGCTTACCATCACGCCACCTGCCTGTTCGTTATATCCAAACATTTGCCCAATCACTTCAAGAACATGCACTTCCAAACGCGACAAGAACGGCGACATTTCGAGACTCAGCATATTGTTATTCAGAAATGTACTAACCAATTCCCCAAGGCAGGAAACAAAAGTCGGAATGGAATCCATATGTCCAATATATCGAGGATGATTCGGATTCATTGAACAATCTATCAACTCTTGAATCTGATGAATCAGTTCTCGATTTGATACACCTTCTCCCGAAATTGATGGTATTTCAAAATCACTTTCCTTAGGCAATGGAGGATATTCCGTGACAGAGCTAGCATAATCAAGAACTTTATCCATAATAGATTCAGCTAATTGTCGGACTTCTTCTTTATTTTCACCTTCTGGATGTATGAATGCTTCCTTAGGCCAACGTAAATCATCCATTTCTCTACACTCCATAGTTATAATTGAATTGCTTTAGTGACTATTTCTACTTCTATGTATAAAATTCCTTCTTCACAAATGTATGAGAATATGAAAAGGATAGGGACATCCCCATCCTTACAAAATTACGTTTCTGCAGCACGTTTGGATTCAGCCAATTTCATCAAATAATATTGTTCTTCTCGCGCCATATGATCTGCCATCGATGCCGAAAATGTCCCTAATACTTCGGCCGTTAACTCCATTTCCTCTAATTCATTTAAAAAGGTCTTAAATAAACCCAATTCAATCTCTATATCGTTATTAAATTTGTTCAATGCCGGGAACGATGTCACATTGGTTCGTAAATAACCCGTCAATTCGATGGCTTTTAAATAAAACTGGTCAAAGTGTTTCGTGAATTCACGGCTTTTCTTTTTTAGTCGTTTCTCCACACCATCTAACCGATCGTTAATCGCACCAGCATGACCAGAGGCATCTACCAGCCATACAAGATGATGATGTAATTCATGAAAAATAGGTGGAATTTCTCCTTCTTTCAAATAGTCAATAATTCGTAAGTATTCTTCTAACTCATTGACCATATGATTTACGAATGTCGGACTCAAATGAATCGGCATCTGCCCCGTAATATGACGTTTAATTAATGATAATTTAAACTGTCGAAATTGTTGTGTGACCTTTTCTATCTTTTTCGAAAAAGAAATCGCATGGGATTCGGTCATATCTTTAACTTGATTCAAAAACTGATCATACTGTGAAATAAAGTGTTTTGCCGTCTCGATATCATTCTTAGCTGATGGATAAAGAGAATCATGAATGAAACGTGCGTGATCACCAAGTATCTGCAGCCAAAATTGATGTTCAAAAACAGCACTATCTACATAATTCGCTTGCAAAATCGTAGCATCCCCCTTTATACAATTCTTCGGTTTATTGTATTCAGTGGGACACAGGAATATTATCGTAAGATTCACAAGCATCACCCATGATGAGGTTTCAACTATCAGCGATTCGATCAAACAAAAACCCCCAAAACGTGATTTCGTATCAACGCTTGGGGGAGTGAGGCTATATGTGTACAATTGGTTGACTTAATGCATGCGTTGTTGAGGGGCTTTCGCATAACCTTGCAACATTGTGTTCATATCCTGTTGGTTCAGCTGTGGTACTTGGTAATAGCCATGTTTATTTTGATATAGGAACAACTCATACCCCATCTCGATAACGTTTGGCACACTGTCTCCAATAATTCGACGTAATACTGGATTATTCACTTCCGTTCCGGCCATTGTTAGCGTTGAGGCAAGTGCTTTCATCTGTCCTAACATAAATGAAGAAAAACATTCGTCAGATAACTCATTTACAGATTGTTTTGGCTTTTTCGGTTGCCCCGGTTGCATGCCATAGGTTACTTCGTTGCTTTGTTGCATTTTATACTGTTGTGTCGGAACTTTTGGATCTTGCCCTGTTTGAAACGCGTCAATAAGAGTATTATACATTTGTGTCATAAATGATGACTGTCGTTGAAGAATATCTTTCAATTCTTGATCTTGAATATGCTGATCGTAAAGTTGATACTGCTCCAACGCACCAATTAAATCACCAATTAATTCATGTGCATCGAGCATTTCATGCGCACCATGATTATAACTGGTTGACTGATTAGCCATGTTTTGCGGCATTTGTGTACCACCTTGCATTTGATTTTGATTTTGGTTTTGCACAATGATAACCTCCTGTCATTATTAACATTCACGTATATATTTTCCTTTCTGGCTCGATTTATGTATAAAAAAGTACCGACTTCCTAATAAAAGTCGGCACTTAAACAGTTAATCTTTTTCTGAAAGATGTGCGTTCATAATTTTCTCCAATCGTTTATAATACAAATAGTGTCCGAACCAAAAGACCACATAAATCAGAACAAACATGATACTGGTCCAAAACACGGAAGAAAACGTTAAGGATACCCAACCAGCTGATAATGCAATCATGTAGTAAAAGCTAATCGACAGGACAAAATGTGTGACCGTCTGCTTCAAAATACTCCAGTCATTATCACCAAAAATAAAGGACGCCAATCCAAAATAGATACCAAGAAGAAGGGAATACAACATATGCGACCAAATTTGTGACACAGAGGTCTCCGTTTCCGTAAAATGTAGAATGGTAATAATACTAAATGTAATGAGTCCACTATATGCGATACCTAACATACATCGTTTGATAGCTTCAACGATCATCGGAATCTCCTCCCATCTGCAATTGGTCTTTGATCGGTACGACAAATTTTCGTGTAATATATTCCTTATTCCCTGAATGAAAATAGGCGCAGAGATTGCCGTTAAATGACAATTCAAAACGCGCAATATGGTTCAAATTACCGATGACCGACTTCGAAAAACGCATAAAGCCATATGACGCTAACATCTCTTCAACCTCATAAAGCTTACGCCGAATTTCAATATCACGGTTTCCGATACACGCATACACTTTGCGTTGTTCGGCGTAAATATAATCAATCTCATGTGGTTCCAAAAGTACAGTTTGCTCCTTTTCAACACCGAACAACCGCTTTTTCTTTTTTCCTTTAATCATCGCGGCAATTTCTTCTAATTCCTCAGACCATTCATTCGACTGAATCGTGATAGACGGTTCTGAATACTTATCATCAATATCAATCGTCAACTTCATCATGAATCCCCCTAGTGACTAACCTTTTGCACGTTGTAAGAAGCGCGGATAGCTTATAAGTGCTATTATAAAGCCTCCTAAGCCAAAACAAAACAGAATCAATAACGGTTGTAAAAGCCCCATTGCTTCCATTGTTCCTCCCATCGCTTCTTGTAAGGCTTGATGAGCCCAATACTGTGGCAACAAATGGCTGATTGTTTGTAGCGTCTCTGGCATCACATCAACCGGTACCCAAAGTCCGCCTAACATCGCACCACCTAATGCAATCACTTGTGTGAAAGCAATCCCCATATTATTTGTTTTTACAATCACACTTAGAGCTAAACCGAGTCCAGTCACGGTAAATGTCAAAAACAGACTGATTAACAATAACCATAATGGTTGTTTTAATGGGACATCATAGATCAGTTTTCCAAACGATAACAACACAACAATTTGAATAAACACAATATACATATAGGGCACCCATTTTCCTAATAAATAAGCATACGGTGATAATGGTGTGCTCGCTATCCTACTGACGATCCCTGTATTTCGATCTTTAATAAAGGATTCTGTCATCGATATCATAATAAAAAATAGAAACATCACAGTATAACCTGGTACAATCGACAAAATCACTTGTCGTTTCTCTTCCCCTCCTGTTCCAGCGGTAAATATCGATATAAATAAAACAGTAAAAATGATCGGCAATAGTAGTGCCCAAAATAACAATCCCCGATCTTGAAGATTCTTCTTTACCTCCATATGAATCACTGCATTCATTAGCGAACCTCCTTTTTTAATCTCTTAATTTACTACCCGTTAATGAGAAGAAAATATCTGCTAACCTCGGTTTCACAAGTTCTAATCGTTCAATTTCACGGTCATTTTCATTCCCAGCTTCAATCACTTTTTTCATCATATCGAGCGGTTGATTTGTAGTGATCAGATACCCACCATCTGTTTCACTGATGGCATGATCTTGAGCCATGTGTTCCGGTAAACAATTTCGCCCTTTCACAAAAATAGATGGCACAGCATGTTTTTCCAATAAGTGATCAATTCGATCATTTTCAACAACCTTTCCTCGATCCATAAAAGCTGTTTCATCACATAATTGCTCAATTTCTTCCATGTAATGACTCGCATAAATAATCGTATGATTCTCTTGTTTGAATCTCTCAATCATTTGAAAAATGTAGTGTCGTGACTGCGGATCAATACCTACAGTGGGTTCATCCATAATGATGAGATCTGGCTGATGCATAATGGCACACCCAATATTGAGCCGACGTTTCATCCCACCCGAGAAAGTTTTTACTTTTTCTTTTCCACGATCGGTGAGCCCGATTTCAGATAATACTTCATTCATTCGATTCCTTAACGCTTGACCACGAAGTCCATAGAGCTTGCCAAAAAATAATAAATTATCGCGCGCTGTAACTGTTTCTTCTAGTGCAATTTCTTGCGGAACATATCCAATAGTCATATGACTCGGTGAAAACTGAATCTCACCATGATATTCATGAATGATCGAAGCAATTATTTTCATCAATGTCGATTTACCAGCCCCATTCGGACCAACTAACCCATAACAAATACCTTCAGAGACATGAAAAGATACATCACCTAGTACTTGTTGATTGCCGTAGTATTTCTTAATATTTTTTACTCTAAACAATCTAACCACCTACCCTTCTTTTCTATCTTGATTATGACATACATTAGATTTGCTTAGTATTGGGTGATGTACAACAAGTAAATAATTACGTATGAGATGATATATTTATTGTATATGAGCATGATTGGTTAGAACCATTCCCCCTGCTTACCATTGTTTGGGAATGATTCTCAACTCAGCATTCATTAACAAAAATAATGACCTTTTTCCTATTTATACTTCACAATTAACATAAGATATAGTACTATATATTTAAACAATTGAAAAAGCTTAAACCGAAAGGGCAAACTTGCTGAAAAGTAAGGACGCAAAGCTACGGGTCTAAGGGTACGTTTACTATGATCGCCGAGCCGCCGAAGAAGTGTGACCACAAGGGAGTAGTCTGTCATTTTTCGGCGAGACTACTTTTTTTTATGACAAGAGGTATATTTTGAATATTAACACCATAGATGAAAAGGAGAATACAATATGTGGGAAGCAACAATCATTGATAAGAAGAAAAAGATTGTGGGACTAAAGTGGTCCGGAAATGTCAAAAAGGAAGAAGTTCATCAAGCAAATGAAAAATTGGAACAGCTTATTCATCAATTAAATACCTCATCTTTTAACCTCTTAGTAGAATTAGAAAATTTAATGGCATTTTCAAAAGAAACACAAGCGGAAATCGTCGAACAGCAGAAATGGATTTTGGAGAAGGGGATGAATCAAGCAGCCGTTATTGCTGATAAAGCAACGACTAAAATGCAACTTAAAAGAACTGCTAAAACTTCAAATCATCAAAATGAGCATCATTTTGATAACTACGATGAAGCACTTGCCTTTCTACAAAACAATTAACTTAATTAGCTTCAAAGGCAATTATTGCACATTTTGCTGACAGAGTTCACTTGATTAGCTTTCTTGAGAGTTTCCAGTAATTTAAGGGTTATTGAATCCCCCCCCTTTTGTTTTTACGATAGGGGGGTATAAAAGGAATTACAATTAAAAAATTCAGGATATACCTTTTCATCATTTTAACAATTTCGCATTAATGGCAACTATAATCGTACTTAAACTCATTAAGACTGCTCCTATTGCTGGACTTAATACAATGCCTATTGGCGCTAACACACCTGCCGCTAATGGTATCGCGACAATGTTATATCCAGCTGCCCACCATAGATTTTGGATCATTTTACGATACGTTTTTTTAGATAATTCAATTAAAGAAACAGCATCTTTTGGGTTGCTTTTCACTAAGACCACATCTGCGGATTCCACCGCGACGTCGGTTCCAGCGCCAATTGCAATACCTAAATCAGCAGTAGCTAAGGCAGGTGCATCATTAATTCCATCACCTGTCATCGCGACTTTCCATTTCTTCTCTTTAATCTCTTTCACTTGATCTGCCTTTTGATCAGGTAAAACTTCAGCATATACTTCGTCAATTCCTAATTGTTTAGCGACCCAATCTGCCACCTGTTTATTATCACCTGTTAACATTACGGAATGAATCCCCTTTTCTTTGAGGGAAGAGATCGCCTCTTTTGCGGTTTCTCGTACCATATCGGCTAACGCTACCATGCCAATAAGGTCATCATCCAGTAATACAAATACGACCGTTTTTCCTTCCTCTGATAACTGACGAAACTGTTGCTGATCGTATTCATAATGATTCGCATCGACATATCCTGGACTTACAACATTGACCTTTTTCCCTTCAATTTTTCCTTCGATGCCTTTACCTGTAATGGATTCAAAATCCGATATTTTTTTGAGCTCTAGTCCTTTTTCTGAAGCTAATTGTAAAATACCGATTGCAAGGGGATGCTCTGAATTCTGTTCGAGACTAGCAGCCCAACTTAACACATCTTCCTCATCATATCCATTACTTGGGATAATATTAGTGACACCAAATTCCCCTTTTGTTAAGGTACCTGTTTTATCAAAAACAACCGCATGTAAATTTCTTGCCCCTTCGAAGTTAGCCCGATTTCGAATCAGTAATCCTTGTTTTGCAGATATCGATGTAGATACGGCGATAACAAGTGGCGCAGCTAATCCTAACGCATGAGGACAAGTGATAACCATGACCGTCACCATTCGTTCTAACGCTACCTCAAAAGAGGAACCTACCATAAGCCAAATCAATAAAGTCACCAACCCTGAGGCTAGCGCTAGATAAAACAACCATTTGGCTGCTTTATTGGTTATATCTTGTGTTTTCGATTTCGATTCTTGAGCTTCTCGCACGAGTGTGATGACTTGCGACAAGTATGAATCGTCACCCGTTTTCTCAACCTGGATAGTTAATGACCCTTCATTATTAATCGATCCTCCGATGACTTCCTCACCTTTTTTCTTTTTAACTGGTACAGATTCTCCAGTGAGCATCGATTCATCGATCGTTGATTCACCATCTAAAATGGTGCCATCGACAGGGATTTTCTCACCTGGTTTAACAATGACTTGATCATGATGCTGTAAATCAGCTATCGCGACATCCACGACTTCATCTTGTTCATCTAGTTTATGTGCTTCACGTGGCATCAGTTTTACAAGTTCTTCGAGCGCATTGGACGCCCCCATCACCGAACGCATTTCAATCCAATGACCTAACAGCATAATATCAATCAAGGTAGCTAGTTCCCAGAAAAAACCTTTTCCTTCCACACCGAATACGGTTACTGAGCTGTATCCATACGCTACAAAAATCGCCAGTCCGATGAGTGTCATCATACCAGGATTTTTACTTTTTAATTCACTTAATCCACCTGTAATGAATGGCCAGCCACCATAGAAGAAGATAAACGTAGCCAGTCCAAATAAAATATATTGATCATAAGCAAACTCCCAATTCACACCGATAAAATCTTGAATCATCGGTGATAAAATTAAAATCGGAATCGTAACAATTAAAGAAATATAAAACCGTTTCTTAAAATCATCGACCATACTCCCGTGATCATGATGATCGTGATGATCGTGCGTTTCATGATCATTATGATGATTGTCTCCATGACTGTGATGGTTGTTGTTATGCTCTTCATGACTTTCATGTTTATGATGATGTTTTGTCACGATATCACTCCTTACGTATTATACCTTTTGATTTGTTAGTTATATTGATATCGTTCCCTCGAAAAAAATTTCATAAACGAAAGGAAAAATCCGAACATTTTTGTTTACTCGGATTTTTCCTCACTGTGACCTTTTATATAAACACTTATTCTACAACATCATATCCTTGGTCTTCGATAGCTTCACGCATATCCGCTAACGTGACCTGAGTATCATCGTACGAAACATCGACTTTACCACTTGACAAGTCTACTTCCGCACTGGTTACACCGTCTAAATTTCCTAGTGCCCCTTCAACAGAAGATTTGCAATGGCCGCAAGACATGCCTTGAACGTTTAATGTCTTTTCCATGATGTCTCACCCCCTTTCAAGTGAAACTGTTCAGGAACTAACCTCTTCAAAAATCTCACCTATACCTGCTTACGCTTTAAACGAAGTGAATTTGAAACCACACTGACCGAACTCAGAGCCATCGCTGCACCGGCTACCCATGGCGCAAGTAATCCGACTGCTGCAACGGGGATGCCTGCTGTATTATAGCCGAAAGCCCAAAATAGATTTTGACGGATATTGTTCATCGTGGCATGACTAATTTTGATGGCTTTTGGAATGAGTGATAATTCACCACCAAGTACTGTAATATCAGCTGTTTCAATTGCTACTTCCGTTCCCGTACCGATAGCTATCCCGATATCAGCGGTGGCTAAAGCCGGCGCATCATTGACACCATCCCCAACCATGGCAACCTTTTTCCCTTGATCTTGAATGGCTTTTACTTGATCAGCTTTTTCTTCAGGTAACACTTGGGCAATCACTTGATCGATGCCAGCTTGTTGGGCAATCGCTTGAGCTGTACGCTCATTATCACCAGTTAACATAATGACGTCTATACCTTCTTGCTTTAACTCTCTTATAGCTTGTGGGGCTGTTTCTTTCATCGTATCTGCAACCGCCACAATACCACGGTATACACCATCGATCGCAATGAGCATCGCCGTTTTACCTTCTACTTCGTAATCGATTAATGCTTGTTCTGCATCATCAGCGGCATAAATTTGGTGTTCTTGCATGAGCTTTCGATTACCTACTAATACTTGCTTTCCAGCGATCATCGTTTCTATACCGTGACCAGGTATCGCATTGAAATCATCTACTTCGGTAAATGTAATATTTTTTTCCGTCGCATAAGTAACAATGGCTTCTGCCAGCGGGTGTTCCGAGCCTTTCTCCGCACTCGCCAGTAACTGTAAGGCTTCTTCATCACCTATAAAGTTAGTGACTTCAGGTTTCCCTTTTGTGATCGTACCTGTTTTATCCAAAATAATAGCTTCTAGTTCATGGGTTCTTTCTAAATATTCCCCACCCTTAAACAAAATCCCGTTCTCTGCTGCCTTTCCTGTGCCAACCATAATTGACGTTGGTGTCGCTAGACCTAAGGCGCACGGACATGCAATCACCAGTACGGCAATCGCTGCAACGAGGGCTGGCTCAAATTGACCAGGCTGCACGAATGAAATCCATATGACAAAGGTGACTAGCGCAATACCGACAACGATTGGAACAAAATAACCAGAAATTACATCGGCTAGACGCTGAATGGGTGCTTTTGAGCCTTGTGCATCTTCAACGACTTTGACAATGGATGCTAAGGCGGTATCTTTCCCTACTTTTGTCGCTTCCATCTCAATGGAACCATTTTTGTTAATGGTCGAACCGATAACTGGTGCGTCTACTTCCTTCTCTACCGGGATCGATTCTCCCGTAATCATCGATTCATCGACGGATGTGTTTCCTTTAACCACCATACCATCTACCGGTATCTTCTCTCCTGGTTTAACGAGTAATCGATCACCAACGACAACGTCCTCAACAGGTGTCATTAATTCTTCACCATCTCTGATGACGCGAGCCTCTTTTGCTTGTAATTGAAGTAGTGATGATAATGCATTTGTTGTCTGACTTTTCGCTCTTGTTTCTAAATATTTTCCGAACAAGATTAAGGTGATGAGTACCGCACTCGTCTCAAAATATAAATGCGGCGTATACTCAGGATGAGCTATCGTCTTACATGCTTCATATAAACTGTAGAAATAAGCTGCACTTGTACCTAAGGCAACTAACACATCCATATTAGCGCCACCGTTTTTCAAGTTCTTATACGCACCTACATAAAATTGCCAACCAATCATAAACTGAACGGGTGTGGCTAAGGCGAATTGAAACCATGGATTCATGAAAATAGCCGGTATGTTCATATTCAATAAGTGAACGAACATCGTAACAAGTAGCGGAGTAGCTAACATAGCAGAAATGATTAACTTTGTCCGTTGTTGGTGTCGTTCTTTCTCTTTATGTGTTTGCTTGTCTGTTGCCTCCGCTTTCAGCTCGGCATCATAGCCTGCTTTTTTTATTTTATCGATCAATGCTTTTGTATCTACTTGTTCAGGATTATACTCTACTGATGCCTGTTCTGTGGTTAAATTTACATTCGCCGATTGCACACCTTCTTGCTTATTCAGGACCTTTTCAATTCGATTCGAACAAGCAGCACAAGTCATACCGTAAACATCGAGCTCAGTTGTTTCCATAACCACTCCGTAGCCGACATTTTCAATTTTGTTGGTAATATCATCAACGGAAGTACTTTCTGGATCATAGTTAACGGTTGCTTTCTCAGTTGATAAGTTCACTTGTGCTTCTACACCGTCCATTTTGTTTAAAACTTTCTCAATACGATTGGAGCATGCAGCACAAGTCATTCCTGTTACACCGAAAGTCGTATGCTGTTTGTCACTCACCATTAACCCCTCCTTACTTCGAAAACTGCTTCATGACGTTCATTAATTCTTCGATTGTTTCTTGGCCATCGCCTTCTTTGATCGCATGGGTCACACAATGATTGAGATGTCTTTCTGTTACGGTAAACCCAACATTTTTTAACGCGGATTGAATGGCGTTTATTTGAACTAAAATATCGACACAATAGCGATCTTCTTCCACCATGTTTTGTATCCCTCGAACCTGGCCTTCTATACGTTTCAAACGATTGATCACTTTTTGCTTCTCATCCTGTGTTCTTGGTTTAATCGGATGATCATGTAAAAATTCATCCATTTCGATCACATCCTTTTTTTATCTTCTATCTATACCATACCCCCATATAGTATTTTTGTCAAATAGAACTGCTTCTAAAATACTAATGTCTGATGAAGCAATGTGTTTCAGCCACTTTTCTACTTTGCGTTATCTTTTTTCTTTTTAACCATAAAAAAATACCCCTTGGAGTGTATTTGTATCCACAGGGGTAAAATGTCGCAACTTTATATTTATTTATCTCACTTAAACTGACAAAAACTCAGGTAATTGTTGTTCATGTTTGTCGAGAATAATCTGTTCTGGCTTGATTCCCTCTTCACGCAGTACTTCAATGTTCTGCACAAGGAACTCGTCGCTACCGACAACATAGAAGAGTCCATCCTTGTCTGTAGCAAGATTTTTCATTTCTTCATAGTAGGCTTGACGGTTATCGACAAATTGAGAGGTGAACTTCTTGTCAGGTATGGATTTGAAAATATTAGTGAATAAGAAATTTTTTGATGAATCGATGTTTAGGGAATGAATTTGGTTGACGTTATCAGCACGGTTGAAATAATCTAGTACAAGCGGTCTGAAAGTTGCCAAGCCAACACCTGATGACAGCAGATATACATTTTTGTCTTCTCTTTTCAGCGGTACATTCGAATGCGTTTTAAATATCGCAACTTCATTGCCGACTTCTAGATTACGTAAAATCGTTTTAAACTCAGAGCACTGCTCTCTGATACGTGTTGTGATACCAATTGAATTCTCATGCGGTAAAGTAGAAATGGACATATGGCGGATCAAGCTTCGGTTTGGTTTATCTCCAGCATTAAAACCTTCCAATGCGAAGTGGGTATGGGACCCCTCTTCCCATGTAAAGCCTTCAGGGCAATCAAGCAGGTACGTCCTAACCTCAGGCGCTTCTTGAATAATTTGATTTATTTGAGTCCAATATATTTGCATCATATATCCTCCCTGCACAATTTATATATCTCACTATCTACTATACAATAATTGATAATAATTCTCAATTAAATAGATTGGTTATTTTATGTATGTTCATGTCATTCAGTTTGTACAAAGAAATCTCCTTTTCACCGAAATTTTGAATCCTCTTCTCTTTAAAAGATATAAATAGTTCACTTAAAGAATGGTGAATTATATTTAATTTGAAGGTAAATGGAAAATTTGTGTTAAAATATTATGGGGTTACATGCTCTACAATGAAGGGGAGGAAGTTAGGGTGCTAAAGTCGCAGTTTAGTGAAATATAGAGGGAGGTTACATGATGGGGCGATTGGAAATATTTTATTCTTTTATAAAGGCATTATTATTGATAGCATTGGCAATTGTTTTATTTGCCAATATGTTTGAATACCAACCACTTAGCCGTGAAGCCAGAACTATTATTATTGTTCTTGTATTACTTGAAGCAATTGTTATTATTAGAAAAATAGATAATAGAAATCATTAGGATTACTAATGGGTATTTGAGCTAACGTGGGGCGTTTCTTGAACATGGGACACAAACTTCCAAATATGATAGCATTAGTTTTACTCACCAATATCACCCCACATTGATAATAATGATTAAAGTTACAAGACTTTATTCCACTAAGTCGCATCTTTACTTGCACAACACTATTTTAACATTATTTTCCTTATTGTAAAAAAGCGCCTCTTCCTTATTGAAGAAACGCACACGTTGTTTAAGTGAAGGGTTTCACAAAAATGATCCCATATAACAAAATATGTCCAGTTATATATCGGCTTTAAAGAAATAGAAGTTGCATTTCCAGCTGCTTCTGATACAGAATTTAATCTAGTGCGGACACTGATTGAAAGCAATATGATCCCTGACATGTGACGATCATGGTGATCACGCAGGCAAGAGAGCATATTATCCGCAGAACTTTTGAAGCGATTCAAGGTGCACCTAAAGCCATTATCCATTTATACAACTCGACTTCAGACATATAAAATGAATGAAGAAATGGGATATGCCACGAAAAAAGTATCAGATCGAACAAATAGAGAGTTTTCTTCCGAGAAGATCTACCAAGTTTTTAAAGAGCAGTATATTGACTATAGCCCGCATTTCCAACTGGTTGATTATCGCTTTGAAAAAGGAGAGAAACAGGAAGTCACTTTGATTTTAAAACAAGCAGATCAGTACATCGAGTTACAAGGTAAAAGTACTGGAAGCTTAGATGCTGTCAGCAATGCACTGAAAACCTCTTTTCAGCTTGATTATGAATTGGAAGTGTATGAGCAGCATTCCTTAGGAAAAGACTCTTTAGCAGAGGCCTGTGCGCAGATCGGAATCTCACATAACAGGCAGATGTATTGGGGTGCTGGAATTGATGAAGATATTATGAAGGCATCGGTGCAGGCTTTAGTGGTTGCAGTCAATAGACTGGAGGCTTCTAAGTAGATGAAAAGCAATAAAAATGAAAGCCGATTTTGAAACTTATAGTCGGTAGGAGGAAGTATCTGCTCTGTCACTTTTATAATCAATCAAACAAAGACGGCAAAAAGGTGTCTCACCATAGACTGGATCTGTGTCCAATATCTTGACACATATCCACATTTCATCGAATTTTGGAAGATGACTGTCTCTTAGGCTGTGAATTTGAAACATATGGAGAAGCTTATCAGGCTATTATTGACTTTATGGATTTTTATAACAATCGACGGATTCATTCAAGTATTCTGGACTTGGCTCCAACAGAATTTTATGAGTTACAAAAGGATGAAGCCTTTACCCTTGATGGAATGAAAGCATTGGCTATTCTATAGAAAGGGACAAAAGAAGAAGGAAGTCTATGAAAAATCAAGTAACTTTAAGTATGAGCTAGTTAAAGAGTGTATTTGTCCAAAATTCAGGGGTTAATCCGCAATCATTGGTATAAAACCGAAGAATAATGTTAGAAATAAACAATATGCTGTAAAAATACCTGAAAGGAGAAAAATGACAAATACCCAATTTTTAGCAGAATGCAATATCCATTTTATCTTATCTAGATTTGTTCTAAAAATAAACCACGAGTAACCAATGATCCAAAACACACTAAAGGTAAAAGGCGTATATAATACGAGTATGTTAATATCTCCTCTCCCAAATCCCGTACCAAATATCAGGAAAAAAGATACGAGAGAAAGAAATATAAGAACAATGAAAAAATAACATGACCAAGAAATACTTTCACAATAATCACCATCATATATAAATTCCTGAGTAAATTCATAACAGAAAAGAAAGGAACCGCTTTATCTGATAAACTGGTCTTTATCACAACAAAAGCTACCGATTTGACAACTCCTTGTTCAATATTCGCACCCGTTACTTTACTAGTGTAATATCCTTTATTTCTTTATCAACACGTATTGCTTATCTTCTAAAAAGAATGTTTCGCAAAGATGATTTATGTCTTTTAACTTTAAATGTTTTCCAAATTGGAACGTACTAAGGTTAATTACTACATCTTTGCTTTCTTCTTTCTCTTTTTCCTCATGTCCATCCCAACAAGAGTATATTTCAATGAAATCCTCTTCTATTAAATGTTCATCAATATAATTAAAAAGTGTTTTGATTGATTTACGTTGACCTGATGTATTGTTTGCGTGCAAGTATCCTTGCACTTCATATACAAAAGGCTTGGTGAATTTATTTCTTATTGGTTCATATCCAGTATCTAAGTCAAAAACATCAATTCCACTTGCATCTTCTTCTGTTTCGTAGACCTTTATAAGGTTAGAACCGTTATTCTTCTTCAAATGTTTATCTAAATTGACTCCTTTTAATTCCACTTCTGAAAGAGGTTTATATGTTGGATTCCTACCAAAACTACCAATAGGAAGTTCTATATTGGATCCAATGAAATGGTGTAAAGTCATTTATATATCTCCCTTTTTGTAACCTTATTTTACTAACTCTTGTTAAACATTACTGCCCGTTAGTTGAATAACGTTTTTTAACTTATTTTACCATGAATCTAATTATTGTGCCTTTGAAACTAAGATTTACAAAACTCTTCATCCCCCTCAATCCTTATCCCACTTTGGCTCACCCTTTTTTCACCCTTCCTTTTCAGCCTTTCAATTTAACTAAGTTTTACAAAGAAAATCGCTATTTTTTGAATTAGGAGGAAATAAAGTTGGAAAATGGAACTCGGTTTTACAGAGTTGAGTGAAGGATTGAGGGGATAGGAAGGAGGTTTTTCGCGTTTTTTACCACAATAACCTTCACCCTTACATCTATTCACTCCTCATCACGCTTGCTTTCTCAGACTTTTCTCCAAACAAAAAAGAACCGAAATCGTACGTTAAATACGATCTCGATCCTTTCTCAAATACCCCACTATCCATAATCTGCCTCACCTGTTTGGTAACTTTCTATTCCAAATGGAAAAGAAGAATTACGGGGAGACAAAACATCTCAAAACTTATCACTAAACTACTCCACTGTCACGCTTTTTGCTAGATTCCTAGGTTTATCAACGTCGCAATCGCGGTGCAGTGCTGCGTAATAAGCGAGTAATTGCATTGGAATCACACTTACGAGCGGAGCTAGTAGTTCATGCACTTGTGGCAGTACAAATCGGTCTTCATTTTGTTCAAGTCCTTTCATACTGACCACGCACGTATTCGCACCGCGGGCAGCAACTTCTTGCACATTGCCACGAATGGATAAATTCACGTTTTCTTGAGAAGAAATGGCAATCACTGGTGTACCGTCTTCAATTAAAGCAATCGTCCCATGCTTCAATTCACCACCAGCAAAACCTTCTGCTTGAATATAAGAAATCTCTTTTAGTTTTAATGCTGCTTCTAATACGACGAAATAATCCATGCCACGTCCGATGAAAAATGCATTACGTGTGGTATCAAATAAATCTTTTGCGATACGGTCAAACGCATCTTTTTGATCGGTCAAGGATTCCATCGCATTAGCGACAATACCTAGCTCTTTTAATGGATCAAACGATAAGTTGATCCCTTTTGCTTTGGCTGTATCTACAGCTAAAATAGCTAACACCGCTATTTGTGCCGTATACGCTTTTGTTGAAGCAACAGCAATCTCAGGGCCTGCATGGAGATGCAGGGTATAATCAGCTTCACGAGAAAGGGTAGATCCAGGGACATTAGTCAAAGTGAGCGCAGGATGACCGAGTTCTTTCGTCTGCACTAATACTGAGCGACTGTCCGCCGTCTCTCCGGATTGTGAAATAAATATAAATAATGGTTTCTCCGATAATAGTGGCATATTGTACGAAAATTCACTCGCAATATGCACCTCAACAGGAATATTCGATAAACGTTCAATAAACTGCTTGCCGACAAGACCTGCGTGATAACTCGTTCCAGCAGCAATGATGTAGATACGATCCGTTTGATTCATCGCTTGGCGAATATCCTCATCTAACTTAATGGAATCATTCTCATCTTGATACTCTTGGATAATTTTACGAATGACAAATGGCTGCTCATCGATTTCCTTCAACATAAAGTGTGGGTATGTGCCTTTTTCTGTATCAGCAGCATCAATTTCTGTCACGAATGGTTCACGTTCGACTGCTGTACCATCAAGCTTTTGAATCTCTACTCGATCGCGGTACACCAAGACAATCTCTTTATCCTCAATTTCCAGATAGTGATTCGTCTCTTTCAATGTAGCCATGGCATCACTCGCCACCACATTGAATCCATCTCCTACTCCGACAAGTAATGGACTCTTATTTTTCGCTACATAAATCACATCTGGGTTCTCATTATCAATGACCGCAATTGCATAAGAACCTTTTAATAAAGATAACGCTTGGCGAAAAGCTTGTTGTACATCACCGACTTGGTTGTATAACTGCTCAATTAATTGTACGACGATTTCTGTGTCGGTTTCACTGCGCAAGTCTACATCGACTAAATACTCATCACGAATCTCGTAATAATTTTCAATGACACCATTGTGAACGATCGTAAAACGTTCTGACACACTTTGGTGAGGGTGAGCATTGTCTTCACTTGGTTCACCATGTGTTGCCCAACGTGTATGGCCGATCCCCATTGTCGCAGACACACGATCATCAACTTTCTCACGTAAAGCTGCAATGCGACCTTTCACTTTAAACAAGTTTAATTGATCCTCATTTAATACTGCAATCCCTGCTGAATCGTAGCCACGGTATTCCAGTTTCTCTAATCCGTTTAATAAAATATCCTTCGTATCTGCTTCTCCAATATATCCAACAATTCCACACATATCGTTGTTTCCTCCTCGTATTTAAAGGGGCAAACAAACGACCTTTCTTGTTGTGACCTAAAAGGGGCGTTTATTTGCCCCTTTCTCGTGTTTGGTAGGCATCTTATTTTTATTCTTGTTCATAAAGTTACCTTCATGTTTTCGAATAAAAATGTGACGGTTGAGATGCAACAACCGGGAGGCATCCGCCGATCAAACTCGATAAAACCTCCACCTCGTCAGCTATGGATTCTTCGTTCACCATAGCCCTGGCGCTTTCCATTAATAAACCTTCGATACTCCTTTCTATTTTTGAGTCGGTCCTGTGAAAATGGACAAATTCTATTTTACTGGAAATGATCGATAGGCGCAATACAAAATATCAATCATTTTCCAATAATATATGCTCTCGTTTCGTAAAATGTGAAAAAGGAGTCCGTCTTTTCAACGACCGACTCCCTTTTATGCTTATTCTTTCATTCCCATCGTCTGATCAATGACATCAGCTACTTCTTTCACATATTTATTACAATCCTCTATCGTAGGTGCCTCTACCATGACGCGTACAAGTGGTTCAGTTCCCGATGGGCGTACTAATACGCGACCACTATCGCCCATTTCTTTTTCGACGTGTTCAATTTTCTCTTGAACCGTTGTATTCAGCATCACTTCATTCTTATTAACCACGCGAACATTTTGTAAAACTTGTGGGAACTTTTCCATCTCACTCGCTAAATCCGATAACGTTCGCCCGGTTTCTTTCATGACATTCACAAGCTGTAATGCACTTAACATCCCGTCACCCGTTGTCGTATGATCGAGAAAAATAATATGACCGGATTGTTCGCCGCCTAAATTATAACCACCTCGACGCATTTCTTCCATTACATAGCGATCACCGACGGTTGTTTTATTACTATACATTTGATTGGCTTCTAATGCTTTATAAAAGCCAATGTTACTCATGACCGTCGACACAACGGTTGACTCTTTAAGAAATCCGTGATCATTAAAGAATTTACCGATGATAAACATAATTTGATCACCGTCAACAACTTTTCCTTTCTCATCAACAGCGATTAGTCGATCACCATCACCGTCAAAGGCTAATCCGACATCCGCTTCTTTTTCAACGACGAGTGATTGCAATTTTTCCGGATGAGTAGATCCTACCCCATCATTAATGTTTAATCCATCTGGTGAAGAGCCAATCGTTGAAATCTCGGCCTCTAAATCAGCAAAAAGGTGAGAAGCTAGAGCAGAAGTTGCACCGTGTGCACAATCTAGTGCGATATGCATACCTTCAAATTCATTATCGATGGTTTCTTTTAAATATTGGATATATTTTTGACCACCCTCAAAATAGTCATTAATTTGACCTACATCACCACCCACGGGCCGTGGTAATTCGTCCACTTCTTGGTCCATTAATGCCTCGATTTCGTCTTCTTGCTGATCTGATAATTTAAAACCATCCGAGCCAAAAAATTTAATTCCGTTATCTGCCACTGGATTGTGTGAAGCAGAAATCATGATACCTGCTTGTGCGTTCATCGCTTTGGACAGATAAGCCACACCCGGAGTAGAAATAACACCTAAGCGCATGACTTCCGCACCAATGGACAGTAACCCAGCTGATAGCGCTCCCTCTAGCATTTTTCCAGAAATCCGTGTATCTCTACCGATTAGTACTTTTGGTGTGTCAGCTTCTTTGGTTAACACATAACCTCCTAAACGACCTAGTTTAAACGCTAGCTCTGGTGTTAATTCTGTATTAGCAATTCCACGGACACCATCTGTACCAAAATATTTACCCATCGCGTACTCTCTCCTTTAATCCTAAAAGCTACATACTTGATCCCTTTTATCCGCTATTCTTCTGATTCGATTAAAACTTGTGCGTTTTCAACTGATAATGACGCATCTGCTTCATTAGGGGCTTCCACTTCGATCGGCAATTGATGTTCACCTGGATCTAACCCACTTGCATCAACTGTTAATTGAATATCATCTCCCGACAAGTCTTCTAAAACAGATTCATAAGCTTGTAGAGTTACATCCACTGCCCCATTCGACGGATTGGTGACTGTTGCCGTCTGATTCTCACCTTGATTTTGAACTGAAATGGATACATCTTCATACGTCTCTTCGACAACTTGATCGACTTCTACCTGTACATTCACATTCTCGATGTTTGCTTTTCTTACTTGTTGTGGTAGGTCTAAGCTCACTTCTTTCGTTGTATTTTCGGTCAATTCACTTAGGTTCAGTGGCATTGTTGATATTTCATCTAGATTGTTTAAGAAATCTTCGCTCGCATACACTCGCACTTCATTCGTTTCCAATTCTAATGATGTAATATCTATATTTTCGGCTGATTCACCGGTTGTTTCTAGAGAAATAGGCACGTTCTTATTCGGGTCATTCACTTCTACGGATACATCAATCGTTGGTGGTTCTAAACGCACCCCTAATTCATTTCCCTCATTATCATACACCTTAATTGGAACATTATCTATCGTAAATGACTCATTGACCCCAGACATATCGACAAACCCTTTTACCGTCGCAACACGATTAATTACATCAGTCGAGCTCGTCACTGTTACCGTATTTTGATCAATGCTATAATCACTGATTTCATATCCAGCTTCTATCTCATCACGATTGACAAAATCAAGTGAAACATCAAATTCTTTGGTCGCACGTTCTTCAATCGTTACTTCCACTTCTACGGGTTCGATATATACATTGATTCGGTCTGGAACGCCTGAATATTCTAATGGTACGGTATGTGTACCAGGATCTAATTGTTCTAAATCAACAAAGACATCGAAATTTTGTTGCAAGGCAGTTGATGTGACAGCACTTACTGACCCTTGTAAGGTGACAGTCACTTCTTCTGGCACTCCCGTGACAACATACTCGTCTTTATTAATATTGACTTGCACTGGAAATTCATCTAATGTTCGTGTTTCATTTGATTGGTAAATGGGAGTGTTACACCCTCATCTGTTTCTTCCATATTTTCATCAAAAGCCACTATTACAAACAATAACACGGCAAGGATTAACGCAACAATACGGATGACCCAAGGCTTTTCTAACCATTTATTCATTTCGCTTCACCATCCAATTCCATGTTCGTGACGATGAGGGTTTAAACTTATGCATTAATTCATTTTGCAACAAGTTAGCTAATGTTTCTTTATCTAAATCTCGGTGCAATTCCCCATTTTTCGTTACTGAAATCCCACCTGTCTCTTCAGAAACAGTAATGGTTACGGAATCAGTTACTTCACTAATTCCAAGCGCGGCACGATGTCTTGTTCCCAATTCTTTTGAAATAAACGGACTTTCAGACAATGGGAGGTAGCAGCTGCTGCCACAATTTCGTTTCGATTAATAATCACTGCCCCATCATGTAACGGTGTATTAGGAATAAAAATATTGGTTAGCAATTGATTCGAAAGTTGGCCATTGATTGGTATGCCTGTGGATATGTAGTCACCCATCGCTGTATCCCGTTCAATTGTAATTAATGCACCAATTCGACGTTTGGCCATATAACTGCATGATTGAACAATCGCTTCAATGGATTGTTGCAATTCTTCATCTTCAGAACTTGTATTACGAGAGAAAAAGCTCCCTCTTCCTAGCTGTTCAAGCGCTCGACGTAATTCTGGCTGGAATAAAATGATAATTCCGAGCGGCCCCCACATAATTACCTGCCAAATGATCATACGGACCGTGCTTAAATCTAATAAAACGCTGAGAAAATAGATGAAAATAACAACAAAGATACCTTTTAATAATTGAATGGCTTTCGTCCCTCGAATAAGCATTAGTAATTTATAAAGGACATACCATACAATGCCGATATCAACGATGATGAGTAATATATTTAAAAAATTCCACTCCCCATTAATCATGCAAACACAACCTTCTGTCCATCCGAATCCTCTTTCTAATCATATAATAGTCATAAATATATTATATCATACTATGGGAGGTAGAATTAAATGGAATTGTTTATGATATGAAAGTTTACCTAAAATAACGCTTAAAAAGCAATCTTCCCCTTCAGCAGAGGAAGATTTCGAATCACTCATTGTCATTGTCAGATTGACTAAAATCAAAAACACTTTGTACGAAGCCTTTTAATTTATACCATAACCAATCAAATACCTGATCCACTTGCTTGATCTCGCCACTTACCTTTCCCACTGAAGCTGATAAGTGGTCTCCATTAATTAAGACAACGTCCCCTTTTACTTCACCTTCCACTTTTAAGTTAGCATTTTTTATTTCAAGATCATCATGAATCGTAACGTCTTCAGGTACAATCACCGTATCGTTTTCAATCACTAAATTTTTACCCTTTGGATAAGTCAACTCTTGTTCTTGTCCCCATGCTGAGATCATACTTCCCAACATTAATACAAAGAAAACAGCAGCAGCAGTAAAAACAGGGTGCATTCTCATCCAACGCTTTGCTGACATTCGCTTTTTTTCCTTTGGTAATTGAGCCATGACATTATTTGCAAACTCAGAAGATGTAGTTAAATTTGTATGAGAGGTGATCAAAGCAACTGTACGTTTCAATTCGTGAAAATGACGTTGGCAATCCGAACACGTCTGCAAATGTAGCCGTAGTCGATCTTCATCTTCTTTTTTTATATCTCCATCTAAATATTGATGCATTAATTGAATAGCTTCCTTATTACAGTTCATCATATTCACACCCCTTTATATATGACGAAGCTTTTTCCGCAATGCTTCTCTTCCTCTATGGATTCGTGTCTTAATCGTACCAACGGGTAACTGTAAGATTTCACTAATTTCTTTTAACGACAATTCATCCATAAAACGTAATGCGATCACACTTCGATATTTCGGAGGCAGACTCATGATCTCCTCTTGTATCAATGTCTGCATTTCCAGACTTTCTACCTGTTGTTCCGGTAGTGCTTCGTCATTAGGTATTTGTGCATATAAATTGATACCGTCAGTCCCTTTGATTTCGGCATCAAGATAAACATCAGGTTTTTTCTTACGAATGCGATCAATCGACAAATTCGTCGCAATTCGATACAACCATGTCGAGAATTTCCTTTTCTCATCGTAAGAATGAATATTAACATATGCCCGGAGAAACGCTTCTTGTGCGAGATCTTCTGCTTCATGTCGGTTCCCAATCATTCGATAGCAAATGGCGAAGACTTATTTTGATAAAACGCAACAATTTCTTCATAAGCGGATTGGTCACCTTTTTTGACTAATTTTATATTTCGTTTCAGCTGTTCTTCTATCATTTTATTACCTCCGCTATTATTGCGGTTAAAAGTAGTTACGAATAACCGTTACATGAGGTTTCATTTTTCAGCAAAAAATAAAAATTATAACATCATCCATATTATAACAATAAATACTCAGGTTGGGGTTATATTTTTTATCTTTTTTAAAACAAATGATGATTTAGGATGCGTGATTTTAGTTATAGGTATTTATATTTATGAACCTTCTTTTACATATTGTTTTTTTAGAATTATTATGAAATTTTATTTTTTCTAAAAATGCTGTAATCGTTGCTACGAGCGCTTTATTAAAGCTTTCAAAACCGGCAAATCAATAATCATCCGTTGACAATCTATCAATCTATGATTAACCTAGTAAACGTTATGTTAAAAAAATTAATTATGTTAAATTTTTACTTAACATAAAATATTATAGGCATCAAGTATTATGATGTTTAGCAAAAGGAGGTGATTATCATGGAAGTTACAATTGGTAGCGAATCATATCAAGCGGAAGGTCTGTTATTTGATAAAGATGGCACTATCATTGACTTCTATTCCTTATGGGGACAGTGGGGACACGATATTATTCAAGATATTTATAAGAAGCTCAACCAAGACATCTACTTTCACCCCCATCAAATGAGTCAATTTATTGGCCTGGATATACCCGGTAACACTTGGGATCCAAAAGGTCCATTAGCCATTAGTGGAACAAATGAATTGATGACCATTCTCACACTTTATTTATATCAAAAACAGATCCCGTGGAATGATGCTTATACTTACGTAACTGATAGCTTTGAAAAGATCAATGCTAATCTCAATTGGTCTGACTTTATCAAACCTATTGAAGGCATTCAAGAATTCATGAAACATGCCCATCAAAGTGGATTAAAAATAGCTGTTGTCACATCTGACTCAACAAGTGAAGCCAATAAACACTTAGATATTTTAGGACTCAAACAATATATTGATTGTGTTATTGGGCACGATTTAGTCGAACGGGGAAAACCATTTCATGATATGGCTGATTTGGCATGTTGTGAACTTGGCATTGATAATCAACAGGCTTTAATGTTTGGTGATTCTAACAGTGATATGCAACTCGTTAAAAATGCCGATATGAAAGCTGGCATAGGGGTATCGGCTCAAAAAAATAGCACACATCTAGAGGATGCAAACCTCATTATACAAAACTATCGAAATTGCTATATATAAAAGATAACAAGGAGGAACATATAACAATGAAAAAATTAATAACAACAACGGTGATTCTCTCAGCGATGTTTTTACTCGCTGCTTGTGGAAATTCAAGTTCCAACGGAGAGCCTCTACAGGTATACACTCACAATGACTCTGAAGAAATGGATGCAATGGTACAAGATATCGAAGAGAATACTGGCGTACAGCTTGATGTTCTTCGTCTATCAAGCGGTGAAGGTTGGAGTCGTATTCAAGCGGAAGCGCCTGAAATTGGAGCTGATATGCAAATCGGTATGCTTCACGGTTTTGGGATTAAAGCGGAAGAAGAAGGTTACTTATTACCTTATCAATCCGAAGAATGGGAAGATGTACCAGATAAGTTCAAACAGGAAGATGGTGAATGGTACGGTACGTCTTTCTGGTATAACTTAATTGCGGTTAATGAAGATATTATAAAAGAAAAAGGATTAGATGTTCCACAGTCTTGGGAAGATCTACTCGATCCACAGTATAAAGGTGAAATCGTTTTACCTGATCCTGGTACTTCTGGCACAGCCTTTTTAGCTGTTTCGACGATTATGCAATTAATGGGAGAAGAAGAAGGTTGGAAGTACTTTGAGGAACTCGATTCTAACGTAGCGCAATATACAAAATCTGGTACTGCGCCAGCCCAAATGGTTGCTCAAGGTGAGTATGCAATTGGCGTAACATGGGATCAAGCAGTATATGATTACATCGAGCAAGGTTATCCAATAACTGATGTTATACCATCTGAAGGTGTCGGCTACAGTCTTGATGTCGCTTGGATTTTTGAAAATACAGATCAACCTGAAAAAGCGAAAAAAGTAATGGATTATTTAGGCACAAAAGATTTTATGGAATTAAGTGCTGAATACCGTTCGATGGTAACAAAACCAGGAGTTACAGATGATTCTGGAATTGAAGAAAGCTTTATCGATTACGATGCACAATGGGATGCGGATAACCGTGACCGCATTATGAAAAAATGGCAAGACAAATTCTCTGACTAATAGTGATGAAGACCAGCGTAATACTCGCTGGTCTCCCGCTATTTACAGTCTATAACTGAGGTGATTTAATTTTGAGTACTGAGACAACGAAACAATCGAGAACAGCTAGACTTGTTTCAGACTTACGTCAATTCTGGTCTGAACCTTGGTTTGCTATTTTAACGATGGTTTTAGCTGGAGCGATTCTATTATTTATTGTTGTTCCCGTTTTCGCCGTATTATTAAAGAGTTTCGGTATGAATGAAAATGGTTTTACACTCGATTACTATCAAGAATTCTTTTCACGAACGTATTATTTTGATGCAATCATCAATAGTTTAAGTGCATCTATTCTATCTACGATTATTGTTGTGTTTTTAAGTGTTAGTATTTCGCTCTATGTTACGCGTTCTTCCAGTTTTGTTTCGAAATTTTACCGTGGTGCTGCTTTATTACCACTTGTTGCACCGCCATTTATCTTTTCACTATCATTAATTATATTGTTTGGCAGAAATGGTGTGATCACGAACATCATGAATCATGCGATCGGTGTAGAATTTAGTATTTATGGATTCTGGGGGGTCGTCATTTCTCAGGTTCTGGGATATTTTCCAATTGGATATATGTTAGTCGAGAGTACGATGCGTAATATGAGTCCAAGTCTTGAGCATGCATCAAGTGATCTTGGGGCGTCTCAATGGAAGACATTACGGAAAATTACCCTTCCGTTATCCCAATCTGGCATCACAAAAGCTGGTTTACTCGTTTTTGTTATGGCGCTAGCTGATTTCTCCAATCCGCTAATTATCGGTGGTGGCAAACCATTTTTAGCATCTGAAGCTTACTTATTAGTTGTAGGACAACAAAACCTGGAACAAGCTGCCGTATTAGGCGTATTTCTAATTATTCCAAGTTTAATTATTTTTATCTTCCAAACATATTTTCTAAAGGATTCTGGTTTAGAAACTATATCTGGTGAATCTGGTGCTAGCAATGCTCCTCTCTCACGAAAAGTAAAAAGTACAGTGATGACCATCAATACGATTTTTGTCGCTTTTATCATTTTGATGTTCGTCATGGTGATATTAGGAGCATTTGTGAAAATTATTGGTATAAACAACACTTTCACACTTGAGCATTTTAAAAATCGGAATGGCTGGGATTCTCTGTATACCAGTGTTTTCGTTTCTTTTATAGCAGCTATCCTTGCTGCAACAATTGGTATGTTACAAGGTTATCTTTTTGCAAGAAAACCGATTCCTGGAAAAAAAGTATTAGAGTTTTTAACCCTATTTGGTTTAGCAGTACCTGGTACCGTCATGGGGATTGGTTATGTTCTCATCTTTAATGGTCCGCCATTCTTCCTAACTGGCACCGTCCTCTTAATTGTCTTAAATATGACGTTTAGAAAGATTGGCGTCGGTTTAGAAGCAAGTATTAGTAAAATGCATCAAATTGATTCCTCTATGGAAGAAGCTTCGAGCGATTTAGGGTCTGGACCTTATCGTACATTCGGAAAAATTATTGTACCTTTATTAAGCCCAGCCTTTATTGCAGGCTTTGTGTACACATTTATGACCGCAATGGTGTCCATTAGTTCCGTAATCTTTTTAATTGCACCAGGAACAAATCTGGCAGCGGTGTATATTTTAAACTTAGCAGAACAAGCACGTGTCGGAATGGCATCGGCTATGTCATTTATTTTAATTGTCATTGTCCTTTCTTGTATGGGATTACTAAAGTATATCGAGAAAAAAACAGGCGTCAGTATATAACGAATGTTTAATTTATAGAGGGAGTGAGATTACTTGAGTGAACAAGAAAACTTTTTACAACTCAGTCATCTATACAAGTTCTTTGATCATGTAAAAGCTGTTAATGATATTTCAATTAATATCAACCAAGGTGAGCTTGTCTCATTTATTGGTCCAAGTGGTTGTGGGAAAACTACATTGTTGCGAATCGTAGGTGGCTTTCATCAACAAGATCAAGGGGCAATAACACTTGACCAACAAAAAATTGACCATCTACCACCTGAAGATCGACCAACAGGAATGGTCTTTCAAAATTATGCCCTTTTTCCACATATGTCTGTATACAAAAATGTTGAATATGGCTTAAAAATTGAAAAAGTAAATAAACAAGAACGAGAACAGCGAATTAAGGAAGCATTATCTCAAGTTCAACTTGAAGGATATGAAGATCGAAAACCTAGCGAGCTTAGTGGAGGACAACAACAAAGAGTTGCCATTGCGCGATGCCTTGTATTAAAGCCGAAAGTATTACTTCTTGATGAACCATTATCAAACTTAGATGCCAATTTACGTATGATTATGCGCGAAGAAATCAGACGTTTAAAGGAAGAATTAAATTTAACGATTATTTTTGTCACGCATGATCAGGAGGAAGCACTTAGTATTTCTGACCGTGTCATCGTTTTAAATAATGGTACTGTACAACAATTAGATCGCCCGGATAAAATATATAATACACCGAGCAACGAATTCGTCGCTAATTTTGTTGGACATGCAAATATCCTTAATGGTGAATTAACAGAAATCGATGGTAACTTGTCCTTTCATACTGACTCGTTCAGTTTTAAAGTTGAACCACAAACCGAAATACCTACAGAAAAAGTAAAAGCTGTCATACGCCCAGAGAGAATAAAAATTGACTCTGAAGGTGAACTGACTGGAACGATAACAAGAATTGTCTACAATGGCAATTTTACACGTTATTTTGTTGATATACATGGTGCAGATATAATGGTAGATGATTTTAATGCACATGGATTAGATGAATACAATCGTCATGATCGCATTCATCTTTCTTTCCCTAAAAACCCTCATTTTATCGTAGAGGGGGATGAAGCATGAAAAAGTTAGGTATTTTGCTTATCACATTACTTACTTTCACGCTAGCCAATAGTGTTCATGCAAAGAAAATACGGATGACTCCTATCAGACCGATTTAGATGTTGTATCCTACAATGTCTACTTGATGTCTAGTACACTATCACCTAATTGGGGACAGTCGCAAAGAGCAGATCTAATTGGTCAAGCGGATTTCATGTATGGACATGATGTGATCATTTTAAATGAATTGTTCGATAACAATGCATCCGATACATTATTAAATCATTTAAATGAAGAATATACGTATCAAACACCGATTTTAGGTAGTACGACATCTCAATGGGATGAAACAAGAGGTAGTTATTCTCATATAGTACCAGAAAGCGGTGGGGTATCAATTGTAAGTAAGTGGCCTATTAAAGAACAAATTCAATATGTCTACAGCGAAGCTTGTGGACCAGAAAGTTTAAGTAATAAAGGGTTTGTTTACACCAAGATTAATAAAAACGGTGATCCATATCACATCATTGGCACACATATGCAATCGACTGACTCAAATTGTTCTGACGGAGAACCCGAAGATGTTCGAAGAGCTCAAATGAATGAAATGAAACAATTCATCGAACAAAAAGGTATTCCAACATCCGAAATTTTAGTAGTGGCAGGTGACTTAAACATCATGAAAGATTCTTCGGAATATCACTCAATGTTAAATCAATTAAATCTAGATGAACCTCAATATACAGGCTTTAATGCAACTTGGGACCCTGGAACAAACTCGATTGCACAATATAATTATCCTGATTTGGATTCACAATATCTTGATTATATTCTTGTTTCAAATCAACATAAACAACCTCGTTCCGTGACACTTGATGCTAAAGATGTTAAATCGCCAAAATGGTCTGTAACTTCATGGGGCACTACCTATGAATATAATGATTATTCTGATCATTATCCTGTATTTAGTAAGATCAATCCTTAATCAGTTACAAAAGAGAGGACTTAGAATATCTAAGTCCTCTCTTTTTATCATGTATTTTATCACTATGTAGTACCGTTAAATATATCAAATGGTGGAGCCTAGCGGGATCGAACCGCTGAC
>NZ_APML01000008.1 GCF_000359605.1 Gracilibacillus halophilus YIM-C55.5
AATAAATTGCTGAAAGTTGAGAATAAATTGCTGAAAAGAGGCTTTCCTTTGACCAAAGGAAAGCCTCCTCTTTTTAATATTTTATTAAAAACGTCTTACCCATCACCAAAGAATGAGGACAATTCAGTATAACGCTTATCTAAGCCTTCAGCGACCGCTTCATGAACAATTTTTCCTCTATACGTATTCATTCCTCTGGCAAAAACTTTATCTTTCTTGATCAATTCTTGCAATCCTTGATTAGCCAATTTTAATACATATGGAGCGGTGACATTTGTGAGTGCATAAGTCGCTGTTGTTGATACTGCGCCAGGAATGTTAGCAACCGCATAATGATTCACGCCATGTTTTACATAAACCGGTTCTTCGTGTGTCGTAATTCGATCAATCGTTTCAATCGATCCACCTTGATCTACGGCAACATCGACGACCACTGATCCATCTTCCATTGTTTTTACCATTTCTTCAGTCACTAATTTCGGTGCCTTCGCGCCAGGAATTAAGACAGCGCCAATTAACAGATCTGCTTTTTCAACTTCCTGTGCAATATTAAATTCATTCGATGCGATCGTCCTAATTTTCCCGGGAAATAAATCTTCGAGTTCACGCAATCGTTCAATATTAATATCTAGTATTGTCACATTCGCCCCTAAACCAATCGCCATTTTTGCAGCGTTCGTTCCTACAATACCGCCACCGATAATCACGACATTGGCAGGTTCTACACCAGGTACTCCGCTCGCTAACACGCCTTTTCCACCATGTATTTTTTCAAGAAAACGCAAGCCTGCTTGGACTGACATTCTTCCTGCAATTTCACTCATCGGTGTTAATAACGGTAATGTGTCATTTTCTTTCTGTATGGTTTCATAAGCAATTCCTATCGTCTGATTCTCGATTAGTGCTTCAGCGACCTCAGGCTCTGCTGCTAAATGTAAATAGGTGAAAATCATTTGATCTTTACGGAAAAATTGAAATTCTTGTGGCTGTGGCTCTTTCACTTTCACAATTAATTCTTGCGCCCAAATTTCCTCTGCTGTATGAACGATCACCGCACCTGCTTTCTTGTAATCTTCATCGGAAATATTACTACCTACACCCGCTCCTGATTCTATATAAACATCATGCCCTGCCTGACTCAACATCATAACCCCAGCAGGTGTGATCGCCACCCGATTTTCATTGCGTTTGATCTCCATCGGCACCCCTATTTTCATCGTTTACACCTTCTTTCTCTTTCATAGTATCGTATGAATGCCTCTTACTATTCGTTTTCCCTTTTTATGTAGGATTTACACTGACATTTCATTTCGAAAGAGCTTCCTTTGACATTTCATAATCATGTAAAATGTGTGATAAAATGAGAGGAATGAGTTGGTATGCTTTGACGAACAAGGAGGTTAATGATGAGAAAGCAGGCAAATTTATGGTCATTTTATTTCATCCTAGTTTGTTTGGGACTGGCAAGCTATAAGTTATATTCAAATTTAAATAATACTTGGTTAGTGGCTCCGCCAAATTACATATTATTACTACTCAGTGTAACAACTCTTATTTTAAGTATAACTGGCCTTCAAGATAGACAAAAAATGAGGGACAAATTAAGAGGCTGGTTAACAATTCTATTATCTTCTCTTACATGTATTGGAATTATGCTTGTTTTATCATTTACTTCTATGTTTTCAATTGGCACAGAAGAATATATTAAAACCGTAAATTCTCCTAATAACAGTCATACGATTGATTTCTACCATTTTGATGCAGGAGCAGCTGGTTCTTTTGGCATAAGAGGAGAACGAAAAGGTCCACTATGGTTTAAAAAGCGAATGTATTATGAAGAAAATGTCGAACAAGTAGAAGTCGAGTGGCTAGGTAATGATCGAATCGTCATCAATGACCATCATCTAAATCTAAGCGAACATGACACATACGGATATCGAAAATAATGAACGCATGCATAATGTTATTTATCGTATCGTTTTGTTAAACATTCGGTTGCTGTTGATATTCTATACCAAACATACATCTGTCTTATAAAAAGACAAAGTACACCGAGTTATTTCAGCTAAGACGGAACCTATTGACACTTTCTTATAGAAGCTATACAATAATTACTGAATTTTGAACGAGGGGCATTAGCTCAGTCGGGAGAGCGCTTGTCTGGCAGACAGGAGGTCAGCGGTTCGAGCCCGCTATGCTCCATATGATCAATTGCCTACCCCTTTATGGGGATAGGCAATTTTTTTTATAAACACACATTACTAGTGACTCTTAGTTATTTGTATTACGAGCTGATGATTTGGCCTTTCCTCTTCTTTGCTCATCAGGTCTTTTACCTTCACCATTACGTTTATACTTTGGTGCTTTTGAATCTTTTGTCATATTTATTCCTCCCATTGATAAGTTAGTTTTAACCTCACCAGATACAAAATAATTATGTACATGCTGTTATCTCAGTTTTATCATGCACTGTTTTTTTAAAAAAAGCCTGCTAAAAGCATTCACTTTTAACAGGCTTTGACATAATTTATTATTGTGATGCGTCTTGGTTTAAATCACCTCTACCGGATTCCGTTCCTTGGTTAAATCGGTCTTGAGGTTGTGACGCTGCATTACCTCTATTCGTTGCTTGTGCTGATTGTGGATCAGCCACTTGAGCACTACCATCTTTACCGACAGCAGCTGCTTCTGGTGTGAAACCAGCTGCGGCTGCACCATTTTTCCCAACAACAGCTACATCAGCAAAGTCACCAGCTGCAACACCTTTTTTACCAATTGCTACTTCTCTATCGGTATCATTGACAATATTTATGCCGGGAAAACAATCATTGTGTTTGTGGTTCTTTCGATTATGATCATGTCTGTTACTCATGATATCACCCCCTTTCAAGTATAAAAGTAATATTCTTAACAGGAGTGAAAAAATTAGGTTCAAATCAAATAAATCATGGGTTAGAAATTTTGGTTCGCTTCTTGATCCAAGTCACCTTTGCCCGATTCGGTTCCTTGATTAAAACGATCTTGTGGTTCAGAAGCTGCATTACCTCTGTTCGTCGCTTGTGCTGATTGTGGATCAGCCACTTGAGCACTACCATCTTTACCAACTGCGGCCGACTCTGGATTTTGACCAGCGCTGGAAGAACCATCTTTTCCAACCATGCCGATATTTGTATCTTGACCAGCGCCGACACCTTTTTTACCGACTGCCACCTCACGTTGCGTGTCATTAATTAAATTAATTTCTGGATTTACTTCAACATTAATAGATAATTTGTCTAGCTTTTTCTCAATTTTTTTATCAATCATATGATCCAAGTCTTTGATTGAATCACAGGGATCTTTTTTTCTTTTATCCTTCTTTTTATCTCTACAACCCTTTGAGCCACTCGTGTTCCAATAAGAACAACAACGCTTCTTTTTCTTACGATGTTTTTTCTTTCTGCAGGAACTCATGCACTTTCCCTCCTTTCTTACTACTACATCTTATGGGATTTCATGGATTTGGTAAGCGTGTTTGTCCTATGGTGAAAACATATTTTTTGAACAACCTGTAAGTATCGGCATCCTATAAAAATGCAGAACGTCTTTCGTACATTTTCCTGGAAATCACGATCAACCGTTCGAAGATTTCCGAGTGATTTCAAAATTACAAGGAAATGTGCTTGCATACATAACGAGATTTCCTGATAATTACCGTATTACTGGGAAATCCGTTCAATCCTATATAAAGATTTCCAGGTAAATATGAAATCACTGGGAAATCTAATGCAATATAGATAAAGTTTTTCCAGTAGTTAAAAAAAAAAGCATACCTTTTATTAGATATGCTCGTGAAACGATTCTCTTTCGATCGGTAGGGTACAACAACGAAAAGAGCCACCTGATTTAATGATTTCCGAAAAGTCCACTTCAATGACATGATAGCCACGATCTTGCAATGCTGCATTTACCTTTTGATTTTTGGGTAGTGATATAATTTTATTTTCACCAATGGAAAACACATTCGTGCCAAGGGTGAATTGCTCATCATCGGACACTTCAATGAGTTCGTAACGTGATTGGAGTTTTTCCAATTCTTTCTCTCCAAAAGCGTCAGGATAGATTAATCCTTCCTTCTCGCTCACCAGATTAAATGCACAGTCTAAATGCAAAATATCTTCACGAAGCGGAATCGGTATGACCGTTTTTTGAGGTAGTAGATGTTGTAATTGATCGACCGCTTCATATGTCGTTCGGGTACTGATCCCGATCCAGATGATGTCACCAGCTACGATAACATCGCCACCTTCAATCGATGGAGTATTTATAGGATGATGTGACCAATCATATTGTTGCAGCAAATTCTCTAAAATCGAGACTTCTGGTTTACGTAGCTTTTTCCCCATTTTCGCTGTATAGATTTGATCATCAATAGTTACACCAATATCACGAGTAAATACTTGTTCATTCAATGTTTCATCAGCAGGTAACTCAATCACTTCAACACCCTGTTGTCGTAATGTATCTGAAAACGCACGATGCTCTTTCATCGCGATTTCGACATCAATATTTTCATCTTTATAGTATCTTTGCGTTTGATTAATGACTTGTTTAATCTTCATATATGTTGGCGGACAGACAATGACTCGTTTCAGTTTGGCAAATTCGTTTTTTTGATGGATCAATTCATTACACCACCTTACATTGTCATCAATATTTATTTACTGTCATCTTTTTCGTGTACATGCATAAGATAAACCAATCATCCAAGTACTGGTGGCTAGAATAACCACAGCCACTGGTACTTTTTCTTTACTTTACTGGTACTTTTTCTTTACTTTAAAGGAATTTCCACCTTTTCTTCGATCCAGTGCGGATACGTATTTAATGTAATATCAACCACCTCTTCGTCTACACGAAGCGCTTTTTGAAAAATTTGCTTTCCATCATTGATCTTTACTGCTGGTGATTGCCCACCGCATCCTTTAATCGGTTTCCATCTACGTCATAGACTTCACCAAACGGAATGGATTGATACGTTTCTAATGGGTCCATCGATAAACTGATCCAACCACTACTATACTCTATCTTATCAAACACTTGATACGGATCGTGCAGAATTTTTTCATCTTCTAAATCCAGTCGTATATAATCTTTCCCTTTTTTTACGGCTTGTAATCGAGAAAACGTTTGATGCTATGAAATTAATATTTTATGCTAAAAATTTGATTAAAAAACTCCAACCGAGATGTGCTCGGCTGGAGTTCGGATGTTTATTATGCCTTTTGTACAACAATATCGTCTGCTTCAAAGTCAATCGTTACTTTCGTTACATCTTCCTCTTCTAGCACAACGTCTGTAATTGCATCCTCAACTTTTTCTTGGATGACACGACGTAATGGACGTGCGCCATAACGAGGATCATATCCTTTCTCCGCAAGGAATTTCTTCACGTCATCAGAAACGTTGATCTCAAGACCAGCTTCTTCAAGCTGTTCCGAAACTTCTGCGATCATTAAGTCAACGATTTGTAATAGATCGTCTTGTGCTAGTTCATTGAATGGAATAATCGCATCAAAACGGTTCAAGAACTCTGGTTTGAAATAATCACTTAAATTTTCTAACGTTGACACAGCTTCATTGTTATCACTGTTAAAGCCAACGGTAATATTTTTTACACCCGTTCCTGCGTTACTTGTCATAATAATGACCGTATCTTTAAAGCTGACCGTGCGACCTTGACTGTCAGTAAGCTGACCATCCTCCATAATTTGTAGGAACATATTTTGTACGTCTGGATGTGCTTTTTCGATCTCGTCTAACAGCAAGATACTATATGGATTACGACGTACTTTTTCGGTTAGTTGACCAGCTTCATCATGTCCAACATATCCAGGTGGAGAACCGATAATTTTAGAGACTGCGTGTTTTTCCATATATTCACTCATGTCAAGGCGAATCATCGACTCTCTTGAACCGAATAGTTCCTCAGCAAGAGCTTTTGTTAGTTCGGTTTTACCCACCCCAGTTGGTCCGACAAATAGGAAGGAACCAATTGGACGTTGCTTTGACTTCAAGCCAGCACGACTACGGCGCACCGCTTTAGCTACTTTATCAACAGCCACTTGTTGTCCGATAACTTTTTCTGAAAGATTTTGAGATAGATATTTCATCTTATTTTGTTCATCGGCTTGCAGTTTACGCACTGGAATGCCTGTCTTCTCTTCGATAATTAACTGAATATCTTCAACAGCGACATCTGCTTTTGGTTCTTCACTCGTTTCTTCGAGCTTTTTCTCTAATTTAATTTCTTGATGACGTAATTTCGCTGCACGCTCATAATCTTCTTGCTCTGCTGCTTCCATTTTCTCTTGTCCAATTTCATCAAGACGTTTTTGTAATGAATCTTTGTCAGAATCAGCTTGTTGTAAATTTAAACGTGAGCCAGATTCATCGATCAAATCAATCGCCTTATCTGGTAGGTAACGATCTTGAATATATCGCTTGGACAATGTAACTGCAGCGCGAACCACTTCATCAGAATAGTTGACGTTGTGATAATTTTCATAACGTTCTTTTAAACCTTGTAAAATTTCTTCTGCCTCGTCTACAGTCGGTTCTTCTACCATAATTGGTTGAAGACGACGTTCGAGGGCTGCGTCTTTCTCAATTTTACGGTATTCTTTCAGCGTTGTTGCACCGATGAGTTGTAATTCACCACGTGCTAAGGCTGGTTTTAAGATGTTACCTGCATCCATTTCAGAACCTTCAGCTGTTCCGGCTCCGACGATCTGATGAATTTCATCGACAAATAGGATGACATTTTGACGTTCTTGAAGTTCTGATACAAGCTTTTTCATCCGTTCTTCAAATTGACCACGCATGCTTGTATTCGCAACTAATGACGCGACATCTAAAATATAGATTTCTTTATTTAACAATTTCGCTGGTACGTTACCTTCAGCGATTTTTAGTGCTAGTCCCTCAGCAATCGCTGTTTTACCAACACCAGGTTCACCGATTAAGACTGGATTGTTTTTATTTCTTCGGTTTAACGTTTCGATCACACGTTTTACTTCTTGATCACGTCCGACAACTGGATCAATTAGCCCTGCTCTAGCTCCATCTGTTAGGTTATGACCTAATTCATCGAGCAAGCCATCTCCTTTTTTCCCTTTTGCCGTTTGTGTATTTGTATTCTTTGATCCTGAACCATTTTGACCATTTGCAAAGAAATCATTAAATCCTTGGTTGCCAAACATACTTGAAGGATTGGCTGCTTGATTTTTTATCTCTTGAAAGCATGTTTCGCAGACATGTAACTCTTTCGTTTGATGATTAAATTGAAGGCTTACGTTTATTGTTGCTGGATGAATGCCACAATGTTGACATTGCATAGTTCATACCTCCTTCTACTTCTGAATGATCAAAGCTGACTTTGACTAACTTTGACCTTCATTTCACTTCCTATTATAATTTGACCTTTTTTGACTTTCAACCCTTATGCTCAAAAAATTTTTCTCTCTAGTTATTTTATTTACACCTACGCCTTTAGCTTAAACATATATTTTTTGCTGTATTTGAAAGTTCGGAAAATAAGTTAAGTGAGTTTTTGAAGGATGAATGAAGCGTATATGATATGAGGATGAAATCAATATGTCTATTTACACAACCGTTTCCCATGGAATAAGTATAAGCACAATGGATATTAATGCAATCCATACTATCTCTCTGATCATAACTAACGTCCCCCCTCTTCCTTTACCTTGCATCCATCGTAACATAATAAAGGACAATGACCTTATTTTTGTCAAGAAAACTTACAAAGAATTTACATTCCGCATCGCTTTCCACATTTTCAGAACTATGGTATGATAAACCTACCATCTAAAAAGGAGTTGTTGACCAAGATGACAAACATCCGCCTACTGATAAATAAGAAAACGATGACAATGAAAGCACAGCGCCTAACTCTGCACAAACAGGCCAAGATTGTAGAAGCAATCGATGAAGGACAACAACTTTATACGATCCTATTTTATAAAAATGAATTTATCCAGGCTAAGAAAACAACCGCGATTAAACAAGACAGTTTTCTTCGTCAAGCCTATCAGCAAGGAACAACCTATGATACCAACCATCCGCTCGTATCCGCCCTTCTCTCCGAAGATAAAACATATCGCGTCATTTCATCCAATCAATTATTTGAAAAATTAAAAGGTAAATACACACCGATTGAAATGTTGTACGTATTGTCAATGCTTGATAATTTTCTTTCACACGAAAAAATTCAAAAACTGGCTAAGACAGTTTTTTATCAACAACGTCGCAATGGTCAAGTGAAAAAAGCCTTCCGTACATTAATTAATTATCTACAAATCCGTCCGAACGACCGCTTTGCTAAGGATATGCTCCATCACATCGATTTCCAACGTTACAAAGAAACCTATGAACAAAAGGACACATTAATGGCAAACTGGACAGATCCGCTTTATATTGAAGCGACGAATTATCGCTATGACCAACCATTGGCTGTATTAAAAACGTTAGCCAATTATTTTCAGCAGAACGAAAGAACCTTTGACGAACTTGCGATACGATATGGCATGATTCGCAACTATTCACTTCAGGATGAATCCTCTGAATTGGAACGGATATCCCAGTTGATTGCATCTCTGCTTAATGAGGAGCAACAATGTCAGCTATGGCTTACTTTACTCGATGATGTCACAGAACCTTCATATATTATTAATCACATTGCTGACTGTAACGGTGAACAGTACTTGTTACCTTATTTTCTTGATCGTAAGACTTCCCCTCAATCGCTTGATCATCAACTCATTGAAACGGCTATACGCAAAACTGATGCAAAAACTCTCCTTGACCTTCAAGATCAGTTATGGTCAACCATCCATGACACATATCGGGATCAATCATCACAACTTGAATCAATCTTTAAACTATTGATCCAAAAATTACTTCCATATGTCACACCGAATCAACTCATGCAAGAGATCGGAGCATACGAGTTGCCAATTGTTCAGCGACTTACACATATGCAAGAACTCGAAGACAATCCAGATAAGCAATTCCAGCTCGGCATGATTTACTTTG
This sequence comes from Gracilibacillus halophilus YIM-C55.5, assembly GCF_000359605.1. Classification (GTDB taxonomy): domain Bacteria; phylum Bacillota; class Bacilli; order Bacillales; family Amphibacillaceae; genus Gracilibacillus; species Gracilibacillus halophilus. Next base: position 9,094 of record NZ_APML01000008.1, read on the forward strand.
AGCTGGAACTATATGATGCAGCCATATCTTGTTTTGAATGGGAAATGGAATTATCACCAACGGACTCACAACCACTACAATATTTGCATAAAGCTCATCTGGCTAAAGGAGATTCAAAAACAGCAGAGAATTATAAACAATTATTGATCAATCTACAATCACGAGCCGCTTCTTCTTAAGAAAATGGGAAACCTATTGTTCTTCTATGCTGCGCCATAAGGTGATGGCGGCAAATGAGCGATATGGTTTCCAATGCTTGCTTCTCTCAAGAATTTCATCCACTTTCGGCTTACGGTCTCTATCTAGATAATATTTCACTGCATTTTGGATTCCGATATCAGCTTGAGGGAACAAATCACGCCGTCCTAAGGCGAACATCAACCAATTCTGTGCGGTCCAGGCACCGATACCTCTAATTTTTTGTAGTCGTGTCATGACCTCATCATCCGATTGATGTTGAAGTGCTTCTAAATCAAGTTTTTCATCGACAATTAATTGAGCGGTATCAATCACATACTCTGCTTTTCTCTGACTAAATTGCAAATCTCGCAACGTCTGATAAGGAATGGAAGCCACCGTTTCAGGTGTCGGGTAAAACCAAACATCATGGTAGTATTCACCAAAATTTTTCACAAAGCGATTCGTTAAGACTTGAGCAAACGACATATTGAGTTGCTGATGAATAATTGTCTTCATTAAGCTCCCAAATAAATCGAACTCTCGAATAACTGGTGTCGAAGGATACAACTGAAATAAATGAGCTAAATCGGTTTGCTGGAAGAATTGATCAATTATCGCTAGATCTGTATCCAATCCAAATATATCGGATATCTGGTGTAAAATATCTTTTTTCCGTTGATCATTCTCACTTGCAATCATAAAACGAGGGGCTTGTCTCGTACCTTCTGCTCTCACGTCGACAATTATTTTTTCACCATCTAATCGAAGCGGGACATACAACTGGTGGTTCTCAGCATCAACAGCTTGTAATGAATCCATCTGAAGTCGACGAAATGCACTTGTGAAATCATAAGGAAATGGTAACGAAATCGTTTCTTGCCACATAAAAATTTTCACCTCTCTCTACTTTCTATTATGATATAATAGGCGCAAATAGACAAATAGGATAGGTGATCACTTATGCCAGCTCACTATTATGCCATTATTGATATCGGATCAAACACCATGCGGCTTGTCATTTATATGCGCGAACAAGGTGGTCGATTAAAAGAAATTGAAAATGTGAAAGCAGTTGCACGATTAAGAACCTATTTAGACGAAAACAATGAATTGACAGCACCTGGTATTGAGCAACTGATTAACACCTTAACTAGCTTTCAAGAAGTAATGAACACTTATTCTCTTCAAGACATTGTATGTGTAGCGACAGCAGCCATCCGTCAAGCGAACAATCAATCAACCATTCAGTCTGAAGTCGAAAAGCAAACCGGTTTACAAATGCGCATTTTGTCAGAACATGAAGAAGCGTTTTATGGCTATTTAGCTGTCGTGAATTCAACGAGTATTAAAGATGGCATCACCGTAGATATCGGTGGTGGTAGTACTGAAGTTACCTACTTTAAAAACCGAAAACTAATCGAATCTCATAGTTTTCCATTTGGTGCCTTAACATTAAAACAATTTTTCAAGAAAGATATACCGACAAAAGATGAATGGCACAAACTACATAACTATTTATTAGATCAATTCCATCAGCTTCCATGGCTCGTTAATCAAGAGATCCCATTAATAGCGATCGGTGGAAGTGCGCGTAATCTTGTCCAAATTGATCAAAACATGAAAAATTATCCACTAGCTGGACTACACCAATATCAAATGTATGATGCTGACATCCGTAGCGTCCAATATTATTTAACATCACTTAAACCTGAAAAACTACAAAAAGTGGAAGGTTTATCCAAAGACCGGGCCGATATTATTATTCCGGCAATCGAAGTATTTGAGACGTTATATCAAACCATTCATGCTGATCGATTTATCTTAAGTCGGAAAGGATTGCGTGATGGCGTATTTTATCAACAATTATCGAAAGAGATGGGTATTGATATCTTTCCAAACGTTTTAGAAGATAGCATTCAGGAGATGATTAATGATTATCAACTCAACACAAAACAAATCATTCATGTGCAATATTTAACGCGAACACTATTTACTTATTTTAAAGATCATGGACTGATCCATTTTACGAAAAACGATTGGGAACTCTTACAACGCGCCTGTTATTTATGTCACCTTGGCGAATATATTGATGCAGAATCGAGTGCCCAACACACATTTTATTTATTAGCAAACCGCACGATTGATGGTTTAATGCATAAAGAACGTTTAGAACTTGCATTGGTAGCTTCCTATAAAAATAAAACAACGTTCAAACAGTTTATGAAACCATACAAAGAATGGTTTCTCAAAAGTGAACGGAAAAAACTTCGCTATTTAGGCGCATTATTAAAATTTAGTTATAGTTTAGATGCAACGAAACGGCAAGTCGTTAAGGAGCTATTGATTGATCAAGGAGACGAATCGCTTTTGGTGACTGCAAAATGCCATAACGATGCATTACCTGAAGCCTATCAAGCTGAAAAACAGAAAAAACATCTCGAAAAAGTTCTAAAACAACCTTTAGACATTACATTCACTCAACATCCTTAAGACGCTGTTTCAGTTAGAAGCGATATGTATGATGGGGGAAAATTTAAGAAAATTTACAAAAAATTAATATTCAATTAACATATTTTACTTGTTTTTCTTGTATGGTAGAAACAGAAGGCTCTGTCTAACTACACATAAGATAAGGATGAGTGCTATGACAAATACAGAAATAAAACCAGATATTCGACAAGCACAATTTTATAATAACCGTGAACTCAGCTGGCTCTCCTTTAATCAACGAGTAATGGAAGAAGCTGAAGATCCTGATAACCCATTATTAGAGCGATTGCGTTTTCTCGCGATTTTCTCGTCTAATCTTGATGAGTTCTTCATGGTTCGAGTAGCTGGATTAAAGGATCAAGTCAAAGCTGGTTTTAATAAAAAAGATAATAAATCTGGACTCACGCCTAAAGGGCAGTTAAGGGAAATTTCACGTGAGAATCATGCACTCGTAGACAAACAATATGACTGGTATGACGAGTTAATGACTATGCTGACTAAACATCATGTACACGTGCATCGAATGGATCAGTTAACGCCTGCGCACTTGGACAAGTTAGAAACTTTCTTTGATGAACAAATTTATCCCGTATTAACTCCGATGGCCATAGACGCCTTTCACCCATTTCCAATGCTTCTCAATAAATCCTTGAATGTAGCAGTTCATCTTCAATCAAATTCGGCCCATGCACAATCACCTTTACAAACGGCGATCGTGCAGGTGCCATCTATATTAGAGCGTTGTGTGCGGATCGATCATACGAAACATGACTATGTACTATTAGAAGATATTATTTGCTTTTTCATCAACAAGTTATTTGCTGGATATCATGTCGAATCAGTCACTCCATTTCGCATTACAAGAAATGCTGATATGATGATTCATGAAGAAGGGGCAAGTGACTTATTAAAAGAAATTGAAAAGGAATTAAAAAAACGAAAATGGGGTGCCGCCGTCCGTTTGGAAGTAGATGCCAGACATGCAGATCCAACAATGATCGAATTTTTACTGCGTGTATTAGAGATCCATCGCAAAGACCTTTACTTAATTTATGGACCATTGGATCTAACGTTTTTAGATGATTTTTATGATGTATTAAAAGATGATTATGAAGATTTGATTTATCAAACGTTTATTCCACAGCCACCAAAAGATATAAAAGATGATGAATCGATTTTTGAAGCGGTGCGAAAACGAGATATTTTTCTCCATCATCCATATGAATCATTTGAACCGATTATTGACTTAATCCGAGAAGCCGCCAACGATCCATCGGTGTTAGCCATTAAACAAACATTATACCGTGTAAGTGGGGATTCACCGATTATCGAAGGGTTAAAACAAGCTGCTGAAAACGGGAAACAAGTCACTGTATTAGTTGAGTTAAAGGCACGATTTGATGAAGAGAATAACGTTCAATGGGCAAAGGAATTAGAAAAAGCCGGTTGCCACGTCATTTATGGAATGATTTCCTTAAAGACGCATAGCAAAATCACGTTAGTCGTGCGAAAAGACCAAGGTAAGGTGGAACGAATTGTTCATTTGGGCACAGGCAATTATAATGATCAAACCGCCAAACTTTATACTGATATGTCGTATTTAACGGTTAAACGAAAATTTGGAGTAGATGCCACGAATTTTTTCAATTATTTAAGTGGATTTACGCAAAAACCAACATTTCATCATTTATCTATGTCACCGCTAGATATTCGTGACGATATTCTACGGTATATTGATGAAGAAATCCGTTATCATCAGAAATATGGTAATGGGAAAATCATTGCTAAGATGAATGCTATTACGGATAAAGCCTTAATTGAAAAATTTTATCAAGCTTCCCAAGCTGGGGTGCAAGTTGACTTAATCGTGCGAGGCATTTGTTGCTTAAAACCTGGTATTGAAGGTGTCAGCGAAAATATCCATGTTCGCAGTATTGTAGGAAGATTTTTAGAACATAGTCGTATTTACTATTTTCATCACAATGCAGAAAAAAAGGTCTTTCTCTCATCTGCTGATTTAATGACAAGAAATATGGTAAAACGTGTTGAGCTTTTATTCCCGATTCATGATGGTAAAACGAAAAACAGACTGGAAGAGATTTTGAATTGGATGCTCGAAGATACAGCCAAAGCAAGAGTACAGCAAGAAGATGGCCGTTACGTTCATTTAAAATATCAAACTGCTGAGCCTCGTTTTAACAGTCAGCTAGCGTTATTTGACGATGCCTATCAAATCATTGAAGAAGACTAATCTTTTCTACTGCTTTTTCGAGCATGAGCTTTTGAATTATGAAATTATAATGTTTGATGGGAATATTGGGTTTAGGATACGAGGATTTCCCGGTAAATCGCATTATTACTGGGAAATCCTCGCTTCGTGCTCTCTAGATTTCCAGGTAAATCGCATATTACTGGGAAATCCTCGCTTGGTGCTCTCTAGATTTCCCGGTAAATCGCATATTACTGGGAAATCTTCGCTTCGTGATCCTTAGATTTCCCAGTAAATTTTATTTTTCATGCTTCATGACGAACTGACATTTGTCCATTCAACCATTTCTTTTGGCAACAATTGTTTCAGCATTAAATCATCGAGGCTTTTAAATTGATATCCTTCTTCACGCAAATCATCAATTAAATAAGCAAGCGCATCGGCATTATCCTGTGAAACAGTATGCATTAATATGATCGCACCAGGATGAATTTGTTGCATCACCTCTTCGTATGCATGTTTCCACCCTTTATCGGTACCTTCATTCCAGTCCACAAATGCGAGTGACCAAAACACATGCGTGTATCCTAATTCCTGTGCCCATTGTAGAGATTCCTCATCAAATTTCCCAGAAGGTGGTCGTATATATTGTACAACAGCTTTATCCGATAAAGCTTCCACCTTTTCCGTTAAAGATTCAACATCATTGACAAACGTTTCCTTTGAAATTGAAGTAAAATCTTTATGACCATTTGAGTGATTGCCAATAATATGCCCCTCATTTACCATTCGCTTTACTAATTGCGGTTGGTCATCTACATAATGACCAGTGAGGAAAAATGTGGCTGGTACTTGTTTCTCTTTTAAAACATCTAATATTTGTTCGGTAAATCCTGCTTCATAACCATTATCAAACGTTAAATAAATATCTTTATCACCAGTTGGATCAACGTAATAGCTGTTGTACTGATCCAATATCTCTTGATAAACACCGATATCAGGTTGTTGATGATTACCCTTTTTGTTGAATCCCCAACCATAACCGTACAATTCGAACGGTTGGATAAGCAGAAAGAAAAGAGCAATACAAAGTATACTTACACGTTTATACATATGGATCACCTACGCAATTTTATCTATAGTTTCATTCTTGCGTGTGATCTTATTCATTGCATTTATAAAAGAACAATGGCAATCCAGCCAAAAATAAACAACGGAATATTATAATGTAAAAAAGTTGGAACACAAGTATCCCAAATATGATGGTGTTTTCCATCGGCATTAAGACCTGATGTTGGACCGAGTGTACTATCAGATGCTGGAGATCCTGCGTCACCTAATGCACCTGCTGTTCCGATTAGCGCAGCAATGGCTAATGATGAAAAACCTGCTTCTACACCAATAGGTACATATATGGCAGCTAATATCGGAATCGTACCGAATGAAGATCCAATCCCAATCGTGATCACTAAGCCTACTAGCAATAATACAAATGCAATGATGGCATGATTGTCACCTAACACATGTGAAGATGATTCAACGAGTGTTGTGACTGCGCCTGTTTCCTTTAATATGTGTCCAAAACCTGAGGCGATTAAAATAACAAATGCGATTGTTCCCATCATCGACACACCTTGTTGTACAAACATGTCTCCATTCTTAAATGGGACGGCAAATAATAGGACCATCAATATGATACCTGTCAATGCTGCAATCACTAAACTATTTGTTAAGAATTGTACAACCAATACACCTGCAATGGCAATAAGTGTAAGCCAATGCTTGTGACCAAACGACATGTCTTGATGATCAACATCAAACTGAATGGATTCATTTAATTGTGTACGTTTTGGCTCTTTCGGTTTCCGATAACTTATAAATACAGCAATGAGTAAACCGAGTATCATACCAAGCCCTGGAATTAACATTGAACCGGCACTTTCATAAACTGTAATGTCTACTCCATTGTTAGCCATTGCTTCTTGAATGGTTTGATGAAATATTAAACCAAATCCTGCGGGAATCATGACATAAGGTGCTTTTAACCCAAATGTCAATGCCGTAGCAACTGCTCGTCGGTCAAGCTTCATTTCATCAAATACTTTTAAAAGAGGTGGTATTAAAATCGGTATAAAAGCAATATGAACAGGAACTGCATTTTGCGATAAGCAAGCAATACCAGCAATCGTAAGCACTAGAACTGTTTTCTTTCCTGTTAGCACTCTGATAAGTGATCGAACGAGCAATGTCGTTATGCCAGTATAACTAATCATTGCAGCAAAAATCCCCAATAATAGATAACTTAAAGCCGTTTCAGCTTGACCACCAACTCCATTTAATAGCGTTTCAAACGTTTCAGAGATGTTCATTCCACTCATTAAACCAGCCACTAAGCTCGCTAAGATCATCGACAAGATGACGTGAACACGAAGTAAACTTAATAAGACCATCACTAAGACGGATATGATAACGACAAATTCCATTTTCTTACCCTCTTCCCTTTATCATTTTCACCCTTACTATCCTAATTGATTCTATGTATCATGTCTAGGTGTGATTTTCATCCTTTTTGTAACCATGATATAATACTCGTTAGTGAGTCACGAGGAAGGGTGAACGAAGAATGAGTTGGGAATGGCAAGATATATGGAACGATTTAAATAACTCTGACTTTTGGACCAATCCACTTACCATATTAATCATTGGCGCTGTCGTAACAATATCCATTGTCTTAATACTACAAAAATTGATTCGAACGTTTTTTAAAAAAACCAGTTTTATTTCCGAAAAAAAAGAACGCACCATCGAATCTATGTTAAATTCGGCTATTCGCTATACAGCGACGATCAGCTATATCATTTTTGTACTCAATACCGTTTTTGATATCGATGTCGGTGGTATTCTTGCTGGTGCTGGGGTACTCGGGATTGTTCTCGGCTTCGGTGCGCAAAGCTTAATTAAAGATCTACTCGCTGGTCTGTTTCTGTTGTATGAAAAGCAATTAGAACAAGGGGATTGGATCAAAATTAATAACACATTTTCTGGTACCGTCGAAGAGATTGGTTTACGTTTTCTTAAAATTAGAGAATGGTCAGGTGTGCTCTTAACGATCAGTAATGGACAAATCAATACGATCGAAAATTATAACATGGAAGAAATGCGCGTATTAGAGCATATTACGACTAGTTTTTATCAAAATCCGAAAGAAGTATTTCAAGTACTAGAGGACATTTGCGAACAATTGAATGATGAATTGTATCCTTATTTAAAAAAAGGCATTTCCGGTGAACCTATTGAACCCTTTATGGTATATGGCATGTCGTCAGTGAATGATCACTATCAAGGCTATCAATATACGATTACCGGACTATGCAACGATGAGGTTTATTTTACCGCAGCCAAAGAAACACGACGTATTATTGCCGAAAACGTCTACGAAAATGGATTGAATATGGCTGAGCAGCATATCGATATCCGCCGAACGAAATCATAACTTTTTTAAAGATGACTGGAAAGTGCCCTAAGCTCGCAAGTCGGATTCCTAGTCATCACCTGAATCCGATTCGTATGTTAGTGTGATATGATTTGCGACAGGAAGCCAGGCACTCACTGATTGTGTTGTTACATCCTTAACGATCAGTTCCTTATTTGCCCCTTTTAATTGAATATATACATCAGCATATGTTGTTTCTCCTGTTTCTTTTTTCGCTGGGACAAAAGCTGTAAGACTGCCTGACTGATTTTCAGACAGTTGGTAGGCGTCACGGATTTGTGTATGTTGTCCAACAACAGCATGAAACGTTAACGGGAGATCTTCTTTCTCTTGCGCTTGTTGCCATATCATTTGTTTGATTTGATCCGCATGGTCGACTTTATCTGCTAATGCACCATAGACATGCTTTTCTTCCTCTTGTTGATATAATATCGATTGAGGCGCATGATCACCCATGTTCGTATGATCTATCTCGTTTACTTTTTGATACTTCCAGTTCCATGATGCTTTCGAGGATTGATAGGATAATGGCCACCTTCCTAAAAAAATTTTCCCTCGATATCCAATCGCAAATGGGGACGGATTGATCGCTGTCTCATTTAATTGTTTTATTAAAAATGGATTATGAATCTCTGTATCAACGTCTGCTAACAAATCACTGACAAATTCATTCGCTTTAATGTCGTCCTGCTTTTCAACATTTACTTGTTTTGTATTTTCATCCTCAATATCAAGTACTTGATAATCATCCTTATTCGCCAGTAACGGGATCGTTAACAACATCGTAAAGATAACCATGGATAAACCAAACTTATTCATAAAAAAACGTCCTTTCGTTTTTGATCTTAGTGTAACGAGAGGACGACATTTTATTCTATATTTCACTTAAATTAATGATTTCTAGCGTTTCCGTAATCTTCACACTATCTTCTATCGAGCGAATCATTGAGCAATTCTTTTTGGCTATTGCCATGCTTTTTTCTAATTTTTCGCGATCTAAATGAGCTCCTTTCACAGAAAAATGAAGGTGAATCGCTTCTATTTTATTTGCTTCGTCTGCATTACGCTCCACATCGGCAGATATCTTTAAATCATCAATGTCAATACGCTTTTTATCGAGAATTTTACGAAAAACCGAGGCGCTACATCCCGCAACAGACGCAACCATTAATTGAAACGGACGAAATCCATAATCTTCGTTTCCTGAAATATCTAATTCATCATATGGGAAGTTGACGCGCATGCCGCCTTCTTTCAAATAAAAATCCATCGATTCCAACCTCCTATTTTTTCTTCAGTCGTTAATCACGAATCATTGTTTTTGCCAAAATCTTTAAATACTGCATATTTCACCATAAAAAAACTGGCAAGAAAGGACAAAAACATGGCAAAGCCTTTCGCAATATTATATCTTATCCAATTTGGAACACCGATATACTCCATCAATGTATTCAAGCCAATAAATACACCATTACTAATTAATAAACTGATGAGTCCTTGAATAATAAAAGCGATACGTTGATACTTACTTCCTTTGGATGTACGTTTGAACGTAACATTCGCATTCCAAAAATAACTGTTAGCTATCGCTAAACAGTAGGATATGGTATTGTAAAGCAATAATAGCTGTCCATCTTCGGTATGAAACAACAATAACAATAAATTTAATGTACCAATATCAACTGCTGCATTTCCGACACCGATTAAACCAAATTGAAAAAATTGAAATGGACCGCTTTTCTTTGTACTTTGTCCCATAATTCCCCTCAATACTTAGTAGAAGTCGTGTCGTTTGTCATCGATTGCTTCAGGCTTCTCTATACCAACAACATCTCTATAATAGTCAAGAATTTGTTCAGACTGGGCATCCCAACTCATGCCTGCAATTTCATTTCTTGCTGTTTTCGAGAGACGTTTGCGCAACGTTTCATTCTCAAATTGCAATACTTTCTCAACAAAATCACCATCTTGTTGAGGATCATACAGTAAACCTGTACGTTGATCATCGATTTGTTCGCATGTAGGACCACTACGAGCAGCAACAATCGGTAGTCCAGAGGCCATTGCTTCTGTTATAACTAGTCCTAAGGTTTCTGTTGTCGAAGGAAAAATAAACACATCACTCGAAGCATAGGCTTGTGCCAATTGCTCACCATGCATAAATCCAGTAAAAACGGTATTTGTACCTTCAAAGTATTTCTCTAATGAACTCCGATGAGGACCATCACCAACAATCGCGAGTACGAATTCATCAGATTTTTCTAGGACGTCACGAATTTTTTCGATTTCCTTTTCCGGAGCAAGTCGCCCTACGAAAAGTAGTAATTTTTTATTCGGTTGCCCATTGGTTAACGTTTCACGCATAGTCGGTTCATGGTTGCTCGGATGAAATAGATCTGTGTCAACACCACGTTTCCAAACATGGACATTTTTAAAGTTTCTTTCATCTAATTCTTTTTTAACGACTTCGGATGTACATAAATTAATTGTAGCTTGATCGTGAATTTTACGAAAATACCACCATAAAAACCCTTTAAACATGGGTAAATTGTAATAATCAGCATATTTAGGCACCTGTGTATGATATGAAGCGAGCAACGGATAGCCTAATTTTTTGCTGTAATGTACACCAGCCACGCCGAGCAATGCTGGATTCACAGCATGTACAACATCAGGGTCAAAATCTTTGATTAACTTTTTTACCTTTCGGCTAGGCAGCGCAAATTTTTTCGATCGATACAATAACAAGTGTCTCGCCGGAATTCCGTCAATTTGTGCTCCTTCAAACTCAGTCACTCCATGATCAGGAGCAATAATACGAACGTCATGACCCGCTCGTAGAAAAAAACGAATACTTGCTTTTAAGCGGGTCACAACACCGTCTGTTGATGGCACAAAGGTTTCCGTAATAATTAAAATTTTCATCGTTGCTTCATCCTTATATCGTACTATTACATTCATTTTTGGCATTTCGTACAATTTTATACGAAATCATCAGCAACTTATTTCCAAGATACTTGTGGCATGACATTTTCTTCAATTACACGATCTTTATGTTTTACGACGGTTTGTAGAATTTCACGAATCACTTCATCATCCAACAAATGTGGCTCTAAGCCCAAGTCTTTTAGCTTGGTATTTTCTGCAGCATAGAAGTGATCTTCAAGCTCAACTCTCGGATTGTCGAGATGTGCAATTTCTGGATTGAATCCTTCTTCTTTTGCGACTTTTTGTACTTTTTCAGCCAATCCTTGGACAGAGAAGTCTTCCGTAAATTGGTTAAATACGCGAAATTCGCCTCGGTCGGCAGGATTTTCTGCTGCAATTTCGATACAACGAACGGTATCTTTGATGCTTAAGAATCCACGCGTTTGACCGCCTTTACCATATACCGTTAAGTCGTGACCGATTGTTGATTGAATGATAAATCGATTCAGTGCTGTTCCAAATACGCCATCATAATCTAGTCGGTTAGCCAGTACTGGATCCATTTTCGTCTCTTCCGTATCTAAACCATAGACGATTCCTTGATTTAAGTCAGTGGCACGAATGCCCCAAATTTTACAAGCAAACATGATATTATGGCTATCATGCACTTTTGACAAGTGATAGAAGGAACCTGGTTGTTTTGGAAATGGTAATACATCTTTACGCCCTTTATGTTCAACTTCTAAATAACCTTCTTCGATTGGGATATTTGGTGTACCATACTCACCCATTGTGCCTAGTTTGACTAAGTGACAATCTGGTACAACTTCTTTGATTCCGTAAATAACGTTTAAGTTTCCGACAACGTTATTTGTTTGTGTATACACAATATGATCTAAATCTATCATTGAATATGGCGCAGAACGTTGCTCGGCAAAATGAACAAATGCATCCGGTTGTTCTAACTTCAACACTTGTTTGACGAAATCATAATGAGTAAGATCGCCTTCATATACGCGGATCTCTTTACCGGTGAGTTCTTTCCATTTTGCTACTCGTTCTTCCAAGTCAGCAATTGGTGTAATTGAATTTGAATGTAGTTCGTTATCGATGTCTCGACGTACCATATTGTCCAAAATCGAAACATCATGGCCTTTGTTTGAAAGGTATAATGCGGTCGGCCAACCACAAAAACCATCTCCACCTGCTACTATAATATTCATTTCTTCCCCTCCAAATTTCATTATCCATTATGTAGGTGAAAAGTAATCATTTTTTACTAATGATATTCTAACACACATTTCATGAAGCGTATCAACTAAATTTATATTTTACACTATATTTATATGTTTTTTAAATAAAAAATAAAAAATTTTACTCTATTTTCACACGATTTTTAAATTGAATGAAAAACGAAGATACGAATGGTTGTATTCTTTTTATTCTGCAAATAAATTTAGCCAAAACACCTATTTGCAGGATAAATGAATATTCGATGCAAACAAATGCTTCCATTTTCTCTGTTTGCCGCATATATTAATTTTCGATGCAAATCGCTACTTCTATTTTGGCTGTTTGACGTAAAACATTTAAAACCATCAATTATAAATTGACTTTCTTTCATCTCATGTTATAATTATAATAATTATTAATTTAAAACTATTATAAATAATGAACATGAGGTGATCTTATGCAATATGATATAAAACTACCAAGGAATGTCCATTCGCAACATCGTTTGAACTCGTTATGGCATATATGTTGGATGCACCGCGAGTTAATCGCCGCTCTTTTTAGTGGCGTACTCATTTTACTCGCATGGTTATTACATGATAATTTGTCCAATCTAGCGTGGCATATCTTCATCCTATCAGCATTTGTGATCGGTGGTTACGCCAAAGCAAAAGAAGGCATTACGGAAACGATTCAAAATCGAACTTTAAATGTCGAGTTATTAATGATTATTGCTGCGATTGGTGCAGCCTCGATTGGTTATTGGACTGAAGGAGCGATTTTAATTTTTATCTTCGCATTATCAGGCGCACTAGAAACGTATACAGAGAACAAAAATGAAAAAGAGATGGAAACATTAATGAATTTACAACCAGAAGAAGCAAGACTTGTAATAAATGAACATCAAGAACGTATGATTTCTGTTTCCAAACTCAAAATCGGTGATCAAATATGGGTGAAAGCAGGAGAACGTATACCGGCTGATGGCAAAATTACGAAAGGCGAAACAACCGTTGACGAAAGTGCTTTAACGGGTGAATCTATACCACTTTCTAAATCGACCAATGAAGAGGTTTATGGTGGTACGATGAATCAAAATAGTAGTATCATGATTGAGATTACGACATTACCTAAAGAGACCATTTTCCAAAAAATTATTCATTTAGTTCAGTCAGCCCAAAACGCTAAATCACCTTCTCAATTGTTTATCGAACGATTCGAAAATACGTATGTCAAAGTCGTTCTTATCACAGTGGCAGTTATGATGATTCTTCCACATTTTCTCTTTGGTTGGACTTGGACCGATACAATTTATCGAGCGATGATTTTACTTGTGGTTGCTTCACCATGCGCCCTTGTGGCTTCAATTATGCCAGCAACATTATCTGCTATATCACGTGGTGCTCGAAATGGTACATTATTTAAAGGTGGTGTCCATGTCGAAAACTTAGCCAATATATCGACCATCGCTTTTGACAAGACAGGCACATTAACAGAAGGTAAGCCTGTTGTTACTGATTTTGTCTTTCGTGAAAACATAGACTTGAATCAAATGATCACAACGATAGCTAGCATTGAGCGAGAGGCGAATCATCCACTTGCACATGCCATACTACAGTGGTGCAAGAGTCATCATATTGAACCAACAGAAGCTATGGATCAAGTCAATCACGTAAACGGAAAAGGTATTGAAGCTTATATTAATGGGAGTCACTGGCGTATCGGTAACGCACAACTAGTTGGAAAAGAATTCGTATCCGCTTTTCACGATGATTATGCTTTCAATACGGATGGAAAAGCAAAAACAACCATTTATATTCAGCGAAACAACGAGATTATGGGTGCCTTACTTTTGCAAGATCGTCTGCGTGATGAATCCATTCAGGCCATTCAAGACTTGCAAAAGCTTGGCATAGAAACTGTGATGCTTACTGGAGATAATCAGTCCACTGCCGAAGCTATTGCACACCAAGCAGGTATTGATCAAGTAAAAGCCAATTGTTTACCTGAAGATAAGGTCGAAGCTCTACGCCAATTTTCCGAACAAAAAGGGAAAGTAGCAATGATTGGTGATGGCATTAATGATGCCCCTGCTCTCGCTACGGCAGATGTAGGAATTGCCATGGGGACTGGAACAGATGTCGCATTAGATACAGCAGATATGATATTAATGAAAAACCGTTTAGCAAAAACCGTTGATGCAATTAAATTATCAAAAAAAATGAATCGAATTGTAAAACAAAACATCGCCTTTTCCATCGGTGTGATTGCTATCTTGATAGCTTCAAACTTTTTACAAGTTATTGATATGCCATTAGGTGTCTTAGGACACGAAGGCAGTACAATTCTTGTGATTCTAAACGGACTCCGCTTGCTAAAAAATTAACATTGATCTCTTGGTGTACGATGACCGGGAAATCTGAAGGTGGTTATGACAGATTTCCCTGTACATGAAATATTACTGGGAAATCCAACGATCAATATGTGCCGATTTCCTGATAAAACGTAAATTACCCGGAAAACGCACCTTTCTCTCCATAAGATTTCCCAGTAAAACACAAATTACAAGGAAAACTGGATCTTTACAACCATGGTTTTCCCGGTAAATGACAGATTACTGGGATTTCGCGCATTTTATCAACAAGATTTCCTTGTCATCGTCTCCTTCCTTATTATGATGTCGCTTTTTCTTTCTTTTCACCAGTTGACTTTTTCTTAGAAGTAGATTTCTTTTGACCAGAAGTGTTTTTCTGACTGGTGGACTTCTTTTTCTTTCCTGACTTCGTTTTATCTAATGATTTTTCTAGTGCTTCCATTAAATCCGTCACGTTATCCTCTTTTTCTGGTTCTTTGGCTGTAGATATTTCGTCGCCTTCTTTTTTCTGTTCAATTAAATCTAATAAAGCGGTGCGATATTCATTTGTGTATTTTTCTGGCTCAAACTCAGTCGTCAACTGATCAATTAACATTTTGGCCGTTTTCAACTCTTTATCCGCAAGTTCTGCTTCTTCGGGCACATTCGGCACTTCTTGAAAGTCGCGGACCTCATCAGGATAATAAATCGTCTCCATGACAATCGTGTTATGATAAATACGAACAACCGCTAAATGTTCTTTTGATCGTATCGTGATTTTCGCAAGTCCAATTTTTCCTGTATCATCTAAAGCTTGTCGCAATAACGCATATGCTTTTCCGCCACCCTCAGCAGGCGATAAATAATAACTTCGATCAAAATAAATCGGATCAATCTCATCTAATTTCACAAAATCAACTATTTCTACGGCTTTATCATCTTTTTCTTCTTTTAATGCTTCGAAATCCTCATCCTCTAAAATCACAAACTTATTTTTCGTATATTCAAATCCTTTTACAATTTCTTCATTGCTCACTTCTTTATCACACACGGGGCAAATTTTCTCATATTTTACAGGGGACTGGCATTCTTTGTGTAAATTGCGTAAACTAATATCTTTATTTTCGGTAGCTGAATGTAATTTTACGGGGATATTTACGAGCCCAAAACTAATCGTTCCTTTCCACATTGTGTGCATGATGAATCACCTCTTTTTCTTTAGGTTTTGTCGTATGACTAATAATCATGCAAATTTGTGTGTAAAATAATACAAAAAGGAGATTCGTTATGCATAAACCAATGCTTCCAACGTTAGTTGATCAAGCACCCGAACAAAAAGATTGGCAATACGAAATCAAGTATGACGGTTTTCGCTGTGGGATTGAATGGAAGAAAAACGACATTCGCCTTTGGAGTAGAAATGGACGTGATCTCTCTTCAACCTTTCCTGAAATCATTAATTG
Organism: Gracilibacillus halophilus YIM-C55.5; assembly: GCF_000359605.1. Taxonomy (GTDB): domain Bacteria; phylum Bacillota; class Bacilli; order Bacillales; family Amphibacillaceae; genus Gracilibacillus; species Gracilibacillus halophilus. The sequence goes on from NZ_APML01000008.1 coordinate 25,443, forward strand.
GTGCAACAACTATCAAGATAATGTGAGTCATTCATTACCACTATGGCTTGATGGCGAACTTGTCATTTTACGAACTCCGTATCAAGCCATATTTTCAATGATTCAGCAGAGAGGGCGATTACGGTCACAAACAAAAATTAAGCAAGCCTGCGTGAATCGACCTGCTTCTTTTATTTGCTTCGATTTACTTGAACATCAAGCGATCGACATCAGCAAAAAAACATTCCATCAAAGACGTAAACAGTTAGAGGATTTATTTCAACACGTGGAGGCATCGTCATTTCAACTAGTCGAATCATTCACATCTCTAGCCAACATTCAAAAGATTGTCGACTTACATCAAAGTGAAGGCATTGTTGCTAAGCATACACGTTCAACATATGATCAAGGAAAACGAACGCGCCAGTGGCTAAAAGTGAAGAATTATCGCACGATCCAAGGAGTGATCACAGGATGGAATCAACATAATGATTACATCGATATAAGTGTGAAAGCTAGACAAGAATGGCGTCCAATCGGGAAAGTGAAACATGGATTCACTGATCAAGAAAAACAAACCGTCATTCAATTTATCCAAAAACACGGAACAAAAATCAATCAACATCAATGGAAAGTCCCCAACACGGTTTGTCTTGATATTGATTGTTTAGATGTAAGAAAAGAGGAAATACGAGAAGCTACATTTCGACAATTCCGTTTTGATATTGAACCTGAAGATTGTACGGAACAGAAACTCCAATCCGAACTCATGCAATTTCCGAAAGAGATGGAAGTAACGAAACCGAACAAGCTACTTTTTCCGCATCATACGAAACGCGATTACTTATATTATTTACGAGAAATTGCTCCTTTATTGTTACCTCACCTACAGAATAAACGATTGACGATGATTCGATATCCAGATGGTATTCACGGGCATTCCTTTTACCAAAAACACGTACCTGATTATGCACCACATGATATCGAATCAGTTGCTGGAGAAGACGGGGTACAAGATATCCTTTGCAATGACTTGCGTAGTCTGTTGTGGTTTGGTAATCATGCTGCGTTAGAATTTCACGTACCTTTTCAAACCATTGACGAGAAGTATCCAAATGAAATGGTCTTTGATCTCGATCCACCGTCACGTAATGAATTCCCTTATGCTATTAAGCCGCCCGATTCATTAAAGAGATGGTAACTGATCAAGGATTCGAACCACTTGTCAAAACGTCAGGCAAATCAGGCTTACAAGTTCATATTCCTTTAACGCAATCGATGTCATATGATGATACGCGTACATTCATGCAAGCAGTTGCCAGCGTATTAGTTGATCAATACCCTCGTTTCTTTACGACAGAACGATTAAAGAAAAACCGTGGCAACCGTTTATATATTGATTATGTTCAACATGCTCCTGGAAAAACCATTATCGCTCCATATTCGCCAAGAGGTACGATTGATGCAACGGTTGCCACACCCTTATTTTGGGATGAAGTGCATGAATCACTTGATCCAAGGGCATTTACTATCAACACAGTACCCCAACGTGTGATCGAGAAAGGTTGCCCATTCCATTCTAATGATTCATAGTCAAAAATTTTCGCTGTTTTCTATAAGGTTGTTGCTATTTGACACAAATTACAAAGCATAAACAGCTAATATCATCGCCATCTTTTGAAAATTTTGGCTGTTTTCGTAAACTTTG
>NZ_APML01000009.1 GCF_000359605.1 Gracilibacillus halophilus YIM-C55.5
GCTCTTGTTTTTTGCCGTCATAAGGTTGATGACGACAGTTTTTCTCTGTATCTAACTAATTTTTTGCCGTCAACGGCTCTATGACGACAGTTTTTCTTTGTTTTTCTATCGTTTTTTGTCTTCATTTAACTATGGACGAGAAAAACTCCAGCTGCTGATGCGAAAATTCTTAGTTAATCGCATATTACTGGGAAATCTTCACTTGGTGCTCGCGACTTTTCTCGGTAATTTGCTTATTACTGGGAAATCTTCACTTGGTGCTCGCGACTTTTCCCGGTAAATCGCATATTACTAGGAAATCAATGCGTCATGATATCAGATTTCCGGGTAAAATATAGATCACCTGCGTTTCGATGCAAACAGTGTCAGCTATATCTAATGTTTGAAGGATATATGTAATATTCCATGCAAACAGAGATACTTCACCCCACTATTTGACTCATATATCCATTTTCTATGCAAACAAAGCTGCTTCACCCCACTGTTTGACGAGAAATCTTACACAACACCCACCAATGATTCAAGCATCGCACCATCCATGCACAACAGCCCCCCTCGGCCAACATAAGAAAAAAGGGGACAGATGTTGAATCCTGTCCCCCCTGTTTAAGCTTATTATTTATTTTCTGCTACGTCAATTCGATTCAAGGCACGTTCGAGTGCTCGTTCTGCCCTTCTGAAGTCGATCTCGTCTTGTTTAGCTTGCAAGCGTTGCTCCGCTCGATCTTTTGCTTTTCGCGCACGTTCTACATCAATCTCATTAGGCTGTTCAGCGGATTGTGCCAAAATTGTTACTTGATCTGGCTGTACTTCAAGGAATCCACCGCTAACGGCTATTCGCTCAGAAGATTCCCCTTTAAGCCGAACAGAACTAATGGTTAATGGAGCCACAAGCGGAATGTGACCAGGCAAAATACCAAGTTCTCCATTTTCTGCTTTACAGCTAACCATTTCGAATGAATCTTCCAGAACAGGGCCATCGGGAGTGACCACACTCACCTTTAGTGTACTCAATGGAACCCCTCCTTCGGCTGGAATAACTAGGGTTTAAACAAAAGCAGTGAAATTATGCCATTTCTTTTGCTTTTTCTACAACATCTTCAATACGGCCGACTAAGCGGAACGCATCTTCTGGAATATCATCATGCTTGCCGTCAAGGATTTCACGGAAGCCTTTTACGGTTTCTTCGACCGGAACATAAGAACCTGGTTGACCTGTAAATTGTTCCGCCACGTGGAAGTTTTGTGATAAGAAGAATTGAATACGGCGTGCACGAGCAACCGTCAATTTATCTTCATCTGACAACTCATCCATACCTAAAATCGCAATAATGTCTTGCAACTCACGGTATTTCTGAATTGTTTGTTGTACTTCACGAGCTACATTGTAATGTTCGTCACCTACAACTTCAGGGTCTAACGCACGAGAAGTGGATGCAAGTGGGTCCACTGCTGGATAGATCCCTTGCTCGGACAATTTACGATCAAGGTTCGTCGTCGCATCTAAGTGAGCGAATGTTGTCGCTGGTGCTGGGTCCGTGTAGTCATCGGCAGGTACGTAAATCGCCTGGATCGATGTAACGGAACCTTTATCAGTTGAAGTAATACGCTCTTGGAGTTGTCCCATTTCCGTTGCTAGTGTTGGCTGATAACCAACGGCTGATGGCATACGACCAAGTAGCGCTGATACCTCCGTACCCGCTTGAGAGAAACGGAAAATGTTATCAATAAATAATAACACATCCTGCCCTTGCTCATCACGGAAATACTCAGCCATTGTGAGTCCAGTTAAGGCAACACGCATACGTGCACCTGGTGGCTCGTTCATTTGACCAAATACCATAGCTGTTTTGGAGATAACGCCTGAATCGCTCATTTCATAGTACAAGTCATTACCTTCACGTGTACGTTCACCGACACCTGCAAACACGGAAATACCCCCGTGCTCTTGGGCTACGTTGTTAATCAGTTCCTGAATCAATACGGTTTTACCAACACCTGCACCACCAAATAGACCGATCTTACCACCTTTTGTATAAGGAGCAAGCAAGTCAACAACTTTAATACCTGTTTCTAAAATCTCAGTTTCAGTTGCTAAGTTTTCAAATTGCGGTGGTTGGCGGTGAATCGGGTCACGACGTACGTCATCACCAACTTCTTCTTCTAAATCAATCTTTTCACCTAAAACGTTAAACACACGGCCAAGCGTCGCATCTCCAACTGGTACAGAGATCGGTGCTTGTGAATCCGTTACTTCAGCGCCACGCTGCACCCCTTCTGTAGATGACATCGCAATGGTACGAACGGCGTCATCTCCTAAATGCATCGCGACTTCTAAAGTGAGTTCTCTTGATTCACCGTTCACTTCATAATACACGTTGATGGCATTATAAATTTCCGGCAAATGACCGTCTTCGAACTTCACGTCGACGACAGGCCCCATAATCTGGGTAACGTGTCCTTTCGCCATTGATTTCCCTCCTAACTGTCTATTTCAATCACGTACGACTTTTTATTCAAGTGCTGCCGCTCCGCTAACAATCTCAGTGATTTCTTGCGTGATCGCAGCTTGTCTTGCACGGTTATATTGCAAGGTTAAGTCATCAATTAATTCATCCGCATTATCAGTGGCATTCTGCATCGCTGTCATACGAGAAGCATGCTCACTCGCTTTACTGTCAAGCAGTGATCCGAATATCAAGCTTTCTGCATATTGTGGCAACAATACATTCAGAATTTCCTGTTGGTTAGGTTCATATTCGTAAGTGGACGAATTGTCACTCACTTCTTCCGCTAAATCTGTTAGTGGTAACAGTTTTTTCGATGTGACTTCTTGGGAAATCGCACTGACAAAGTGATTGAAAAAGAGTTCGAGTTGATCGATCTCTTCATCAATAAATAACTGTACCGTTTCAGCGGTTAAATCTTTAATATCCGAGAAATTCGGTTGATCAGATAAGCCAGTGATTTCTTTTAATATAGGCATCCCATTCTTTTTGAAAAAGTCACGCCCTACACGGCCTACGACAATAATGGCGTATTCGTCTTGCGACTGATGACGTTTTTGAATGGTTTGATACACTTCGCGAAGAATGCCGCTGTTAAAAGGTCCTGCCAGCCCACGATCCGATGTAATGACAAAGTAAGCTGTCTTTTTCACTTCACGTGTTTCAAGCATCGGATGTTCAGCGTCAGAATCACTGCCAGCAATACTTGCAACGACTTCACGAATCTTTTTATTATATGGTTCGTAGGATTTGGCAAACTCCTCTGCTTTATTAAGCTTTGAGGCAGATACCATATGCATCGCTTTGGTAATCTGTTTCGTCTTTTGTGTAGAGCCAATCCGTTTTTGGATATCTCTTAATGATGCCACAACGTTTCACCGCCCTTTCGTTCAAGGTTGACGATCGTCCTATCCTTTATTCCGTTACGACAAATTGTTTTTTAAATGTTTCTACTGCCTCGCTCATCTCTTCAGTATCAGGCAACTGACCTGTTTCTTTGATTTTGGCAAGTAGTTCTTGTCGATTTTGATCCATCCATGTTAAAAATTCATCTTCAAAACGTGTCACATCTTCAACTGGAATATCATCTAAGTACCCTTTTGTTAAAGCAAAGATGATCATGACTTGTTTTTGAACGACAAGTGGCTTGTGTAAGCCTTGTTTCAACACTTCTACAGTACGTTGACCACGATTCAACTTATCTTGTGTCGCCTTATCAAGATCTGAACCAAATTGAGCAAATGATTCGAGTTCACGGAAAGAAGCCAAGTCCAAACGAAGTGTACCCGCTACTTTCTTCATCGCTTTAATTTGGGCAGAACCACCGACACGAGATACGGATAAGCCGGCGTTAATCGCTGGACGTACCCCTGAGAAGAATAGATCAGACTGTAAGAAAATTTGTCCGTCTGTAATCGAGATGACGTTGGTTGGAATATAGGCACCAATGTCACCCGCTTGTGTTTCAACGAATGGTAGTGCTGTTAATGAGCCGCCACCTTTATCGTCATTTAACTTCGCTGCACGTTCAAGTAAACGAGAGTGAAGATAGAATACATCCCCTGGGAATGCTTCACGTCCTGGTGGGCGACGTAATAATAAGGAAAGTTCACGGTATGCATTCGCTTGCTTCGTTAAGTCATCATAAACAACAAGCACATGCTTGCCATTATACATGAACTCTTCACCCATGGACACGCCCGCATATGGCGCAAGATACTGTAATGGCGCTGGTTCACTAGCACCTGCTGATACGACAATCGTATAATCAAGCGCACCATGTTGACGAAGCACTTCAACTTCACGACGAACGGTGGAATCTTTCTGACCGATCGCAACATAAATACAGATCATGTCTTCGTCTTTTTGATTTAAAATGGTGTCAATCGCGATCGATGTTTTCCCTGTTTGACGGTCACCAATGATGAGTTCACGCTGGCCACGTCCAATCGGAACAAGGGCATCGATTGCTTTAATCCCTGTTTGTAATGGTTCTTCTACTGATTGACGATCCATAACACCCGGTGCAGGAGATTCAATCGGGCGTGTTTTTGATGTTTCAATTGTGCCTTTACCATCGACGGGCTGACCGAGTGGATTCACAACTCGTCCAATCAAGTCCTCCCCTACTGGCACTTCCATAATACGTCCGGTACGACGGACTTCATCACCTTCACGAATTTCTGTGTATGGTCCAAGAATTACGATCCCTACATTTGATTCTTCAAGGTTTTGTGCCATACCCATGACACCATTTGAAAATTCGACTAATTCGCCTGACATGACATTGTCTAGCCCATGTGCACGTGCGATACCATCACCGATCTCAATGACGGTACCAACATCTTTGACTTCAATGTCAGCGTCATAGCTTTCGATCTGCTGTTTAATCAGCGCACTGATTTCTTCAGCCTTTATGCTCATGCCATTTCACCCCTATCGTCATTAATTAACTTTTTGCCATTTCACGTTCAAGTCGATTCAACTTGCCTTTAATCGAGCCATCATATACCGTGTTTCCGATTTTAATACGAATACCACCAAGCACGGATGGATCGACAATATTATTGATTTTGAGCCCTTGAATATTCAGTTTATCGACAAAAACTTGTTCCATTTGTTTCTGTTCTTCATCTTTCAACGCACGAACAGAATAAACCGTTGCTTCTTTCATCCCTTTTTCCTCTTGTGCAAGGGTAATGAAATGAGTGACAATCTCTGGTACAATGCTTTCATTGTGGCGATCGACAAGTAATGAAAGTGTATGTATCACATCTTTCGAAAAACCTTCGAACGCTTGATTGAGCAGTTGTTTCTTCTGATCTGCATCCACTTTCGGATGAGTTAGAAATTCAAGCAATTCTTCGTTCGTTTGAAATACTTCACGAACGGTTGTGAGTTCCGTTTCAAGAAAGTCAAGCTGACCCTTATCTACACCGATTTGAAAAAGAGCTTCTGCATAACGCTTCGCTACAACTGTATGACTCATCGCTCTTCTCCTATCTCTTTCATGTATTCATTGATCAACTGCTCTTGATCTTGTTCATTAATTTCTTTTTCAATCACTTTTGTTGCAATCTGTACAGACAAGGTAGCCACTTTATCTTGTAAAGCTTCGACCGCTTTTTCTTTCTCGCGTTCGATATCTTCTTCCGCAGACTTCTTAATGCGTGCTGCTGAGGCTTCTGCCGCTTGAATAATCTCGCGTTCTTGCTGTTGCGCTGCTTTTTTGGCATCTTCGATAATTTGTTGCGCTTCTTGGCGTGTTGCCTTCAATTGTTCATTGGCTTCACGTGAAGCTTTTTCGGCTTCTTCACGGTTTTTCTCAGCTGTGTCGATTTCATCAGCAATATAGTTCTCACGCTCTTCCATCTTGTCCATCAATGGGCCCCATGCGTATCTTTTGAGTAATAAAAGCAATAGCCCAAAGCTAATGAGCGCAAATAACATATTGCCCCATTGAAAACCACCTGGAGTCACACCTATGATAAGCATTCCGCTATTAAGATGCACAGTCTTCACTCCTTCCTAACCTATCGTCACAAGTTTCGATCTATCACACAAATCTGCTTATTATTCTGTTACAAAGGAATGGCGAAGATTGTCTTAGACGAACTTCGCCATTCTATCCAAAAAAATTATTAACCACCCATTACCATAAAGGCAATAACTACGGCGAAAATAGGAATCGCCTCTACTAGTGCTACCCCGATAAACATAGTCGTTTGAAGTGCACCTCTTAATTCTGGTTGACGAGCAATCCCTTCTACTGTACGACTTACGATCATACCGTTACCTAGACCAGCACCTAGTGCCGCTAAACCTATTGCAATTGCTGCTGCTAAAGATCCCATTCTTTATTTCCTCCTTTAAAATGTATAAATCCTAAATTATTTTTTCTTATATTAATGGTCTTCGCTCACTTTATGAGACATATAAACCATTGTTAACATTGTGAATATAAATGCCTGAATGGCACCGATAAACAAACTAAATCCTTGCCATGCCATCATTGGAATAATGGAAATGAGTGTAAACGGCATAGCTGCAAGAGCCATTTTTGTAATTAATGATAATAGAATTTCACCAGCAAAGATATTACCGAAGAGACGAAGGCCGAGTGTTAGCGTATTCGCAAACTCTTCTATAATATTTAACGGTAATAAAAATGCTTTCGGGCGGACATAATCCAAACCATATTCTTTTAAACCTTTCATTTTTATTCCGTAGAAATGGGTCAAAATGATAACCATCGCTGATAATGTCAACGTCATCGTCGCATCAGCTGTCGGTGATTTCCACCATAATGAGTGTCCTACAATACCCATGGTAACAACCCCAAGGATATTACTGATAAAGATAAACACTAATAAAGTTAACCCGAGTGGCAAAAATACTTTCCCTGTTTTCCAATCCATCGTGTCACTAATAATTCCTTTGACAAAATCAATGACCCACTCCATAAAGTTTTGAAACCCTGTAGGCTTCATTTGTAGATTTCTTGCCGCAAAAAAACAAATAAAAAATACGATAACGCAAGAAACGAAAGTCATTAACAGTGTCGATAAATCGAAATCTAACCATGGAATGCCAAACAAATCGAGTGCCTTCGGTGATGTATGATCCAATTGCTTCACCTCACTTCCCTTTGCTAGTCTTGATTTCTAAAAAAGAAAAAATCTATCATAATAACAACATACGTTGTCATTAATCCGAAAATCACGGAAGTTAAATGGAAATATTCTTCATACTGAAGGGCGATTAACACTGCTAAAGCGCCAGTTGCTAACCGAGTAAATGTACCAATACCTGCTGCTCGTTTCTGGTTGGCGACAGCTTGTCCAAAGCGATCAATTTTTCGTTGCATGATCCATAAATTATAAAAGCTTAGTGTCGTTCCCAAGATAAGCCCGAGGAATACGCTTGTATAAGGCTAAATCCCCAACCGATGACGAAGATGGCAAGGAGATAAAACATCCATTTCCGTTGACGAGTGATCATCTGATGGTATTGGGTCGTATCATTCGTCTTCTGCGTTGTTCCGTGTGAAATGGATGGTTCCATAAATACCTGCTCCCAGTCCTATAAATAATCCGAGCAACATAAAAAGTGGAGATGTGGACCCATGTTGATCAATCCATCTGCCGATCAATAACCCAATGAGCGGGCTACCGACAATTTGCGACAAAATTGTGGTATAAATGGTGATCCCACGATATAAGGGGTTTTTATGATGTGATGACAAATGTTTCACTCCTCGTAATGCATTCTCGTTGCATAATCATACAACTGCTAATCACGTGAACATGTGATTCCTTTCAAGAGATGCAGTCGAGTATGTAGACACAATAAAACACTGTAACCCCTATCATCCACACTAAATTAGCATACAATAGGGGTCGCTTAATGTCAATCAATTTCACCAACATTTCATCAGTTTATTACATCTAGCTACAAGCGAAGTAAAGCGATTTCGGACAACCTCGCCTTTCTTCATTGATTGAAAAAAATTGTGAACAAAATATGACAATTGTCCCTCTATTATTGTTCAGCATGAATATCTACCATCGTTTGGTATTGGTAAGTATTGCCATCTGTTAATTGAATGGTAATATTCGCTAAATACGAGCCTCGAGACGGTAATTTTTTCTCATCTATCGTTCCTTTCATGACACCTGGTTGTCGGTCCTTGACTTGTACAATCGTTTGTTCAAAGGAAAACGTTTCTGGCTGATACAAATCGACAGTGATCGACTTTGCTTCTTCTACCACGTACATTTGATAGCTATATTCATCCGTTGATAAAGGTTCGACATAAAATTCAAATCCCATCCCTTTTGGTACATCAACGTCATTGTTTAACACCAGGTACGGAATCGGCCGATCATTTACGTACAAATACCCTTGAAGCATCGGTTGATTCATTTGGTTTTTACGAACGGTCGCTTGAATATCGACTGCTCGCTTTTCATGGGGCGAAAGCGTAAAACTTGTCGGTAGTTGCCAACGTATACTTGTCGATGACTGCGGGATGTCGAATCGATAGTGAACCGGTTCGTCTGAGATATTTTCAACAATTATTTCGCGTGTTTTTGTTTCTGTTGGTTGACGTAGTGTACCAAAATGGAGAAACGATTGATAAAGCAACGTGTCTGAAGAAATCGCCTGATGAGGAACGGCTTTACCTGCCCCTTGTTCAATCGGACGCGCACCATTTAGTGGCTCAGCTGTCGTGACAAGCGCAGCCTTTAACTGAGCGGGTGTCCAATCAGGATGGGCTTGCTTCACTAACGCCAACGCTCCCGTAATATGAGGAGCAGCCATACTTGTCCCACTTAATGCTTGATAGCCATCTGGAATCGTACTGACGATATTTGAACCTGGTGCGACAATTTCCGGCTTAATCGCCCAATTAACGGTAACTGGTCCGCGCGAGCTGAATTCAGTGATATCGTCTTGGGTCTGTTGATATCGGACCGTGAGCCAATTACCATCGTTTTCCCGCAACCATTTTCCATGTTTTTTCGAAACAAGTGCGATCGGTAGTGTGATCTCATCACTTACTTCCTCTAACAACATGTCATCAGCTGAATCCTGAGGGATAATTAACGCAGATGCGCCACTTTCTTGTGCTTTTTTCGCCAATTCAGGTAACGTTTCATCCCCTTTTTCCATCACAAGTACTACATCTGATGCTGGTTGAATGTTTCTCGTAGACGTTTGAATTTGAAGGTCATGATCTGGTTTCCATTCAGCCGTTCCAACCATTTGTAAAAAGTCGATCCGTTTTTCTGCTAACGAGTCATAGAGATAGGGAATTTGTAATGGTGGCGTTGAAGCGCCAACTGATATCACATCTGTTGCGGTAGCTGGCGAACCTACCGTCCATAAATCCGGGCCTGTATTGCCATTAGCGATCACCACCGCTACACCCGCTTTCGTCGCTTGATTGACTGCGACACTTGTCGGCCAATCCGGACCATTGACCGTATTGCCTAATGATAAATTAATAATATCCATACCGTCTTTGACTGCTTTTTCAATCGCGGCCATCACTTGCACAGACGTCCCCATTCCTCCAGGTCCTAACGCGCGATACGCATAGATTTCCGCTTCTGGTGCAACGCCTTTCATATCCCCATTCGCGCCAATAATACCTGCACATGCGTGCCATGTAGTGTCGGCATCCCTTCATGAATCGTTGTCTCCATAGGATCTTCGTCAAAATCAACGAGATCATAGCCGCCGTGATAGTTTTTCGTTAAATCTGGATGATGATAGTCAATCCCTGTATCAATGATCCCTACTTTGACACCTTTTCCTGTATATGAAAGGTCTTCCGATCGAAAAAAATTGACACTTTGATTGACAGGTTCGCCCATTCCAAGTGTCTGATACGTTTGCACGGGGTATGTTTTTTGGATCGCTTCAAATTGTTTCAACTTTTCAAAGGTTCGTTTTTCTGCTTTTAATGCCATGCCTTGAAAAATGGTGTCATAAATAGCGATCACTTCAACGTTCGGATAATATGTTTCAATTTCTTCGGCTATTTGATGGGGGTCAGTGTCCACTTCGACAATAAGGGATTCGGTTGGATGGATGGCAGGTAACGCTTGAGATGGAAGAGAGAGACAGATACTGACAAAAAGGGAAATAAGAAAAAAACGCACGCGCGTCACTCCTTTAACCGTTCGACTATCACTAGTTTAAGCAGAAGTGCGTGCTTCTATGTATAGATTCATGCGCGATAATTAAAGAGCGAAATTCCGAATGAGTTCATTTTAAGCAAAGATAAAATATATCATTCGGAATCTCTTGAATATCAATTCATATTTTATTTCGTTCCAAACAAGCGGTCGCCAGCATCTCCTAGTCCTGGGATGATATAACCTTTTTCATTTAATTGCTTATCCAATGCTCCTAAATAAATATCAACATCAGGATGCTCTTCTTGGACGAGATCAACACCCTCTGGCGCTGCGATCAGACACATCAATTTAATATTTGTTGCACCACGTTTTTTCAATGAATGAATCGCATCATTCGCGGATCCGCCCGTTGCTAACATGGGATCAATGACAATTAATTCACGTTCATCAATGTCAGATGGCAATTTGATATAATATTCGACGGGCTGCAAGGTTTCAGGATCACGATATAAGCCGACATGCCCTACTTTTGCCGCTGGAATTAAACGAAGAATACCATCAACCATGCCAAGGCCCGCACGTAAAATGGGTACGAGTCCTATTTTCTTTCCACTTAACACTTTCGTTTGTGCTTCCATAACAGGGGTTTCGGTCGTTATTTCCGTTAACGGTAAATCTCTCGTAATTTCAAATGCCATTAGTGCCGATACTTCATCAACTAACGCGCGAAATTCCTTCGTTCCCGTATGTTTGCTCCTTATGTACGTTAACTTATGCTGAATGAGTGGATGATCTAAGACAAACACATTACTCAAGGGTGATCTCTCCTTTTTATCTAATAGTATAGCTCAACTGAAAATGTTCATCCTAGAAATTGTACTGAAAAACAAGAGAGCTTTCAAGGATGAGTTGATGATCTTTTTTTGAGAAAAAATTTTTGTGGTGTTATTTTTGTATGTCCCGGTAAAACGTGAATGACTGGGAAATCCTCTTGCGCGTTTGACGAGATTTCCCGGTAAAATGCGAATTACTGGGAAATCCTCTGGCGCCTTGGACGAGATTTCCCGGTAAAATGCGAATTACTGGGAAATCTTCTTGTGCGTTTGGCGAAATTTTCCGGTAAGTCGTACACCTTTTCATTTTCGATGCAAACGGCTTCTCCTAAATCTATTGTTTGACGCATAAATCCATTTTCGATGCAAACAGCTTCCCCTAAATCTATTGTTTGACGCGTAAATCCATTTTCGATGCAAACAGCTTCTCCTAAATCTATTGTTTGACGCGTAAATCCATTTTCGATGCAAACAGCTTCTCCTAAATCTACTGTTTGACGCATAAATCCATTTTCGATGCAAACCCCGAGCAACGCATCTTTTGTTTGACGTAAAAAAGCTAGACCTCTTTCATCGGCCTAGCTTTTTTTATGATTGACTATTGATATAGCGGATATTTGCTGGTTAATGCTTCGACTCGTTGTTTGGCTTCCGCTAGTTTCGCTTCGTCCTCGTGGTTCTTCAGGGTAAAGGCAATAATTTTCGCTACTTCCTCCATATCTTTTTCGCCAAAGCCACGGGATGTCACTGCTGCTGTGCCTACGCGAATACCGCTTGTGACGAATGGACTTTCTGGATCGAATGGGATGGTATTTTTGTTTGTAGTAATGCCGACATCATCCAGTGCCTTTTCTGCATCTTTTCCAGTTAATGACAGGCCACGAACATCTAGTAATAACAAGTGATTGTCTGTGCCGCCTGATACGGTGCGAATACCTTCTGCTTCAAGAACCTCGCCAAAACGTTTGGCATTGTTAATAATGTTTTGCGAATATTCTTTAAATGATGGTTGTAATGCTTCTTTAAATGCAACGGCTTTGGCTGCGATAACGTGCATTAATGGACCACCTTGCATACCTGGGAAAACATTTTTATTTATTAGTTTACCGAATTCTTCTTTACAAAGAATCATGCCACCACGCGGTCCTCGCAACGTTTTGTGTGTGGTTGTTGTTACAAAATGAGCATGTGGTACCGGGTCTGGGTGCAGTCCAGTTGCGACAAGTCCTGCGATGTGTGCCATATCTACCATTAAGTAGGCATCGACGGCATCAGCAATTTCGCGGAATTTCTGAAAATCAATTACGCGCGGATAAGCACTTGCTCCTGCAACAATGAGTTTTGGCTGAACGTCTTTTGCCTTTTCTAACAAGGCATCATAATCAATCGTTTCGGACGTTTCATCGACACCATAATCGACAAAATTGAAAAGCTTACCGCTAAAGTTAACCGGACTACCGTGCGTTAAATGACCACCGTGATTTAAATTCATCCCAAGTACGGTATCGCCTGGCTCTAATACGCTGAAATAAACCGCCATATTCGCTTGAGCACCAGAGTGTGGTTGGACATTGACATGTTCTGCGCCGAACAATTCCTTCGCGCGATCACGAGCAAGATTTTCAGCAACATCGACATACTCACAGCCACCATAATAACGACGACCTGGATATCCTTCTGCATATTTATTTGTTAATACTGATCCTTGCGCTTCCATTACAGCTTCAGAGACAAAGTTTTCCGATGCGATTAATTCAATCTTATCGTTCTGACGGCCTCGCTCATCTTCCATTGCTTGAAACAATTCTGCATCAAAGTTTTTTACATGATCCATATCAGTTGCTCCCCCTCAATCACTAATTATTCGTTATTTTCTACATCTTATCATAAAATCATCGACATATGGATAGTTTTCTAAAATTTTTACGAATAAAATCAACAAAAAATGCACCTTCATTCGTCTTTTAACAAAAAAGGTGCATGATCTGCAATGATTTATTCGGGATAAACGGCGCGCGGCCCTCCGATCAGCTTCGGTCTTGTGCGTGCATGATTGACGCGGGCATTTCCGATCGCTCGCTGCTTCATGCGTAACGGTACTGCTACAGGCTTGAGATGCATACCGATCATGGTTTCACCGATATCGATGCCAGCGTCGGCTTCGATTTCTTCCACAACGACGGGATCTGTCAAATGTTGATAAGCATACGCAGCCATCGAGCCACCTGCTTGTCGAACGGGAACGACGGAAACTTGCGATAAACGATCTTCTTTCATGACGCGGCGTTCGACAACCAGTGCGCGGTTTAAGTGTTCACAGCATTGAAAGCATAGCTCCACACCTGTTTGTGCCTGTAAGGTCTGCCATTCGTTAAACAGAATCGCGGCGATGTCTTCACTGCCTGCTGTACCAATACGTTCTCCAGCAACTTCACTTGTGGAGCAACCGATGACGAAGCGATCTCCTTCTTGTAAATGGCCCTGGTCTACCCATTCTTCGATCAAATAACGGAGATCAGCCTGTAACTGTTCTTTGTTCAAGACCAACGCCTCCTTTTGCTCAAGTAAAATACGTGACGATTATCTAAAAGGATGTTGATTTTCGCACAATAGACGATTAATTTAGTTTAAATTGATTCATTTTCACTTTCAAGTTTTCTGCTTGTTGCTCAAGGGTTGTCGCTAATTCTTGCAAGTTTTCGGCAAAATTCGCTTGTTCTTCAATTGTTGCGCGAATTTCTTCAGCGCCAGCAGATGTCTCCTCAGCAATGGCCGCTACATTTTGCGATTTCGCTTGAGTCGCTTCGATTTCTTGCAACTGATGATCGACAAGACTCGAAATCTCTCGGATCGAATCGGCAACCCCATGGACAGAAGAGGACATGTTATCGATCACGGTTGTCGTTTCGTCGCCACGTTTTGCCTCATCACGTGTTTCATCCACATGTGTTCTCATATTTTGCACGACTAATTCGACATCTTTTTGCATATCTTGAATGAGATTTGAAATACTTTGGACTGCTTCTGAACTTTGATCCGCAAGTTTTCTTACTTCTTCTGCCACAACGGCGAATCCTTTTCCTTCTTCACCAGCACGTGAAGCTTCAATGGAGGCATTCAATGCTAATAAGTTTGTTTGTTCACTAATATCGCCAACGAGAGAAATCACATTTTCGACTTCTTTCGCTTTGTCTGATAAACGGTTGACATCATGTAAGGCATGATCTTGATTTTCTGCAAGTTTCGTGATGCCATCGACCAATGTCGTAATTACTTGTTTGGATTCATCCAACTTTTCGACCATTTCTTGTGACTGTTGTTGCGAACTTTCTGCTTTTTCATCTACTTTTGTCGCTAATTGTGTTGAATTATCGACGGCTTCAGCGGTTTGTTGAATCGCCTCAGATGTTTCTTCCGCCCCTTGGGAAATTTGACCGATCGTGTCCTCTAATGTGTCCGAATGTTCTTTCGAGCGTGAAGCGGCTTCTTTCATCGTATGAACAGACTGACTCGTTTTCTCTGTATGTTCTTCCATATCAGCTAAAATCCGTTTTAAATTGTTAACCATCGTCTGAAAAGCTTGGGTTAAGGCGCCAATTTCATCATTCGACGATTTCGGAATCTCTATATCTTGTTTCAGATCACCTTCAGCAATACGTGTAGCCGCATTTTTTAATTCGGTAAGTTTTCTCGTAATAAAACCAGCTGCCACAAACGCTAGAATCCCCGACCAAATAATGCCTAACGCTAACGTGACCAGTACATAGACGACTTCTGGTATGTCGATCCATTGACGAATCCATTCTTGTAAAAAATAAATAAAAAATGCACTTGTTGAATACGTGATTAAAGCTAATAATGTCGTAAACACGACCAGCTTCATCCGTAAGCTAACACCCTTCTTCTGATTTTTCATCCATTTCTCCTCCTAATGCATGACTTATTCTCTATCCTTATTGTCCAACTTTTTGACCAATAGTTCAAGATACTTATTTAATTCTTGATAAGTTTTTTGATAAATCATGACATTAGACCCAAACGGATCGACAATATCCACTTGACTCACCTTTTTTTCGAGTTCGTCAATCTCTTCTTTTAGTGCTTGGATAGCTTCTTGATTCGCAGAAGGGTCTAGCTTCTTTTCTTCCAATTGTGAATAGGCTTTTTGTAATTGATCCCATGCTTTTTGACAGGAGGAATCGACATATTCCACAAGCGTATACACTTTGTCAGCATATGCCGAAAATTGTTGCTTCACTAAATCGCGATGATTCGCTGTCATCGTCAATACGACATCCGCCCATTGAAGCACTGTTTCATCAACAGGTGTCGATTGGTGCGAATGATGGATACCATTTTCCTCAAGGACTTCCAACGTCTGCGCGGATGCTGGCTGTCCATCACTCGCAAAAATACCAGCAGAACGTACGTGGTGATTCGTCTTCTCGCGTAATATTGCTTCTGCCATTGGACTGCGACACGTATTGCCTGTGCACACAAATAAAATATTCATGGTTGACGTTCCTTTCATTCATTACATTTTGAGATCTGTTTACCATTAATGTATCAAATTCTGCTTGACGATACTAGTTTTGTTAGCCGAATAAAATATAAAGACCAAACCCAAATAAAATACTGCCGCCAATAACTTCACTATATACGCCTAACAAGTGATGCGTCCGGCGTCCAATTAATAAGGCAAGCCACGTCAAACACATGCTGCTGATGCCGAATAAAATGAAGGCAAAGCCGTTGCCACACCGCTTAAACCGAGTGACAGACCGACAGAGAAGCTATCTAAACTAACGCTTAATGCAAATAAAAATAAACCGATACCGACAGGATTGAGAATATCACTACTTTTTTCCTGAAAGGTTTGTAACATCATTTGTACCCCAATCGCACATAACAAGAGTCCAGCCGCTAGGATCGCAATTCCTTCCAAACGATGGGAAATAAACGCCCCTAATACAAGACCGAGAAAGGGCATCAGTACATGAAATAAGCCGACCGTTATGCCAATAATGAACATTCGTTTCAATCGTAAGGCCTGCATCCCCATTCCTAAACCAACTGAAAAAGCATCCATGCCTAGTGCAATTGCCATACACAGAATCGAAAATACGCCACCCACATGCTGGATTTCCATTAAGCCATTGCTCCTTCCTGGACATGCTATTTCACTATATGCATGTCCAAGGCGGCTTATGTATGTCGGTTGGCTTCTAATTTATCCGTCGCAGCTTTCGTTAATCGATTCATAATCGCTTGACCGATCCCTTCAAATGGGTACGTTTCCGATAAAATAATATCCATTTCCATTTGATTAAAATAACGCAACGCATAATAAAGCTTCGCTGCTACAGTTGACAAGTCGTTTCTCTGTCCACAACGATACAGATAATTTGTGCGCAATTGACTCGCTAATGGCTCACTAGCAATCACGCCAACCGTTTTCCCTTGTTTTTCGAGGGCGTCAATTTGTTGTTGAAAAAATGCCTGATCGCCATCGATTAAGCGTAACGGGGCATCGGGTTGATAATGTTGATATTTCATACCAGGGGCTTTCGGTTGATCATCCGTTTGAATGGCATCGTCATATGTCACTTGTCCCACAACATCTTGCAACATGTCTTTCGTAATCCCACCAGGGCGCAAAATGATCGGTACATCCGACGTACAATCCACAACCGTTGACTCGACACCTACGCCCGTTGCACCGCCATCAATGATACCAGCGATGCGAGTGTTTAAATCTTGATCGACATGTTCAGCCGTTGTTGGACTTGGTTTTCCAGATAAATTCGCACTAGGAGCAGCAAGTGGTAATTGCGTGGCTTCGATAAATTGTCTAGCTACGGCATGATCAGGTACACGGATCGCCACAGTGTCCATTCCTGCCGTTACGGTTGGCGCCACCGTCCCATTACTTTTTAAAATGACGGTTAATGGTCCTGGCATAAACGCATCCATCATTTGTTGTGCGACACGCGGAATATCTGTCACATAACGTGCGATCTGTTTGTTATCATGAACGTGAATGATTAATGGGTTATCAGCTGGCCTACCTTTGGCTTGAAAAATTTTTCTGACAGCTTGTTCATTCGTCGCATCTGCTCCTAACCCATACACGGTTTCAGTAGGAAAAGCAATCACTTCACCTTGGCGGATGAGTTGGGCCGCTTCATCGATTGTTTCTTCTGCAAAATTCCACCGTCTTGTCCTCATGTTGATCCCTCAATTTATTGTAGTCTATGCTTTATTATGAAACGAAAGTGGCGAAAGCGCAAGTTGTGAAGTTGAGAGGATATTCTGGAAACATGGCATATTTTAGTTTTTGAGTCAAACAGCTAGCTTCCTTTCCGCTGTTTGACGCATTTCCGCGTTTTCGAGGCTAACAGCTAGTTTCTTTTCCGCTGTTTGACGCATATCCGCTTTTTTGAGGCTAACAGCTAGCTTCTTTTTCGCTGTTTGACGCATATCCG
>NZ_APML01000010.1 GCF_000359605.1 Gracilibacillus halophilus YIM-C55.5
AGTCTCCGTATTTTGCCTACGCTTAATGTCAAATTGTTCGGATTTTTGCTCTTGCTATTTAGTTTTGTTCCAGCCTCTATCTCTTCCAAAGAATATAACCTCCGATAACGATTAAAATAACGGGCCAGAAGCGTTCAATCCAATTCATCGTTTCATAAATCCAGTCAAACCATTCAGGTGTACTGGAGGCAAATAAAGCAAATAGGGATAATCCCAACAAAATCAAGCCAGGTAATAACCCTTTTTTAAATTTCGTATAACGCAATAAAAATGCAAGACTTACGATTAATGTATACATTCCCCAATGATCAATCCAAAACGGATAGTAACGTAAGCTGTGAAAATGAATTCCCAATCCTAAAAGAAGTGCCCCAGGAAAAATGTTTTTATAATCTTTGGCAGAATACGCATAAAATAAGAAGGCAGCTCCAATAACGATTAAAAGGGTGGGCCAAGAGTAAAAGTCAGTTAATATAGGAAGCCTAAGTTCACGTAATAAGAAGAAGATGCCAATGCCAATCAAAAGGTATGCCATTAATTTATTTTTCTTGTTCACGGTTCCCCTCCTAACTTTCAGATTAAAATTATTATTATTTAAAATTGATTTCTTGATAAAATTTAATAGTTGTGGTAAAGTACAAATGAATGAAAAAGATCAATTGTCATTTTACCATAAACAGTACAACCTGTTCATAAAATCATCACTTCTTTTGAAAAAAAACATGTTATAATAAAGAAAAAGTTTCGCCTTTTGTTTTATTTGGGGGTAGATAATGTGCATATTGTAGCAGCAGGAATAAATTATCGTACCGCGCCGGTCGAAGTGAGAGAAATGCTTGCTTTTTCAGAGGATTCAGTCATTGATGCTATGCAAGAATTAAATCAACGAAAAAGTATTCTCGAAAATGTGATTATTTCCACTTGTAACCGGACTGAAGTATATGCAGTCGTTGATCAATTGCATACGGGACGTTATTTTATTAAGCAATTTTTAGCAGATTGGTTTAATATAGATAAAGAAGCCTTTACTGCACATCTCATATTTTATGAAAATGAAGCAGCAGTGGAACATTTATTTCGCTTAAGCTGTGGGTTAGATTCCATGATTATGGGTGAAACGCAAATTTTGGGGCAAGTCAAACAAACCTTTTTAACAGCACAAGAAGAGAAAATCACTGGCACCATTTTTAATGAATTATTTAAGCAGGCTATTACATTAGGTAAAAGAAGTCATCGAGAAACGGATATTGGTGAAAATGCTGTATCTGTCAGTTATGCAGCCGTTGAATTATCAAAGAAAATATTTTCTGAACTACATGATAAACACATTGTCATTATCGGTGCAGGGAAAATGGGTGAACTGGCCGCAAAAAATTTATATGGTCTCGGTGTCGGTGAGGTAACAGTTATAAACCGAACGGTAGAAAAAGCAAGAGAGTTGGCCAAACAATTTTACGGAAAAGCACAATCTACTGACCATTTAGCAGACACGCTCATCCAAGCTGATATTGTCATTAGTTCAACAGGTGCATCAGACTATATTGTGACGAAAGATTGGTATGACAACTTGCATGAAAAACGTAAGGGCAAACCGCTATTTTTTGTCGATATAGCTGTTCCAAGAGATTTAGATCCAGCTCTAGAAAACTTAGAAAATGTATTCCTTTATGATATCGATGACTTGCAACATGTCGTTGACTCCAATATGGAAGCGAGAAAGAAAGCAGCTGAAACTGTAGAGTTATGGATCGAAGAAGAAATTGTTGCGTTTCAATCTTGGATTCAAACGTTAGGTGTCGTTCCCGTTATCACAGCATTGCGAGAACAAGCTCTGTCCATTCAACAAGAAACGATGAATAGCATTGAGAGAAAGATGCCTAACTTAACGGAACGAGAACGAAAAGTGCTTAACAAACATACGAAGAGTATTGTCAACCAGATGTTAAAGCAGCCTATTTTACAAGCAAAAGAATTTGCTGGACAGAAAGATGCGGATGAGGCATTGGAATTATTTATGAAAATATTTAATATTGAAGATCGAGTGCAAGAAAATATTCAATCGACAGGAAAAAACCAAGTAATTGCTTTTGATAAAGGGAACAGTTCAGAACCTTTACCAAACGCGTCTACCAACTAATTAAGGAAGGTATTCCTTTATGCTGGAAGAACGGTTTATTCAGGAATGGATGTTGTTTTTATACGGTATAAGTGTCATTTTTTATTTTATTGATTTTCTTTACCAAAACCAGAGAGCGAATCGAGTCGCTTTCTGGCTACTTTCTATGGTTTGGTTGATGCAAACCATTTTTTTATTTATCGAAATGTTAACCGCTTCACAGATTCCGATCCAAACATTTAATGATGGGTTATATACGTACACATGGATTATGATTACTATTTCATTGATCATCCATAGAGTGTATCGGCTTGAGTTTTTTATGTTTTTTATGAGTGTGTTTGGCTTTATTGTTATGGTATTGCATATGATACGCTCGACACAGATTGTTGATGCTGAACAAATACCGTTTCTATTAGATGAAATGTTATTGGCACATATTGTGTCGGCGTTAACTGCTTATGGGCTCTTTACCGTTTCATTTATATTAGCGATGTTGTTTCATATGCAATATTACTTGTTAAAGCAAAAAAATAATTATAAATGGTTGAGGCGATTTCAAGATTTAGAGGGCTTGGAGAGACGAGCGTTTCACTTTATTGTCTTAGCAGAACCATTATTACTGCTATCGATTATTTTAGGTGTTGTCTGGGCGTATATGACCGGGACGGAATTTTATTGGGGCGATAGTAAAACAATTGGGTCAATGATTGTTTTAGTGCTCTATGGTTGGTATATTTACCGGCGTATTCGTCGAAATGATCGAGGAAAAGCTATACTAAGGCTCAACTTATTTTGTTTTTGTATATTATTAATTAATTTTTTCTTATTTAACACGTTATCGAATTTTCACTTTTGATAGAGAGGAGCATCTAGTGCATGCGCAAAATTGTCATAGGCTCAAGAAGAAGTAATTTGGCATTAAAACAATCCGAATGGGTGATTGATCAGCTGAAGAAGCTAACTGGTGATACGTATGAATTTGAAATTAAAAAAATCGTAACAAAAGGTGATCAAATCTTGAATACAACACTTTCCAAAGTAGGTGGAAAGGGGTTATTTGTAAAGGAAATCGAAAATGCGATGTATGATAAGGAAATTGATTTTGCTGTTCATAGTATGAAAGACATGCCATCTGAATTGCCTGAAGGATTAGTGATTGGCTCGATACCTGAACGGGAAGATCATCGAGATGCGTTGATTTCCAATGATCATGTTCGCTTTCATGATTTACCAGAAGGATCGATCATCGGGACGAGTAGTTTACGACGCGGGTCACAAATGTTAGCTGCTAGACCAGATGTAAAAGTGCAGTGGATACGTGGAAATATTGAAACGCGATTACGAAAATTAAAAGAAGAAGATTTTGATGCGATTGTTTTAGCTACCGCTGGATTGAAACGAATGGGTTGGAGCGAAGAAATTGTTACCGAATACCTTGAACCAGATGTTTGTGTACCAGCTGTGGGGCAAGGAGCATTAGCAATCGAGTGTCGCGAAGATGACCATGATTTATTGGATCTGTTACAGCAAATTAATGATGACTATACAACAAAGACGGTGATGGCTGAACGTACATTTCTACATCTATTAAATGGTGGATGTTCAGTGCCTATTGGTGGATATGCTGATCTTGATGGGGACACGATTACGTTAACAGCGTTAGTCGCTAGCTCTGATGGAAAAACCGTTTTAACCGAGACGGTGTCGGGAACTGATCCCGAAGCTGTTGGAAGAGAAGCAGCAGAAAAATTACAATCTAGAGGTGCACAAGAGCTTGTCGATGAAGCGATCGCGGAGAATGAGCAAGAATGAGTCCCCCACTGCAAAATAAGAATGTGTTAGTTACACGAGCGAAGGGACAAGCAGCATCTCTTATAGACTTGTTGAATCATAACGGAGCTGAAGTATATCATGCTCCGTTAATTCGGTTTGAACCAGTGATCACACCGATGAATGATCAAGCATTGACACGTTTAGCCAGTCAAGATGATTGGTTGTTCTTTACAAGTACTAATACAGTTCATTTTTTTCACCAATATTGTAAAAGGCTAAATATTCACGTACACAACCGAATCGCAGCAGTGGGAAAGAAAACAGCTACACTGTTACATCAGCTAGGGTATCAAGTTGACTTCAAACCGAGTATTTATCAAGGTACGGTGATGGTTGAGGAATTTGTAGCAACGTATGGCAATCAGCATCGAGTGACTTTGTTATCAGGGGAAAAAGCGAGGGCGGATATTCCCAATCGCCTGAAACAAAAGCAAGTTGATTTTCAAAAAATCGTCATTTATCGTACAATGATGAATAGAGCATCACAAGATACATTACAGCATTTCATTGAACATATAGGCATAGATGCATGTTTTTTTACCAGTCCTTCAACCGTACAAGCTTTTTTGAAATTATTACATACGAATACGATTTCAAGGCAAAAAGACCATTTGTTATGTGTGGCTATCGGTAGTACAACAGCAAACGAATTAGAAAATCGTCAGTTTCAAAACATTATTTACCCTGATCAGTTTACGACAGAAGCAATGGTTGATTGTCTCATTGAATATTATCAGAGAGAAGGTGATTCCCCTTGACAAATCATAAATTTGACAGACATCGAAGACTCCGACGTTCTCCTGTGATGCGTTCATTTGTAAGGGAAACAAAAGTCCAAGTGAATGATTTGGTGTATCCTTTGTTTGTGGTAGAAGGTGAAAAGATGAAGAAGGAAGTCCCTTCTATGCCAGGCGTATATCAAATTTCATTGGATTATCTAGATGAAGAGATTGACGAATTACAAGATTTAGGAATTCCTAGTATTTTACTTTTCGGTATTCCAAAAGAAAAAGATGACGTAGGCTCTGGTGCTTATGATCCCAATGGAATTGTTCAACAGGCAATTCGTCAAATTAAACAAAAAACAGACGATCTATTAGTGATTGCCGATACATGTCTTTGTGAGTATACAGATCATGGTCATTGTGGTGTGATTCATAACCATGATGTTGATAACGACCAGTCACTCCCACTTCACGTACAAACGGCAATTACGCAAGCAGAAGCAGGTGCTGATATTATTGCTCCATCGAATATGATGGACGGCTTTGTAACCGAAATTCGTCAAGGACTTGATGAAGCGGGTTATAAAGAAATTCCGATTATGTCATATGCTGTTAAGTACGCGTCCGCTTTTTATGGGCCGTTTCGTGATGCTGCTGATAGTAGTCCGCAATTTGGTGACCGAAAAACATATCAAATGGATCCAGCGAATCGCTTAGAAGCCTTGCGAGAGGCAGCAACAGATGTGGAAGAAGGAGCCGATTTTCTTATTGTCAAGCCAGCATTAAGTTATATGGATGTAATTCGCGAGGTTCGAAATGCACACCATGTCCCAGTTGTCGCCTATAATGTGAGCGGAGAATATTCCATGGTAAAAGCAGCTAGTCAAAATGGTTGGATCGATGAGAAAGAGGTTGTGTTAGAGAAAATAACGGCGATGAAACGCTCAGGAGCAGATATCGTGATCACATATTTCGCAAAAGACGTTGCTAAATGGTTAAAGGAAAATGATCAATAAGGAAGGTGTCAAACATGGGTACAAATCAAAAATCTGTAGATGCATTCAAAAAAGCTGTTGAAGTAATGCCAGGTGGTGTGAATTCACCAGTTCGTGCGTTTCGATCAGTGGGTATGGATCCGATCTTTATGGAACAAGGGAAAGGGTCTCAAATTACTGATATTGATGGAAATGAGTATATTGACTATGTTCTAAGTTGGGGACCATTAATTTTAGGACATGCTGATGATCGTGTTGTAACGAAATTAAAAGAAGTTACGGAAAAAGGAACCAGCTTCGGTGCTCCGACCGAAGTTGAAAACGAACTAGCACAGCTTGTGATTGACCGCGTACCTTCAATTGAAATGTTACGGATGGTGAATTCAGGTACAGAAGCGACAATGAGTGCGCTACGATTGGCTAGAGGTTATACAGGAAAAAATAAAATCTTAAAGTTTGAAGGCAATTATCATGGACATGGTGACTCTTTATTAATCAAGGCTGGTTCTGGTGTAGCAACATTAGGTTTACCAGATAGCCCAGGTGTACCTGAAAGTACAGCACAGCATACAATTACGGTCCCGTATAATGATTTAGAAAGCTTGCGCTATGCATTTGAACAATATGGTGATGATATTGCTGCTGTTATTGTTGAGCCCGTATCTGGAAATATGGGTGTTGTCCCGCCTCAAGGCGAATTTTTACAACAATTGCGTAATATTACGACAGATCATGGCTCCTTGCTTGTCTTTGATGAAGTGATGACTGGTTTTCGTGTCGGTTATCATTGTGCACAAGGTCATTTTAATGTAACACCAGACCTTACTTGTTTAGGAAAAGTTATCGGTGGTGGTCTTCCTGTCGGTGCGTATGGTGGCAAACGTGAAATTATGGAAAAAATCGCGCCAACTGGTGATATTTATCAAGCAGGTACGCTATCAGGTAATCCACTTGCCATGACGGCAGGGCTTGAAACGTTAAAAGCGATGACAAAAGAAGAATATCAATCCATTAATGAAAAGATTGATCGATTAGTGGAAGGCTATCAACGGGCAGCTGAGAAGTACGATGTGAATATTCAAATCAATCGAGCAGGTTCCATGCTTGGAATATTCTTTGCTGATGAACCTGTTGTGAATTATGAAACAGCGAACAATTCAGACCTTGAAGCATTTGCCACCTATTATCGAACCATGGTAGCAGAAGGTATCTTTTTACCACCATCTCAGTTTGAAGGCATATTTTTATCCACTGCTCATACGGATGAAGATATAGACAAAACCATTCAAGCTGTAGATCAAGCATTCGCTGCCATCGCAAAATCATAACATCATGTAAAAAGAGAGCTTACTCTTATTATTAGAGTGGGCTCTCTTTTTTTATCGTGGTAAGCAAAGCATAATCGGAGAAGTTGTCACATATATTGTAACCGAGGAGCTGGTCCGTTAAAGGATTTAAGTGAGGGGGAATTTGATGTCAGACACTTTTTCATTTCCATTAAATGAAACGATTGCTTTTCATCCAGAACAAGAAGTGGAGGAAATGTTAGGAATTGCATTAGAACCGGTCATTTCGATTCAAGAAATGGATGATGTTGTTTCGCTCCGAGGTGTAATGGAATTAAAAGGAGAGTATAAAAAAGGAGAAAATGATCAAGTTGATCGCTCAATTTCGGCTGATTCACCTTATGCAGAACGAATAGAGAATCTATCCGATGATATTTGTGAATTTTTTCATAAGTTTATTGTAGATGTACAGATTCCAATGGAACGAGTGGCCAATGTGGAAGATGTCGAAATTGAAATCGAACATTTTGACTATTCATTACGATCATCACAAGAAATGAAAATCGAAGCCAATCTACAGATTCATGGCATAAACGATGAGGAAGTCACAAGTTCATTGGCTGAAGATACACTAGAAGCATTCTCAGACACAAGAGAATCAGCAAACAACGATGGGGAGGTGTTCCAATTTACTGTAAATGAAGATCGTCAATTAGAAGAGAATGAACAGCCATATGACGAACAAGAAAACGAATTGGAACCGAATACTGATGAAAAACTAGAATATGAAAGAAATGAAGAAAAACAGCGTGCTATAGAGGAAGTAGAAGCAGAAGATCGGGAAGAAGCAGAAGATACACCCTCTAGAGAAGCAAGTGAAGCCAATAGCATGAACGAAGAAGATAACAACGTTGGAGATATAACATCTCGTGAAGGAGAGAAAGAGGAAGAAGAAGAGCCTGTTTTGGAAGAAGATGAAAAAGATTCGGATACACTTCATGTGCAAGGGCGTCGAGATCAAATTCCTGATGATTCTAGTTATTTACTTCATATATTTGCTGATGAAGAAGAATCATCTTATTCTCGTTTAAAATTGTATATTGTTCAACCCGAAGATCACATTGAAAAAATTGCAGAAAAATATAATACTTCTGCCAATAGTATTTTGAGAACGAATCGTTTAGATGAAGATGAATTAGCGGAAGGGCAACTCATTTACATTCCAGTATCTTCAGCGGAATAGCGAATAATCCCTTGGCAATTACATTGGCAAGGGATTTTCTATGTTTCTTCCTATAGTCATTTCATGATTGAAAAAGGAGGGATTGCCTTGAATGATATAAATCTCACAAAGTACTATCCGATTCAGCCCATTGATCAATTCACAATAACGGATCGTATCACTCAAGTGCGAACAAAAGATCAATTATACGCATTGCGAAAGGCAAGGTTATCAATAAGTGATGTCGGTAGATGGGAGGCGCTCTGTCAATTTGTTCAACAACAATATATTTATGGTTATATTCCTGTTTACCAAACTCATCAACAGACATTCTATGTTGTAGAACATGATACGGTATATTATTTAATGCCGTGGATAGAAACGAATATTCCTGAACAAGACCAACCTATACACGAATATGCTGATATATTTCATTCGTTAGGCAAATTACATGCTTCAACATGGCAAAAACAAAACCTTAATCGAAGTCAATTACAGAATTTAGATCACAATTCCTCATTTATACAAACGATTCGAGAACAGCTACTATCGATGATACGCTTTTTTGAAGCCAAACGATTTATGTCTCCACTTGAATTGCAAGCCTGCATGTATTATCGCGATATTGAAACAGTGATTAATGAAGTGGAACACTGGCAGAACTTTTATCAGGAAGCTCTGCAGCAAACAGATTATGTTCATTATTGTTTATGTCATGGTCATGTGAAACCTTCACATCATTTACACGGGAGAAACCATCAATTTTTTATTAATTATGAGTTTTCACAGTTTGCCTCCCCCATTTCAGACTTAGCCCAATATTTTTCGCACGTATTTACGTATCATGATACAGATCTCGAAAAACTTCAAGAAGGTTTCATGATTTATCAACAATACTTACCCATCAATGATGTAGAAAAAACTCTCTTAATCATCCAATTATTATCTCCACTTAACTATCTGCAACAATTACACGATTATGTGCAACAATCAGAAACCCCCCTCGTTCAACAAGTGATTCAATTGGAGCAAGAATATCGAAGGCTTATGTTTGCTCTTGAATGGCAAGAGTTAATGCAAGGATCCTTATCATTACAAGAAGAAGCTTAAATCCATTCCAACTGAAAGGCGACAAAAATGCCAATTAATATGCCAAGTAATAATACATCAAAAGTAGTTGGGAGGAAGATGGTGCGTATACTTTGAAAAATAACAATTGGAAGAATGCACCTTTCGCAGACGAAAATCCATTCTCTAGCCCATGGTGGTAGACGATACCGGTAATATCGTGACATCTTTTTCCCTCCAGTTTCTGTTTGGTGTATCATATGCATCCAGACATCGCATGTGCTACTTGGTTATATAGTAAAAGAGTACTTATCATATTTTATGAAATTGTTACGCTTTTTTGCAGGAATTATCCATCTTTATCTAGAATATGTTATAGAAATGATCAAAGTACAAAAGTCCTAACTTATGAATGAATTTGAAACAGGGTTCGGAGGTGTTCGAAGGTGTAGCTCATCATTCAAATTAAGTATTGATTAAGAAAATTGTACCTTGAGTAATATGTAATGGCTGTGCCTTTTGTCTTATATATGATACAATCGTTTTAGTTGGCAAAGTGAATAATATTGGTTTATAATGTCATAATATAGTTCAAATGGATGATTTTGAATGAGGAAGTAACCTAATAAATATTATTTCCTAACAATGTACTCATATTTCACTGCTGTAATTGGTTTATATGAATCAATTGATCTTTTAGTATATTGAATCATCAGAAAAAGGCAAACCTATTGAAAGATAGGGACGCAAAGTTACAGATCCGTAATGACTCTTATTTTGAGTGATTGGATGGCTGAACTGCCTGAAATACATCAGTGTATTTTAGGAGGGAATACGTGCAATGGATATACGATCGAGAAAAGATGCTGATTGGATTTATTTAATGTTGAAGGCGAAAGAATCTGGAAAATCAAAGGATGAAGTGAAAGAATTTATCCAACAAAACAAAAGCAAGACGCTAATGAACGATCGATAAATATACAATTAACCCCTCATCTTTTAGGTGAGGGTCTCATTTATGTCTAATTTGAAGAGTCGAATGGTTCTTTGATATAATTTACTTGCACATCCAACAAATTCTAGGTGTTATACATATTTCAAGATAAAGAATGAATACTATGATATGACAAAAGTGGCACGATAAAGGTGAACACATATAGTTATGAATATTTTTAAGAGAGGGCGGATTCATTTTGAGTACAAATAAGCCAAGAATAATCATCTTAGGTGCAGGTTATGCAGGAATGATGACATCGAAACGGTTAACTCAACAATTCGCACCAGAAGAAGCGGAGATTGTATTAGTTAACAAACACAACTACCATTATCAAACGACGTGGTTACATGAAGTGGCAGCAGGAACAATAGATGTGAATCGTTCTCGTATTATGATTAAAGATGTCGTTGATACCAATCGAGTGACACTGATTCAAGATACTGTTGTAAATATTAACAAAGAAGAAAAAACAGTCGAATTAATGAATGACCAGCTTTCATATGATTATTTGGTCGTAGCACTTGGTTTTGAGAAAGCTACATTTGGCATTCCTGGGATGGATAAACACGCATTCTCCATCCAAAGCGTAGATTCCAGTCGACTGATACGTGATCATATTGAATACAATTTTGCAAAATATAAAAATATGGATAACCCGAGTGAAGATTTATTAACGATTGTAGTGGGTGGAGCTGGTTTTACAGGAACTGAGTTTGTAGGTGAATTAGCAGAACGTATACCAGTTCTATGCAAAAAGTATGATATTCCACGAAATAAAGTGAAAATTATTGATGTTGAAGCAATGCCGAATGTACTACCTGGTTTTGATGAAGAATTAGCCGATTATGCTCAACGTTCATTAACAGCGAGAGGTATTACGTTCAAGTTAAACACGATGATTAAAGAAGTGAAAGAAGATCGCGTAATTGTTGGAGAAGAGGAAGAAGAAATTCCAGCAGGCACGATTGTATGGACAGGTGGTGTACAGGCGAACCATATTGTTGGTAAATCAGGATTTGAATTAACAAAAGGAAAAGTTAATGTTGATCCAACCCTGCGAGCTCCAGGACACGAAGATGTGTTTATTCTAGGCGACTGCGCATGGGTAATGAATAAAGACACAGGGAAGCCATATCCACCAACAGCACAAATCGCGATTCAAGAAGCAGATACATGCGCCCATAACTTACGAGTTTCAATCTTTGGCGGTACATTAGAAGAATTTGATTTTGACGACAAAGGTCAAGTCGCTTCTTTAGGCGGTAGCGATGCAATGGGTAGAGTATTTGATGGACGTAAATTATATGGTATGCAAGCCAAAGTGATGAAACATGTTGTTGATGATCGTTATTTATACTTACTTGGTGGTCCAAAGTTAGTCTTGAAAAAGGGGAAATTCCGTCCATTCTAGAGATGGATTCTTTTCAGAAGAAGGAGGATCTAAAATGAAAAATACGTTAATTTATACGTTTCTCACTGTTTTAGCTACGATTGCTTACGTGTTTGTGTCACGAAAAATGGAAGATACAAGAGATTTTCGTTAATTAATGGGAGAGTAGATACTAATGATATGATAGTGTCTACTCTTTTCTATGCATGTAGATGTATCTGCGCACTTTGCATAACCGACGGTCGTGTAACCGATAGGAGGCTATCATGTTTGAATTGAAGCAAGTAACATATCAAGACATACTTCAGATTGATCAACTAGTTATTCCCAGTCAAAAGATCACCTGTTTATTTGGTGAAAGTGGTAGTGGTAAATCAACACTACTTAGATTATTGAACCATATGATTACGCCCGACGAGGGAGATGTGTTGTATCAAGGAGATGATATAGAAAAGATAGATCCAGTTCAACTAAGACGAAACGTTGTTATGTTAGGACAAGACCCAGTCATGTTCGAGGGTACGGTGAAGGATAATTTATTGATAGGCGTGCGTCTGGCAGAAAAGGATGAGCCGCGTTCATCCACTCTGAAGTCAATGTTAACGGATTTGCAATTACATAAATCACTAGATGATGATGCGTCAAAACTGTCAGGTGGTGAAAAACAACGCGTGGCATTAGGTAGAGTCTTATTAATGGATGCAAAAGTCTATTTATTCGATGAACCGACATCGGCTTTGGATGACGATACTGAAGATGTGGTCATGGACTATGTAACTGAATATATTCAACAGAAACGACAAACCGCTGTGATGGTGACGCATTCGAAAGAGATTGCTGATAGGTATGCTGATCAAATGATTTATATGACTGAAATCCAGTCACAACGAGGTGAACCACATGGATCAAATGCTTGAAATTTCAATACTTCAATTAATCTCAGCTTATTTATTTATTGTCATTTTACTGTTCATCGTCCGTCTGCGAAAAATACCGCGTGAAAAAGAGATCATTATTGCGACGCTTCGGATGACGATTCAACTTGTGCTAGTCGGTTATGTACTCATGTTTATCTTTGAAAATGAAAGATGGTACTATTCGATTATCGTGTTAACGATTATGGAGACATTTGCCGTTTTTAATATTTATAAGCGAACGAAGCAACCTTTAAGTAATCATTTAAAGAAGATGATTGCACTTTCCATGGTTGCAGGGACGCTTTTTGCTTTCTTTTATTTTGACTTTGTTGTTGTCCAATTTGCACCATGGTATGATCCACGATACTTTATTCCGATTGCTGGTATGCTTATTGGTAACTCGATGACCGGAATAACGCTGGGGGTTAGTGCTTTAGTTGAAGGGTTTTCTTCACGTAAGCAAGAAGTGGACGCTGCTTTGATGCTTGGTGCTACACCTAACCAAGCGTCGAAAGGGATTTTGAATCATGCATTTGATTCCGCGATTTTACCAACTATTAATAGTATGGTCGGTATGGGCATTGTTTTTTTACCAGGTATGATGACGGGGGTCATTCTTTCAGGCGCTAGTCCACTAGATGCTATTATGTATCAAATTGCTATTATGTTAGGGGTAACGGGGGCTGTGTCGATATCAGTCATTTTGTTTCTATATTTTGGATACAAAACGTTTTTCAATAAGTATTCCCAATTATCACAGTGACGAAGCTTGACGAAGGGGAACGATTTTGTATAGAATAACATATAATGAAATACATATTCATTGCGATGATGAGGAGGAGTACTTCATACTTTTCGTTAGAGAGGAAAGTCCATAGGCTGGAAGGCTTTCTCGAAAAAAGGTGAAGGAAGGTAGCCTTTGATGCAACTTTATTGAACGAGAGTAGATAAAGTCGGTTGAGCCGTTATCTCAGGAATTAAGTGTATAAGTATGTAACTTATAAACGAAGGTGGTACCGCGGAAAACATCCTTTTCGTCCTTTAACCAAAGGGCGGAGAGGATTTTTTTTATGCTTCGTTTATTAGGATAGCATTTTATAGATAAAAAGGAGGAATTATTATGTCTCAACAGGGCGATGTAAATTTACCACCGAAATATGACCCACAGGCGGTAGAAAAAGGGCGTTATCAATATTGGGTTGATAACAAATTGTTTGAAGCAGAAGGCGATACAACGAAAGAACCATTTACCATTGTCATCCCACCACCAAATGTGACCGGCAAGTTACACATCGGTCACGCATGGGATACAACACTTCAAGATATTATTACACGAATTAAACGTATGCAAGGTTATGATGTCCTTTATTTACCTGGAATGGATCATGCAGGCATTGCGACACAAGCAAAAGTGGAAGCGAAACTTCGTGAAACTGGTGTGAGTCGTTATGAATTAGGACGCGAAAGCTTCTTACAACAAGCCTGGGATTGGAAAGAAGAATATGCTGAATTTATTCGTGAACAGTGGGCAAAGTTAGGTTTAGGTCTCGATTATTCACGCGAACGGTTTACATTAGATGACGGACTTTCGGATGCTGTTAGGGAAGTGTTTGTTCAATTATACGAGAAAGATTTAATTTATCGTGGAGAATACATCATTAATTGGGACCCTGCTACCCAAACAGCACTATCTGATATTGAAGTGGAATATAAAGATGTACAAGGGCATTTCTATCACATGAAATATCCACTAACAGATGGTACAGGTGATATTGAAGTGGCAACTACTCGACCGGAAACAATGCTTGGAGATACCGCAGTGGCTGTACATCCAGATGATGAACGTTATCAACATTTAATCGGCAAGACGGTGACATTACCGATCATTGGAAGAGAAATTGAAATTGTTGCCGACGATTATGTTGATATGGGATTTGGTTCTGGCGCTGTCAAGATTACACCAGCTCATGATCCGAACGACTTTGAATTAGGGAATCGTCATGATTTAGAGCGAGTCCTCGTCATGAATGAAGATGGTTCAATGAATGAAAATGCTGGCAAGTATCAAGGAATGGATCGCTTTGAATGTCGGAAACAAATTGTCAAAGACTTGCAAGAATCAGGTGTTCTTTT
The DNA here is from genome assembly GCF_000359605.1 of Gracilibacillus halophilus YIM-C55.5. Lineage (GTDB taxonomy): Bacteria > Bacillota > Bacilli > Bacillales > Amphibacillaceae > Gracilibacillus > Gracilibacillus halophilus. The sequence continues at coordinate 14,686 of NZ_APML01000010.1, forward strand.
CAATATTGAAGAGCATATGCATGCGGTCGGGCATTCTGAACGAAGTGGTGCAGTCGTAGAACCTTATTTATCTACACAATGGTTTGTGAACATGCAACCATTAGCAGATGCAGCAGTAGAATTGCAACATGGATCTGATGAAGAAAAAGTTCATTTTATCCCTGATCGCTTTGAAAAAACGTACTTGCATTGGATGGAGAATATTCGCGATTGGTGTATTTCTCGGCAGCTTTGGTGGGGACACAGAATTCCTGCTTGGTATCATAAAGAAACGAAGGAGATGTATGTAGGAAAAGAAGCACCCGCAGATATTGAAAATTGGGAACAAGATGAAGATGTACTAGATACATGGTTCTCTTCTGCCCTATGGCCATTTTCTACGTTGAACTGGCCGGATACTGAAGATAAAGATTTTCAACACTTTTTCCCAACAAATACTCTCGTGACAGGATACGACATTATTTTCTTTTGGGTAGCACGCATGATTTTCCAATCCAAACATTTCAATGATCAACGGCCGTTTAAAGATGTGTTGATTCATGGACTCGTACGTGATGCAGAAGGAAGAAAAATGAGTAAATCACTAGGTAATGGTGTTGACCCAATGGACGTCGTTGATCAATATGGTGCAGACTCCTTACGCTATTTCCTAGCTACTGGATCAAGTCCTGGACAAGATGTGCGTTTCCATTGGGAAAAAGTTGAAGCGTCTTGGAATTTCATTAATAAAATTTGGAATGCCTCCCGTTTTGCTTTAATGAATATGGATGGTTTACGTTATGAAGATATTGATCTATCTGGTGATAAGTCGGTTGCAGATCATTGGATTTTAACTCGACTCAATGAAACGATCGAGCAAGTGACACGTAATGTTGATCGTTATGACTTTGGGGAAGCGGGTCGTTATTTATATAACTTTATTTGGGATGACTTCTGTGATTGGTACATTGAAATGGCGAAACTCCCGTTATATGGAGACGACGAAGCGGCAAAATTAACGACTCGTTCAATTTTAGCTTATACATTAGATCAAATGATGCGTATGCTTCATCCGTTTATGCCTTTTGTGACAGAAGAAATATGGCAGCAATTACCTCATGAGGGAGAATCGATCGTAACGGCCCATTGGCCAGTGGTGAACCAAGATTTAGCGAATAAAGCGACCGCTAATATTATGAAGAAATTGGTTGCGATTATTCGTTCAGTGCGTAATATTCGTGCGGAAGTTGATGCACCGTTATCAAAAGAAATACCGATCCTGATTCAAGCGGAGTCAGCAGAAACGAAAGTGCAATTAGAAGAAAATCGCGTGTATTTAGATCATTTCTGTAATCCAAGCGAATTAACCATTGCTACATCGATCCAAGCACCGGAAAAAGCAATGTCCGCTGTGGTAACTGGAGCAGAGATCTATTTACCGTTAGAAGGTTTAATTGATATTGAGAAAGAAGTAGCTCGATTAGAAGCAGAGCTAGAGAAGTTGAATCAAGAAGTGGAACGTGTTGATAAAAAGCTAGCGAATGATGGATTTGTCAATAAAGCACCGGCACATATCGTCGATGCAGAAAAGGAAAAACAGAAAGATTACATGGAAAAACGTGAGAAAGTCAAAACAAGAATCGACGAATTACAAAACTAGAACCTAAGGCAAAGAGACTGGGACAAAACCGAATCGCAAATCTGAAAACTGTACATTTTCTTGTAGCGGTAGTTTATCCAAGTAATAATGAATGTTCGAATTTTTCAATCTTTTGTCCCAGTCTCTTCTTCAATGATTTTTCATAGCTACATAGTTGCGACTACTCGAATGTTCGATGTGGTAACGCATATGTTTTTGTCGATTACATCCTTCGTTTTCGATCTTCCATTGACTTCTTTCAGCTTTAATCAGTTTGTTGTGTCATGATTTCGTGAATAATCACATCAGCCATGTTGATCCCAGTATGCTGTAAAATATTCCCGATATGTGCATTTGTATTTACTTCACAAACAATCGGTTGATGATCAGCACCAAATAGTAAATCGACACCTGCATAATGGGCGCCAACTGCATGAGAAGCTTGTATAGCAAGTGCTTGTTCTTGCTCAGTCGGCTGATACGCTTCAATTGTACTTCCTTGATAAACATTGGCACGAAAATCGTGACTTGATGTTCGTTTTAAACTGGCAACTACTTTTGATCCGACGACAAATAAACGTATATCGCGACCGTAACTTGACTGTATATATTCTTGGAAAACAAATGGTCGGTCTTTGATCGTTTCTACTAATGATAGCATCTCATCGTGATTCTTGACTAAGTATACTTGTTCGCCAAACGATCCATGTCCTTCTTTAATCACCATGGGGTAAGAAAGTTGTTCGGCAAGTTGGATATAACGCGCTCGATGAAATTCATTGATACCTGAGAAGACTTTGGGAGCGATAATCGTCTTTGGAATTGGAACCTTTTGTTTGGCCAAATATTGATACATAATGACTTTGTTATCACAATTCGCTATCGTCTCCGCACTGTTGTATAAAGGGATACCAAGCATTTCAAAAGTTCGAGCAAGTGCGATATCTTTATCGTTAAACACAACAAAATCAGGTAGATCATCTGTTTTTATTGAAATCCCCTGCCCGTCGAGTTGATACGGAATCTGATCATTTGCTTGTAGCGTTATTGGTATATTGTTCCGTCTACCTGCTTCTTGAATGGCTCGTGGAAATTGTAAAAACGCATCTGTCGCCAAATGACCATTATAAATTACCCATCCATGCATTTGCGTCCCTCCTATGACTCTTCTATAATACATGGTAAAACTCATTTTGAAAATAAGAAGGTGTAACAAATGCTTCAAACTTATAAAGAGGCAGAGGAATTTCTCTGGTCACGACGAGGTTTAGGAATCAAGCCGGGATTTGAGCGACTTGATATCTTATTGGAATACATTGATCATCCAGAAAATACTATTCCGACCATCCACATCGCAGGTACCAATGGAAAAGGGTCTACCTTGACGTTTATCGCCAATGCCCTGCAAGAAAATGGCTACCGTGTTGGCACATTTACTTCACCTGGCTTACCATCTGTACGTGATCATATGGCGATTAACCATCACACGATATCAAAAGCTGATTTTTTAATGTGTGTCAATCGATTGATTCCAATCATTCAACAAATGGATCATGAAAACCATGCTCCTACTGAATATGAAATTTTAATGGCGATAACATTGCTCTATTTTAAAGAAAACGTGGATATAGCAGTGATTGAAACCTGTATGGGAGGAAGAGAGGATGTCACCAATCGTGTAAACCCGATCGTTACCGTGATTACGACAGTAGGATATGACCATATGACTTTTCTTGGTCATCGTTTAATCGATATCGCATCCCATAAAGCGGGAATCATGAAAACAAATGTACCAGTCATTGTTGGCAACTTGCCCGAAGAAGCGTTAGCAGTTGTTGAGGAAAATGCAAAGCAAAAACAAGCACCGTCAATCGTTTATGATAAGGATTTTTTCATAACTGATAGACAATATACAAGGATCAAACAATCATTTACGATTCATACCAAAAATCATTGTTTCCCGTTATCCATTCAAATGGCCGGGGTCCATCAAACAGATAATGCAACACTCGCATTTATGGCTCTGCAATCGTTACAAGAGAGAGGATACGTGCTTCAAGAGGAAAAAATAGCGGATGCTTTTTACCGAACAGTATTACCATTACGTATAGAAAAAGTTCAGAAGTATCCGGACGTTCTTCTAGATGGCGCGCATAATACTGCGAGTACCGAACAGTTCGTGCATTCGATTGATCGAGATGATTATCAACATATTTATGTGTTATTTAGTGCGTTCCGTGATAAACAAGTAGATCAAATGCTAACGATTTTACAACAGCTAACGAATCACATCATTATAACAAGTTTCCCTCATCCGCGCAGTTTGTCAAGGAATGATCTCTCTAAAACAAATCATTCAATATATATAGAAGATGCGGAGGAGGCTTACCTAGCGATTAAGGACAAATTACAAAAAAATGACCTCTTCATCATCACTGGCTCACTCCATTTTGTATCATATATGCGACAACGTTTTTGGGACGTCGAAGACTAACTAGCATGATCCTTCATATAGATACGCGAAAAATCAAAATTTTTTAGTGGTGTTTTTCGTGTATAATGAATAATAGGGTAGCGGTGGCTGACCAAGTAGCCGCAAACTCACTAAAATGAGGAGGATGATAAATGGAAGTATTCTTGATGGTTATATTGTTTGTTCTTGGTTTATGCTTTGGGTCATTTTTTAATGTCGTTGGATTACGCATACCGAGAAACGAATTTCTTTCAACCCCGTATTCGGTTTGTCCAAACTGTGAAGAAAGGTTGCATTGGCGTGAATTGGTTCCTGTTGTCTCTTATTTGATCCAAAAGGGAAACTGCAAACATTGTCATGCTTCTATTTCATCGATTTACCCAGTGATAGAGCTATTAACGGGTATTCTCTTTGTCGCAAGCTACCTCGTCACCGATTCATATGTGGAACTAATAACTGTACTTGTGTTTTGTAGTCTCTTCTTAATCATTATTGTCACTGATCTTACCTATATGATCATCCCTAACCGCATTTTAATTAGTTTTCTTCCACTGTTTCTTTTGATGCGTATCATTTCTCCGTTAGATCCTTGGTGGTCAAGTATAGTTGGGTCAATCGTTGGCTATTTGATAATCGCTTTTGTTATTGCCATTTCAAAAGGCGGGATGGGGGCTGGAGATATGAAATTATTTGCGCTCATCGGTGTTTTCGTTGGTTTTCCGTCGATTTTTCTCACTATATTTCTAGCAACAATTTACGGTCTCTTATTTAGCTTAGTTATGCTTCTTCGTTCAAAGTTTTCCGTGTCGAAAGTAATCCCCTTTGGTCCTGCGATTGTTCTTGCTGGGTTAACGGTTTATCTCTATTCAAATCAAATAATTAAATGGTATGGTAGCCTCACTTCAATTCTTCTCTATCAGTAATTCGTCATTACATTTACAACATCCAAGGATATTTTTGGTATTGTCTATCTTTTGCTGAAAAGTGAACAAATGAATCTCTGGTTTTATAAGTAATGGATCGCGCTTAGTGTTGGCAAATGATGGTGAAAGAAGTCATTTTTTCGCATATATTAAGGAAACTTTTTATGATGGTTTTGACAAAACTCGTCTTACATTTTACAAGCAGTATGATAGGCTGATAGACAAATAATAGAAGTGAGGGATGATCTGTGAAACATAAACGAGATATATCCGTTCATATAAACCATCAAAAGAAAGAACCTTCTTATACCAATCAAGATAAAGAACACGATTCGGTCCATTCTTATTTGGAAAAAATAAATGAGGCGCAATATCAAAAGCGAACAGACATGTCTGACAGTCAGGAAGATCATGTTTATCGGAGAGATTACCTCACTGAAACCTCTCAAGAAACCAACATATTTCCTCGGAAGAAGATGAATCGATGGAAAGATTATAAGTCGTATATATTATCAGCGGTGGCAGCTGTTATCATTGGTTCATTGTTTGGCTTATTTATGTTGAAAATTTTTGTTGATATGGATCCTGAAGAAGTAGCATTTCAAGACGACCAACGCGTAAATGCAACTGGCGATCCTGAGGAAGAATCGAATCGCGCATCTTCTAATCAATCATCTGACTCGAAGACGACAGCATTTGAATTTGATTCTTCTCAAGCTTATGTAGTACAAGCAGGCGTATTTAGTTCAAATGAATCAGCAAACAAATATGTTACCAAGTTAGAAGATAAAGGGTCGCAAGCGATGGTCTGGGAAAAAGAAGGTACATTTCATGTCTTTATTGGTGTGCATGATTCAGTGGATGCATCCAAACAATTTGCTCGTCAAGCATTTCAATTAGATCAAGACATTTATCCTGCTAAAGAATGGCGAACAGAAGCGTTTACCATAAATATGACCGCAGCAGAAAAAGAATGGTTCGATCCATTACCTGAATTAATAAATCAAACGATAGCTGGGACTGTTTCAGTAGACGAATGGAACAATTGGTTACAGCAACAACCAGATCAGTCCGAAACCATATCACCTCTGATTGAGAAAGTAGAAGCCATCATACCACTAGCTCGTGAGGATAAATCTTCACAAGAACTACAAGTCGCATTGTTAGAATTATGGTATACAATGGTTGGATTAAAAGCATAGTTAGATTCGTTATGTTGAGCGTGGAAAGGTAGATAAATCGATCATTCTGTGTATGAAAATGGATAATTTAGAATAACTTGATGTCAAATATAGCGCTTTTTTGATTTTGCCGAAATGACATGTTCTTTGTACAATCAAAGCAATCAAATGAGTGAAAGAAACTGATTTGAAATTTGTACAAAGGAGATGATTTTGTGTGGATAAACTCACATTAACAATGAAGGAGGTACCAAAACAAGATCGGCCAAGAGAGCGGTTGTTGGAATATGGACCAAACGTACTCTCAAATCAAGAGATTATGGCTATACTACTAGGTTCAGGAACACGTAAAGAAAATGTTCATCAATTAGCAGAGCGCGTGCTGCAACATTTTGAAGGAGTAGGTCTATTGCGCGAAGTCACCATAGAAGAATTGATGGAGATTAACGGTATTGGCATGGCTAAAGGGGTACAATTGTTAGCAGCGATTGAATTAGGCAAACGCATTCATCAATATCGTGAGAAAGATCGTGTGATCATAAGAAGTCCAGAAGATGGAGCAAATTACGTGATGGAAGAGATGAGAACATTGAAACAAGAGCATTTTGTGGCTATTTTCCTAGACACGAAAAATCACGTCATTCATCGGCAAACGGTTTTTATCGGTTCATTAAACGCCTCTATTGTCCACCCTCGTGAAATCTATCGAGAGGCTGTTAAAAGAGCGGCAGCCTCCATTATATGTGTCCACAATCATCCCTCTGGAGTGCGCCTATGAAACGATTCATTTTAGCGATTTCTTTAGAAATTTAGAATTCCTTACCGTGTTCTATGGTCAGCATCTCACCTGGTAAGGGAAACCGAGCCAGGGACAAAAGCATGATGTGAAAAAGGGAAAGAAGATACAATTGGTAGTCTCGTTTCTCAGACCAAGTGATGTATGGTAAAGGCTAAACTGCTTGAACCCTAGACGAAGGAGCGCTGGATGAGCCATCGAAAATGATGAGAACAATATAGAACGCGCATCTCCAGGGCATGTTCTATGGTAAGGATTGTTCTACCGTCCGATCAACAGGAAACCGTCGAACGGGGTACCTAACCATCACGTATCTAAATTGTTTCGTTAGTAGGGATTGCCTACGTACATTTACTGTATATGGTAACGGAGTCTTCATAGTACTCAACGTTTGCTTGTAATGAGTTTAGCATGGGAAAGGGAGACAGGTTGATGACATATAATATGGATAAAAGAAGTAGGAGCACCCATTCAAAACGTCTGGTCAGAACCATTGTTCAAAAATATGGATACGGAGAATTTGATCGTTTTGTCAGTCGACATCGCCCCCATTTGATTCATTATGCTGAGGCGTCTATCATTACCATCTTTAATCATGAACTCACTGATATTATGTCAAACTATCAACATATGTTAAATAAAAGCTATTTACAAAAAATATTTTATTTAGCGCAACGGAGTTTGATTAAAACTATCGCCCATAAACGAAGAATATCTGCAAAAAAAGTGACAAAACGAATAAAAGGCAATCCTGAGAGAAAAATAATTGTTACACAACTGGATCAGAACGGTATAGAAAAAGAGTATGCCCTTCTTACAATACGAGATTTTTATTAACATCAGCTGGCGAGCCGTATACGCTGAAAGGTGTACGTACGGTTCTGAGGGAGAAGCATGAAACCTATTTGTTTAAATAAGGCGCATGCCTTCTATCCTACGATCCTTCACCATCACAAGAAGATATTCATGTAACAAAACGCATTTCTGAATCGGGAAAGATCATTGGCATAGATTTATTAGATCATCTCGTCATCGGTGATCAAAAATATGTGTCATTAAAAGAAAAAGGTTATTTGTAGTACTATCCATTTGGAGAAAAATTCAGTATAATAGAAGTAATCGAATGATAAGCGCCATTTGCAAAATATTTGTGATGGCGCTTCTTTCTCATAGTGATGTATACCTAATTTCTACAATATTACTTGATTGTAGCCTTAATAAAGCATAAAATATGGTAGGAATCCTTTGAAAAAACTTGAGAGGAAGAAGACAGTTGGGAATGTTTACACTATCGCAAGATTTAGGTATTGATTTAGGTACTGCGAATACACTTGTTTTTATAAAGGGAAAAGGAATCATTGTACGTGAACCATCAGTGGTTGCCGTTAATAAAACGACTGGTGATATTGAAGCGGTTGGCAGTGACGCTAGGAATATGATCGGAAGAACCCCAGGTAATATTTCGGTTGTTCGTCCGATGAAAGACGGTGTCATCGCGGATTATGATACAACGGCAGCGATGATGAAACATTATATTAAATTAGCACAAAAAAATCGCTCGTCATTTGCTAAGAAACCAAACGTCATGGTTTGTGTACCATCAGGTATCACGATGGTTGAAGAACGAGCGGTCATTGATGCATCAAAACAAGCTGGTGCAAGAGAAGCCTATCCAGTACCAGAGCCATTTGCTGCTGCTATTGGTGCAGGCTTACCAGTATGGGAACCAACAGGAAGCATGATCGTGGATATTGGTGGTGGTACGACAGAAGTAGCCGTCATATCTCTAGGAGGAATTGTAACGAGTCAATCGATTCGGATAGCTGGTGATGATATGGATGATGATATTATTCAATACATCAAAAAGAGATATAATTTAATGATCGGAGAACGCTCAGCTGAATCAATCAAATTTGGAATTGGGGCCGCAAAAACCAATGAGAAGATCGAAGGTATGGATATACGAGGAAGAGATTTATTAACAGGATTGCCAAAAACGATCACCGTAACAGCTTCTGAGATTGCTTTGTCATTGAAGGATACCATCGAACAAATTGTAGATGCTGTAAAAAACACATTAGAACAAACGCCACCAGAACTTGCAGCAGATATTATGGATCGTGGAATTGTCCTATCTGGTGGTGGTGCCCTGTTAAAGGATTTGGATAAAGTGATCAGTGATGAAACAAAAATGCCTGTATTCGTTGCAGATGAACCATTAGATAGTGTCGCAATAGGTACAGGGAAAGCATTGGAATATATCGATCATTTTCGATCCAATCCCAATGTTTCTACGAAAAGTGTACTTGATTAAGTAGGGGTAATGATACGGATGTTTCAAAAGAAAAAATTATTTATGATATTAATTAGTCTCATTATTTTAGTTGGACTAATTGGTTTTTCAGTAAGAGAAAGAACGAACGTAACGATGGTGGAAAAATTCATTCATGATTCAGTAGGCTGGATTCAAGAGATTGTGAATATGCCAGTTTCAGCTGTCATGACATTTTCGGAGAATATTCAAGATATCCGAAATGTGTATGAAGAGAATCAGCGTTTAAAATCGAATTTAGAAAATTTGCGCCAGTTGGAGTATAAAAATCAGGAACTTTCACAAGAGATGGAAGAATTAGAAGCTATTTTAGACAAGTCTGAAACGGATTTCTTGCAAAATTTCGATGCAATTCAGGCTTCTGTTATTGCGAGAAGTAAGGAACAATGGTTTCAACAAATCACCATCAATAAAGGAACTGATGATGGTATTCAAAAGAATATGGCTGTTATTACAGGTCAAGGAATGATAGGTAAAGTACAAACGACTTCACCGTTTAGCTCCACGGTGTTATTGTTAAATGGTTTTGATAATTCTAATCGTATATCCGTTAATGTTGATCAAGGAGATAGTAATCAAGATATGAGTGGCTTTATTCTTGGTTACAATGAAGAACGAGAATTGTTAGAATTGGAATTAAACGAAAATGACCAACAAGTAGAAGCTGGTCACATGGTATTTTCTTCAGGTTTAGGCGGTATGTTCCCTAAGGGATTAGAAATTGGAGAAATTCAAGAAGTGAGTGAAGACCAATACGACTTGGCTCAAGTTGCGCTTGTTGAACCATCTGCTGATCTGGAAGACGTGCAACATGTAATGGTCATTGATCGAGCAGCAGACACTGTGAATACAACGACAGAGGAGGAAGAGGAATGAATCGCTGGATATCTTTCATCTTACCTTTCCTTTGTCTGCTCTTGATTGTACTTGAGGGATCAATGAGTATGATATTTCAACAAACCCAGTTATGGGACGACGCATTTGTCATTTCACACTGGGTGCTATTATTTTTAGTTTATATAGCGGTGTTTTTTGACCAAGAACATACATATTATGCACTAGCTTTTGCCGTTATTTTCGGCACCATTGTTGATATCGTTTATACAGAAGTAATTGGTGTTTATTTATTCGCATATACGGCAGTGATTTATGTAATAAAAGGGTTTATGCGTTGGTTTCATCAAAACTTTTATGTAGCGATGATTTTGTCATTTTTTAGTATTGTCGTTGCTGATCTATCGATTTATTTTTTATATAAATTATTACAAGTCCATCAAGAAAGTTGGGAGATATATTGGCAATCAAGGCTAATTCCAACCATTGTTTGGAATATGTTATCTAGCATTTTGTTTTATCTATTGTTTGCTAAAAGGCTCTCCAACTGGTCATATATCAAATTCGAAAAATCCGATTAAAATTCAATGTGATTGAAATCATAGTGTTTGTCATGGTAAGGGGTTGAAATTTTTGACGAAGCAGTTCGTAACAATCAAAGGAACGAGAGATGGTCTGACTTTAATACTTGATGATACTTGTGCCTTTGAAGACTTATTAGGTGAATTGGAACGGGTATTAACAGCAAATGATATTGAAGGTGACGAACCAATGGTCACTGTCACTGTTAAAATAGGGAATCGATATGTCACACAAAAGCAAGAAGATCAATTACGCGAGACGATTCGCAAACAGAAGAAATTAGTCGTCGAAGAAATCACTTCGAATGTAATTTTAAAGGAAAAAGCGTTACAATGGAAAGAAGAGAGTGAAGTCCGCCTACATCAAAAAATTGTCCGGTCTGGGCAAGTGTTAGAAGTAACAGGGGATCTTCTATTAGTCGGTGATGTAAACCCAGGTGGAAAAGTAGTCGCCTCGGGCAACATTTTTGTGATGGGGAATCTACGTGGAATTGCTCATGCAGGTGTGAAAGGGAATAAAGATACAATCATTGCTGCGTCACTAATGGCTCCTAGTCAATTACGGATTGCTGAGGTTATTAGTCGCTCACCTGACCATGATACTGAAGGTGTACCAATGGAGTGCGGATACATTGACACCTCGAAAGACCAAATTGTAATGGATCAACTTGCTAGACTTGCAAAAACTCGATCAATTATGAATGCATTTGAAAGGAGAGTTTCTCATGGGTGAAGCAATCGTTATTACTTCCGGAAAAGGTGGCGTCGGAAAGACAACGACTGCTGCGAATTTAGGTACTTCGCTGGCACTGTTGGATAAGAAAGTTTGTTTAATTGATACAGACATTGGCTTACGAAACTTAGATGTTGTCTTAGGCTTAGAAAACCGCATTATTTATGACATTGTTGATGTGATCCAAGAGAAATGTAAATTGCAACAAGCTTTAATTAAAGATAAGCGATTTGATTGTTTATATCTATTACCAGCGGCGCAAACGAGCGACAAAACAGCTTTAACCGCTGAGGGAATGAAACAGATGATTGATGAACTAAAACAAGACTATGATTACATACTTATTGATTGTCCCGCTGGCATTGAACAAGGCTATCAAAATGCGGTTGCTGGAGCAGATAAAGCAATTGTCGTTACAACGCCAGAGAAATCGAGTGTTCGTGATGCTGACCGTATTATCGGATTATTAGAGCAAGAAGAGATTGAACCACCTCACTTAGTGATTAATCGTATACGTAATCATATGATGGAAAATGGTGATATGTTAGCGATAGATGATATTGTCCAAATTTTATCGATCGAATTATTAGGAATTGTCGCTGATGATGATGAAGTCATTAAAGCGTCGAATCATGGTGAACCGATTGCTTTTCAACCAAACACTCGTGCATCGATCGCTTATCGTAACATTGCTAGACGCATTTTGGGAGAATCCGTCCCATTAATGAATCTAGAGCAGAAAGAAGGGTTCTTTGATAAAGTAAAAAAGGCACTCGGATTTCGGTAACAGGCGCCAATCGTAAGCGTCTGTTCACATACCGATAGATTTCTTCTATCATATTTGTACAAGTTGGATCATAGACTGGTACAAATACGGATGAAGGATAGTGAGCGCTATGAAAAAAAATCTATCTGAAATACGAAATAACATCGCAAAAAGAAAAAAACAAAAGCATAAATTTACAACTGCAAAAGCTCCCAAGATCCCTCATGATGATTCGTTATTTCATAAGGTACCAGTGGAAGATGAAGAAAGACATGGACATGTTCCCACCATGCCAAGCTGGCAACGGCGTCAACAAGACACACCACTATTACGTTCCTTTTTAATGAAAAGTATCATAGCGACAGCTTTATTTTTTGGCAGTGTCGTTACATTATCTTCAAATCATCAATGGTTACAACAACCGAAACAATGGACAAGCCAAGCATTGACGGAGGAGTTTCCTTTCGCTACTGTGAATGCATGGTATCAAGCGAAATTTGGTGCTCCTTTTGCTGTGTCTTCAAATCAAAATGTCCAAAATAGTGATCAAGTGCAAGCATTACCTGTTAATGGACAAATACGTCAAACCTTTGGTGAAAATGGCAGAGGTGTTCGCATTTCAACACAAGAAGAATCAGACGTTATTGCCATTAAAGCAGGAACGGTATTATTTGCAGGGAATGACCGCGAAACGGGTAAAACGGTCATCGTACAGCATCAAGATCGAAGTAAATCGGTCTATGGACATTTAACGGATATTCAAGTTCATTCCTATCAATCGATACGAGCGAATCAAACGATCGGAACGTTTGCCCCAGATGAAGAAGCAGAAGAGACAATGTACTTTGCAATTGAGAAAAACCAACAATTTATTGATCCGATTCGGGTGATGCAAGTTGACGATCAATCGTAGGTTCATTCCACCCATCGCAATGCATCCAATTTTATTATTCTTCCTATTTCTTGCGTTTATTACCGGGATGTTTGTTGAATTTCTCATTATTTTTCTTATTGTCTTGATTCATGAATGCGGTCATTACTTTTGCGCCCAGTATTTCCGTTGGCGAATTCGGCGCATTTTTTTATGGATTTTTGGTGGTGTAATGGAAACGGACGAATACGGAACTAGACCCATGAAGGAAGAATTTTTAGTAACAATCGCAGGTCCCGCGACACATCTATTCATCTTTATGATTGCATGGTTTATCCAACAATATGATATTCTCCCAGAACAAACCATCATGATGATTTATCAATACAACACCGTCATTTTATGTGGAAACCTGTTGCCAATATGGCCATTAGATGGAGCACGACTGATTCAACTTGGTTGTGATCTATTTTTATCTCATTACCGTGCACATGTTGTTACGATTTGTACTTCATTTATCGTTATCACTGCCTGTTTACTCATTGTGTATCAAATCGGTGCGATGTCTTTCAGTTTATTATTGCTTATGATTTTTTTATTTTGGGAAAATCGCTTAGAATGGAAAAGAAGATACTATAAATGGTGGCGTTTTTTGTGGAGTCGTCATTGTCAACATCATGTACCATCACGTGTGAAAACAATACAAGTAGAGCCATCGATGCGACTGCTCGATATATTTTATCACTTTCGCCGTCATTCTCGTTATGTGATCAGTTACCATGATCCACAAGTGTATCAGTCCTATCAATTATCGGAAGCAGATTGTTTAGATGCCTTTTTTGAGCAAAAACGCTACCGTGAATCAATCCGTGAAATCGCATAAGGAATGAGGATAACATGTCAGAAATCCATTTATATATGAAACCGAGTGAACGTATTGGTGTTTATTTAGAAAATCATATAGCCAAAGATATCTTTATTGATCGTCAAACAGAGACAGTCCAAATCGATCAAATTTATATAGGAAAAGTCCGTAATGTAGACCAAAGTATTCAAGCAGCTTTTATTGATATTGGTGATAACCAACCAGGGTTCTTACCATTAAAAGAGTACCCATTTGCCGAACAAGATCCATTATCTGATGGCAAAACAATGATTGTCCAGGTCGTCAAAGCTCCTTATCAACAAAAGGGTGCTAAGCTAACAGCTAATATTACCATCTCAAGTAGCGGTCTTGTCTATATGCCATATGGTCATTATGTTGCCTTCTCTCATAAAATTGCTGAATCGGACAAAGAGAGATTACAAGTATTCATAAAGAATCAGTTACAGAAACAAGAAGGCGTCATTTTACGTACAAATAGTGTGACGTTATCGGAAGACGAGTTACAAGCACAGTTACAAACTGCTAGAGAACGTATGAATGCCATCATCCAACTGGCTAAAGAACACAAACCACCATTTTGTCTAGAGAAAACATCAATCGTCCCTAACCAATTGGTCAATCGCTACATAAGTTATCCGATCCAACGTGTCGTTGTCGATCATCCGCTAGCGATGAAACGATTAAAGCAGGAACAGCCATCACTTGCAAACTGTATCGAAACAGCCTATCCTATGCCACTTATTGAAGGGAAAACGATCGATCAACTACTGGATAAGCTCATGCAGCCTGTCATTCACACACATTCAGGAATAACAGTAACGATTCAAGCGACAGAAGCATTAACTGTCATTGATATCGATAGTCATCGTTTTAAAGGTAAGACGAACAAACAAGAAACAATAAAACAGATTAATCGAGAAGCAGTAGAGGTGTGTATCAATGAAATTCGCAGACGTAATATTGCTGGTATGATTGTGATCGACTTTTTAAAAATGAAACGAAAAGCTGATCAAGAGCTGTTGCTTCAACAACTACGACAATTCAGTAAACAGGATCCCGTACGAACAGAAGTTTATGGCATGACAAAGCTTGGCCTTGTGGAAATGACGCGAAAACGAGAAGGGCCAAGTGTAACGGAACTTCTAACCGACACCGGTGTGGTTCCGAGTCAGAATCGTAGCTTGCAATCGATGAGTTTTCAGTTAGAAAGAGAATTGATTGCCTTGCATCATACAAATGCAGAAGCGGTTTTAATAAAAGTTCATCCGACAATAAAGTACATTTTTCAAAGAGAAGTGGTACCCAATATGACGACAACATTCACTTTACATGTTTATATGATCGAAGACCAGCAAGAAACCAGTTATCAAATGGTAAGGACAGGCAGTATGGAGTTGATTGATGAGTATCGTCCAGTTGATCCTAAAGCTAGCATTGACAAGGTAATCTAAGCTATGGTATGATCGATTCGTTGTAAATGTAGCACCCGTTGCTACAACCGCTCAGAACAGGTTATTAAGACTTTTGATAGAGCACCTGTATGGCGAGTCTGAGTTTAAGAGGAGGTGCAAAGAATGTACGCAATTATCGAATCTGGTGGTAAGCAAGTTAAGGTTGAAGAAGGACAATCAATCTTTGTTGAGAAATTAGATGCTGAAAATGGTGAGTCGATTACGCTTGATAAAGTACTTGCTGTTGGTGGTGAAGAAGCGAAATTTGGTGCTCCATATGTAGATGGCGCTTCTGTAACTGCTAAGGTAGAAAAGCAAGGACGTCATAAGAAAATCGATGTGTTTAAGTACAAGCCAAAGAAAAACTATTCTCGTAAACAAGGTCATCGTCAACCATATACAAAGCTTACGATTGAAAAAATTAATGCATAAGGTTTTGTTCCGATGATCCAAGTATTAATCGAACGAAAAAATCATGATATTACAGCGTATACAGTTAAAGGTCATGCTGATAGTGGACCGTATGGACACGATCTAGTGTGTGCTGCAGTCTCAGCTATTACATTCGGTGCTGCCAATGCTGTAAGTGAACTATGTGAAATTGATTTATACGTTGACCAAGCTGGTGATGAAGGCGGATATTTACACATTGCCATTCCAAGTCAAGTGGATGAAGCTATTTTGAAGAAAGCAGCATGGCTACTTGAAGGAATGCTTGTGTCATTACAATCCGTGGAATCGGAATATGGTCAATTTCTATCTATAGCTGAACAATAAAAGGAGGTGCACCCCATGCTACGTCTAGATTTACAATTTTTCGCACAGAAAAAGGGTGTAGGTAGTACGAAAAACGGTCGTGATTCGATCTCGAAACGTTTAGGAGCTAAACGTGCAGACGGTCAATTCGTAACTGGTGGATCAATCCTTTACCGTCAACGTGGTACAAAGATTTATCCAGGTGAAAACGTTGGCCGCGGAGGAGACGACACACTTTTTGCTAAAACAGACGGTGTTGTTCGTTTTGAACGCCAAGGCCGTAACCGTAAAAAAGTAAGTGTATATCCTGCATCATAAAGTAGGAAAAAGCTCTAATCTTTTAAAGATTAGAGCTTTTTTTACACATTAGAAAAATGATAAGATGAATCAGTCTTTTTTCTATGCTATAATTTGTTTATTGTGTGGGGGAGGGTAGGATATGAACGAAGAAGAAATCGTAGAAATTATTCGTCATTATCGTCATGATTGGTTAAATGAGTTGCAGTTGATTATGGGATATGCCCAAATGGGGAAGCTAGAACGTGTACAAGAGAAAACGCAAGATATATTAGCCATGACGAATCATGAACGTGCTCTCGATCAATTAGGACTGCCCAAAACGTTGATAACGATATTACAACAGCAATGGCGTACCGATGAGATTTCTTTAACCTATCAAGTCAATCGCGAACAGCAGAACGTGGAGGCTTCAGATGAGCAAGTTGAAAAACATCTCTCTCAATTGTTACAACAGTTACGTCAAATGGCTACTACAACAAATCCAATGAATGTGGAGCTTATGTTAAACGCAGATACAGATCAATTGGTGATTCAAGCAGTGATTTCACCAAGTCAAGCGTATAATAAGCAAGAAATCAAATATATTCAAAATCTTTCGTTTATTCAAAAGATCACTACGGAAGATTCGGTCATACATATTGAATGGATAGAATAAGAAAGAAGGTGAGGCAACATGTTTGTCGATCAGGTGAAAGTATACGTCAAAGCAGGAGATGGCGGAGATGGCTTAGTCGCATTTCGCCGAGAGATTTATGTACCTATGGGTGGTCCTGCAGGTGGTGACGGCGGAAACGGTGGCGACATCATCTTTGAAGTAGACGAAGGGCTAAATACACTAATGGACTTCCGTTATCAAAAACATTTTAAAGCCAAACGCGGTGAAAATGGTATGAGTAAAGGGATGCACGGGAAAAATGCTGATCCACTTATTTTACCCGTACCACAGGGAACGACGGTGAAAGATGCACATACGGGTGAAGTGATCGCTGATTTACTTGAACATAAGCAACAGGGAACAGTTGTTAAAGGTGGACGAGGCGGTAGAGGGAATATCCGCTTTGCATCGGCTAAAAATCCTGCACCAGAATTATCGGAGAAAGGTGAGCCTGGCGAAGAAAAAGACATTCAAATTGAATTGAAATTGATTGCTGACGTCGGTTTAGTCGGTTTTCCAAGTGTCGGAAAATCAACGTTTCTATCGGTTGTAAGTGCGGCAAAACCGAAAATCGCTGATTATCATTTTACGACGCTATCTCCCAATTTAGGAGTGGTTGACACCGCTGATCAACGTAGCTTTGTCATCGCAGATCTACCTGGATTGATTGAAGGTGCTCATGAAGGTGTCGGTTTAGGGGATCAATTTTTACGACATGTGGAACGGACAAGGGTTATTTTACATGTCGTCGATATAGCTTCAACCGAGGGAAGAGACCCATATGAAGATTTTGTTACGATTAATCGAGAACTAGAGCAATATGATGCTTCGTTACTTGAACGTCCACAAATCATCATTGCGAATAAAATCGATGTCCCAGGTGCCGAAGAGATGTTAGAATTATTCCGCGAACAAGTTGGGGACAAGTATCCGATTTTTCCAGTTTCAACGGTGACCAAACAAGGCATTCGCGATGTTTTATTCGAAGTCGCTAATCAATTAGAACAAATACCAAAGAATTACCAACCGATCGAACAAACAGAAGAACGTGTCGTATATCGTTATGAGAAAGAAGAGCAACCTTTTTCCATTACGAGAGATTCAGATGGAGCTTATGTTCTTTACGGAGAAAAAATTGAAAAACTGTTCAAAATGACAGATTTTACTCGTGATGAATCTATCCAACGGTTTGCTCGTCAGTTACGCGGTATGGGCGTTGACGATGCATTAAGAAAACGTGGAGCAGAAGACGGTGACACAGTACGATTACTTGATTATGAGTTCGAATTTATGGAATAATAGTACGTATGGGAACGAGTCGGCCTGGTGACGATAAAGGGGAATAAACGAATGATGGAAAGAAATGAAAAGTTTTATTTAGTTCGCGATGATTTCTTGCCAGAAGGCATGAAGAAAACATTACAAGCGAAAAAACTACTGGAAGATCGAAATGTCGATTCCATTCATGAAGCTGTCAAACAGGTCGGGGTTTCTCGAAGTGTATTTTATAAATATCGCGATGCAGTTTTTCCGTTTCAGCATATGGTAAAAGAACAGATGATTACATTGTTTTTTCATTTGGAAGATCGGCCTGGTGCCTTATCACAATTATTATCGTTAGTAGCTGATGCAGGTTGTAATATATTAACCATTCATCAGACGATCCCCATTCAAGGAAAAGCAAATGTAACGTTATCACTTCATACAACGGGTGTCACTACGGAAATTGATCAATTAATCTATGATTTAAAACAATATGAATTTGTTCGTCAAGTCGAAATTTTAAGTTCAGGTGTTTCTTGAATAGGAGGAGCAATAGGATGACAGGCACTATCGGATATTTGGGACCAAAAGGAACCTTTACAAAAATTGCAGTGGACTCAATGTTTAATGGAGAAAAGAAAAAAAGTTATCAAACCATTCCAGAATGTATTGATGCGGTATCTAATCAGGAAGTGAAATATGCCGTGTTACCTTTGGAAAATGCGATTGAAGGCACGGTAAATATTACGTTAGACTATTTAATTCAAACAAAAAATATTAAGATCGTAAGTGAAGTCATTGTGCCGATTCGCCAACATTTTATGGTACATCCATCGAATGTAAAAACATGGGAAGCAGTCGAAGGTGTTTATTCTCATTCACATGCAATCGCGCAATGTCATTCGTTTTTACGTCAAAAGTTCCCTAGCTTAGATAGTCATTCGATGAAATCTACTGGGGCAGCAGCTGAATATGTAAGTCAACATCCGGAACGAAATATCGCAGCCATTGCTAATCACTTAGCAGCCAAAGAGTATGATCTATCGATCGTTGAGAAAGACATCCATGACTTTGATAATAATCATACGCGTTTTGTCGTATTGCATCATAATGAAACTTCACTGTCCTCTACCCAGTTAGAAGAGCGGGGACAAAAGACAACGTTGACGATATCTTTACCATCCGATCGACCGGGGGCACTCCATCAAGTGTTATCAGCTTTTGCATGGAGACACTTAAACTTATCTAAAATTGAGTCGAGACCAATGAAAACAGGATTAGGGCATTATTATTTTCTTATCGATATTGAACAGAAAATGGATGATGTATTAATTCCAAATGCGATCGCCGAACTTGAATCACTCGGCTGTACAGTAGATGTACTGGGTAGCTATCCGTATTATTTATATAATGGAAATGGTGTAACGCTTGCGGTTTAATCCCCAAGCGTTTTTTCTTCAACCTGAATTCGTGACATAACAAAAAATGAATATAATTGCCTAATATTCATAAAAATGCATTTAGTTTTTCGAATAAAAGATGGAATCTTTCGATTTTCGCTTCAGACGGGCGCTTGCCGCGGGCACGACCTCAACTTCCCGAAACTCACAGGTTTCGTTTCGGGTGATTTT
>NZ_APML01000011.1 GCF_000359605.1 Gracilibacillus halophilus YIM-C55.5
TTTGTTCGTCGGGGACTTTTGTTCCGTCTTCATAGGTTGAGTATCCTGGTGCCGGGCGTCCCTCACTCACTTTTTTCTCTTCTACCCGGTAATATTTACGATGGTAATAGGTGGAACGTGGTATATCGACAATTTTTAATACTAACGTCATCGTATAACCGTTCCCAATCCATTTATCGGCTACTTCAATTTTTTCAGTAAGTGAGGGTTTTTCTTTTTTATAAGATCTCGCAATACGGCAATTTCAAGGTCTTTTTCGCCCAAAAGCTGCTTTAATTGATCATTTTCATTAGATAGCTCTTTCGTATCAAGGTCAGGTGCAGACGTGATATCCGTGTCACCAAATTTGCCGTCTTTGTACTCACGAACCCAGCGCCCAACCATATTCCGCCTTAGATGTACTAGATAAACAGGTGGGCAAAGGTAAATAGATATATCACACACTATTAGCGGAAGAAAGTACATTGGATAAATGGAACAATCAAGTGATCAAAAGACCTCATCAAATTGAGGAGTATCAACGTCAAGCTGAAAAATTACGCAATTCAACTTTCATTAATTGTTGGAGTGCTAGTGAATCCATGTCCCTTTCTATGTGGGAGCTTTTTGGTGGTGGCCTGGAGTCAGTTGCAATTAAAACAACAAAGAGTAAGCTTCGAAAAGTGGTAGAAAATTATTCTTCAGATTACTTCAATGGAGAAGTTGTGAGAGTTAATTATCTTGATAACTTGATTGCATTAAGTCATGAAACTAATCAGGAAGTTTGGGAGATTATATCTCAAAGTAACTCTACAATTTCTGCATCTTTCAGTATAAAACCAATTGAGTACCAGTATGAAAGTGAAGTTCGTGCTATATTTACCCCCACTAAAACAAGAAGTGGTGAATTTGAAACAGAAATGCCAACTGAAAGTGCAATTAAAGTCCCAATACATATGAATAATAAAGGTCCAAAAAACAGTATGATTGAATTTATTGAGGAAGTTCATATTCATCCATTTCTAGATGAAGAGTCAATGTTTTATGAAGTAGTTAGGGATATTAATTACAAATATGATATTGGATCTATACCAGTCAAATCTAGAACTATTAAAGCTTTAGAAAAAGATTTATATAAATAGTGGCTATAGGATTATATAAAAAAAGAATCAAAACTTAAACTATTCCCCGAATAAGGACACTGATAAAAAAGTGTCCTTATTCGGGGGTTTTTACGTTTTATGACCTCGAAGTTCCATTTATAATCGAGTAAACTAAAAAGAGCGAATTATAAACATATCCAATATTATTTTTATAGAATCTGTTCAAGTTACACTTAATTGGACAGTTTCGTTAAGGTCACATACACTTGGTTCAAATATTTATAGATAGCCGACAAAACGGTGGACAACTAAAAATCCAAATTGAACTCACTAAATTAGGTTGGATCGTAACTCGACGTCACATCTGATCAGAGATAAAAGAGTAAAGATTAGAATCTAAGAGTATACCGTTACTCAATTTAAGCTGATGACGACACTTGTTAAAGAAACAGATATCAGGAACACATTAAATCGATCGTTTCATCAGGAAAAACCTTATCAAGTGATCATCAGTGACTTCACCTATTTTCTAACTGGATATTAGTGGAATTATATATGTATATTGATTGATTTTATATAATTGCAAAATCACCAGTCAAAGCGCTGGTTCAAGAAAGAGTGCTGGGTTAGTTCAACGCGCATTTGCATCTGTTCAAAAATACTTTCGTCAATTTGAAAATGTTTCACACGAACTATGGAAGCGAATTTAAAAACGCTCTCATTGATAGGTCATTTTAATCGTTCGATTTTGAACGTAAGCAACAAAGGCAATCATTATGAAGACACCTTTGCTGAATCAAGATTTAAAGCAATCAAAATAGAGTTTATGAATGGTTCCCATTTTATTAATCAACAAGATCTTGACCTTGAATGATTTGATTTTGTGCACTGGTTCAATCAAATTCGTATCCATGGATCACTGGACTACTTACCAAAAGTCGGATTCAAGTCAAAAGACTTTAGCGTTTTGGTCCACTTTTGTGTTCACCTACCACAAAGACATTAAATGAGAATGAAACAGGAAAATAAGTTAATAATTAGTAATATTTATGTTATTTTAAAAGAAGGATTGTGGGATTGGATAACGAAATTTGCAGACAGGACAAGAGTATTGAGGGGGATTTGATGGAAATAAGATTAAGGGACGTTCAATTTAATTCATGGTTATTAACTTCAAGAACAGAGAACAAAGGTAAAAAGTATAGACATTTAAAACTTAACGAAGAACTAACATTTAGAGATGAGATAGTTCCTTCATTAAAAAATATGGTTGAAGAAGCTCACCAAGATTATAAAAATTCAAAAAGGTCTTTGCTTCTTAAAACACTTGACCCAAGTGTTGAAGATATTGAGTCACTAGGTAAAATGGATCCGGCTTATGGTTATCCTGATCAACTTGATTTAACAACATTAAAGGGAACTTTTGGTGAAGTTTTTGCTGGTATTATTGCTGAAAATTTTGCTCCATTTAATGTTGAGAATTGGAAGGTACCCGTGTTTAGTTTTCGGCATCATGAGGCTGCATTTGATCAGTTAGAAACATATAAAAGAACAGGTGATAAAAAGAATGCTACTATGGGAAGACCTGGGGATGATTGCTTAGCTTTTGAATTAGATCAGAGTGAAACTAATATTCGTAAAATATTGTTTTGCGAAGCTAAGTGCACAAATGATCATAGTAGTTCTCTGGTTAAAAAGGCACATGAGCAATTAAGCGATTCAAACATAATACCAGTAGAAACATTAAGATTAATTGAAATTCTAAACGATTATGATACTGATTATGCGATAAGATGGTCGGAAGCTTTGAGAAATCTATATTTAGATCTTGGGAACTTTGGCAATAGTAATAGATATGATTTAGTAAGTTATGTTTGTGGAAATTCTCCCAAGAAAAAAAGCACTTGGATCGATACCGAGGAACCACATGAAGGTTATAGTGCAGGTAGAGAGCTAGAATCTGTAGAGGTTCATATATCTGATATTGATCAACTTGTAAAAACCATCTATCAAAAAGAGGAAGATAGTTATGGCGAATAAAAAAGTAAGTCAAGAAATGGAAAGTGTTATTGAAAGTTATTATAAAAGCTTCCAGTCCAAGCATATATCCAATAGTTTAGCAAAGTTATATAGTCATTACACAAAAGTAAATTTAAATAAAGGTGGACTTAAAAGTTGGAGTAGCAAAGATTATCAAGATAATCTAAGTGAAGCATTTCGTTTGCTTTACTTAGGTTTCACTTTAAAAGATGAGAGTAGGGAAGGTTGGGAAGAATTCTTCAGTAACGGGGGAGAAATGTTAGAGTATCTTTCTCATCCTGCTATAAATGAACATTCTTATCCTCTCCACTTTATATCTGCTGCATCTTATCAAATTGCTGGATATCCTGCTATCGCCTTAGGTCTTTTAAAAGAAAGGAAAGAATCATCAGAAGAATCAGAGATATTAAGACTTTTTTTGAAAAATGACTTTATAAATTTAGAAAAAAAAATAAATGCATACTGGAGAAATAATGAGCCGAAAAGTTTTGAAACAGATGTTTTAAATTTCGAAGAAGATTTTAACAAATACATAGCCCGTGAAGTTGTAAGTATAATCGGATTGTTAGTAGGTTTTTTGAAATGGGGAGTTAGAGATAGATTACAAAGAGCTATTAATAAATTTAGGGATATATCACGAATATTAATTCATGATAAGAATTCTTATAACTGGCTACTTTCGAAGCTATGTGCAGAATTGTTTGAAAGGTACGTAAAACAATCTATTAGAACTGCTACAGAAGATCTTTATAAAGTAGAAGGTAAAAGTTTCAATAAAGCTTTAGAGATTTATATTAGAAAGAATTTCTTAGAAAACAAATCCCTATTATGGCCTTCGCAACTTAGGGGGTTAGATAAGCTAATTAATGAAGATTCATTTGTATTATGCACCCCAACGGGTTCAGGTAAAACCACAATAGCAGAGATATCAATTATAAAAAGCCTCTTTTCAGCAAAAAATAATGAAAATCTAGAAACAAATATTGATGTTCCATTTCATCTAGGACAACCAATCGTATTATACCTAGTACCTTCAAGAGCTTTAGCTTCAGAAACTGAATCAAAGATGAATCGTGTCCTGAAGAATATTCCTAATGAAAATGTAATAGTCACAGGATTGTATGGAGGTATTGACTGGGGACCTACTGATACATGGATAACTCATGATGATAAGACAGTATTAATTTGTACTTACGAAAAGGGAGAGGCATTACTTCGCTTTTTAGGTCCTCTATTTTTAAACCGTTTGTCATTAGTAATAATAGATGAAGCACACTCAGTTCAATATGATCATAATGCGGAAACCCTTGTTTCGGGTGATAACCGCTCTTTAAGGCTAGAATCTTTAGCAAGCAGATTAATTTCCTACTTACACGATAACAGGAAAAAAGTGATCGCATTATCAGCGGTAATAGGAGAAGATTCATCAAAATTAACTAAATGGTTAACAAATGACAGTTTTTCACCTGAGGAAACACCTTATCGAAGCACAAGACAACTAATTGGGAGATTGGAATTTCAAAAGTCTGGCGATTTTAGTATTAGGTATGACGTACTTAATGGAGCATCATTAAGTACCAATTATACTGGGGATCGTGGTATAAGTCCCTTTATTCCAAATCCAATAGAAGCAAGTCCGTTAAAATTTATTGATTTACCAAGAAGGTACTCTAATACTAATAACAACGGATTTCCTAAGTATTCTCGCCCATTTTTATTTTGGGCAGCTTTACAGTTTGCTAAAGTCAAAGAGCATGAGCAGTCCGATACCGTCCTGATTTCTGTGATGCAACATGTGAATGGATATGCTAACGATTTTTATCACGTTATTACAAAAGTATACAAAGAAGGATTACCCGTTTTCTTTAAGGAACCTACGGAACCTTATAAGAAAGATTTGTGGGAAAAGTGCTTAAAATCTTGCATAGACTATTATGGAGAAAATTCTAATGAATATAAGTTATTAGAAAAAGGAATAGTAGTTCATTATGGAAAAATGCCTAGCATTTATTCTAAATTACTAATAGAAGTAATTAATTCTAGAATAGTTAATGTTGTTCTAGCATCATCAACTCTCTCTGAAGGGATCAACTTACCTTTCGATATAGTATTAGTACCTGTACTTTCTAGACGAGGGGATACAATTTCTATTAGTGAATTTAAGAATTTAACAGGTAGGGCAGGAAGACCGGGAAATGGAACTGAAGGTAGAAGTTTAGTATTCCTCGAGAAACCTTCATCTTCAATTTTATATAGTGCTGAAAATGCTAGGAATCATTATAGAAATATTCTGTTAGGGTATCTGGATGATACTGCTGTTCTTCAAAATCAGCATAAAAATCCTAGTCCTTTAGCGAATTTGATAATTTATATAAAAGATCAGTGGGAGCAGATAACTGGGACCAAGTCAAACGATGAATTTCAAGAATGGTTAGAAACTTGTATTCCAAGCGATAACAATGAGATTTTTCAAGATAGAAATGATTTAGTGGCAGAACAGGCCTTGGACACTTTAGATAGTGTTATTCTTTCAGCAGTGGTTGAGTATGAGAACTCAGATGAAGATCGGGGGAATTTGCCACTATCTGAACATGAAGATCTCATAAAGTATATTTGGAAAAATACCTATGCTTTTTATGTAAGCACGGCAGAGGAAAGTATGGAAAAGATATTTTTGAAGAGAGGAAACGCCGTGATCAATGACATATATCAAGATAAGAAGTATAGAAACAAAATTTATAAAACAAGCCTACAACCTAGGTTCGCAAAGCAGCTTTTTAAAATTCACCAGCAAATTATATCTCACTTAAAAAGCGGAGAGGAATATCAGAATTGGACAAATAAAGAGAGAGTAAAATTTATTAAGAACTGTATAGAGCACATAAATATGCTTGAAAAGTTTAGTATTAAGGAGGGGATCAAAAGAAACAAGTCTAGTGTAGAATGGGAATCTATTTTAATTTGGTGGATAACTTCTGGAAAAGGGGAAGTGAAGCCTGGGAAAGAGAATCAAAAAGCTGAATGGATAAAATTTGTATATGATAACTTTGTATACAAATTTAACTGGGGATTAAGTACGGTTTTAGCGATGGTTATTGAGGAGATTAATGATGGAAAGTCGAGTTTATTAACTTTAGATGATTGGGAAAAAACTGATTTGCCATGGGTAGTCTTTTGGATTAAGGATTTAATCACTTGGGGAACTCTTGACCCTGTAGCAGCCTATCTTCTATCAAATGGATATATATATACTAGGTCAGAAGCTGAGAATGTATCTAGAGAATATTATGATGAATCAGATAATGAAGTGGATGTATATAATATCAAGCTGATAAGGGAATGGGTGAACATTAGATTTCCAAATTATCAAAAAACAGAAGAAATCAACAATATTAATCTTAATGTGAAACTTAAGAACGATCAGTTTTCCAAAAAAGATTATTGGAATGTATTCCCAGTAATTGATGAATCTGAGGTTTTATGGTTAGATTATTCTGGGCATTTGATAGCGAATTCTCCATTATTAAATAATGAGATTTCTAATATATCTTCACCTGATAATAATTTTGTGATTGATACAGCACATGCAAAGGCTATTCATACTCAATACTTTGAGTGAATTTAATAAACAACTATAGTGCGGAGCTTAAAAACTGGTTAAGGGTTTTAGTTTTTTATAATCGATATATTATACTGGGGAGATGGAGGAGCAAGAAACTTATTAAATAAGAATAATCGAACCGAAGAGATGGTCATAGTACTAAGGTGTTACATACCAGTGCTGGAAATTGATAATGATAAACTCACCTATAATGGAAGAATTAATAGGTATATATTGGTTAGATGTTAATACAGTCTAGTTCATTAAATCATGACTTAAGTATAATTGAGAATTAAAATTGAGTTCCTAATCAACAATTCTCTATTTTGTATATAATTTAATAAAATTATAATTGCCCGCCAACATTTCTTAACTCACAAATGACTCATATTTAATTAAATTGTATTAAATATGGTTAAATCAATTTCTGCATAAACACTTATATCATTAAACCTAGTAATACCAGGTTTTAAAAGAATGTAAGAAATACAGCGATAGTTAATTATATCGAAAGAAGTTATATTTAAGGAGTCAAAACTTAAAAGTTTTGACTCTCTTTTTTGTCTTTCTGTAAAATCAATCATGAAAAGGTGTCATAATTTATGTTTATAAATGAGGTGCTGGTTTGAAATATGGATATGCTAGAGTGTCTATTCAAGGACAAGACTTGCAGTCGCAAGTACTTACACTGTTTATGGCATACTAAAAATGTAGCAATTGGCATTCAATTTATGTAGTTCCGAGTGGGGAATATATAAAAGAAAAACCACTTGCCAACCTCCCCCAAAAAATATAAACTCCTCGTTGGACCAACAACGTTCGACAGGAGGTTATTAAGGAGATGTTAGCAGTGGCTCAAATGAATTATATCAGACATGAAGTGAATCAAAAAGGAGAAACATATGCCAACGTGGGTAGAAGAATGGGAATTGACCCACGAACGGTTACAAAGTATGCAAACCAAGAAGAATTTAAGAGAAAAGAGAAACAGCATCGTAAATCACCGGTGATGGATCCTGTAAAACCGATTATAGACAAATGGATCAAAGAAGATTTAAAAAAGAAAAAGAAGTATCAACGAACGGCCAAAAAAATGTATCAACAATTAACAAAGTTTCATGATTTCAAGGGGTCAGCCCGAACGGTTCGCGATTATGTCGCAAAGCGTAAAAGGGAATTACAAGCAACATCGGAGGAAGTAGCTTTACCGCTTGAATCTGTTCCTGGTACAGCACAAGTAGACTTTGGAACAGCTCCATTTAAATATGAATCAGAAGTGATAGACTTACCTTATTTGGTTATGTCATTTCCATATAGTAATAGTTTTTACTTTCAAGTATTTCCTTCGGAAAATACAGAGTGTTTATTAGAAGGATTACAGCGAATGTTTCATTATATGGGAGGAGTACCTACTACTATTCGATTTGATAATTTATCTCCAGCTGTTAAAAAATATTTTCTAAGGGGGAGCGAGAACTTACTGATACTTATGAGCGTTTTGTCTTACATTATGGTTTTCAATACGAATTTTGTAACCCCGGTAAAGGGAACGAGAAGGGTCATGTAGAGGCCATGGTGAAATATGTAAGAAATAATTTTCTTCTACCAGAACATACAGTGGTCAACCTTGATCAGTTTAATCAAACATTATGGTCTCTAGCAGAAGAGGATCGAGACCGTATGCATTATGATAGACAAGTGCTTCAAACGCGGCTATATGAAGAAGAAAGAGAGCATTGGTTGATGTTGCCTGAAAAGAAATTTGAGTGTGTTCGACGGGAAGAAGTGAGAGCTGATAAGTATGGATGGTGAGCATTGATAAAAAACAGTATTCCACTACTCCTAGGTTTGCGAAACAAAAAGTGAGAGTGGCTGTTTCTTATAAAGAGGTCATTATTTTAAATGAAAAAAATCAAATCATTGTAAAACATAAACGTTTATACGGTGTTAAACGAAAAGCCATGATTTGGCAGCCTTATTTAGAATTGTTATCCAAACGCCCGAGGGCCATTAAATATTCAAGTTTATATCATCAGTTTCCACCTATTTGGACGGATTATTTAAAAAATTGTACAGAAGAAGAACAAAAAAGTGCCCTACGTTTACTAGGCAAGCTTTTAAAGAATAATGATTTCTCTTTATTGAATCAGGCATTAGAGATGGCTGTGTCACACGGACATCCAAGCGCCGATCAAATTGAGCATTGTTTTTATTCTATCCTTCATGAAACGAATATGTATGCATCAATTGAACCAACGATAGCAGTACCAAGCATGCCAAAAGCTACAAGAGGCTTATCTCATTACGATGCCTTCTTTCAAAAGGGAGGTGTATCATCATGAAAGAGCAAATTGAAGCCTACGCAAAACGTTTGAAATTAAGCTGGATAAGGGAACACTTCGATGAAGTGGAAGCAGAGGATCATCAAGAATACCTTCTGAAACTGTTTGAAAAAGAAATTCAAAATAGAGAAGAAAGAAAAGTGAACTTATTATTAAATCAAGCACAACTCCCGAAGACGGGTAATCAGCCA
The DNA here is from genome assembly GCF_000359605.1 of Gracilibacillus halophilus YIM-C55.5. GTDB lineage: Bacteria > Bacillota > Bacilli > Bacillales > Amphibacillaceae > Gracilibacillus > Gracilibacillus halophilus. The sequence goes on from NZ_APML01000011.1 coordinate 9,257, forward strand.
TTTCAATGGGAGCATATTCAAATACCTCATGGTATTCAGAGAGAAGAGGTGATAGAAGGTCATTTTATCAAGCAAAGGGAGAACCTCATTTTATATGGCGGTGTAGGAACAGGGAAAACTTACTTGGCAACACTCATTAGCTTAAATGCCATACATAGTTTTGGCAATAAAGTAAAGTTCATTACCGTGGCATCTTTAGCAAATAAATTGATTGAAGCCAATCAAAAAGGTAACTTACCTAAAATGATGAAGCAGATAGAGAAGTTAGATTTATTAGTGCTTGATGAATTAGGTTATATACCGCTTCATAAGGAAGGTGCTGAATTGATCTTTCAGGTTATTTCGATGTGTTATGAAAATAAAAGCTTGATCATCACCACGAACCTCCAATTTGGTCAATGGAATCACGTTTTTGGAGATTCCATATTAACGGAAGCAGTAATTGATCGACTCATTCATCATTC